>JAVBKU010000033.1:0-19118 GCA_031553875.1 Rikenellaceae bacterium | reverse complement strand
CGCTTTGGGCTTCTGCCGGAAATAGGTCTCGTGAGGGAGATCACCCTCGGTTATCGTGTAACGAGGGAAGCTCCCGGAAGAGACCCCGGCAGAAGACGCGGCTAGACCTTTTGCCTACTTTTGGGGCAATGCCAAAAGTAGAGGACAGAAGACAAATAAACTACTGCAAAGTAATTTTTCTCTCTGTACCTTTTGTGCACACAAAAGGTACCCAAAAAGTGCCGCCTGCGGATATTCACTGACAGGGGTCTTCGTACATCCTAAAACGTCGAACTCCTCCTTTTTAGCCAGAGCCTCACGGCCTGTCTAACAGTCGTTAGACACAGCGTCGTTTTTTAACGGATTACCTCGACCCCTGTCCGGGCGTGAATATCGCGCAATTGGCGGAGGACAAGCGCCTACGGCGCTTTAAGGATTATTTACTATCATAACCTGCATCGCAGAAAGCGATGCTCATCTCCGCGGCTCGCACCGTAGGTGCGACCCCCGCAGCCGCGGAGATGAAAGTAATCATAAAAAAGATGCGAAAATGAACCGGGTAAACGTAAAACGGCAGTT
The DNA here is from genome assembly GCA_031553875.1 of Rikenellaceae bacterium. Classification (GTDB taxonomy): domain Bacteria; phylum Bacteroidota; class Bacteroidia; order Bacteroidales; family Rikenellaceae; genus JAVBKU01. Next base: position 18,560 of record JAVBKU010000033.1, on the reverse strand, counting down.
AAGGAAGAAACTACTCCCTTAACTGCCGCATCTTATCACGTTACCCTCCTACTTCTCAGCAAGTATCGCCGAACACTTCGAGGTGTCGGTGGGGCGTATCACAACGCTGGCGGTCTCGCCCCTCGAGAAGGCGTACATATACTCTATGAACACGCCCTTTGATGCCAGGCGGTCGAGTATCTTGGCCAGGCTGCCCGGCACATTGGGACAATCGAGGCATATCACGTCGGTGAGTTTCACGGCGAATCGGGCCTCTTTGAGCACCTCTACGGCCTTCTCCACGTCCGACACTATCACCCTCAGAATCCCGAAATCGAGATTCTCAGCCATGCTGAAGGCTATCATATTCACCCCCGCGTCGCCCAGTAGGCGCGTCACTTCGTTGATCCTTCCGGTCTTATTTTCCAGGAATACAGATAACTGCTGAACTATCATAGCGGTATGGTTTTAGGTAAGTTTTCTATTATCTATCACCCTCTTGGCCTTTCCCTCACTTCGTTCCAGGGTACGCGGCTCGACGAGCTTCACGGTGACGCCGATACCCAGCACGCTGTGCAGCCTGTGCGATACCTTTTTCTTCAGCTCGATCATGCGGTTGATCTCGTCGGAGTAGAACTGCTCCCTAACCTCTATAAGCACCTCGAGGGTGTCGAGATTATGCTCCCTGTCCACGACAAGCATGTAGTGGGGCTCGAACTCCTCCATTTCGAGGATCACGCTCTCCACCTGCGACGGGAATATATTCACGCCTCGGATAATAAGCATGTCGTCGGAACGACCCACGATCCTACTCATCCTCACGCTGGTACGACCGCAGCGGCAAGGCTCGGCGTCGAGGGTGCATAGGTCCTTGGTACGGTAGCGAAGCAGCGGCAGCCCTTCCTTGGTTATGGTGGTGAACACCAGTTCGCCCTGTGTCCCGTAAGGCAGGGGCTGCAGGGTGTCGGGGTCGATTATCTCGGGGTAAAAATGATCTTCGATGATGTGCGAGCCGCACTGGCACTCGCATTCGTGCGACACGCCGGGGCCCATGATCTCGCTCAGTCCGTAGATGTTATAGGCCTTGATGCCCAGCGACTGCTCGATCTCCTTGCGCATATTGTCGGTCCACGGTTCGGCTCCGAAGATACCTATGCGCAGGCGGAACTCCTCGCGGGGTATACCCGAAGCCGCGATAGCCTCCGAGAGATGGAGGGCATACGAGGGCGTACAGGCTATGGCCGTGGGGCCGAAGTCGTGGAGTATCTGTATCTGCTTGGCCGTGTTGCCGCTCGACATGGGTATCACGGTGCCGCCCATGTTCTCCACGCCATAGTGCAGGCCGAGCCCCCCTGTGAAGAGGCCGTATCCGTAGGCCACGTGGAATATGTCGTGGCGGTCGGCGCCGTAGGCCGTGAGGCAGCGGGCGATCATCTCCGACCATGTGTTCAGGTCCTTGCGTGTGTAGCCCACGACGGTAGGCAGGCCCGTGGTTCCCGATGAGGCGTGGAGGCGGATTATCTCCGACATAGGCACGGCGAACAACCCGTAGGGGTAGTTGTCGCGCAGGTCCTGTTTGGTGGTGAACGGCAGTTTGACGATATCGTCAATGGATCGTATATCGTCGGGGGTGATACCCATTTCCTGCATCCTGGCACGGTAGAATGGCGTGTTGTGGTACACCCTCTGCACCGTTTCGCGCAAGCGCTCGCCCTGTATCTCGCGCATCTGCTCGCGGGGAGCGCACTCCATTGTCTTATTCCATATCATCTCTGAATTGCTTTAGGCGTTGTTCGAGTATTTCAAATGATTTTTCGTCGTTCATGCGGGAGCAACAGGCACGGATACCATCCTGCACGCTTCCGGTGGTGTTGAGCGTAATGCTGCTGATACCGTAGTGGATCAGTCGCTTCATCAGTTCGCCGCTGTTCATCCCCGGATAACCCACGGTAAAGAAGAACCCGTCGCCGGTGGGCTGCTCCACATCACGGTCGTAGACCACGTAGAAGCCGTTATCGAGGAATATCCTCTTCATGCGTTCCGTCCTGCGGGCATACTCGCTTGTTAGGGCCACGAAGTCGAGACGTCCCTCCACAGAGGCCTTCATCATCGCCGCCAGACCATACTGTACCGAGTGGGCCACGCCCGAGGTTATCATATACATGATGGCGTTGGTGTAGGTATTACCCACATGCCCCGTACCGCCGTAGCGGCGGGCAAGAGCTGGATAGCTACGGCCGAACAGCTTGTCCGAAACCGCCGTGATCGCCACCCTCTGTCCCGCGTATGAGAACATCTTGGAGCCGGAGATCATCAGTATATAGTTATCGGTATACCGCGCCACGGTCGCCTGGAACGGAGCCTTGAACGGCTTGCCCAGCGGCTTGCGGAAATCCATCGAGAAGTACGCGAGGTCCTCTATGACGATAGCCTCGTGGCGTGTTGCCGCCTCGCCGATTATCTTGAGTTCACTCTCCTCAAGGCATATCCACGCGGGATTGTTGGGGTTGGAGTAAATAATGGCGGCTATATTGCCCTTACTCATATAGCTCTCCAGCTTATCGCGCAGTGCCTCGCCGCGGAAAGCGTATATATCGAACTGCTCGTGCTTAACGCCGAGGATCGTAAGCTGCGACTTCTGAATGGGGAAACCGGGGTCGATAAACAGTATCGTGTCTTTCTTAGGGTCCAACTGCGAGCAGAGTATGAACGCCCCGAACGAACCGGCCACAGAGCCGCACACGGGCAGGCACGCCGCGGGCGACACCTCTACATCCATAAACGCCTTGATAAATTGCGATGCGGCATCCTTCAACTCCTGCACCCCCTCGGCGGGCGGATATATCGCCGCCACACCCCTGTCCAATGCCTCTTTCTCTGCCGCCATACCTATCTCGCACGGATCGAGACCGGGAACGCCCTGGTCCATCCGCACAAAGGGGATCCCTGTCAATTCCTCCAACTTGAGGGCTATAAGCTTGGCTTCGCCGATAGTGGCTTTTGCGAGGTCGGTGATACCCAAACCCTCGACCACCTTAGCTACCAGATCGCCGTCGAAAACTCCCTTTCCCATTACTTCATAGATTTTCGGGCCGCAGCCGCCCCGGCCTCGAAGGCCTGTATATTCGATTCCACGACCGCCTCGCCCTTCGATGCGAACACCTTGCGTACGCCCTCTTCCAGACCCTCTATTCCCAGCACGCCCGAAGCAGCGCCCAACAGGGCCATATTGGCGCCACGTTTAGCTATGGCGTCGGCATCGAACAGCACCACCCGGGGCAGAGCCTTCAACTCGGAAAGCACCGCCTCGCAGTCAGGGTAGTTAGGTATATTGACGAACGGCGCGGCGTTGACGATCACCCACCCCTCCGGGGCTAACATGGGCAGGTAGCGCAGGGCCTCCATAGGCTCCATGGCTATGATAAGGTCGGCCCCGCCGCGCGGGATAAGGTCGGAAGCGATTGCGTCGGACGACACGCGCAGGTTGGAGTGGACGTCGCCGCCCCTCTGGCTCATGCCGTGTACCTCGGCCTGCTTGATATTGAGTCCCGCCCCGAGGGCCGCATGGCCTATAACGGTGGCAATGGAGAGTATCCCCTGCCCCCCGACGCCTGCTAATATGATATCCTTCTTCACTTGGTTACTGATATTTTGACCGCGCTGCAAGGCGCATTTTATTTACACAATAGGGCTAATATACAAAATTACATCGGAGCGAGAATAAATGTAGTTTATCAAAGCAATTTCCTTAACAGCAAAATAATCCGCCGCTTCTGGCTTCTGCCGGAAATAGATCTCGTGAGGGAGATCACCCTCTGTTATCGTGTAACGAGGGAAGCTCCCGGAAGAGATCCCGGCAGAAGACGCAGCTAGACCTTTTGCCTACTTTTAGGGCGATGCTAAAAGTAGGTCGCCGAAGGCGAATAAAACTCCTTTCTCTCCCGCTCCAACATCAACTATCACTGTATATATCTTATTTCTTCTTACGTTTGGCCGTCTGGATACACTCCCTGCGGGGAATTATCACCGAAAGGCCCTTATATTCCACCTCCGAACGCATCACGCGCTCTATCTCCTCCATATTTTTGGGCAGAGGCACCACCACGTGCAGGTGTTCCGGCTCGACGCCCAATCCCAGACATATCTGCTCTATACGGTATGTACCCGCCGAATCCTGCCCGCCTGTCATGGCGGTGGTGAGGTTGTCGGATATTATCACGGTCATATTGGAGCGGCTGTTTACGGCGTCCAGCAGCCCCGTCATACCCGAGTGGGTGAACGTGGAGTCGCCGATAACCGCGAAGGCGGGATGTAGGCCCGTATCTGCCGCACCCTTGGCCATCGTGATCGAAGCGCCCATATCCACGCACGTATGTATGGCCCGAAACGGGGGCAACGCTCCCAAGGTGTAACAACCTATATCGCTGAACACCCTGGCGCCCTTGTAGTCGGCCACCACCTTGTTCAGCACGTCGTACACGTCCCTGTGCCCGCAGCCGGCGCAGAGTGCGGGCGGCCTCGCCACAATGTTCACTCCGGTAGCGAGGCACTTGCTGTCGGCTTTGCCGAGGGCCGCGCGCACGCAGTCGGGATTAAGCTCGCCCACCCTGGGCAACTCGCCCGACAGCCTGCCCTCCACGGGGCACGGCGCACCGAAAATACCCCTCACCTGCTCCTCGACGAAGGGCTGCCCGTCTTCGAGGATAAGTATCTTTCCACACTTCTCCGCCATCTCCTTCACCTGAATCCGGGGCAGGGGATACTGCGACACCTTCAGCACCGGGAACGGACACCCCCCCGGGAAGTTCTCCATCAGGTAGTTGTACCCTATCCCGCAGGCGATAATGCCCATAGACAGGTCCTTCCCCCACGAAAGCGAGTTGTACGGCGACTTCATCGCTGCCTCCTCCAGCAGGTCCTGCTGGGAAAGTATCTCCTTGTAGCGGCGGCGGGCGTTGACCGGAAGCAGTATCCAGTCCGACGTGTTTTCAGGCGTATTGATACCTTTACGATTGAGTATCTCGCCTCTTTTCACCACAGCCCTCGAGTGGGCCATGCGTGTAGTGACCCTCATCAGCACCGGCAGGCGGAATTTCTCCGATAAGGCGAATCCGTAGGCGGTCATATCGTAGGCCTCCTGCTGAGAGGATGGCTCCAGCGTGGGTACGAACGCAAACCGACCATAGAATCGTGAATCCTGCTCGTTCTGCGAGGAATGCATCGACGGGTCGTCGGCAACTACCACCACGAGGCCGCCGTTACAACCGGTCATAGCCGAGTTGATAAAGGCATCTGCGGCCACATTTAGCCCCACGTGCTTCATACACACCAGGGCCCTGCCTCCGGCATAAGACACCCCGAGAGCCGCCTCCATGGCGGTCTTCTCGTTCACACACCAGCGGCTGTGTACCTCCTGCGGAGCGTGTTCCTGAATATATTCTGTGATCTCGGTCGAGGGCGTGCCGGGGTAGGCGTAGACGCCCGAGATACCTGCGTCGAGGGCCGCCCGGGCGATGGCCTGGTCGCCGAGAAGAAGTAACTTTTTATCCATTTATTGTAAATTTATCAGCATCCTTCCATGCGGGGAACTTGTCCCTGAAGGCGTTAAGTCCGTCTATCGAAATTTCGGCCGAGATAACCGCCTCGGCTCCCTCCCCGCCCTCAGCTATCACATTTCCGAGGTAGTCGACCACCACCGAATGTCCGCAATAGTCGTTATCCGGGTCGCCGCCCACGCGGTTGCATCCCGCCACATAGCATTGGTTCTCGATGGCGCGGGCCTTTAGCAGCGTGTCCCACGCCCCCACCCTCGGAGTGGGCCAGTTGGCCACGCAGAGGATAAGGTCTACGTCCCCTGCCGAGCGCGACCACACCGGGAAACGCAGGTCGTAACACACCAGCAGCAGTATCCGCCACCCCTTATACTCTATCGCCACCTTCTCCTCGCCCGCGGTGTAATGCCCCCTCTCGCCGCCCATCGAGAATAGGTGTCGCTTGTCGTAGGCATAATGTCCGCCCTCGGGAGTAACAAAGTAAAAGCGGTTGAAATAGCGCCCTCCATCCTCCACGGCTACGCTTCCCGCCACGGCAGCACCCTTTCGCCGGGCCTGCTCCTTCATCCATCCCAGGGCGGCTTCGCCACCGTCGGCAATTCCCTCGGGCTCCATCGCAAAACCCGTAGTGAACATCTCGGGCAGGAGGTAGAGGTCGGCCTGCGGGGCCCTGTCGAGGGCCTCGGCGAAGGAACGCATATTTATTTCGGGAGCCTGCCAGCGCAGGCCGGACTGCAAAAGCGATATTTTCATGGCTTATCTTTCGCGTATGAACGGACTTCAAAAATAGTAATAATATTCCGATTCGGGCCCAAACAACGGCTCAAAAATCGGCCCGCGTGGCCTTCACATTCCGCAACGTATTATTTATCGCAGACGGGGGCCTCTTTCGTGCAGCGTCCCAATCTCCTTGAGCGCCACCTTGCCACGATCTCCTCGCCCTTAAAATATATCACGAGAGATGTGGATATTATGATCATACCCACCACCGTGCTGAACATCGGGCGTTCGCCGGCTATCATGATCCAACTCAGCACCGCACCCAAAATGGGGTTGATAAGCCTGCACATATTCAGGTCGGAGACCTTACTCCCCTCCTCGCGCAATGCCTTGAACCAGAAGTTAAAAGCAAAGATGGAGATAAGGATAAGTATTATGAATGAGACGTAGAATCCTCCCGGCTGGCCCGTGAAATCGTTGACCCCCTCGGTCGCCACGCCCACCATGTAGAGCATGATACCCCCAAAGAGGGTCTGCACAGCATTGAGGAACACGGGGTTAACGTTCTTGCGCTCTTCGGCCACCTTTATCGCCGAGTAGCCCTGCAACAGTATGGAGAGCAGCAGCAACACTATCCCCAGTATACCTCTCCCGTCGAGCGGCGCGCCGCCTTCGCCCATGCCCACGATAAGCAGCAGGCCCGCGAGGCTCACCACCAGGCTCACCACCTTGTACACGTTGAGTTTATCGTTGCGGGCTATGAGGTGGGCAAGGAAAACGTTGACCAGCGGGGTCAGCCCCATCACTATCGACGACACCGCCGAGCTCACGAAGTCGACCCCGAAGTAGAAGGTCACGTAACCCAGGAACATATTGATTACTATGAGGTTGGAGAACAGCTTGCGGCTGTTCCATATCTCGCGCCACATACCCGGATGCCACGTAAAGATGAGCAATATCGCCCCCGCGATCATAAACCTCATTCCTGCGAAATTCATCGGCGTGAAGCCGTAGGAGAAGCCCTGTTTGATAAACGGGTTGACGATCGCCCACAGCACGGAGGCGATAATGGCGTATAGAAGACCTTTTTTCATAGAAATTTTTTGGTGCGGGAAAGGGGGCGGCGGCCGGATAACCCGGCGCAATCCCCTATCGTTTTGCAAATTAAGTGGCGAAGGTAATGAATATTAGCGTGAGGACAAAATGAGGAGAGGCTGATTATTTTTCCAGAAAAATTTCTCTTTCGTACCTTTTGAACGCACAAAAGGTGCAAAAATCTTTTATTCGTGTTTAAGTAAGTTTATCTTGTACCTTTTGTGCACACAAAAGGTACCCAAAAAGTGCCGCCTGCGGATATTCACTGACAGGAGTCTTCGTACATCCTAAAACGTCGAACTCCTCCTTTTTAGCCAAGCCTGCGGCCTGTCTAACAGTCGTTAGACACAGCGTCGTTTTTTAACGGATTCCCTCGACCCCTGTCCGGGCGTGAATATCAGCAATTGGCGGAGGATAAGCACCTATGGTGCTTTGAGGGTTGGATAATCTTCTACAAAAAGAATTCTATCCGTGTGCTGGCAAGCACCCTGTATCGCGCTCCGCGATGCTCATCTCCGCGGCTCGCACCTTCGGTGCGACCCCCACAGCCGCGGAGATGAAGCCTACCTGCAACCCTCTCCATATACCAACAGGCACTTGCCGCCGCCCCACCGGCCGAGACGCGACCAGCGTCTGGAGCGGTGGCACGGATTGCCTCCATTGCGATCCGAAAACAAGGCGGCCGGTGCAAATGCACCGGCCGCCACCTATTTCCACGAACCCTTAACAGCCCGCCCCTACCTCACCTTAGGAGCGAGTATCACCTTGAGGGTCGCGCTCTTGAGGCTCTCCGAGCTGTTACCCACCATGATCTCGAAGTCGCCCGGCTCGACCACAAATTTAAGGTCGTTGTTATAAAAGCCCAACGCACTATCTTCGAGGGTAAATTGCACGGTTTTCTCCTCGCCCGACTTGAGCGACACCTTTTCGAAGCCTTTGAGCTCTTTCACAGGGCGCGTTATCGAGGCGACCATGTCCTTCACGTACATCTGCACCACCTCTTCGCCGTCGCGCGAGCCGGTATTCTTCACCTTCACGCTCACGGTCACAGGTTGGCCGACCTTGGTTATAGTGTGGCTCAGCACAGGTTCAGAGATATCGAACGAGGTGTAGCTCAGGCCATAGCCGAACGGATAGGCCGGGTAGATAGGCACGTCGAGATACGATGTGGAGTGGCGTTCTTTGGGATTGTAGGGGCGGCCCGTACTCTTATAGTAGTAGTAGATGGGCACCTGTCCCACACTCTGCGGAAATGTCATCGGCAGCTTGGCCGAGGGGTTGTAATCGCCGAACAGCACGTCGCAGATGGCGTTACCCGCCTCCGTACCCAGCCACCAGGTGAGAAGCACCGCTCCGGCCTCAGCCCTCACGGTGTTGAATATCATCGGGCGGCCACCCATCACCAGCGCCACCACGGGCTTACCGGTCCCAGCCAGTTCGGTCACTAACTTCTGATGGTCGGCGGATATTTCGATATTGGCCATCGACTTGGCTTCGCCGGATTCTTTGGCCCTTTCGCCCACAGCCACGATCACCACGTCCGACTTGCGCGCAGCATCGAGGGCCGCGTCGAGGTCTTTCATTTTCTTTGTATCGAGGTCATAACCCGAGGCGTAGTTCACCTTCACCCCTCGCTTGGCCAGCGCTTCTTTCACGGTAACCACAGCATTGATATCGCCCTGTCCTGCCCAGAAGCCGTTCATATCCTCCTTCGAGTCGTTGAGCTCGCCTATGAGGGCCACGCTGCCCACCTTCGCGGAGAGCGGCAGGAGATTGTTCTTATTCTCCAGCATCACGATACTGCGCTTGGCCATATCGCGCGAGCCGTCGCGAAGCTCCTTGGAGAGGGTGATCTTCTCCTGGCGCTTGGGATCGCAATACCTATAAGGATCGTCGAATAGCCCCAGCTCAAACTTCTTTGTGAGTATCCTGCGCACGGCATCGTCCACCAACTTAATGTCCACGTCGCCCTTACGCACTAAGTCGGCAAGATTTTCGTGATATGCCGAAGTCTCCATATCCATGTCGTTACCCGCCTTGATGGCGAATTCCGCAGCCTGGCGGTTATCTTTGGCATAGCGGTGGGCCACCATCTCGCCGATGGAATTCCAGTCCGACACCACGAAACCCTTGAAACCCCAGTCACCCTTGAGGATGCCTTGCACCAGGGGCGCGTTAGCCGTACAGGGAACGTTATTGAAGTCGTTGAAGGCGTTCATAAAGGTGCCCACTCCCGCCTCTGCCGCCGCCTTGTAAGGTAGCAGATAGAAGTTGTAGAAGTGCGACATACTCATATCCACGCTGTTGTAGTCCTTCCCGGCCACGGGCGCACCGTAGGCGGCGAAGTGCTTGGCACAGGCCAGAAGGGTGTAGTTGGCGTAGAGATTATCCCCCTGAAAGCCCTTGACGCGGGCTTTAGCCGCAAGCGAGCCGTAGAAAGGATCCTCGCCCGCGCCCTCCATCACCCTGCCCCAGCGCGCATCTACGCTGACGTCTACCATCGGAGCGAACGTCCAATGGATCCCGGCCGCCGAAGCCTCAAGGGCCGCCAGCCGCGCACTGTTTTCCAGAGCCTTGAGGTCGAAGCTCGCCGCCTCGGCCAGCGGCAGCGGCGATATGGTACGGAAACCGTGCACCACGTCGAGACCGAATATCAGGGGTATGCGCAGGCGCGACTTCATCGCCGCATCCTGGAATATGCGTGTCGGCACAGCGCCGATAACGTTGAGCATCGAGCCCACCTCTCCCTTTTCCACCTTGCTCAGGCGCGCGGTGTCCTTCGACTCGGGTCCCGTGGTGAGTTTGTTGTCGGAGTACTGCACCATCTGGCCCACCTTCTCTTCGAGGGTCATGAGCTTCAGCACGGAGTCGGCTCTCTGCACGGCAACGGCATAGGGTATGGTGTAGTTCTGAGCGGCCTTAGCGGCAGGTTTGGCCGTGGTCTTTGCGGCTGTCTTGGCGGTGGCCGACATCACGGCACATAGCGCAAGCGGCAACAGGATGAGTTTTTTCATTTCGTAAAATATGTTTTGTTTGTATTTTCTCAGTCGGAGGCACTGCGTTAAATTCGCCAGCGCTAATATACGGTTTTTCTGGTAAACGAGTGCACAGACGCTTTAAGAGTGATTCCCAAAATTCGGGCGAACTACATAAAAGACGCGCCGCTGGCCATCGGACAACGATACCCATGTAGCCAAAGTTGACCACATCGCGCTCCGCGATGCTCATCTCTGCGGCTCGGCCGTCGGCCGACCCCCGCAGCCGCCGAGATGAAAGTATTTACAATGCCCGCGCCGATGGACCTCTCTAACGAGGCGTAAGCCTCGTGTAGACGCCGCTTCGGGCTTCTGCCGGAAACAGGTCTCGTGAGGGAGATCACCCTCTGTTATCGTGTAACGAGGGAAGCTCCCGGAAGAGACCCCGGCAGAAGACGCGGCTAGACCTTTTGCCTACTTTTGGGGCAATGCCAAAAGTAGGAAGCCAAGGCGAAAAGAATACAATATGCAAAATTACATTGCCTATCCATGTCTTTTACGGCGATCCGAAAACAAGGCGGCCGGAGCAATCGCACCGGCCGCCGCCTATTTTCACCCCCCCCTTAAAAAGCCCCTACCTCTTAAACGACACCGCCCTCACCTTGCCCCTGCCCTGATGCAACACCTCTCGCTCGACGATCCCGGTCAGCACGTCGGCCACGTCGTGCCAACGGTTCGAGCGGAACAGGCGGCCATAGGTGGTGGCAAGGCGGTAGAACTCGCTCCAGCGCAGTTTCCAGTCCTCCGGCATGACGATATATTTGAGTACCGTGGCCGAGTTGGAGAGTATCCTCGCCTCCTTGTTCGACGACTGGTTAAACCACTCGATCCTTGTCACCACCCCCAGCCGCTCCAGCGCGCGGGCGAACCCTCTGCCTCCGTTGTTACTCTCAATATAGGCCACGCGGGTGTCGCACCGGCGTAGCATCCCGGCCACCTCCCCCTCGGTCACCTCCATCGGCTCTCGCGACAGGAACACGTCGGTGAGGTATATCCGTCCGTCATCCCCCACCTCGTAACACACCGAGCAGAGGTAGTCGTCGCCCATATCGGCGGTGTCGGTGTAATTGCCCCTCTTCACTATCGTTTCGGGAAGCGAGGCGTAGGTGTCGAAACGGTCGCCGTAGAGCAGCCCCTGTTCATTTGACGGTTTGCCCTGGTACATACATTCGAATATAATGGGGTCGAGCCGCCGCTTACTTTCCAGTAGCGCCGCATCCTGCCGCTCAGGCCACAGGGCTTCGCCGACAGAACGTGGATCGACCTCCGAAGGCGGGCTCTCCTTCACCGCCTCGAAGTTGAGTTTGTACCACAAGGTGGGGTCAAACTTCTCCGAGAGCGACGATATATCCTCCACCCTCTCGCTTCGGGCTATGCGGCCTATGAGGTCGTCGTCGTGCCAGCGGGTGAAGACTATGATCTCGCGCGAAGAGTTGTGCAGGCGGGTCTTCACCACGGCGTTGTACCACTCCCAGGTGTTGTCGCGCACCAGGGGCGAGTTACCCTCGAGGGCATCCTTGTAGAGGTCGTCGATAATGAATATGTCGACCGGGTTACCCGTCAGCGCCCCCTGCCGTCCCACGGATATGAGCGACCCCGCGCGGCCTATTATCTCGAATTCGTCGCTGCGGCGTACTTCAGTCGCACCCCGCGACATGCGGCCCTTGATCTGCGTGGCGGGAAAAAGAGTGTGATAGGCTTCGCTGTCGATAACCCTCTGCACCTGACGGTTGAATTTGCGGGCGAGCGAGGCGCTGTACGACGCGAGTGCGATACGGGTGTCGGGGGCGAGGCCGAGGATGTAGGCCGGCAGCAGCACCGACGAGCCCAGCGACTTGCCGTGCTGGGGAGGGATGGTAACTATCAGCTTACGTATATCCCCCGAAGCGAACCGCTCCAGCACCTCGTAATAGCGACGGTGAAAATCAGTGAATGTGATGTATGGGGCGACTTTCCCGGCCACATGTATAAGATCAGGAGGGGCAGCCCCCGGTATGACCGTATCGTTGTCGAGCCATTTCACCACTTTCTTTTTTACTGTTTCTGCCATAATAAACATTTAATCCTATTCTCTGCCTTGCACTCTGATAAATCCTGCGGACGTTTGTTTTCATCTAACGAGGCACAAGCCTCGTGCGAATGCCGCTTCGGGCTTCTGCCGGAAATAGGTCTCGTGAGGGAGATCACCCTCAGTTATCGTGTAACGAGGGAAGCTCCCGGAAGAGACCCCGGCAGAAGACGCGGCTAGACTTTTTGCCTACTTTTGCGGTAATGGCAAAAGTAGGTCGCCGAAGGCGAAATGAAAACAACAAGCAAAGGGTTTATCTGTATTGACGTCTTTTCTTTTGTACCTTTTGTGCACACAAAAGGTACCCAAAAAGTGCCGCCTGCGGATATTCACTGACAGGGGGCTTCGTACATCCTAAAACGTCGAACTCCTCCTTTTTAGCGGGACTTTCGTCCCCGCTAACAGTCGTTAGACACAGCGTCGTTTTTTAACGGATTCCCTCGACCCCTGTCCGGGCGTGAATATCCCCAATTGGCGGAAGGCAAGCGTCCTGCGGACGCTTTAAGGATTATCTTTCCCACCGACATCACCTGCATCACGTAACGCAATGCTAATCCCCGCATCTCGATCCATACTCCATTAGGCATCCGCGTTTGTTCATTCAATAGATAATAATAGCGGCGCGCACATAGCGGTTTCCCCGCAAGCGCGCGCCGCCCGAGCCTCCACAAAGCCCCCCTAACCTATCGGAAGATACTCCCTGAGCTCGCTCCAACTGAAATCGTTGAGCGCCTCACCGTCGGGAAAATAAATGGAGAACTCCCACCACACGGGGATGATGTCGGTGATGCGTTCGCCTGTACCGTCGATGCGTTTATTCCTCTCGCGCGATATTATGAGAGTGCATGTGAGCGAGGAGTAATACTCCTGCGTGTCGTGTTCGATAGTGCCGTTGAAAAAGTCGGACGCTTCGATACTGCGCATCAGCCCTGAGGCCACTTCGCGATAAATTTCGGGGGTAATGGAGACCATAGTCATAATAATTTTCGATAAAAATAGATACGTCTTGGATAGTTTCTTTTATACGTTTTTGGAATAGGAATATTGAATATTATATAACGGCGGAATTATTTATATGTCATAATTTTGAATTTTAAGATTAAATATTTTAACTTTGTACGACAAAGATAAGTTCAAATATTTGACTTTACAAATATTCAGATAAAAAATTTAACCTCGCCCAAATATTTTTTATTATGAACAGTCGCCTCAAATTAATCCGCAAGGAATTAGGTGTTACACAGGATGTTATCGCGGGAAAGCTCGGCATTGGCAAGAGCGCCCTCTCAATGATAGAGACCGGCAAGGCCACTCTCTCTGAGCGCAATAAGAACATTTTAGTTCAAGAATTTAACGTCAGCCCCGAGTGGCTCGAATCCGGCCACGGCGATATGTTCACCTGCGCCCGCGAGTGCATGAATTTTCAGCGTCCCTCCGACCGCAGTATACCCTACCAGAGCGTGCCCCTCTACAATCTCGAGGCTACCGCCGGGCTCGTGCCGCTGTTCTTAGACCAGAACAAGCAGAAACCCCTCGATTACATCCATATTCCCAACCTGCCCAAGTGCGACGGGGCGCTGTATGTAGTGGGCGACAGCATGTATCCCCTGCTTAAAAGTGGCGACATCGTGCTCTACAAGCAGGTCAATAACCTTGACAATATAATGTGGGGAGAGATGTATCTTCTTTCTATAGATCTTGACGGCGAGGAATATATCGCCGTGAAATATCTCCAGAAGTCTACAAAAGAAGGCCACGTGAAACTCGTGAGCCAGAATTCCCACCACGCGGATAAAGATGTGTCAATAGATCAGATTCGCGCTATTGCATTTGTCAAGGCCAGTATCAGGATCAATTCGCTAAGGTAATGGCGGCGAATTCGTTTTAATTATATAACATTAAACAATCCCCCTCAATGGACGTCAGGATATCCCCCGAATGGAAAGAACTGTTAAAGAACGAATTCGAACAGCCTTATTTTGCCAAGCTCGCGGAATTTGTACGCCACGAATACTCCACGCGGCGTATTTTCCCGCCCGCAAAAAATATTTTCAGCGCCTTTGACGAGTGTCCGCTCTCATCGCTCAAGGTGGTTATCATCGGGCAGGATCCTTATCACGGCGACGGCCAGGCCAATGGGCTGTGTTTCTCGGTGGCCGACGGTGTTCCTTTTCCGCCTTCGCTACAGAATATATTTGCCGAGGTGCATTCCGATGTGGGTGCAGAGATACCCCGCAGCGGCAATCTCGAACGTTGGGCCAGGCAGGGCGTGCTGTTACTCAACTCTGTATTGACGGTACGGGCGCACGAGGCGGCTTCGCACGCAGGTCATGGATGGGAGCAGTTCACCGACGCGGTCGTGCAACGCATAGCGCAGGAAAAGGATGGTATCGTCTACATGCTTTGGGGTTCATATGCCCAACGCAAGGGGCACAATATCGATCCTTCTCGTAACTGCATTCTAAAAAGCGTCCACCCCTCTCCCCTGTCCGCGTACCGCGGATTCTTCGGGTGCAGGCATTTCAGCCAGGCCAACCGATATCTCGAAAGTATAGGTAAGGGACCGATAGTGTGGTAGAAACCCATCCAAAATAAAATATTCTCTTGTACCTTTTGTGCACACAAAAAGGAGCCTACCGGCACACGGATAGAGTTGATACGATATAATATCTGATAGTGATTCAATTCTCAACCCTTAAAGCGTCTGTGACGCCCGCCTGCTGGTATTCACTGACAGGGGTCTTCGTCCATCCTAAAACGTCGAACTCCTCCTTTTTAGCAGGGTCTTCGTCCCCGCTAACAGTCGTTAGACACAGCGTCGTTTTTTAACGGATTCCCTCGACCCCTGCCCGGGCGTGAATATCGCGCAATTGGCGGAATCGCAGGTGCTCGTCGAGCACCTTAATAGATTATACTCAATCATGGGGCTTATTCCTCAAGCGTCTGTAATGCCTGCAAAAATGTCAGGTGGGAAGTGTCAGATTTTCCTGTCTATACCCCTTTCACAGCCGTGGCAAACATTTTGTACGTATTCCGGCATCAATCCTAATAGAATATAAACAGGAAGGGAGGCGACTCAGTAGCGCTCGCTCACAACACATAACCATATGAATATAAACAATCTAACCATTAAAGCGCAGGAGGCCCTGCAAAGTGCCTTTTCCGCCGCTGCCTCGGCAGGCAACCAGGCGGTCGAACCTGAACACATACTGCAAGCCATCATCGAGGACGAGGGCGGTGTGCCTGTGTTCCTACTTCAAAAAGTGGGAGCCAACATCCCTGCTATCAGACAGGGCGTAGAGGCCGCTGTGAAAGCCCTGCCCAAGGTGTCGGGTGGCGACCAGTATTTCTCGCGCGACAGCTCGAAAGCCATCCAGAAGGCTTCTGACTTTACACGCGAATTCAACGACAAGTACGCCTCGGTCGAACACCTTCTGCTTGGCTTGGTGGCCGACGGAGGCAAGGCCTCGCGCATACTCAAGGATGCGGGGGCGAGCGAGAAGGAGCTTATAAGTTCAATCCGTGAACTTCGCAAAGGCTCGACAGTCGATTCGCAGACCTCCGAACAGGAGTACGACGCGCTGGGCAAGTATGCCATCAATCTCAACCAGATGGCCCGCTCGGGCAAGCTCGACCCCGTGATAGGGCGTGACGAGGAGATCCGCCGCGTGCTCCAGATCCTCTCGCGCAGGACCAAGAACAACCCCATCCTCGTGGGTGAACCGGGCGTGGGTAAGACCGCCATAGCCGAGGGTATCGCCCACCGTATCGTGGACGGCGACGTGCCCGAAAACCTGAAATCCAAGCAGATATTCTCGCTCGATATGGGCGCCCTTATCGCCGGGGCCAAGTACAAGGGCGAGTTCGAAGAGCGATTGAAGGGCGTCGTTAAGGAGGTTATCAGCTCCGACGGCGAGATACTGCTCTTTATCGACGAGATCCACACCCTCGTAGGGGCCGGCAAGGGCGATGGGGCGATGGACGCCGCCAATATCCTAAAACCCGCGCTCGCACGAGGTGAGCTGAGGGCCATAGGCGCCACCACCCTCGACGAATTCCAGAAATATTTCGAACAGGATAAGGCTCTCGAACGCCGTTTCCAGAAGGTGATGATCGACGAACCCTCGACCACCGACGCCATATCCATCCTGCGCGGACTGAAGGAACGCTACGAGTCGCACCACAAGGTACGTATCAAGGACGAGGCAATCATCGCCGCTGTGGAACTGTCGCACAGGTACATAACATCCCGATTCCTGCCCGACAAGGCCATCGATCTTATCGACGAGGCGGCGGCCAAGCTGCGCCTGGTGATGAACTCCGTGCCTGAGGAGATCGACGAACTGGACCGTAAGGCACGTCAGCTGGAAATTGAGCGCGAAGCCATACGACGTGAGAACGACAAAGGCCGCATCGAGGAACTGACAAAGGAGATCGACGAGATAAACTCCCGCCGCACCGAACTGCGCGCCAAGTGGCAGAAGGAAAAGGACATCATCGAGCGAGCCCAGAAGGCCAAGCAGGAGATCGATGACCTGAAGCTCCAGGCCGCCGAGGCCGAAAGGCGCGGCGACTACGGCACCGTGGCCGAGATACGCTACGGCAAGATACAGGAACGCGAGAAGGAGGTGGCCGATCTGACCGAGAGCATCGAGAAGAACAGCCAGGCCGGGGCCATGATAAAGGAAGAGGTCGACAGCGAGGATATCGCCGAAGTGGTGGCCCGCTGGACAGGTATCCCCGTGAGCCGCATGCTCCAGAGCGAGAGGGAGAAGCTACTCCACATGGAAGACGAACTGAGTGGGCGCGTGGTGGGCCAGATCGACGCTATCTCAGCCGTGTCCAACGCCGTACGCCGCAGTCGCGCCGGGCTTCAGGACGCACGCCGACCGATAGGATCGTTCATATTCCTTGGGACCACCGGCGTGGGTAAGACCGAGCTGGCCAAGGCGTTGGCCGAATACCTGTTCAACGACGACAATATGATCACCCGTATCGATATGAGCGAGTATCAGGAACGCCACTCCGTGTCGCGCCTTATAGGGGCGCCTCCGGGATATGTGGGCTACGACGAGGGCGGACAGCTGACCGAGGCCGTGCGCCGCAAGCCCTATTCGGTGGTACTATTGGACGAGATCGAAAAGGCGCATCCCGACGTATTCAACATACTGTTGCAGGTGCTCGACGACGGACGCCTGACCGACAACAAGGGCCGCACGGTGGACTTCCGCAACACTATAATCATCATGACCTCGAATATGGGCTCACACATCATAGCCGAGAACTTCGCGCCCTACACCAAATCATCGCCTCCCGTGGAGGTGATAGACAAGACGCGGGATCAGGTGTTCGACCTGATGAAGCAGACCATCCGCCCCGAGTTCCTCAATCGCGTGGACGAGATCGTGATGTTCACCCCTCTGACTATGGAAGATGTGCGTAAGATCGTGCTGATACAATTCGGCATCCTCCAAAATATGTTGGCAGAGAACGGCATCAGCATAAAGCTCTCCGACAAGGCCGCCGACTGGCTCTGTGAGCAGGGCTTCGACCCGATGTTCGGCGCACGTCCCGTGAAGCGTATCATTCAGAAGCATCTGGTGAACGAAATATCGAAGGATATCTTGGCCGGCAAGGTCAACAAAGAGAGGGGTATCGTGGTAGATATGAAAAACGGGGAGTTGGATATAAGGAATTAAGGGGTAAGGGCCCTCGGGTTGTCAAATAAGGCGGCCTGCGCTTTCCGCGCAGGCCGCCTTAAAATTTAACGAAGTACCTTATAGTTCCTCGCCAATTGCTGATATTCACGCCCGGGCAGGGGTCGAGGGAATCCGTTAAAAAACGACGCTGTGTCTAACGACTGTTAGACGGGCCGCAGGCTCTGGCTAAAAAGGAGGAGTTCGACGTTTTAGGATGTACGAAGACCCCTGTCAGTGAATATCCGCAGGCGGGCGTCACAGACGCTTTAAGGGTTGAGAATTGAATCACTATCAGATATTATATCGTATCAACTCTATCCGTGTGCCGGGAGGCACCCTTTTGTGTGCACAAAAGGTACAAGAGATTATTATTGATTTTACAGTAGTTTGTTTGCCTTCCTACTTTTGGCAT
>JAVBKU010000016.1:0-34659 GCA_031553875.1 Rikenellaceae bacterium | reverse complement strand
AATGTTACCATCGCCCTAAAAGTAGGCAAAAGGTCTAGCCGCGTCTTCTGCCGGGGTCTCTTCCGGGAGCTTCCCTCGTTACACGATAACTGAGGGTGATCTCCCTCACGAGACCTGTTTCCGGCAGAAGCCCGAAGCGGCATTCGCATGAGGCTTGCGCCTCGTTATAGAGGGCAAGTATTAGATGAAAATCAATGACTGATTTCTGCCGTGATCTGTATCTCGTGATCGAAAGGTATTATGCAAAACATTAAAGGGATGACATTAGCCATCCCTTTTAATGTAGTTGCAAGTTAATCAATCCTCTACATCACATTCGCTCCTTCGGCCTCTACTATGGGAATGAGATCTTTGACCTTCATCTTCTGCTTCAATGGCACTAACAGCCACTTCTCCTCGAACGAGGCGGTTTCGCCAGGCTGCATCGTGAGCATCGGGCTGTTGGGCTCGATCTCGATAAACCTTTCACACATGTAAATGATATTGGGGAACGAGCTTGCGCCCTTGTTGTTGTCGTAATGCGCTCCGGGGACAAAAGCGTGATATTTCACATACATCACGTCGTCCATGGCATAGGCCGACCATCCGGCATTGGATTGGAAGCCCAACTTGGTGGCCTGTCCGCCGGGGTTTATACATACCACGTCTCCCTCGAGGCACATACGCGTAGAGTCGAAATAGGGGTTGGCCGTGTCGGTACGGAAGTTCATCTGCCCGAAGCCCGCGGGAAACTGCTCGGTAGGGGTCACGCGGGTCATATAGGTGCCGCCCAGGGGGACGAGCGTGCGTGTCCAGAAACAGTATGTGCGGGTGGTGTCGGAGATGTTGGTCATCTTCTGCGTTACGGTCAGAAGCGGGCGCACGGGGTCGAGGGCGTAGATGCGTTCGACCACGATACCCATATCATTATCGGGCAGGCTCACGACCCTCATCGACAGGGGAGAGAGTATCTCCGGAGTGTAGGGACCGGCCCAAACGGTATCGTGCATCTTCTGTGTCAGACGCTCGTTGCCTATATCGAAACGGCCTGCGTCGGGATGCATGCCTGCGTTGAAGTGGTCGTCGATCGATGCCCCGTCTATGGTGGTATCGGCATAGAGAATGTTATCGCCACCGTTAAGACCGAAATAGAGTATGTGGCCCCCGAAGGCTGGATTAACGATTATCTCGGCCGAGTCGTTGCTCAGGCGCACGCAGTTCTCCCAACCGCGGTAGGTTATTATTTCGGCCTTGTTGGCCACCTTGCCGCAGGATACGGCGGCAAGGGAAAGGGCGAGTATCAGAAGTTTTTTCATGTAAATTATATGATTTTTAATGGAACAAGGAAGTGTCGGTACACGTATGCTATTCAATTACAGCCGCGAATCCGCCGTTTCTTACCATCTTTATTTTAATCGTATCATTCTTTTTTACCACGGACTCTTTACGGCGGTAATCCATAGCCTGGCGGCCTGCGTTGATGCCGTCTTCGAAAGAGATCATTTTATAGGTTCTGCTGCCTTTAAGGAAATCAAGGTTGATCTCTATCTCACGTACGTTCTGGTTGTTGTTGGTCATGCCGCCGATAAACCATTTTTCTCCCTTGCGTTTGGCTACAACGGCGACCTCGCCTACTTCAGCTTTCAAAGCAATGGTTTCATCCCACGTGGTGGGTACCTGTGTGATAAATTCCGTACAGTCGGCATTGCGGTAATAGAGGGTGGGATTATCCGCTAACATTTGCAGGCCGCTTTCAAAAATTACAAATAATGCAAGTTGGTAGGCGCGTGTGCCGATACTTCCTGAATTGGGGCGGAGCGCACCATACACTTCGGGCTGAAAACTGATCATGGCCCCCGGCGTATAATCCATTGCCCCCACGGCATTACGCATGAAAGGGAGATATATGCTGTTATCAGGAGCGCAACCACCCATTTGTTCCATTCCCCTTACTCCTTCGTAAGAGAGTATGTTGGGGTACCTATATTCCAACCCGGCAGGTTTGAACGATCCGTGGAAATCGACAAAGAGCTTGTGCTTGGCGGCTTCGGAGGCTACTCTCTCGTAGTAGTTCACCATCCACTGGTCGCTGCGGTCCATAAAGTCGATCTTCACGCCTTTCACACCCCATTCGGCAAATTTACCGAACAGCGTCATGTTGTTCTCTACGGTAAGCCAGGGCAGCCACAAGACAATGCCCACACCCTTTTCTTTGCCGTAACGGATCAATTCATGCAAGTCTACATCCGGGTTGGGAGTGTACGGATCGCGGGTATCTTTGGCCCAGCCTTCGTCCATGATGATATATGCGATGCCATATTTGGAGGCGAAATCGATATAATATTTGTAAGTCTCCAGGTTGTAGCCCGACACAAAATTTACATCCGGCCCGTAAGGACTGGCGTCGTTCCACCATTCCCAGCTTACCTGTCCCGGCTTGATCCATGAAACGTCGGCCAGCACGTTTTTCGGAGCCAGTTTATAGGCCATGGTGTTCTCGATCAATTGCCCGTCATTTGTGGTTATTACAAAATAACGCCAGGGGAAGTTTCCTTTTCCCGATGTTTTGGCAATATAATCGGCTTCTTTTATAAGCTTGACCCTGCGGTCGCCGTCCTCGCCGAACTCGAGCGGTTCCTTAGGGAAGGTGGAAGAAAGTCCGTTCTGCCCGTTGCCCTTGAGGAACATACAGGGATAATCCGAAAGGTCAGATTCAGAGATGAGTATCTTATACTGTTTCTTGGTATCGATCAATAGAGGCAAGAGCGCTATTTTGCCCTCCTTTGCCCATTGGTCACTGTTAGCATGGCTGTAATAGTCTTCATATGCGGTGCTGAAGCTGGGCGGCTGCTGCATGTGGAGAAGATAGGAAGCAGGGAAGTTGATAACCAGGTCTTCTCCCATTACCTCGACATCGCCTTTCTTATTGGTGATAAAGCGGTAAGCGAAGCCATCATCGAAAGCGCGGAACTCCACGGAATAATTTCCGGAGAAATCGAGCCTTAACTGGTTGTAATTATTACGTACGGTGGAGAATTTCAGGGGTACTACCGGTGAGAGATTTTCATCGACCGTGGTAGCTTTTTGTTTCAACAGTTTGGGATTCGATCCCAATACTTCGTTCCTGAAGGCTAATTGCAGATAATTATTCTCCAGTATAACGTCGTTGTTAAAAGAAACGGAATAATAGATCTTGTCGGCGATATTAAGGCTTATTTTGATCTTCTGATCAGGCGACCGCAGATCGACCTTATTTTGTGCCGACACGATCGACGTAGCAAATACCAGTATTAACAGGGTATACAAAAGTTTAGATACATTCATATAGCTTCGGTTTTAGTATTTGTCTTAATAACAGTGTATTACTTGCGATTTATTTCTTTATCCTGCCGGGATTGCTCGATACGAACGACTCCCAGGAGGTGGATTTGCGCCCTCCGCCCAGAGCCTTTTTCTTTTCTCCGCCGAGGGAGCCGATGACCGAATGTGCCGCGTAGAAATGGCACATGGCTACGGCCACGCCGTCAGTGGCGTCGAGCCGGCGGGGCATCTCTTCGAGTTTCAGTACGCCCTTGAGCACCCCCGCCACTTGCTCTTTGGATGCCGAGCCGGAGCCCGTTATCGACTGTTTGATGCGTCTGGGAGCGTATTCCGATACGGGACATCCCTTACTTAGGGCGGCGGCCATAGCTACACCCTGCGCGCGCCCCAGCTTGAGCATGCTCTGCACGTTCTCACCGAAAAACGGGGACTCCAGGGCCACCTCATCGGGATGGTACTGATCGATAAGTCCCGCGACGCTGTCGAAGATATGCTTGAGCTTGCTGTAGGGGTTGTCGAGGTGCTTCATGCAGACGTCGCCCAGGGCGAGGCACTCCGCCCGCGAACCGCACACGGCCACGATCCCGTAGCCCATGGTGTTGGTGCCGGGGTCGATACCCATGATTATAGTCTTGCGATCCGAAGTTTTCAAGGCGTCCGGAAATTATAGGTGGAGAGCTTTGGCATAATTATATTTCGTGGCTGCGAGGGGCGACGCACAGCGCCGAGCCGCGAAATATCGCGATTGCCAGCAGCAATCGCGGCCCACATTACCTCATACTTGATACGAGTAACTTATTCTTTCTCTTCCAGCAGGGCTTTCAGTCGCGCCAACTCCTTTTCGAGTTGATGTACCTTATTGCTCAGGTCGGGGAGATTGCGGAATACGGCGTTCGATCTCTGAAATTTAGAGGCTTGCATGGACGGATATCCGAGGTGCACGCTGTCGTCGGGGATGCTGTTCGATACGCCCGTCTTAGAGCCGAGCCTCACGCGGTCGCCCACGGTGAGGTGTCCTGCTATGCCCACCTGGCCGCCCATCATACAGTTGGCACCCACCTTGGTCGAGCCTGCGATGCCCACCTGTGCCGCGGCTACGGTATTGGCGCCCACGGCCGCATTGTGGCCCACCTGCACGAGGTTGTCGAGCTTCACGCCCTTGCGGATATATGTAGAGCCCATAGTGGCACGGTCGATACATGTATTGGCACCTATTTCCACGCCGTCTTCTATCACCACGTTGCCTATCTGGGGTATCTTGCTGAATTCGCCCTTCTCGTTGGGGGCGAAGCCGAAGCCGTCGGCCCCTATTACGCTGCCGGCGTGGATTATGATGTCGCTGCCCAGCACGCACTGTTCGTATATCCTGACGCCCGGATAGAGGGTCACGTTGTCGCCTATGGTCACGTTGTCGCCGATAAATACCTGCGGCCATATCTTCACGTTCTTGCCCGTCTTCACGCTGCCCGAAATAACGGCGAATTCACCCACGTAGGCGTCTTCCTGCATCTTGGTCGAAGGATCGATAGATGCCAGGGGGCTGATGCCCTTTTTCTGGGGTTTGTTGGCCACGTACAGCTCCAGCAGCTTGGCGAAGCACGCGTAGGGGTCGTCGACCTTTACCATTGTGGCGGCGACGGGGGCCGTGGGCTCGAACGTCCTGGCCACTATGACGATAGAGGCCTTGGTGCCGTAGATGAACGATTCGTATTTGGGGTTGGAGAGGAATGACAGTGAGCCGGGAGTACCCTCCTCGATCTTAGAGATAGTGTTAACTTTCGTCTTGGGGTCGCCCTGGATTTCGCCTCCAAGGAAGCCCGCGATGAGTTCTGCTGTGAATTCCATTACAAGTATTTTTTGATATCGATATTTTCCGGCATAAGTACGGTGGGATCGCCCCCGAAGGCCACGATCTCTCGTATCACGCTCGATGATATGGCCACGTACTGCGGCGGGGTGAAAATAAGCACTGTGTTGAGTTCGGGGAATAGAGTGCGGTTGATCTGCATGATGTTGCGCTCATACTCGAAGTCGACCGTGTTGCGCATGCCGCGCAGGATGGTGGTAATGCCCTCCTCGCGGCAGAATTCGCCCGTGAGGCCGCCGTAGCTCTTCACCTCTATGCGGTCGTTGCCGCGGTACACGTCCTCGATCAGGCGCACCCTGTTCTCTATGGAGAGGAGGCCGTGCTTCCCGGCGCTGCCGCCCACGGCTATGACGATCCTGTCGAACAGCTTCAACCCCTCGTCGACCACGACCTTGTGGCCGAGGGTGAAGGGGTCGAACGATCCGGGAAATAACGCTACGCGCTTCATAACCTGCGGTGTTATCCCCGCCGGAGCAGGGTGGAATGGTATGTATGGCCGGCACGCTTCGGGGCGGGCCGGCCTAAAGGTTTAAACCAGCTTCTCGAACAGCTTTTTCATGCTTACCTCGTCGCCTATGATAGCGGGCAGGTCGGCTATGGCGACCCTCTCCTGTTCCATGGAGTCGCGGCGGCGCAGCGTGACGCTCTTGTCCTCGAGGCTCTGGTGGTCGACGGTCACGCAGAACGGTGTACCGATGGCATCCTGGCGGCGGTAACGCTTGCCGATGCTGTCCTTTTCGTCGTACTGCACGGTGTGCTCGAATTTCAGGGAATTGATTATATCGCGGGCCACTTCGGGCAGGCCGTCTTTCTTGACCAACGGCAGCACGGCCACCTTCACGGGGGCTATGGCGGCGGGTATGTTAAGCACCACACGCTCTTCGCCGTTGGGGAGCTTTTCCTCGTTATATGAGGCCGAAAGCACCTGGAGTACCATACGGTCCACGCCGATGGATGTCTCCACCACGTAGGGCACGTAGCTTTCGTTGGTCTCGGTGTCGAAATATTGCATTTTCTTGCCTGAGAACTTCTGGTGGTTGCCCAGGTCGAAGTCGGTGCGGGAGTGGATACCCTCCACCTCCTTGAAGCCGAATGGGAATTCGAATTCCACGTCGGTGGCGGCATTGGCGTAGTGGGCCAGCTTGTCGTGGTCGTGGAAACGGTAGTGCTTGTCGCCGAAGCCCAGGGCACGGTGCCAGCTCATGCGGGTCGCCTTCCACTTCTCGAACCACTTCAACTCCTCGCCGGGGCGCACGAAGAACTGCATCTCCATCTGTTCGAACTCCCTCATGCGGAAGATGAACTGGCGGGCCACGATCTCATTGCGGAAAGCCTTGCCTATCTGGGCGATACCGAAGGGTATCTTCATGCGGCCGGTCTTCTGCACGTTGAGGAAGTTAACGAAAATACCCTGTGCTGTTTCGGGGCGCAGGTCTATGGTGTTGGCCCCTTCGCTTACGGAGCCCATTTTGGTGTCGAACATAAGGTTGAACTGACGCACCTCGGTCCAGTTGCGCGTTCCCGAAATGGGGCACGCGATCTCAAGGTCGAGGATCAGCTGGCGCATGGCTTCGAGATCGCTGCGGGTCAGAGCGTCGACCATGCGCGAGTGGGCCTCGTCGCGCTTGGTCTGGTACTCCTGCACGCGGGGGTTGGTCTCGCGGAACATCTTCTCGTCGAAGTTGTCGAAACGCTTGCGGGCCTTTTCGACCTCTTTCTCGATTTTGTCGTCCTGCTTGGCGAGCCACTCTTCGAGCAGCACGTCGGCACGGTAGCGTTTCTTGGAATCACGGTTGTCGATCAGGGGGTCATTGAACGCACCTACGTGGCCGGAGGCCTCCCAGGTCTTGGGGTGCATGAAGATGGCGGCGTCGATACCCACGATGTTGTCGTTGAGCTTTACCATCGAGTCCCACCAATATTTTTTTATGTTGTTCTTGAGCTCCACGCCCAACTGACCGTAGTCGTACACGGCGCTGAGGCCATCGTAAATCTCGCTGGAGGGGAATATGAATCCGTACTCCTTGCTGTGGGCGATAAGCTTCTTGAAAAGATCTTCCTGTGTCATTGTAAACGTCGTTCGATAATGGTTAGCGGCGCCACGTGCGCCCTCTTAAACCGCAAAGGTAATAAATTGTGAAAACAAATAACCAAGCCTCTCCCTAAATCTTCACGTAAGCAGGTTACGGACAATGAAGAACACGCCGATCAGGGCCAGCAACGCATAACACGCCTCCATGCCCATAAGCGCCCGCCGCACCCTCGGGAACCGCTCCTTGCCACCCAGGAATTCAAGCCAGGCGCAGGCGACGACGTAGGGAATAAGCATCACCATAAGCGGATTGAAGCCGAAGGCCGCCTGCAGATCGCCGTGCAGGAGGCTGTGTACGGCCCTCTGCGAGCCGCATCCGGGACACTCCAGCCCCGTGAGCATAAAGAACAGGCAACGGGGGAAGAGCGATTTCGACGGGTCGAGCAGGGCGTAGGCCGCTATGAGCGCCAACGCCAGAACGATGCAGGCGCCCGTGATGAGCGCCCGCGGGGTATTTGGGGATTTTAAATTCATACTCTTACGATCCGCCGGTACCGTTGAGGAATGTCCTTACCGGAATTCGCGCCCGGTGCGGGCTACATATTGAGTAAGCTGTTCGACATGACACTGGTGAGCCCGAAAGCTATAATTATCACGTAGAATATGATGTAGAGCAGGCACGATCCCAGTCCGACCCAGAAGGCGGCTATGGTCCACGACTTGGCCGAGCGGGCCGAGGAGAGGGCCAGCTCCCTGTTGCCGGCGTACCATGCGGATTCTATCTTCGAGGCGTAGATTATGCCTACGACACCTAACGGCAGGCAGCAGAATATAGTCGCCAGGATAGATTCCAGAAGCCACGTCTTGGGAGGCAGCTCAGGAGTACGGCAGGGCCCGCACGAGGGTGCGGGAGCGGGTTCCTGTGATTGTTTCAGGGCGGGAGCCCCGCAGTGGGGGCATGAGGGTGCCTCGCTTGAAATGGGGGCGTTGCACTCGCGGCAGTTGATCATTGACATAGCTCGGTATATTTATTTCGGTTTTATACAATGTTACTCCCACAAAGCTAACTAAAAAAACCTAAAATCGCCCGTATATGGGTACTTTTACGGGAAAAACGTATCTTTGCAGAGAGTAAAGGTGTTATGGGACGAATTCTCGCGATAGATTACGGCACGAAACGTACGGGGCTGGCGGTGACCGACCCCCTGCGCATCATCGCCTCGCCGCTGGAAACCGTGCCCACCCACACACTACAAGCCTTTGTCGAACGTTATGTTAAGGAGAACGGCGTGGACATTGTTGTGGTGGGGATGCCCCGCCAGATGAACGGCGAGCCGTCGGAGTCGTTCCGCCAAATACGCCCCTTCGTGGAGCGACTGGGCAAGGCGCTGCCGGGAGTGAAGATAGAGATGTTCGACGAGCGTTTCACCTCCAAGATGGCCATGGGAGCCATGATAGAAGGAGGCGTGAGCAAGTCGGGCCGCAGGGACAAGGGGCTCGTGGACCGTATCAGCGCCTCGATAATATTGCAGGGCTATATGGAGAGCAGGGCTTTTACGGAGGGTTCGTCGGTATAGCCACGAGTAATAAGCTTAAATAAACTCTGCTTTAAAGCAGAGCCACCTTTGGGCTAATGACCTTTGTTTTAAAGGTCATTGGCAAGCCCTACCCTTTCAAGGGGAGGGTAGGGGTGGGGTTGTCGAAGTTAGATCGGCTTTTTTAAAAGCCGTTAACGTGAAATCTGGGTAAGGAATTTTGCGGTAACGGTTTGGGAAATAAGAAACAGTTTAAATAATTCCTTATCCAGAGTTTACGTTAAGATATGATTTATCCTATTTACGTTTACGGCTCGGCTTCGCTGCGTAAGGAGACCGAGGATATAACCCCCGATTATCCCCAGTTGGGGCAGATAATCGCCAACATGTGGGAGACGATGTACGACGCCGACGGCGTGGGCCTCGCCGCCCCCCAGGTGGGCAAACCCATACGCATGTTCGTTATCGACGCGAGGTTGTACGCCGACGAGGCGCCCGAATTGAAGGACTTCAAGAAGGTATTCATCAACCCCGAGATATACGAATATTCCGACGAGGAGGAGCTCTTGGGGGAGGGATGCCTGAGCCTGCCCAACATCAGGGAGGATGTTTACCGCCCCACCTCGATACGCATAAAATACCTCGACGAGAACTTCGCGGAGCATGACGAACAGTACGATGGCTTCGCCGCGAGGGTAATACAGCACGAGTACGACCACGTGGAAGGCAAGGTGTTCGTAGATCATCTCTCGGCTCTGCGCAAAACCCTTATAAAGAGTAAATTACTGGCCATGTCCAAGGGTAAATACAAGGCCGATTACAAGACAGTACTCAAAAAATAATACACATTGCCTGTCTGCCATGGCTCATGTATGGCGGGCGGCGATAATGATGGGAACCTACGACCACATAGGAGCAGGGACGCTGCTCTTCTCGCAGCCCTACGTCGACGACGATTTCTTCGGCAAGTCGGTGATATTGCTGACAGAGCATACCTCTGCGGGCAGCGTGGGCTTTATCCTCAACAAACCCCTGACGTTCCACGTGGGCAGCCTTACCTCCAAGCTTCTGAATGCTGCCGCCGATATCTCACTGTGCCTCGGCGGGCCGGTGGGCAATACCTCTCTCCACTATATCCACACCCTCGGCGGGGATACGGTCCCGGGAGCCAGCCATGTGGGCAGCGGCCTGTTCTGGGCCGGGGATTTCGATATTATTTCAACCCTTGTAGACAACCGCAGCGTGGGCGGAGGGGACGTGCGTTTCTTCCTCGGCTACTCGGGATGGAGCGCGGGCCAGCTTGAGAAGGAAATATCCGACGGGATGTGGGGCGTAGCCCGGATGTCGGATTACGATATCATGTGCGACACCTCGGAATTGTGGTACAGGATCGTGATGAACGACCCCGCATATAGCGGCTGGAGGTTGCTCGGAGGCGACTCCGGGGCGATGGAGAGTTGATTTCTTATGTAGAATATTTAGGCGGCCGACACGAAAGTGTCGGTCGCATTGTTTTCGGATCGCTGCGGAAGCGATCCGTGCCCTCGCCCCAGACACTGATTGCGTCTTAGCCGATGGGGCGGCGGTAAGTGCCCGCTGACACGCAGATCGAGTTGCGTTAGCAACTCATGGCGACCCCCCCAGGCACGAAGTGCCTAGGGGGACGGGGATTCGCCATTATTCTAAGATGGGTAGCGATTGGTTGTGGATGTCTGTCGACATCCGGGTAGACTGAGTTTTTATAGAAGATTATCCAATTCTTAAAGCGTCGAAGACGCTTACAATCCCCGTATCAGAAAACACTAACGAGGCGCAAGCCTCGTTGTGAATGCCGCTTTAGGCTTCTGCCGGAAATAGGTCTCGTAAGGGAGATCACCCTCAGTTATCGTGTAACGAGGGAAGCTCCCGGAAGAGACCCCGGCAGAAGACGCGGCTAGACCTTTTGCCTACTTTTGCGGCAATGGCAAAAGTAGGAAGGCAAACTAATTACTATAAAATCAATATTCATCTTTGTACCTTTTGTGCACACAAAAGGTACCCCAAAAGTGCCGCCTGCGGATATTCACTGACAGGGGTCTTCGTACATCCTAAAACGTCGAACTCCTCCTTTTTAGCGGGACCTACGTCCCCGCTAACAGTCGTTAGACACAGCGTCGTTTTTTAACGGATTCCCTCGACCCATGTCCGGGCGTGAATATTCGCAATTGGCGGGTAGTAGGCGTCCATAATGCCTTAGTAATCATATTGCCCACTATCAAAACTAAGCGCCGCCGTCTTATTACAGACGGCGGCGCTTAATATTCAGAGGGCTTCAAAAACCCGAAATCAACCCTATTTCTTGCAGCTGCAGCCGCAGGCCTGTGCGCCTGTTTTGGCGGCCCAGGATGCATCGGACATATCCTGCATGGGCTTCTTGTATTCGCCCGCGTCGAGCTTCGTACGCAGTGCGTCGAAAGCCTTCAGCGTGTATTCCACATCGGCCATGGTGTGTACGGCGGTGGGGATGATGCGCAGGATGATCTCGCCCTTGGGGATCACGGGATATACCACCACCGAGCAGAACAGGTTGTGGTTCTCGCGCAGGTCCACGACGATATTGGTGGCCTCTTCCACGGCTCCCTTCATGTACACGGGGGTCACGGGAGACTGGGTCACACCTATGTCGAAGCCCCTCTTGCGGAAGCCGTCCTGCAGGGCATGGACTATCTTCCAGAGGTCTTCGCGCAGCTTGGGCTGGGTCTTGATAAGTTCCAGACGCTTCAGGGCACCCTTAACCATGGGCATCGGGAGCGACTTGGCGTATGTCTGTGAACGCATGTTATAGCGCAGGTAGTCAATGATATACTTGTGCGACGCTACGAACGCGCCGATGCCTGCCATACTCTTGGCGAAGGTGTTGAACAGCACGTCTACGCCGTCGGTCACGCCGAAATGTTCGGGAGTGCCCGAACCCTTGGCGCCCATTGTGCCGAAGCCGTGGGCATCGTCCACCAGCAGGCGGAAGTTGAACTCCTTCTTCAGGGCTACGATGTCTTTGAGGTTGCCGAGGTCGCCCTTCATGCCGAACACTCCTTCGGTTATGAGGAGTATGCCTCCGCCGGTCTCGGCAGCCAGCTTTGTGGCGTGTTCGAGCTGCTTGCGGCAGCTGGCCATGTCGTTGTGTCCGAATACGAAACGTTTGCCTGTGTGGAGGCGGAGGCCGTCGATGATACATGCGTGGGCTTCGGCGTCATAAACCACGACGTCGTTGCGACCCAAGAGGCAGTCGATGATCGAGATCATGCCCTGGTAGCCGAAGTTGAGCAGGAAGGCGTCTTCCTTGCCTACGAAGGCGGCCAGTTCGCACTCGAGCTGTTCGTGCCATTTGGTCTGTCCGCTCATCATGCGGGCACCCATGGGGTAGGCCATACCGAATTCGGCGGCCGCGTCGGCGTCAGCCTTGCGCACCTCGGGGTGGTTGGCCAGGCCCAGGTAGTTGTTGAGGCTCCAGTTGAGCACTTCCTTGCCCCTGAACATCATCCTGGGACCGATCTCCCCTTCGAGTTTGGGGAAAGAGTAGTAACCGTGGCTGAGTTTCTGGTACATTCCGATCGGCCCGCCGGTGTTCTTTGCTATTCTTTCAAAAATATCCACAACAGTAATTTTATTAAATTGAAATAGATTTATTTAGGCGTATTATCCGCCGTTTCCGGGGATTATCGCGCAAAGTTATATATTTTCCCCGGATAAGTAAAAAAATGCAATATATTTTTCTCGGGCTCGTTAAAAATGCGTAGCTTTGTGCGGTCTGTGGCTTTTTCTGTGCCATAGGGTCGTGCCGTAGCCGCCACCGGGAGAGCCGGGCGGAGATAAGAGCTGCCCGCAGAATATGAGAAAATCAAAAGGCATTATGAGCTTTAAAATGGTGAAATACATGGTATTGGGGGTGATGGTCGTCCTTGCCGCGGCTTCGTGCAGCAAGTACAGCCAGATGCTCGCCAGCCAGAACTATGACGCCATGTATCACCTGGCCCTGAAGTACTATGGAGAGAAGAAATATTCCAAGACCATAGGCCTCCTGCAAGAGGTGGCGCCCTACGTTACGGGAGGTACAAAAGAGGACTCGGTGGCTTACTACTACGCTGCCTCGCACTATAAGATCGGCGACTTCGACATGAGCGGCTCGCTGTTCAACGAGTTCAGAAAGCGCTATGTGCGCAGTCCGTTCCTCGAGGATGCCGAGTACATGTACGCCATGGGCTACTATTACGCCTCGCCCGAACATAACAGGGACCAGACCTCCACCACACGCGCCATAGTGGCCATGAACGAGTACCTGAGCCGTTATCCGAATTCCATAAAGAAAGATCAGATAAAGGGCAACCTCGAAGAACTCTTCTCAAAATTGGAGGACAAGGCCGCGGCCAACGCCAAGGTCTACTACAATACGCGTCAATACAAGGCGGCCGTGGTGGCCTTTAACAATACCCTGGCCGAATATCCCGACTCCCGCCACCGCGAGGAGATGTCGTTCCTCATAGTCAAGAGCGGTTACCTGCTGGCCTCTAACTCGGTGCACAAGTTGCAGAAGGACAGGTATATGAATATGATGGATTATTATTATAACTTTGTGTCGGAATTCCCCGAGAGCAAGTATAAGAAAGAGGCCGACAAAATGCTCAAGGACGCCAAGGAATACCTCGCCAAGCATAATACTGAGAATACTATACAAACCACCACAGCAACAGAAAACACCCTGAAAGAAGATGGAAGTAAAAAAAAGTAACATCCCCAACAACACCGTTACCCGCAAGCTCACCGACCTCGACGCCCCTACAGGCAATATCTACGAGTCGGTGAACATCATCGCCCGCCGCGCCAACCAGATCAACAGCGAGGTGAAGCAGGAGTTGAGCCGTAAGTTACAGGACTTCTCGAGCGTGAACGACTCGCTCGAAGAAACCTTCGACAACAGGGAACAGATCGAGATATCGAAGTACTACGAACGTATGCCCAAGCCCACGCTCGTAGCCACCGAGGAGTTCCTCGAAGGTAAGGTGTATTTCCGCGAAGGCGACGCAGCTGCGGAATAAGGGAAAGTTATACGCTTAACCGGGCGGCCGCGGCCGCCTTTTTTCTCTTTATATCACGCTCAAAGCTTACATCATGCTTAAAGGCAAACATATAATCGTAGGGGTCACAGGCAGTATCGCGGCTTATAAGGCGGCCGCGCTGGTGCGCCTGCTGGTTAAGCAGGGGGCGGAAGTGAGGGTTATTATGACCCCGCTGGCCAAAGAGTTCATCACCCCGCTCACGATGGCCACCCTTTCGAAGCACCCCATACTCGTGGAGTTTTTCAATCCCGAGAATGGGGAGTGGAACAGCCACGTGTCGCTGGGCGAGTGGGCTGACGCCCTGCTCATAGCCCCGGCTACGGCCAACACAATCGCCGCCATGGCCGGCGGTATCGCCAACAATCTGCTGCTTACGACCTATCTGTCGGCCCGGTGCCCCGTGATGGTGGCCCCGGCGATGGACCTCGATATGTACGCCCACCCGGCCACGCAGAGGAATATAGAAGCGTTGAGGCAGGTCGGCAACCATATCATCGAACCCTCCGAAGGCGAACTCGCCAGCGGCCTCAGCGGCAAGGGCCGCATGGCCGAGCCCGAGGATATCGCGGCTTTCGTGGAGGGATTCTTCCAAAAAAAAAAGAGTTTAGAGGGTAAGAGGGTACTCGTGACTGCGGGTGCTACCGTCGAACCTATTGACCCCGTGAGGTTTATATCTAACCACTCCACGGGCAGGATGGGGTGCGCCATCGCGCGAGAGTTGAGTGACAGGGGCGCCGAAGTGGTGTTGGTATGCGGCAGGATGTCCGTCGCTGTGCCTTCGGGAGTGGAGGTGGTGAAAGCGGGATCGGCGGAAGAGATGCACAGGGCCGCCATGGAGCTTTTCAATGGGTGTGACGCGGGTGTTATGTGTGCTGCCGTGGCCGATTATACCCCTGCGGAAGTGGCCTCGTCCAAGATAAAGAAGGAGGGAGAAGATATGAGCGTCGTTTTGCGCAAGACCCCCGATATAGCCGCCTCGCTGGGGGCTGTGAAGGGCGGGCGACTGCTTGTGGGATTTGCCTTAGAGACAGATAACGGCGAGGCCAACGCGAGCGCGAAACTGGCCAAAAAGAACCTCGACTTCATCGTGCTCAACGGCGTTGGTGAGGGCGTGGGTTTTGCGAGCGAGACAAATAAGATCACCATCATAGACAACCGTGGCGGCAAACGCGAGTATCCCCTCAAGGGTAAGGATTCCGTGGCCGTGGATGTGGTCGACAGGATGGTGGAGTATATGTCGGGTAATGCCTGAGGCCCCCGGGAGAAAGGATTGTGTGCAGGGAATAATCTACCGTAAACGGCTAAAATATTTTCATTCGGGCGGCTGCGGGGTCGGCTGGAGGCCGAGCCGCCCGAATGAGCGTCGCTTTGCGATGCAGTTTCGGTTAATGCGCCGTCCTGTCACGGAGGTGTGGTTAATTCAAGCATCGCGTTTGCCGCGGTGCTTTTTTTGTTCTGTTTTTGCATCCTTTTTTAGTTTTTTGATTAAGTTTGTGGGGACTGAGTGTCAGGCTTGCAGAGTTAAGAACTCACGCCTACATATGGTTTCACGCTCAACCTTATAGCAATGCCGGACCGCCCGGCCAAACAACCGCATAACTATGCTCAAACGCCTTTCGGTAGAGAATTACGCGCTGATCGACAAGCTCGAAATAGAGTTTGACGCAGGGCTTAATATCATTACCGGCGAAACGGGGGCGGGTAAATCCATTCTCCTGGGAGCTTTGGGGCTTATCCTGGGCGGGAGGGCCGATGTCTCGGCACTCAAGGACCAGGGGCGCAGCTGTGTGGTCGAGGGCGAGTTTGACGTCAGCGGCTACGGGCTTGAAGAGGCGTTCGCGGCGCTGGACCTCGACTATGACGACGCGGTGGTGGTGAGGCGCGTGATAGCGCCGCAGGGCAAAAGCCGCGTATTTGTGAACGATCTGCCTGTGTCGCTCGCGGACCTCAAGGAGATCACGGGCGCGCTTATAGATATACACTCCCAGCACCAGACGCTTTTGCTCGCCGAGAGCAGATTCCAGACCGGGATCACCGACAGCGTGGCGAAACATAACGGCCTTCTGGAGCGTTATGCCCTGGCATTTGCCGAGCTTAGACGTGCTAAAACCGCCCTTACGGAGCTTATCGCCCGGGCCGAAGCCGACTCGCGCGACAGGGAGTACTTAGAATTTCAGCTTGAGCAGCTTGTAGAAGCCCGCCTGCAGGAGGGCGAGCAGGAGGAATTGGAGGCCACGCAGCGCGAGCTGACCTTTGCCGCCGAGATAGGCGAAGCCCTGCTGCAGGGAGCCGAAACGATAAACGGGGCTGAGGAGAATGTGGTGGCTTCGTTGAGGAACGTGGAGCAGGCTGTGGCCCGCCTGGGGGATAAATATTCCCGCTCGGGCGAGTTCTCGGAACGCCTCAAGGGGGCTATTGCCGACCTCAAGGATATATATTCGGAGCTTTCGTCCGACGGCGAGAGGATAGAGGCCGACCCCGCGCGGCTCGAGCGTACCAACGAGCGCCTCGACACGCTCTATTCCCTCCAGCAGAAACATCATGTGGACGATGTGGCGGGCCTCATTGCCCTGCGCGAGGAGTATACGCGCCGCCTGGACATGATAACCGGCCTCGACGCCGAAATAGAAAAATCGCGTAAGCTTATAGATAAACTGCACGCCGAGGCTACAGCCCTGGCGGATCAAATATCCGCAGGCAGGCGCAAGGCTGCCCCGCAGGTGGAGAAATACGTCGTCGACACCCTTGCTCTCCTGGGTATGCCCAACGCCCGCCTTGTGGTGGAGATCACGCCCTCGGGCGAGTTGCAGCCCGACGGGGCCGACAGGGTGAGGTTCCTTTTCTCTTCGAATAAGGGCTCGGAGGTGCAACCCGTCGACAGGGTGGCCTCGGGGGGTGAGATGTCGCGCCTGATGCTGGCCCTGAAGTCGCTCGTAGCCCTCAATGCCAAGCTGGCGACCATAATATTCGACGAGATAGACACCGGCGTGTCGGGCTCTGTAGCCGACCGTATGGGCGAGATCATAGTGCGCCTTTCGGAGCGTATACAGGTAATAAATATCACTCACCTGCCACAGGTGGCCAGTAAGGGCGATACCCACTTTCTCGTATATAAGGAGGAAAAAGGCGGCGCCACGCAGACCCTTATACGCAGGTTGTCGCCGCAGGAGAGGGTGGCGCAGATCGCGGCGATGCTCAGCGGCGCCGACGTTACCGCCGCCGCCATGGCCCAGGCGGAGTTGCTGTTGAAGGGGAGGAAAGGGTGATTTTATGCCGTCAAAATCCGTCGGTGATCAGTAGATGTGTGGCTCGGGTGTAATATCTTAATTGTCAATGCGATACATTATGCTGGGCAAATATCAATACTTCTATACCTATATAATTAATAAGTATTCTTAATATATAAGGTATATATAGCGGGATGAACAACGCGTGCGGCCGGACTTCAAAAGTCCGGCCGCACGCGTTTACGCAATGGCGACTGTCCGCTATGCAGGCAGTCTGTCTTCGTGGGATGTATTATTTCAGCCCCATCTTGTCGAACAGGGCCTGTGTGTCGGGTTTGCGGCCACGGAACTGTTCGTAGAGCTTCATGGGATGTTCGCTGCCGCCCTTGGAGAGGATGTTGTCGCGGAACGAGGCGGCTGTGGCCTTATCGAATATGCCGCGCTCGCGGAACATGGAGAATGCATCGGCCTCCAATACCTCCGCCCACTTGTAGCTGTAATACCCCGCAGAGTAGCCACCGGCGAAGATATGGCTGAACGCTACGGATGTGCAGGTGCCGTCCACAGGCGCGAACAGGCGCGCGGGAGCGGTGGCGCGGCGCTCGAACTCATCCACCTCGCCCTTTATGGGCCCCGTCACCGAATGCCACGCCATGTCGAGTATGCCGAACGAGAGCTGTCGCGCGGCGGCATATGCGGCCAGGTGGTTCTTCGAGGCCACGATCTTATCTATGAGTTCAGAGGGCATCTTCTCGCCGGTCTGGTAGTGTTCGGCCCAGAGGTCGAGCCACTCCTTCTCCGTGGCCCAGTTCTCCATTATCTGCGAGGGTAGCTCCACGAAGTCCTGGTAGACGTTGGTGCCGGTCTTCGATTTGTAGGTACCCTCGGCCAGGATACCGTGGAGGGCGTGGCCGAACTCATGCAGGGTGGTGTTCACTTCGTCGAAGGTCAACAGCGAGGGCGAAGTGGCCGTTGGCTTGGTGAAGTTTCCGCATATAGATATTATGGGGCGCACTTCCTTGCCGTCGGCCGTGCGGCTCATCTCGCGGAATGATGTCATCCACGCCCCGCCGCGTTTGGAGGCGCGGGGGAAGAAGTCCATGTAGAGCACGGCCATGAAACGGCCCGCGCTGTCGCTCACCTCGTATGCCTCCACGTCGGGATGGTAGACGGGGATCGAGTCGTTCTTCTTGAACTGCAACCCGTAGAGCTTCTCGGCCAGCAGGAAGATACCTTTCTGGACGTTCTCGAGTTTGAAGTATGGTTTTACCTGTTCGGAGTTGAGGTCAAATACCTCGTTCTTGTATTTTTCATCGAAGTAGGCCCAGTCCCACGGCTTGAGGTCGCCCTCGAGGCCCTGCTTGCGGGCGTAGTCGCCGATCATGTCGAGGTCTTTCCTCGCGTAGGGCATGGTCTTCTTGAGCAGATTATCGAGGAAACTGTTAACCGTGGACGAATTCTCGGCCATACGATCTTCCAGCGCCCAGTCGGCGTAATTGCTGAAACCAAGCAGACGCGCCTTTTCGAGGCGCAGATTGGCTATTCGCAACACTATCAGGCGGTTGTCGCTCGAATTGCCGTGGAATGCGCGCGAGTTATAGGCCATCCAGAGCTGTTGTTTGAGTTCCCGGTCGGGCGAATAGGTCATAAAGGGGACGAAACTGGGGTATTGCAGGGTCACCAGCCATCCCTCCTTGCCTTTGGCGGCGGCCTCCTCTGCCATAGACTCGCGCACGAAGGCGGGCAGGGCTTCGACCTGCTTCGGATCGGAGAGGTGGAGGGTGAAGTCGTTGGTCTCGGCGAGGACGTTCTGCCCGAACTTGAGCGATAGCTGCGATAGCTCGGTGGATATCTCCCTGAAACGGGCCTTGTCCTTCTCGGGCAGGGCGGCGCCGCTGCGGGCGAAGTTCTCGTAGGTGTCTTTGAGGAGCATCTGTTGCTCGGCGGTGAGCTTGAGTTTGTCCCTTTGCTCGTAGACCGCCTTCACGCGGGCGAAGAGTTTGGGGTCGAGCGTCACGTCGTTGGCGAAGGCCGTCATCATGGGCGAGATATCCATGGCGATGCCCTGCATCTGGTCGGAGGTCTCCGCGGCGTCGAGGTTGAAGAATATCGAAGCCGTACGGTCGAGCAGGGCTCCGGCGCGCTCCAGCGCCTCGATGGTGTTGGCGAAAGTGGGCGCGGCAGGATTGTCGGCTATGGCCTTTATCTCCACGCGGGCCGAATCTATCGAGGCCTCTATGGCGGGCTTGTAATGCTCGAGCTTTATCTTGGCGAAGGGCGGGGTGCCGTAGGGGGTGTCGAACGGTTGGAGCAGGGGGGTGTCGCTGCCGCCTGCGGCGAATGCGGCGGCGGATAGGGTGGTAAGGGTCATTATAAGTAGTTTTTTCATTATGTTATATGATATGGCTGGATAGCAGGGGGTGGAAATTTTATGTTCACGCGGGTAAACCTTGGGCAACAATCAAAATCGGTGCCGCTTACGTACGCCGTGATATAATATCTATGGTTAGGCACTGGGGGCGGCGGAGGGTATAATACTGGTGTTTCGGTTGCATAATAACGTATTCGTGACTGAAAATGTTCTGTTTGAACTCCTTCCCGCCCTGCAAAGTTAATATATTTTTCGGCAGACCGAGCCCTGGTATTTTATGCCCATGTGGTTAGAAGGCGCATTTACAGCGTGTTAAATAAGTCATTTGGCGAAAAAAAACCGTGCTTGAGCATAACGCGAGATGATAACGTAATATTTCATTAAAAAACATGTTATTTTTTTTGTTCTGAAGCTTAGTTTTTTTGGTTTTTCTGGAAATGTTTTTTAACTTCGCATAACACTAGGTGTACGCTAAAACACCGATACAGCTATAAATCAAGCGATTACGTATAAACGCGTGATCGGGTGTGTTTGTTTATAGGGTGCTTGGCGTGTGCGCGTGGGTCGCGTTGTGGGGTCGTAATTTCGATCAAGGAGTGTTTGTCCGGCGCGATTTTGATATACCGAAGGAAAAACTTAGATATAACGAAACCTTAAAACTACATTCATGAAACAACTAAACTTTCTAAACTGTAAGGTCGTTTTGTTGGCGATGCTGGTTGTGGCAGGGACGGTTACCGCGTCCGCACAGCAGCTGAGCAAGCGGCAAGCCGAGACTAAGACTACGGTTACGCCGAGCGAGACGGATGCTGTTGTTTATTCGTCGCCGGATAAACTATTGCAGGGTCGTGTGTCCGGAGTTAAGGTTACATCGTCGGATGCCGCTCCCATGAGCGCTGTGAATGTGCACATCCGCGGTATCAACGCGCTGCGCTCCAACAGCGAGCCGTTGTATATCCTGAATGGCGTTATTCTCAACCCGGTGCAGCTCATGAACAATGACCCGCTCTCGAATGTGGTGCAGGGTGAGTACCAGGCGTTGGAGAACACTCTCGCCTCGATCAATCCTCAGGATATCGAGAGCATAGAGGTGTTGAAGAACGTTTCGGCTACAGCGATCTACGGTGCGATGGGTGCCAACGGCGTGGTTATAATCAATACCAAGCTGGGTAAGTCGGCAAAGCCCATAGTTCAGTGGAAATCTTCGGTTGCCATAAGCACCCGCTACAGAGAGATAGGAGTACTCGGTTTCGACGAATATCTCAAATTCCAGAGGGAGGCGGGGCATAGCGTAGCTTCGTCGCGTCAACCTGCGCAAAGCTGGCAGGATAAGACCTTCGAAACAGGCGTGAGCCAGAATCACAGCCTCTCTGTGAGCGGCCGCGAGGGTGGTACCAGCTACTACTTCGGTTTCGGCTACCGTACTATCGACGGTGTTACGCCGGCTGCCGATGCGGAAATGCTCAACCTGAATATGCGCATGGATAAGAAGTTGACCAACTTCCTCCACCTCGGCGTAGGTCTTTTATTGAATAAGACAACCAACGACAGGCTCTACGGTACAAGCAACTTCACTCAGACCGCTATGACGGAACTGGTGGACGGCGTACCCTTCCTTGCTAATAGCCCCTATGAGTCGATAGATTCATATATCGCCGGCTATCAGGACCAGGGTAGGGAGTACAGGGCCATTCCCCACATAAACGCCAAGTTGACTTTTGCCAAGTGGCTCAATATGGACATCAAAGCCGGTGTCGATTACCGCGAAAAGCGCAGGCTCAGGTGGTTTGGTAACGAGACGACAGTAGGTGCTTCGTTTACCGGTATCGGTTCTATGGCCATGATGACCAGCCTGAGGTATAACGCCCAGGGAATCCTTAACTTTGAAAAGACGTTCGGCTCTCACCTCCTCAATGTTTCTGCAGGCGTGGATCTTAACGGTATCCAGCAGGAGCGTACTTCTCAATATGGTTTCAACTTCGACAACCAGGCGCGTAAAGCCCGAGGCCTTAACTTCGCCGTAGGTATAGGTGAAGCTCGCAGGTACAGGGTTGAAGATTTTATGTTCTCCGGCGTGGGCAGGGCCTCATATTCATATAAGGGAAAGTACCTCGCCTCTGCTTCGGTTAGGGCCGACAACGTGAAAGACTTTGATCAGGGCAACTACAAAATATACCCCGCCGGTAGCGTAGCCTGGGTTATAAGCGAAGAGCCTTTCATGAAGGGTACGGAAAAAGTGTTGAACAACCTGAAGCTCCACGCAGGTTGGGGTAAGGCCGGTACTCACACCAGGGACAACTACGATATGATGTCCAGCTATTACGGCGGCAAGGATTATCCTATATATACAATACCA
This sequence comes from Rikenellaceae bacterium, assembly GCA_031553875.1. Taxonomy (GTDB): domain Bacteria; phylum Bacteroidota; class Bacteroidia; order Bacteroidales; family Rikenellaceae; genus JAVBKU01. The sequence goes on along the minus strand of JAVBKU010000016.1, from coordinate 12,878 downwards.
GAAAACCAGCAGTGGAAACCCTACCAGCCCGCATACAATCAGGTATTGTGGAGGACATTCTCGGAAGAATATAACGTAGGCCTTGATTTCGGGTTCTTCAAGAACCGTCTGAAGGGATCGGTTTCAGCCTATTATAAGGAAACCGACGACATCCTCAAGATGATCTACATGCCCACCCATACGACCAATTTCGAAACAAAGGGTTCGCTTAAGAATAAGGGTATAGAGGTCGAACTCGAGGGCATGATCATCAAGGGCAAGAATTGGACCTGGTCCGCCGGCGGTAACATCACGTTCAACCGCGGCGAAGTTACAGGAGCCCCTTCTTATTTCCTCGCAACACAGACTGGCAGCATGGCTGGTATACCCATCTATACCAACGCCACGGTGAAGGGCCACTCTCCCTCGTCATTCTGGGGTCTGGCATCTCAGGGAATTGTTTACGACAGGCATATGGCCGCCACTCCTCCTTACTATGGCCAGCGCCTCCAGCAGGGTGACATCAAGTTCATCGATACCAATGGTGACTGGAATGTTACTGATGCCGATAGGACCGTGATCGGTAATCCGGAGCCCAAGTTCTTCGGAGGTCTCTATACAACGGTTACATTCAAGAGGTTTACTCTTGATATCCTCTTTAACGGTTCGTACGGCAATGAAGTGCTGAACCTCAATCTCCTCAATGAAGAGAATATGGGCGGATACAATAACATCCGTACCGAAGCTTACAGGGACGCTTACTCGGCAAGGAATACCGACGGAAAGTATCCCCGTATCAACGCTGTGGGCCTGAACGAAGTGTGCAGCCGACTGGTTGAGAACGGTAGCTTCCTGCGTCTGCAGAACGTGTCGCTCTCTTACGATATTCCTCTTGGAACAGTCAAGAAGAATTGGATTAAGTCTCTTGGTGTGAGCTTCACAGCCAACAACCTGTTCGTGTTCACGAAATACAAGGGTTGGGATCCTGAAGTCAACAGTTATGCAAATGATATAACCCGATACGGTGTTGACTACGGTTCATATCCGACGGCCCGTTCATATATCATAGGCGTGAGCGCTACATTCTAATCATACCTTATATATATATGTATCCATAGGGTGAGTCCAAACTTACTAATGAAGAGAAAAATCAAAAAGAGACATAATACTATGAGAAACTTAGATACGATAAAAGGTTTATTGGGAGTGGCGATGGCTTCGTTGTTACTCTTTAGTAGTACCGCCTTCGCCCAGCAGCGAGTGACAGGTCGTGTTACAGACCCCAACACTCAGCCTCTGGCAGGAGTTAGCGTCGTGGTGATGGGAACTACTCTCGGCGCTACGACAGATGCAGGCGGTAACTTCGCCGTAACCGTTCCGGAAAACAGGAAGAATCTCGTCTTCTCATTCCTCGGTTATAAGTCGGATACCATTAACATCGCCAACAGGACTATCTTGAAGGTTACCCTTCACGAAATGGCCGAAGAGATCGAAGAGGTCGTGGTGGTCGGTTTCGGTACCATGCGCCGTGTGGATATCGGTGGTGCCGTGACTTCCGTTAAGATCGACGAGAATGAGGCTACGCAGGTTACCTCGCTCGACCAGTTGCTCAAGGGACGTTCCGTGGGTGTGCAGGTTACAAGCGACAACGCTGCCCCTGGTAGTGCCGTGAGTATCCTCGTGCGTGGTGCGGGTTCGTTCAACAGTTCGACCGAGCCTCTGTATGTGGTCGACGGTGTGATGCTCAACCCTCCGGGAAGCGACATGGGTAACGCCTCTACCACCGGTGTGAATATCGGTAATGAGGAACAGAACGGCCTGTTGGGTATCAGCCCCCAGGACATCGCCAGCATGGAGATCCTGAAGGACGCCTCGGCTACCGCGATCTACGGTTCGCTGGGTGCCAACGGTGTCGTGCTTATCACAACCAAGCAGGGTACTTCGGCCAAGCCTACGGTTACATATAACGGTAGCCTTATCATCTCAACCCCTGCCAACAAGATCGATGTGTTGAGTTTCGATGAATACAGGGAGTTCAGGAATGCTACCGACAATCCCACCTACGACACATACACGCCTATGGACTGGCAGGATTGGTATAGGAGTACCGTGATAAGCCAGAAACACAGGTTGACCATAAGCGGTCGCGATAAGACTACCAATTACTACGTAGCGGGTGGTTATGCTCAGAATAAAGGTATCATGAAAGATACCGGTACAGAGATCACCGACTTCCGTTTCAACTTCAGCAAAAACGTCGGTAAGTTCGTAAAGATCAGTACGAACAACATGATGTCTTACGGCAAGTATCAGATGACCGCAAGTACCGACCCGATGCAGCAGCTGAATACCAGCGTCGTGCGAAGTATCGTTTCATATCGTCCTTACCTTATGGCTAATGAATTGTGGTGGGATGAAGACATAGATGACGAAACTCTGGCTGTTGCTGCCGGTAGTCCTTACGCCTGGAGTCAGGACCATAGTGATAATACCAACGAGTACAGGGTAAACTCCTCGTTGACTGTGGATGTACAGCTTCTCAAATGGTTGAAGTACCAGTTGAAGCTCGGTATAGACTATAGGGATAAGACCAGGGAAAAATGGTACGGAAACCGACTCTACGGTGGACGTAACAAGAAGGGTTATGTCAACAAGAATACCAACTCGACCGTACGTTATAATATGGACCATATGTTCTTGTTCAACAAGACCTTCAAGAAAGTTCATAAACTATCCGGTACCCTTGGTATGCAGATAACTGAAACCAACACGGAAACGGCGGGTTATGAAGTATCTAATATTTTCGACCAGGGTCTGCAGACCGAATCATACAACTCGGCTCTTACATACTGGTTGCCCCAGTACAATGAAGGTAAGAACTCTCTGTTGTCGTTCTTCATTCGTGCCTCATATTCATACAGAGACAAGTACGTATTGACAGGGACTTTCCGTGTTGACGGTAGTAGCAAGTTCGCCCCGGGTAATAAATTCAGCTACTTCCCCTCGTTCTCGTTCGCATGGCGTATAAATCAGGAGCAGGCATTCAATCTGCCCACCCAGATATCCAACCTCAAGTTGCGTTTGGGTTGGGGACGCGTGGGTAACCAAGCGATAGGTAACTACCAGACACTCGATATTTATGGCCGTAGTAACTACTACAGCACTGGTACAACAAGCGGCTACAGGCCCGGTTACGCACCCGGTTATCTGCCTAATAGGGACCTTATCTGGGAAACCACAGACCAGTGGAACGTGGGCCTTGACATGGGTTTCTGGAATAACAGGGTTAATATCGTGATGGACCTCTACTCAAAGAGCACCATAGACCTTCTGCAGACGGAATCCATTCCTCCCAGTACAGGGTATAGGACCTGGTGGGCCAACAGGGGTGAGATCAACAATAAGGGTCTCGAGCTCTCTTTGGATGCGACCGTTCTCGATATCAAAGGATTTACCTGGAACGTTGGTGGTAATATCTCGTTCAACCGTAATAAGATCGTGGATATTGGTATTCCTGCGACTGAGGGTGAGAGGTATATATACTTCCTGGGTAATAATGTCGGTGGTTCATCGCAGTTCTCCCAGCCCGCGAATATCTACATCCAGGGTAAGCCTATGGGATTGTTCTGGGGTTTCAAGACCGCAGGTATAGTACAGACATGGGACAAAAACGTTCCGGCGTTCAATATTCCCAGCGGCCAGACCCAGGGCGGACAGGTTTACTATGTAGACTACAATGGTGATGGTAAACTGGACCTTGAGGACTGCCAGATAATCGGCGACCCCAACCCCGACTTCACTTACGGTTTCAGTACAAACTTCAGTTATAAGGGGATTACCCTTAGTGCCGTATTCAATGGAGTGCAGGGTAATGATATAGTGAACGCCAACCTTATGTGGGAATGGTATACGGGTACTACCGGTCCGACAACTAATAACTTGAGAAAGGAAGCGTATTACAGGGCGTGGACCGAAACAAATACCAATACGACCTTCCCCAAGGTAACGGGTGATGCTGATAACTACAAATATTTCTCAGACAGGCTTGTACGCGACGGTTCGTTCCTGCGTCTGGCTAACGTAACCCTGAGTTACAAGATACCTCTCAAGAAGGTGAAGGCCATCAGGAGTATTAATGTGAGCGTAGCTGCCAACAACCTCTTCGTTTGGACCAAATACAACGGATGGGATCCTGAAGTAAATAGTTTCAGGAGCGTGGGATCGCTCAGGCAGGGTATCGACTTTAACTCGTATCCTAAGGAGAAATCATATATCTTCGGACTTGGTTTGACATTTTAATTGATTCAGAGAATAGAACTATAAGACTATGAGACTTACGAAAAAAATACTAGCGATCACGTTATCATCGGCTGTAGCGTTCTCGTCGTGTGCGGATTTCCTTGAAGAGAAACCCACCACGTCTATCACTAAGAAAGAGGCCTACTCGTCTGAATCCGGTATCGCGGGTTTGATGGTTGGTGTATATGCCACTACAGCAAGCGTTAATGCATCCAACCTCTGGATGTTGTTGACCCAGGCCTCGGGGCCAACCTTGTATAGGGCTGCGGGCAGATCGGGTCTTACCGTGGACCAGAAGCAGGCGATAGAGCTCGATTATCGTTCAAACACCGGTAGCGTGTTGACGGGATGGCTCAATAGCTATACAGCTATCAACCGTGCGAATAATATTATATCGGAGTTAACCAAGGTAAACGATGACGGTACTCCGTTTTACGATGAACTTGATCCGGAGTTTGTTAATCACATACTTGGAAATGCTTACTATCTGAGGGCTGTGAACTATTTCAACCTGGTTCGTGTGTGGGGGCCTCTGCCTTTGAGGACCACGCCTACAACGGGTCGCGTCGATTTTCCTTGTCCGCGTTCGGGTCTTAAAGACGTTTATGAACTTATTGTGGATGACCTCGAAATGGCATTCGATATGATGCAGGAGAAGGGTGAAATGAGGACAGCTTGGCCCGATCAGGCCGGTTATCCGCACAGGTGGGCGGCAAAGGCTTTACTTGCTAAGGTGTACCTGCAGATGGGATGTATAAAGATGTATCCCGGAGAGCCTTTCGAAGATCCTCATTTTTCGGATGACGCAGAGAATGAGTATACCGCCCAGGATCTCTTTTACCAGGCCTTGTATGCTGCAGAGGAGGTTATAAATGAAGGTGTTTATCGTCTGTTGCCTCTTTTCAGCGACGTGTTCTATGCCGGTAGGCAGAATACCTCCGAAGGTATATTTGAAACCCAGGCATCGGTTGTGAGCGGTAGCTCCCCCCAATGTCTGACATATGGCGTGCCTAACCAATGTACAAAGTATGCCACTACCACTAACTCGGTAGCCGGTCGTGTGCGACCCATGCACGAACTGTTCCAGGCGTTTAACCCGGGCGATCCCCGCAGGAGTGCTACTTTCATATATGACAGTTATATAAAGTATGTAGATGATAATCCTCCTACAATATTTGCTGTTTATCCTGCTGCCGGGGCTTCTGCCAATAATGACGGAGGGTTCCCCTATTTCAGGAAAAACTTTGACTCGCTGTATGACGCCCTCGGTTCGAATACCCACTTCTACATCATGCGTTATGCAGATTTATATCTCATAGCATCCGAGGCGGCCAACGAGGTAGGTGAATCAGAAAAGGCAGTAGAGTATATCAATGTCATAAGGCGTAGGGCCAGGGATGCCAACGGTAACGGTAATCCTAATGATGCAGGTGAGATACATCCCGTGGACATGACGGCCTATCCTGGTATCGATGCGTTCAGGGGTGCCGTTATGACCGAGCGTCTCTTGGAATTTGCAGGGGAGAACCACGAATGGTTTGATACCCGTCGCCGGGGAGTTCAGGGATTCATAGACCGAGTGTCCACACCCCATAATTACTATAAGGCTAACCCTGACATGTATGGTACCAACGTAAAATTCAACGTTATACCTGCTGCCTATTCGGAATTCCCTACAGAGTATAATATGGTAAAATATAAGTTGTTGTTGCCTATTCCCATGCAGGAGCTCATGACCAACTCTGCTATACCATTCACAGAACAGAATCCTGGATACTAACCGAGCGGAAAAACAATTAAAAGACAGATTAGATGAAAAAGATAATATCGGTTTTGTTGTTTGTTGCGGCCATGGTCTCGTTCGGTGCGTCGGCGCAGACGGCTGATGAGAAGTACGCTGCGAGGGCTAAGAGTGACGCCGCGCAGGTGAAGGAAGCCTTCTCTCTGTCGGATGAAGATGCGGCCAAATTCGAGAAGATACTTTATACCCGCTTTATCGAGTCGAAGTATCCGAGCAAGGATATGAGCGACGAGGAGAAGTTCCAGGTGCGCAAGACCGCTACCTCTAATTTCCAGAATAATCTCTCCGAAGCTTTCGGTAAGGATAAAGGTACGAAGATGATGTCATGGTACTCAGTCAATGTGGTGAATAAGAACAAACCAGCTACCGCTACTGCTCCGGGCCCCGTGGTTCAGCAACCCCAGGCGCCGGCTTCCGGCGGCGATAGCGCTCTCGAGGCTAAGGTAAAGAGGGAAACAGCTTTGATTGCAGAGGGTTTGGGATTGAGCCAGGACGATGCCGATAAATACGAAAAAATCCTTCTGCAGCGTTATAAGGATATGAGGAGTGCGACCAAAGACATGAGCGATGATGAGAAATTCCAGATTCGTAAAGCCGCGGCCACTAAGAGCAACGAGTCTCTGATAGAGACTTTCGGTAAGCCGCGTGCCTTGCAGATGATCAAATGGTATTCTGATAATATAGTAAAAAAGAAATAAACTTAAGAGCAGAAGAAGCCTTACGTGAATAGAAAAACGGAAATGTCCTAACCAGGCGCAAACCTAAATAAACTGACCAGATATGAAACGTAGATTACTAAGTATACTGATGACGCTCTCTGTAGCCGCCTTCGTCGCCGGATGTAACGATGCACCGGTAGACTATTACAGTACGGATCCAGGAGGAAACGTATCGGCGACTTTCAGTGTCGATGACGACAATATAGTTGTTGAGTCAACGGTATTGGAGTACGACGCGAAGGTAAAAACCAATGTGTGGTGGAAAGCCGTGGTGGAATATCCCGAAGAAGCTGTCGCCACTGATTGGTGTTCCGTTTACCCCACCGAGGGCTACGGGGACGCCACCATCAAGGTAATTATGACCCGCAACATCGATGAGGTGGAGCGTAACGCCACGGTTAAATTGATCGTGGATAACGGTACTCCGGAAGGTCAGGGGTATCACGACGTCTTCGTGGAGCAGCAGGCCTCTCCCAGGTTTATCGAGACTAACAATAGTCTGTATGCTATGGGTGTGGTTCGCGCCGATACTGTCGTACTCGTTACGGCCAACGTGAATTATAGACTCGAGGCTTCCACCGACGATGGTTCAGACCTGTGGATATCGTTCCCCTCTCAGACAACAGGGAGTAAAGGTTTCGACAGGCGATTCACCCTGAGGTTTGCAACTAACACTACAGGATTTGCCCGCCTGGGTTCGTTCAAGGTCATCAGTGATGATAATCCAGAGTTGACCCAGACAGTGACCGTAACACAGAGGGCACGTATATTCCCGCTGGAGATCACTAAAATGGATAACTCGGCTCTGGGGCTTATAATGAAGTGGACTACCGACCCGTCATTCCTTAAATACGATGTTATCGTAACAGCACTGGGTGATCCAACAGTTGTAGTTACAACGATCCCTGGCTTAGTTGGCGACAGTATTAATCTTATGGATTACCCCGCAGTGCGGGATTATCCCGACCTCGCTATAGATGCAAAAGTCAAGGGACGTACCGTAGATGCCATTTGGGATGAAATGAGCCTTAATACATGGTCTACGAATACCAAGTTCGGTGACGGTGGCGGTAATGGTAGCAGCGCGTCTCAGGCGTTCGTAGTGTCCAATTTGCGTCACTTCCTTACCATGAGCACCGTGTCTATGGAGTATTTCTACAAGCAAAACGCTGATATAGACATGACGGAGTGGAGTACGAACAATGTTTACTCGCCTGTAGGTACTAATATCGAACCCTTCACCGGTGGTTATGACGGACAGAATAAAAAAATCATCGGGATACAGCTGAACGGTCTGGTGGGTAAGACTATGGCCCTCTGGGGACACATCAAAGGTGTCAATTCGTATGTCAAGAACCTGGTGGTAGATCGGGGCGTACTTAATGTGGGATACAAAGCCGACTATGTTTTCGACCAGAATAACCAATATACTCTGGTAGTGGGCGATAACGAAGGCGGTACTATCTCCAATGTACATGTTGTAAACCCGTCGATAACCACATCTTATTACACTATATGTGCTACTGTGTGCGGAATGAACGCAGGTACAGTAGACAATTGTTCGACCGTATCCACTTCATCTGACTACAAGATCAGTGAATTAGGTGCTGTGAGGATCGGGGCCAATACATGGGTCGGAGGTGTTGTGGGTGTTAACTGGGTAGGTGCTGTCGTGAAGAATTCGGCCAATAAGGGAACGGATATCTACTATGAAACCGGTTCTACCCCCAACGAACGTCCTACAATTATCGGCGGTGTCGTAGGAGGTAACGACGGTACGATAGAATCTTGCTATAACCTGGGTAATATATCCAATGGTACGGCGGCTACTGCGGCTGATGCGGGAGTCGGCGGTATTTGCGGTTCTACAATACAGCGAAGCGGTGGAGCCACCAACCCGTGGGTAGACAGGGGGGGTAATTTGTACAGGTCTGCTACCGGTACCATCAAGAAATCGTTCAATGCAGGTAACATAACCTCGGGTACTTCAATATATATGGGTGGTATAACCGGCGACTATATCTGTTCGACCGCTGCTGGTATCTTGGTAGAAGAGTGTTATAACTCAGGGACCCTTACATTTTTGAATGTAGCGACAGGTACTACTATCGCCTATTGCGGAGGTCTGGCGGGACGTTCGCAGGGTAACTGGAAGAATTGCTATAACGTAGGTAGCATAGTAGCTAACGGAGGCAATCAGGGTAGGACTTATCAGATAGGCGGCTTGATGGGCCAGACCTTTGGTACGTACACTATATACACCAACTGCTATAATTATGGTACGATTACCAAGAATTATACTGCGACTCCGAGTGCCTACGCAAGCCTTGTAGCAACATTGCTGGCCTGTCCTTATACCGCGAGCAACGCTAATGGCTCTAAGTTCGTTTATTGCTACGACCTTGAAGGATCGGCAGGACCGAAGTACTATAATGGTAGTGTAAGCGCTACAACCGGTGCAAACCCGATGAACTACAGGCTTGCAACTACAGGTTACAGGTATGCTCTTGAGCCTGCTCTCGCAGATATATTAGCGGCAAACGAGTTGAATTTTGCTCTTGGAGAAGATACCGGTGCTACCCTGACCGCTGCGCAAATGGCAGTTCAGTCTAACTATGACAGTAGTTGGGATTTCACGACCATATGGAATGCGCCTACAGGAGGACTGCCTCCCACGCTTAGAAATGTACCCGTTCCTGCGCCGTAACATAATAAACAACAACAGGACAACGTATAATATACAAGTCACAGACAAAAACTAACTAAAAAAATAAAACCATCATGAAAAAACTCATTTTTATCGTAAGCGCACTGCTCCTCACCGTATCTATTTCTTTCGCTCAGGAACGTAGTGCCACTCAGGACAGGATAGCCAAGGCTCGCGCCGCTGTTATCGCCCAGGAATTCCAGCTTACAGCCGACCAGCAGGCTATTGTCGATACTGCTATCTACGATCGTCTGATCGCTCATGCGTCAGTTGTTAAGGGTGATATGACTCCCGAAGAGAAAAACGCTGCCATGAAACCCATAGGCGCTAAATTCAACAATACTATCACCGGTGCTTTTGGTCAGGAAAAAGGCCGCGAGATACTTAAATTCTACACTACGACAGCTATCAAGGTTAACAAGTAATAAAACCCTAAACCTGTTGTAAAACCCTGTTGCCGGCCCGGAGGGAGCCGAATAAAACTCCCTCCGGACAGGCACAAACCTAAAACTAAAGCCATGATTAAGATTTTACCTAAAATATTCGTCTTGCTCGCCGCTTTTGCTTTGGTGGCTTGTGAAGAAAAACCTACGGAACCTTATCAGACTCCGTCTTCCATCGTGCCTACTGACGGAGATGAAGTGGATATGGAATCCGAAGGCGAAACGCCCACAGGAGAGGTCGTGGCGTATATTCCTATTGAAACTAATGTCCAGTGGGAGGCTACCGTTATTTACAACGAAGATGATGATCCGGGTTGGATCTCCATCGATCCCGAAAGCGGGAAGGGTAATGCTACTATTACCGTTACCGCACAGAAAAACCAGCTTGGCGTGGGCCGTTGGGCTACCGTGAAGATCACTGCCGCTAAGGACCCGAGCTGCGAAAAAGAAGTTATTGTCAACCAGGATCCGGCGCCTCCTTTCATTTCGTCTCAGGTGGCGGTCATTGATGCCGGTAAGATATGGATCGATACGGCGGTGTATGTCGATTCCAATCTCCCGTATAACGTCGTTATCGAGAGCGAGGATTCGTGGATCGAGCAAAACGGCGCTATTACGGATGAGAATCTGGTGACCAAAAGGGTCCCTATAAAGATAAACACACAGGCCGACGCTGTTAGTCGTACGGGTTATGTGAAATTCATAGCTATAAGTGACGCGTCTATCAGGGACTCCGTTGAAATAGCCCAGTTGGGTACTATTGTCGATCCGGTGCTTGCCATAGCTAATACAGACTCACTCTACGCATCGTGGACAGGAGACTTGTCATTCATCAAGTACGATGTGATCATTACCGACGGCTCAGGCGGTCCGATAACTACGGTTACCAATGTTACAAATAAATACTACGACCTGCTGAGCAATGCTGCTGTTAGTTCTCGTAATGGTGTTATTGCCGTTCAGATTAAGGGTTATTCCAGTGATCCTGGAACAACCGGTGAAAGTTTAGAGGAACAGGCCCATACCAAGTTTGCTAACGGTACAGGCGACGGTGCCGCCGCGACACCTATCAAGATCGGTTGCATGCGCCACATTAGTAATATTGGGACTACCCTATATGATAAGGACTTCCTCCAGGTGTCTGATATCGACGCCGCTTGGTGGATGGACAATGCTACATTCTCGCCCCTGGGGCAGAGGAATGGTACCAGCGTCGCAGGTACTCCCTTTACAGGGGTTTACGATGGAGGTAATTACACTATATCGAACCTGAAGTTCGCTAATAATAACGTGGCCAGCGGTTCTACCGGCCTGTTCGGTTATATCAAGAGCGCTTCTGCCGCCGATACGGCCGTGGTGAAGAACCTGACCGTTGCCAACAGTTCTATGGCGATAACCAATGTGAGCGATGCGGCTAACAAGTATTATGACATGTGGATAGGTCATTCTCTTGTAGTCGGTGTGAGCGAAGGCGGTCTGATTGAAAATGTTCATGTTACCAATCCTGATATTACAGTAACAGGTGGAGGTAACCTTAATCTGGGCGGTGTTGTAGGTGTGAACCTGTATCTCGGCACATTTGCCCAGGCCCAGGCCGGAACAGCTGCCGTGTACGGCGTGGTTAGGAGATGTTCCACTACAGGAGGCTCTATAGTCCAGGAGGGTAGTTATTCATACATATCCAATACGGGGCTGACCGCTCTGGGCGGTGTCGTAGGCGTAAACTGGAATATCCTATGTCTTGTATCTTACTGTAAGAATGTCGGCACATCCATATCTATGGCTCAGGCAGGAAGCGGCGTGTGTATGACTTCTGCCGGCGGTATCGTAGGATGTTCTGACGGTATAGTCGAGTATTGTAAGAATAGCGGATCTATATCCGGAAGCTCGACAAATACCTATGTAGCCGGTATCCAGGGATCCTGTATAGCCATATCGAGCACTAATAATCCAGCCTTTACGGTGAATCCTGATGCAGATCACAAATTCACCACTGGAAACTTGCAGACTAAATCTCCGGCTTCGCAGGTTAGGTATTCCTATAATACAGGAAATATATCCACTTCGGCAAATGCCTACGGTTGTGCAGGTATCGCAGGTAATGCGGTCGGCCTGACAGGAACATCGGGATACGGTATATACGAATGTTACAATGCCGGAACTATCATGGGTACAGGTGCGGCTGGATCTATTAATGGTATCGGAGGTCGAACCTCGGCCAGCGCTCCCTATAATGACTGTTACAACGAGGGTGCGATTGTGTCGGCAGGTACTGCAGCCAGCGTTTGGCTTACCGGTATATCAGGCCATGTGGTTAGCATTGTCAGGCTTAACAGGTGTTATAATGTTGGCCAGCTTACCTTTACAGGTACCGGTGGCGGTACAGTTAAGATCTTGGCTGCTATAGCTGAAGATGCCAATAATGCCACATATGGTGCCAACTTGCAAAGATGTCTTGCTCTTGCCGGTTCTTCAGGGCCTGTGGTTCAAGGTACTGCAACGACGGTTAACGGTTTCAACTATAAGGGTCCCGACGTTTCGGGCCTGATGTTCGGTGGTAATGCTATCACATCTAACCTTACCATAAACAATATCCAGGCGTTCGTTGTCTCAGCCGGTGGTATGTTGACTGAAGCACAGTTGAAGACTGCGGCTACCTGGACTGGCGAAGGTTACACCGACACTGCTGTTTGGACTGTAGAGGATGGATCATACCCGAAACTTACGAAGATCGTTGCTGCAGGTATTTAGCGGTTGATTTATAAAGAACTACTAAGGGGCATTTCCCGTTGTTTAGGGGAGTGTTTGTAAAGAATATTACTTTCGGGCCCTCGTCCTTTTGCATAAAAAGGGCGGGGGTATCCCGGAGGGCGTGACTGCCAAAAACTTAATAAGGTATGATGAAGAATTACTTTAAGCTGGTTGTTTTG
>JAVBKU010000019.1:0-21563 GCA_031553875.1 Rikenellaceae bacterium | reverse complement strand
GGGTGCTATAAAACTTCAATAACTCTAACCTTATTGGGTTTTTATATTGGTTTGTGCCGCCCCATTCTGGCGCCGCAACACACTGTGGGCGGACTATTTTATCCCTGGCGTAGGTCGGGAACAGGGTTATTTGGCGATTGCGTAGGTGATCGTCACTTTGCCTTCCGTAGCGGGTTTATCGAGCTTTATGGCGATACGGTTGTAAGGCTTGCCGCGTTTGCCACCGTCCTCGTCGATCCACTCGCCCTTGAACGACACGGGCGCTCCGCCGGCATTGACGGTGGCTGATATTTTTTGTTCTCCACGGGTTATTTCCAGCTTATTGAGGCCGGTCTGCTTCCACTCGCCGCGGGTGATTATGGCCGTTTCGAAGCTTTGCGGAGAACTGAAGGCGAAGTCGTCGGTCACACTGAGCCAAGGAGCCTTGCCGCGGGTGAAAACGAAACTTCTGGTCATCTTTTTGAGGCCCGGGACGCTGTCCGCATAAGCCGAAGAGATATCCATCGAGAATTCATCCACGGCAGGAGTGAACTCATCCTTGATTATCACCGCCTTAGCCTGTTTGCCCACCGCCTGCTCCTTGCCGCCGATAAAGGGCACAGGATGGCCGTAGGAGGAGAGGGTCTTGTAGGAGTATCTCTTCCACGACATATCGGCTGTGTAGGCTATGAGGCCCGGGTCCTCGACCATGGGCTGGTCTACCACTACGAGAGTATAGGAGCCGAGGTCGTTGTGGTTGTGGCTCTCGTTGTTGTCGCCGCCCTTGAGCGCGGCGCCCATAAGCGGGGCTCCGGGGGTATTACGCTCTATCAGCAGCCCCGACTCTTTGAAATAGTGCCTCAGGGGGTCCATTACGAATTTAGGCTCGCCAGACATCCTTACCCCGTAGCCTGGGAAGGCGTCGTACATTATCCTCGTAAGGTCGGTGAAGTTGCCCGCCTGGGTGGATTTTTCATATTCCAGGCCCAGGCCGAGCACCTTGCTCATGTAGCCCAGCACCGAGGGTGGAACTTTGGGGTTGGGATCGCAGTCGGCGATGGTGGGGTAGACCTTGGGGGTGATCTCTATGTTGAGGGGGTAGAGGGTCATGATCTCCAGCCTCGGGTTCTGGGCGAAGATGTCGAGTTTGCCCTTGGTAGCCTCCATGATACACTCCCGCAGGTTCATGTAGTTGACAAAACCGTAGGCGTAGTAACCCATGCCCTCTGCGCAGTAGCCGTCAAGGCCGTAGCCTCCCACGAAGTTGGCTATATAGCGCTCACCGATGGCCACGAACTTAGCGCGTTCCATAGGGTCGGGAATGGCTGACAGGGCCGCGCCCACGACGCCCGCCAGGCAAACGGAGTTCCAGTTGTTCTGGGCCTCGATCCACCACCTCTGCCCGGTGTCCTCGCCGTTGATGGTCCTCATTACGGGGTTGAAAGCCCTCGTGTAAAGCTGATCCAGGACCTTCTTGCGGTATTCGGGAGAGAATTTGTCATCCAGAAGATAGAGGGCCTGGGCTATGTTGGAGGCGAAGCGCGAGGTGTTGAGTTCCACGGTGCCTCCGGCGGTCTCCTTGCGGTAGTTGCGGGGATAGACCCAGGTCTCCTGCGCCATCAGGCTGTCGATCACCATCTCGATAGTAGGCATGTAATTGCCGTTGTTCTCGAAGCACTCGGCCCACACCAGTACGGGCAACCACTTGAAACGCTCGCTCAGGAGGTCCTTGCCGCTCTGGGAGTCGTTGTCGGTGAACATCCTCATGTATCGGGGGTTGTCCCATACGGGGAATGTCTTCGTAAGGTAGCCGTCGGCTTCCCGTATCAGGCGCACGTACTTATACTGCGGTATCTGGCTCTTGAGTTTGTCCCACGCCTTGCGGTTGTGGTAGTTCTCCCCAAGGCCCTTGGGCTCAGGCGTAAGCATGGGAGCTATCTCCTTCACCCTCGCCTCGTCCACCGGTTGTATCTTCACGACGGGTATCTGCCCGCCGAATTCTATGGGCAACTGCTTCTTCCCGGCCTTAGCCTCGGCCTGCTTCTCGTTGAAGGCGGCATCGGCGCTCTTGCCTGAGGTGTTCCCGGAGGCGGAAGTGCCGGTTTGAGCCCATGATAACGTGGCTATGAGGGCCGCACTTATAGACAGTATGAACGTACGTTTCATGGGTTACTGTTTTTAAGAAGCGGCTACTTCTTTGTTGTGGAGTAGGTTATTGCCAGGGTGCCGGCCTTCTGCGGCGCGTCGAGCCGAACTGCTATACGGGTGAAGGCCTCGCCCCTTTTCTTGACGGCGATGTCTTCGTCGATCACTTCGCTCGACACCTTGAACGTCACGCCCTTGGGAGGGGTGATGGTCACATACAGCGTTTCCTCGCCGCGGGTGATCTCCAGTTTGTTGGGAGCTATCTGCCTCCACTCGCCACGGGTGATGATAGCTGACTCGAATGTCTGCGGAGAGCTGAAAGAGAAGTTGTCGGTCACGGTGAGCGACGGGGTCTTGCCGCGCTTGAAGACGAAGTCCCTGGTCAGGCTCTCGAGCGAGGGTACGACCGCCTTATAAGCTGATGCGTAATCTATAGAGAAAATGTCCTGCGCGGGGGTGAAGTCGGTCTTCGTGACCACGGCTACCGACCCCTTACCGGGAGTCTGCTCCTGCCCGGCTATAAGGGGCACGGCATGGCCGTAAGAGGCGAGTATCTTTATCGTGTAACGCTCGGGGCCGAAGGTCTTGGCCATGTAGGTTATGAGGCCGGGGTCTTCGACCAGTTTCTCATTGCCCAGGGCTATGGTGTAGGAGCCGAGGTCGTTATGGTTGTGGTGCTCGTCGTTATTCCCGCCCTTGAGCGCGGCGGCCATAAGCGGCTGTGCTCCGGGGGTATTGCGCACGGTGAGAATGCCGGCGTAGTTGAAATACGAGCGGGTCATGTCGAGTTTGAAGTCGCCCACGAGGTAGGGGGCTTTCTTGGCATATTCAGGCATGACCGACACGAACGTGCGGATGAGGTTGCCCGCCTGTCCTATGGTCGTGTAGCTCTCGTCGGGTAGTCCCAGCCCCAGCACTTTGCTCATATATCCGAGGATAAACGGCGACGGTTTGGAGTTGGAAGGGCAGTCGGCGATAGAGGGATAGACCCCCGGAGTGAGCTCCGAATTAAGGGGATAGAGGGCACAGTTTATAAGGTAGGGATTCTCGCTGAAGATATCGAGCTTGCCTCCGGTGGCCTGCATGATATTCTCGCGCAGGAGCATATAGCCGACAAAGCCCATGTTGTAGTAGCCCATACCCTCGGAGCAATAGCCGTCGGGAGTGAAGCCGAGCACGTAGTTCTTGATATAGCGCTCGCCCATGGTCACGTACTTGGCCCTTTCGAGTTTGTCAGGGATAAGTGTGAGGGCGGCCGTGATCACACCCTGCAGGCAATGCGAGTTCCAGTTGTTGGTTGTCGTAAGCCACCAGTGGTTATTGTTTTTGCCGTCGAGGGCGCCCATCACCGGGTTGAAAGTACGTGTGTAGAGTTGGTCGAGCACCTTCTTGCGGAATTCGGGCGAGAACTTGTCGTCCATCATATACATGGAGGAGGCTATATCGCTCGAAGCCGAAGCGGTGCTGAGTTCTACCATTCCACCTGCGGTCTCCTTCTTGTAGTTGCGGGGATTGACCCACGTCTCCTGCGCCATTATGCTGTCGAGGGCCATCTGCAGTTTGGCTGTGAAACGCCCCTTATTCTCGAATGTTTCTGCTATTGCCAGTACCTCTACCCACTTGAAGCGTTCCTGAAGCACGAACTTACCAGGATCGGATTCACCGTGGGTGAACATACGCATATACCTGGGGTTATCCCATACGGGCCACTCGCTGCCAAGCAGCTTGTTAGCCCTGGCTATCATTGTTTTTATCTTGTCGGGATACTGCCTGGCGAGTCCGTCCCACACGGCCCTGTCCTTGTAGGTGGGCGACATGCCGCGGGGAGAGTCGCTCATCATGGCGGCGATCTCCCTGGCCCTGTTCATGTCGATGGGCTCGATCTTTACTTTTTCAGCTCCTTGTTCCTGTGCATGGCATACTGTGGCGCAGATAAGAAGCAGCGAGGCGGCGATTATTCTAAGGTTCATTTATAAGGTTTTATTAGGTTTTGGTTGTTATTTAACGTTTTTGGGCGTGGCGTAAGTGTAGGTTATGGTTATTTCGCCTTTGTCGAGGGGTTTGTCGAGCTTCACGGCGATACGGGTGAAGGCTCTCTGTTCCCGAAGCTTAGCATTGGGCTCTTCGTCGATCCTCTCGCTGGAGAGGGCGAAATTTACGCCCTTGGGAGCTTTGATGACAACTGTCAGAGCCTCGCCGCCCTTGGTTATCTCAAGTTTGTCCGGCGCTAACTGCTTCCACTCGCCGCGGGTGATGATGGCCGTTTCGAACTCCTGCGGCGAGGTGAAGGCGAATTTATCCGTCACCTCGAGTGAGGGGGCCTTGCCGCGCGTGAACACGAAATCACGTTCGAGGCTCTCCAGCGAGGGCACGTTTTCCTTATATGCCGAAGAGTACTCCATGTTGAACATGTCCTTCGAGGGGGTGAAGTCGGCACGGGTGATCGTAGCTCTCGAATCCATACCCTTGGTCTGCTCCTTGCCTGCTACCAGAGGCACGGGATGGCCGTAAGAGGCGAGAATCTTTATGGTATAACGCTCGGGACCGAAGGTCTTGGCGCTGTAGTTGACAAGGCCGGGATCTTCGATGACTCTCTCCTTGCCTATGGCGATAGTGAAGGTCCCCAGGTCGTTATGGTTGTGGTGTTCCTGGTTGTTTCCGCCTTTGAGCGCCGCGCCCATCAGAGGCTCCATGCCGGGGGTATTGCGCACTATCAGCACACCCGCGTCGTTGAAGTAGGAGCGGTTCATGTCGAGCTTGAAGTCGCCTGCGAGGTAGTCGGCTTTTACGTCATACTTGGGGATAGAGCTGAGGAATGTCTTGGCCACGTTGCCGGCGCCGTCCATGAAATAATCGCCGTAACTGGGCAGGCCCAGCCCGAGCACCTTATTCATGTAACCTACCATGAAGGCGGGTATCTGCGCACCAGAGCCGCAGTCGCCTATGGCGGGACACACCTTGGGGGTTATTTCCATACGTACGGGGAAGAGGGCGAAGTTGATGATGTTGGGGTTGTCGCGGAAGATGTCGAGCTTGCCGCTTGTGGCCTGCATTATTATCTCGCGCAGCATCATGTAACTGCCGAAGCCCATAGAGTAGTAGCTTAAACCCTCGGAACAGTAGCCGTCGGGAGTGAAGCCCGATACGAAATTCTGGATGTAACGCTCGGCCATTGCCACGTATTTGGCTCTTTCCATCTTATCGGGGATAAGGGTCAGCGCCGCACCGGTGATACCCTGCAGACAATAGGAATTCCAGTTGCTGGTACTCCTCAGCCAGGTTGCATTCTTGCCCTTGTTGTCGAGGGCGCTCATCATGGTGTTGAAACACCTTTTGTAGAGTTCGTCAAGTACCTTTTTGCGGAATTCGGGAGGGAGCTTGTCGTCCATCATATGTACGGCGAGGGCTATGTCGCTCACCGCCTTGGATACGCTCAGTTCGACCAGCACTCCGGCTGTTTCTTTCCTGTAGTTGCGCGGGTAGACCCATGTCTCCTGCGCCGCTATACTGTCGAAGACCTGCATTATCTTTTGTGTGTAACGACCCTTGTTCTCCAACGCCTCGGCAAAGGCCATAGAGTACATAGCCCTGAAACGCTCATTGAGCAGTTGTTTGCCAGGGTCCGAACTGCCGTTGGTATACAGATACATATATGTGGCGTTGTCCCACGCGGGGAACTCCTTCTCGAGCACTCTCTCGGCATAGGCCGTGATGTTCTTGACCTTCTTGGGCGCTGTGGCGTTGAGGTACTCCCATACGGCCCTATCCTTATAGGTGGGGCATATCACTCCCCCGGGAGAGTCGGGGAGCAAGGTAGCGATCTCCTTAACCCTGTTCATGTTCAGGGGGACGATGGGGACTACCTCGGGTTGGGCCACGCATACGGCGGCGATAAGGCATGAAAACAATGTCGTGAGGGTCGATTTTAGTCTCATGGTAGTAAGGCTGATTAACGGATAGGTTAGGGCGGAACGAAGGTTTTTTAGGTTTTAGGCAGGAGGATTTACATATGAGATGCACAAACTATACAAAAGTAAAAAATAATTTCTATTCGAGAGGTGTCCGTTCACGCCCCATTTATTACACTTCAGGAATGCGAATTTTGTCTATTTGTCGAAAAATATTGTACATTTGTCCGATTTTATATGCCTAAACACGCACTTATTATTAACTAACTCATTAATTATGAGGAAATTTGTCCTTTCGACTTTTTTGCTAATTTCAGTGTCCGCCCCCTCGTTCGCCGGAGGCCTGCTGACCAACACCAACCAGCACATAGCGTTCCTGCGTAACATCGCCCGCGACGCCTCTACGGAGATCGACGCCGTATATTCCAACCCCGCCGGCGTGGCGTTCATGCCCGACGGATGGTCGCTCTCGTTCAACGTGCAGAGCGCTTACCAGACACGTACTATAAAATCTACCTTCGCACCTTTTGCAGGGTATGGCGGCAGCGCCACCAAGACATTCAAGGGTAACGCCGCGGCCCCCTTCGTGCCCAGCCTCCAGGCTGTGTTCAAGAAGAAGAACTGGGCCGTTATGGGTAGCTTCGCCGTGACCGGCGGCGGCGGTAAAGCCTCGTTCGATCATGGTCTGGGCTCGTTCGAATCGCAGGTGGCTATGCTGCCGGTATTGATGAATGCACTGTCTACTCCGCTTGGCCTGCCCTCATTGGGGGGTAACACCCAATATGCGGTTAACAGCTACATGAAGGGTAGCCAGATAATATACGGTATACAGTTAGGAGCCGCCTACTCATTCTGGGATCATCTGTCCGTTTCGGCCGGTTTCAGGGTCAATTACGTTAATAACGGCTATGAAGGGCGCATATCCAACATACAGACCAATCCCGGCGGCGGAGCCCTCGTTTCTGCCAATACATATCTTCAGGGCGTATTGTCGGGATTGACCCCTGGCGATCCCAGATATGCTACCGTCGAGGGTCTGGTGGGAGCCTCTGCCGATAAGAATCTCGACTGTACACAGACGGGCTGGGGTGTTACGCCTGTATTAGGCGTCCATTTCCACGGAGGTAAGTGGGACGTGGCCGTAAAGTATGAGATGAAGACATCACTCAACGTCGAGAACGATACCAAGGTTGATGACACGGGCCAGTTTGCCGACGGTGTCAACACTCCCCACGACCTGCCCGCCCTGCTGACCGCAGGTGTGAAATTCGCCATACTTCCCTCGCTGCGTATCTCTGCCGGTTACCACCACTTCTTCGACAAGCAGGCCAAGATGGCAAATGACAAGCAGAAGTACGTGGAGCACGGCACTAACGAATACCTGGCCGGTATAGAGTGGAATATCACCAAGAAGTTCCTCATCAGCGGCGGTTACCAGTACACGCAGTACAGCCTGGCCGACGAGTTCGAAACGGATATGAGTTTCGCGTTAAGTTCCTACTCTATAGGTTTCGGTGCGGCGTATGACTTCCTGCCCAACCTGAGAGTTAATATCGCATACTTCTTTACTACCTATCAGGACCGTACCAAGAATATGGCCGTATACGACAACTACCAGTTGCCCACAGGTCAGAACTATCCCCCGGGACAGGACGTGTTCTCGCGTACCAACAAGGTGTTCGGCGTGGGTATAGATTATCGCTTCGGAGCTAAGAAGGCCAATAAATAGCACAGAGGGCGGTCCCTCGCCGGAAGCTTTGTGGATATTGGTTGCGGACCGCCTAAATTCCCTCGAAATTTTGGTGTGAAAGGAAATTTGTATATATTTGCACCACGATTTACGGCACCGTAGCTTAATTGAATAGAGCATCTGACTACGGATCAGAAGGTTACAGGTTTGAGTCCTGTCGGTGTCACCAAAGGGTCGGGAGTATTCCCGGCCCTTTTTGTTTTCAGGCGGGCAAGATTCAAGTTTAACGGTGTAAAATCAGTCGGGGCGTACTTATGTAGTGCGCCCCGACTAATTTTGACCGGCATGATATTCCCAGCCTGTACCTATTCCCGTCAGTCGAGTTTCACGACATTATTGCCCTTGTATATCTCATTGAGCGTACGGTCGGGGTCGATAACTACCGAGCAACCCTTGGTCTGCATGCCCGGAGGTATCTGGAACGCTATCTCGATAGTCCTGGGCCGCATATCGCTCGGGGAGGGAATGGAGGGCAGGGTAGACTGTGTGATGCTCTTGCCAAGATCGTCCTTGATGGCTATAGTCACAGGTTTGGAGGCCTTGTCGCCGAGGTTGTGGACGAGCACGCGCACTTTATCCCCCTCAACTTTCACGTCGTCTTTGCCGATCGCCAGGTCGGGAAGGAAAGCGCGCTCTTCGCCCTTGCCCTGCAATTTCATGCCGACTATGATGCTTTGTTTCGGGGCGATAGAGAGTTTTACGCTTTGCCCGCGCCCGAATTCGACGCTCTTACGCGAGACGCCGCCGTCGGCCTTACCGTCGCCGTTAGCGTCGACTCCTGAGGTCATTTCCCATTTTCCACCGAGCACTTCCCATCCGGTCATCTCGGCCTCGACGGTGCGATCGAGGGTGTTGAACAGCTCCACGGTGAACGACCGCGTGGTAGCATCGGGGATAAGTATGGCCACGCCTTCGGCGGCGCGCGGAGAGTCAAACCGCCACGACACGGCGTTGCCGGGATAGTATTTATTGCGCTGTAGGCCCACGCCGCCCAGGCGCGCGCGCTGTAATTCTTCGATGGGGAACACCACGCGGTCGATCCACAGGCTGCCCTCCGTGTTGCGATATTCCATAACGTCGGCGGCCTGTATCTGGGCGAGATATAGCTTTTCGAGCAGGCTTTTATCTCCCGTAACCTGCCATGCGAGGTGCTGCATGGCTTCGCTTCCGGAAGCCTTGCCGCCCTTGAACCTGTCCGCCGCCTCCGGCCTCATGCCGGTGAAATCCACCATATTGGAGTTTATCATGGTTAAACCTCCGGGTCCGGAATCCTTTATGGGGCGCAGATATTTGGCGTCGCCCGTCCACTTCCACGCCGCCCAAAGTATATGGCAGGCGATGGAGAGGGAGGCGGGGCTCGACTCGTCGGTAATGAAATTTATCTCGGTGTCGATGGTCATCTTGCCGTTCTTGTCCACCCGCGCATGAGCCATCAGGCCGTCGGCCACGGCGATCACCTGCTCCCGCGCGCCCTTATTGCCGTACATTTCGCCTAAGAGGATGGCGGGGGCGAGGTTGATGAAGCCGAACTGCATCGGAGTGGCCCAGCCGTTGCCCTCGGCCGTCTTTGTGGCGCTGAAGTAGTTGGAACGGAAATGCGTATGCCCGGCTTTATTCACCCCCAACGCCCGTTCGCCCACGCCGCGGGCCGCCTCCATCAGGCGCTCGACCTGCTTGGGGTTGCCGGGATCCATCATGTTGACCTGGATAATCGTATTGACCCCCTCTTCGAATACGTGCAGGGCGTCGGTCTGGATGGTCGAAAGGCCATTGGTCAGCATCTTCTGGTCGTAGATGGCCTCCATCATTGCGTCTATCGAGGCGCGGAACTTCTCGGGTTCGCAACCCATAAGCACCAGGGGAGGGTAGAAGTTGCCGAAGTCGGTATCGTCGGAGAGGCCGCCGCCGAATTCGCCGTTGGATATCTGGCGGTTGTCGACGTACCACTCCATCAGCGAGCGGTAGCGCTTCAGCAGCTCGGTCTGGAGGAAAGCCCACAGGGGTATGCCTGCGGGGGCTTCGACTGGCGTGAATGTGGTCACGGGCTGCTCCTTATTATATAGGCACCAGTAGTTGCGGCCCTCCTTGTGCGAGGGGTCGATACGCAGCAGGTCGGTCATGTCGGCCTCGAACTGGTTGTATTTGTCGTAGCCGCGGCTGTTGGGCAGCTCTTCCACGATCATGGCGTAGTTGTCCCTCACCTGGGTGAAGCGGTCGGCCACGTGTTCTTTCCTGGCCTCTTCCCACTCCTTGAATACGAGGGTTATCTTCACCCCTTCCAACATCGAGGGGTCGAAGCCCTGCCCGCCGGCGAGGGTTATCCACAGGGGCTTGTCGCCGGGGAGGATACGGTCGCGCAGGTCGAGCCACAGGGTGCGCGCCGAGCCGGGAGTGACAGAGAACGAGAAGTCGATCATATTACGCAGTGGCCAGATCGGGTCCTTGACCTGTATGTTGAACGGCAGTACGCTGCTGCCGGTCATTTTACCCATAGCGGGAAGCTCCACGCGGATGCCGTCGAGGCCCGCGTACATGTTGTTCCATGTGTAGGAGGGGTAGGCGGGCATGCGCATATTGACGTTCATACCCAGGGGTTTGCCGCTGCGCACGTCGCTGGGGATAAGTATTTGGGCGATGGGGAGTTTGCCCGATGGAGCCGGGGCTGTTTGCGGCTTTTTGTAGGGGACGATGGCTGGCATGGCTACCATCACGGTGCGCTCGTCGTCCATATATCGCCCGCGGATATACTCCTGTATGGGGGAGAGGTTGGGGTTGGAGAGGTCGCCTCCGGTGGTCACGGTATATGTGAGGCGGGCGATGCCTTGGGGGGCGTCGCCGCTGTGTACGTTGAAGGCATCGAACTCGCCGATGGGGGTCTCTTGGACGTTATTGGTGAAGACTATGGTCTGGCCGGTTACGGGCGAACCCATAGAGTGGAACGTGCGCTCCACGCCCTTGGTGCGAGAGGATATCTCGCGTCCGCCCGTACCGTCGGCATTGGGGGTGAGGGCAAGCTTGCCGTCGGCTCCGCCGCTTATCTCTACGTAATTCCACGGCTCCTCGGGCATGTTAAAGCGGACGCTTTGGCCCGAGAGCGAGTAGCAATCCCAGTCGGGGAGCTGGAAGTAGTCGTTGCGGCCCACGATGCGCGAGCGGTTGTAGACTCCCGGCCATGTGGTCTCGCGGATGCCGTCGCAGGCTTTCCACCACCAGCGCTTGAGGTCGTAGGCTTCGAGGATGCCCACCTTGCGCACGGTGGTCGTCTCGTCTTTGAGGATGGGGGGTGCGGCGGCGTTCCAGCCGTAACGCGAGTACCATTCGTCATGCCATTTTTTCTCCTTCAGGTCACGCTTTACAGGTTGCGGTGAGGGGAGCGTGCCTCCTGCGAGAGTGCGGATGTCGCCGTCGCCCAGGGCGCTGTCGAAGATACATATCTCATCGATATCGCCCCCGCGCAGGAAGTTAAACGTGCTCTGCACCTGGTAGGGGCTGATGATGCGCGAGTGGGGGCCGAACTGGTCGAGCCCGGCGTACAACACCACCGTCGAATCTTTCTGCGCCGCTTTTTCGCCGTTGATATAGAGCCTCACGCCTTCGGTTTCGTCCCATGTGAAGGCGAAGTGCGTCCACTCCATGGGCGAGGGGAGTTTGTCCATTTTGTACGACACCCTCACCCTTGCCAGATTCACATCGGTCACAAAGGCGTCGAATCCGTGACCGTTATAGTCGATCCTGAGCCACACCATATCCCAGCTCGAGTGGTCGGCGTAGGCGACCCTGAAGATCGGGAACTCCGTCTCGGTGAACGGGTCGACCGAGCGCCAGGAGAACGAGAGTGTGCCCCGCTCGGCGTAGATATTGCCCGGGGCGCGGTAACTCAAAAGCTGTCCGTACTTGCAGCGTATGCCTTTCCCGCGTGCGCCGTCGGAGATAACGTCGACCTCATAGGCGAAGTTGGGCGAGGATGCCCCCGCCGCGTAATCGGCCTCGAGCCCCTTGTCGCCCGAGAGGCGGAACAACAGGCCCGGCGAGGGCGCTTCGGCGGCTGTGGCGGCGAGAAAACATACCGTGGCTAAGGATGACAGTAACAGTCTAAGGAAATTCGCTGGACGGAACATAGGTTATATGGTTTAGGCGGGCGCGGGGTAAGTCCGCGCCAGAAAATTTCAGGAGAAAACTTTACGAAGTTATTAAAAAACATGCACGGTCAAAATATTATGCTTTAAATTTTGTCCGAGCATTGCGGGGATGTTTTTAGAGTATATTGTCGTTAATGCTGCGGGAGAGAGGGATGGGCTGATGAATGCTAAAACAAGCCCGTGTCATTTTTCAAAGTATATAAATCAAATTAAATAGTAGACGGGCGGAATTATATGTTATTTTTGTAAAATTCCGCCTGTATATGTTGCCGCCGGAGCCTGAATGATAACCTAAAACCTCTATCAAATATGAAAAAAACATTAACCTTTCTTGTCGTTTGCGTGGCTGCCCTAGCTGCTGTTTCGTGTTGTAAGACCCCGCCCAAAGCTGTGGAGCTCAAGTGCGAATACCTCGAAAATCCCATAGGCATGGACTCTCCCTCGCCCCGCTTCACATGGATGCAGCCCATGAAGAAGGACCTGATGCAGAGCGCCTACAGGGTGTGCGTGGGTACTGATCCCGCTGCGGTCATAGCCGGTAACGGCGACCAGTGGGACAGCGACACCGTGGGTTCGTGCTCCAATCTGGCGGTATATGCCGGTAAGGAGCTGAAGCCTTTTACCCGTTATTACTGGGCGGTGGCCTATAAGGATGCGGAAGGTAAAATGTCGCCATTCTCCGATGCGGCTTCGTTCGAGACCGGTATGATGAATGCTGGTAGCTGGACGGGCAAGTGGATATCCGACGGCAAGGATGCCGAATACGGCCCCGCACCCGAATTCCGCAAGGAGTTCGACGTGAATAAAAAGGTCGTATCGGCCCGCGCCTATGTGTCGGCCGGCGGATACTTCGAGCTTTCGATTAACGGCGCGATAGCCGGCGACGAACTGCTCAACCCCACCTTCACACGCTTCGACCGCCGCAACCTGTACGTCACCCTCGACGTTACATCCTTGCTCAAAGAAGGCCGCAACGCCCTGGGCGTGGTGCTGGGCAACGGCTGGTACAACCACCAGATCATGGGTGTGTGGAAATTCGAAGCGGCCGCGTGGCGCGACCGCCCGAGGTTCGTTGCCGACCTGCGCCTAACCTATGACGACGGCACGACGGAAACGATCTCCACCGACACCACATGGCGCACCGCCGACAGCCCCATAATCTGGAATAACATCTACACCGCCGAACATTTCGACGCCCGCCTCGCGCAGGAGGGTTGGAATAAGGCCGGCTTCGACGACAGCGCATGGGCCCCGGCCGTCGAGCGCCCGGCGCCATCGGCCAAGGTAGAGTCGCAGATGCTCCGCCCCGTGAGGGTCACGGCCGAGATGCAGGCGCAGAAGATGATCAAAAAGAGCGACACCTGCTATCTTTTCATCTTCCCCGAAAATATGGCGGGTAAGATCAGGATCACCGCTTCGGGTCCCGAGGGTACCGTGCTTCGGATACTTCACGGAGAGATACTCGACTCCCTGAACAATATCGACATGTCGAACATCAACTATTTCCACAAGCCCAGGAACGAGGCCGACCGCTTCCAGAGCGATATGCTGATCTTAAGCGGCAAGGGTAAGGACGTCTTCACCCCCGCGTTCAACTACAAGGGCTTCCAGTATGTGGAGGTCACCTCTTCGGCTCCCATCACCCTCGGGCAGGGCGACGTGGTGGCCCTCAAGATGCACAGCGATGTGCCGAGAGTAGGCCGCATCAAGTCGTCCAACCCCATACTCGACAGGATATGGGCGGCTACCGATAGGTCTTACCTGGCCAACCTCTTCGGCTATCCCACCGACTGCCCCCAGAGGGAGAAGAACGGCTGGACGGGCGATGCACACGTCGCCATCGAAACCGCATTCTACAACTTCGACGGCATCACCGTATATGAGAAGTGGCTCGAGGACTTCCGCGACGAACAGCAGCCTAACGGCGTGCTTCCGGCCATCATTCCCACATGTGGTTGGGGTTACCATTGGGCCAACGGTCTCGACTGGACAAGCGCCGTGGCTATCGTGCCCTGGCAGGTGTATATGTTCTACGGCGACAGCCGCCTGCTGGAGCGTGTGTATGACAATATAAAGAGCTACGTGGGTTACGTGGAAACCATCGCTCCCGACGGTATCACAGACTGGGGCCTGGGCGACTGGATACCCGCCAATACCAAGAGCGACAAGGCCCTGACCTGCTCCATATACTACTATATCGATGCCGATATCCTCTCCAAGGCGGCCACGCTCTTCGGCCGCAGCGAGGATGCCGCCTACTACTCAGCCCTCGCCGCGAAGATCAAGGATGCCATAAACGCCCGCTTCTTAGATCGTGAGAAGGGTATTTACTGCTCCGGCTCGCAAACCGAACAGTCGGCCCCCCTGTTCTGGGGTATTGTACCCGAAGATGTGAAGGCCAAGGTGGCCGAGAATCTTTACAAGGCCGTCGAGGCCAACGACTTCCACCTCGATGTGGGCCTGTTGGGCAGCAAGACCCTGCTGGGCGCTCTCTCGGATAACGGATACGCCGACGCGGCCTATAAGGTGGCCACACAGAAGACATATCCCTCGTGGGGCTACTGGCTCGAAAGCGGCCTTACCACCCTGAGCGAAAAGTGGTCGATGCAGGACGGCGGCGTGAAAAGAGACGCTTCGTTCAACCATGTGATGTTCGGTGAGATAAGCGCATGGATGTACAAGACCCTCGGCGGCATGCTCATCGATCCCGCGAAGCCCGGTTTCAGGCACGTGATGTTCAAACCCCAGTTCGTCGACGGTCTCGACAGCTTCTGTGCCGAACACAAGGGCATGAGGGGCGAGATAAAGGCGTCGTGGAAAAGGAGCGGTAACGCGGTGACCTACAAGGTGACCGTTCCCTCCAACACCACAGCCACATTCTATCCGCCGCATAACGCCCTGCAGACCGAAGCCGTGGAGCTCACTCCGGGCGAATACAAGTTCACGCTGAAACTTAAACAATAATAACAGCAAAATAGCCTGCCGCTTTGGGTTTCTGCCGGAAATAGGTCTCGTGAGGGAGATCACCCTCAGTTATCGTGTAACGAGGGAAGCTCCCGGAAGAGACCCCGGCAGAAGCCGCGGCTAGACCTTTTGCCTACTTTTGGGGCAATGCCAAAAGTAGGAAGAAAGCTAATATTGATTGTATAGGCGTATGCCAAACTCAAAACATAACGGTTGAGACAATTGGGAATAAGTGTCCCGGGAGCCCATGTTACAACACCCTGCGCGGGCGGAACCAGAGCGGTTCCGCCCGCGCTCGTTTACACCGTTTTACGGGCGCCGCAAAAATGTACACGTAATTTGCCCGTGAACAAAAAATAATTTACCTTTGCAACCCTGCATGCGGATGTGGCGTAATTGGTAGCCGCGCTAGACTTAGGATCTAGTGCCTTACGGCGTGGGGGTTCGAGTCCCTTCATCCGCACAGATATTTTCGGGCCGCCCGGCACACCCCTGTACGGCGGCCCTTTTTAACAGCAAAATTTAATCGACGATAATCATATGAACATTGTAAGGGAAAATCTCAAAGACAAGACCATCGTCCTCAAGGTGACCATAGGCGAGGCTGACTACAACGAAGCGGTTGACAAGAAGCTGCGCGAGTACAAGCGTAAGGCCAATATCCCCGGCTTCCGTCCCGGCATGGTGCCCATGGGCGTGATAAACAAGATGTACCGCAAGGGTACGGTGGCCGAAGAGGCTTACCGCCTGGCAAGCCGCGAGTGCTTCGAATATGCCGACAAAAATAAGATCGAATATATAGGCGACATTATCCCCAGCGAACAGCAGGGCGACCTCGACTTCGATAACAGCACCGATTTCGAATTCGTGTTCGAGCTGGCCGAGGCCCCCAAGGTGGACATCGAGCTGTCGGCTAAGGACAAGGTGACCAAGTACACCATCAAGATCGACGACAAGATGCGCCAGGGTTACCGCGAGAACTTCACACGCCGCTTCGGCCGTCTGGTAGACGTGGAAACTGTGGAGAAAGACGAAGCCCTGAGCGTGACCCTCGATCAGGAGGAGATGAAGATAGAGGACGCCTACGTGGGCCTCATCGGCATGGACGACAAGGAGCGCAAGCCCTTTATCGGCAAGAAGGTGGGCGACGTAATGCAGGTCAATGTGAACGAACTGTACAAAACTCCGTCGCAGAGGGCTGCGATCCTCCAGATGAAGGAAGACGAGCTCGACGCTATCAACCCCGAATTTACCCTTACCATCACCAAGATACGCAAGTTCGCCGAACCCGAGATCAACGCGGAGTTCTTCAAGATGGCTTTCCCCGACGGAACGGTAACCAGCGAAGCCCAGATGAAGGAGTATTTCGACGCCCAGATATCTAAGGATCTTTCGCGCGAAGTGGATTATATGTTCTCGCTCCAGATGCGCAAAATGCTGATGGACAAGGCGAAGCTCGATATGCCCAAGGACTTCCTTAAGAGGTGGCTGTTCGCCATCAACGAAGGCAAGTTCTCAATGGAAGAGATCGAGAAGGACTTCGACCAGTTCGTCGACATGATGGCCTGGAACCTTATCAAGAAGCACTATATCACGACTCTCGATATCAAGGCTACTGACGAGGATATCCTCGCCGAAGCCAAGGCTATGGCCGCCATGCAGTTTGCATACTACGGTATGGGCAACGTGGCCGACGATATGTTAGAGAACTACGCCAAGTCGATCCTCGGCAACAAGGAAGAGGCCAATAAGATCTACGAAAAGCTCTATGAAGCCAAGGTGGTCGAAGCCCTCGCCCCCATGGTCGGCGTGAGCGAAAAGGCCGTATCGGTGGAAGAATTCGGCAAGCTGGCTGAGAAGTTATAGTCTGCGGCCGGGATTTTATTATCTTTGACTCCACGGGACCGGCCGGAAGAAGGCGTTCCCGTGGAGCCTTTGTTTAGGGGCCGTGGCTGCGCGGCTAAGTGTTGTGGCGGGATTTTTGTCATATACTAAGCGAGTCGATAGTACGTTTTTAAAATAAACGATCATACAATATGGGAAAGAGCGAATTCGAGCGTTACGCCTTGAGGCACATGGGCATCAGCTCGCTGAAACTGCACAACCACACCTCCATGAGCGCGGGATATATCTCGCCGACCATCATCGAGGAGAGGCAGATGAACGTGGCCACCATGGACGTCTTCTCGCGCCTGATGATGGACAGGATAATCTTCATGGGCGTGCCCATCTGCGACGACGCGGCCAATATCATACAGGCCCAGCTCCTGTTTCTGGAATCTGTGGAGCCGGACAAGGACGTGCAGATATATATCAACTCTCCCGGCGGCTCGGTATCGGCGGGACTGGGTATTTACGACACGATGCAGCTCGTGAGTTGCGACGTGGCCACGATATGCACGGGCCTCGCAGCCAGTATGGGCGCGGTGCTGCTCACGGCGGGAGCTGCCGGCAAGCGTTCGGCGTTGCCCCACGCGAGGGTGATGATACACCAGCCCCTTGGCGGAGTGCAGGGCCAGGCCTCGGATATCGAGATCACGGCCAAGCAGATTCTCCAGACCAAGAAGGAGCTTTACGATATACTCTCGCTCCACTCAGGGCAGAAGTACAAGAGGATAGAGGCTGACGCCGACCGCGACTACTGGATGACCTCCTCCGAGGCCAAGGAGTATGGCCTTATCGACGAGGTGCTATCGCGCAGGGAGCGGGCGAAGTAGGCTCGCAGTACGAGTGACGTCTAAGTAGATGCGCCGGAATTTTAATGATTAACCGACCGTTGCCGCCGCTTGTGCGGCGCGGGACAAATATCTTTGGTTATGGATAACAGAGATAACGATTCGAATCAGGATTGTTGTTCGTTCTGCGGAATGGAACGCCACGAGGCGGGGATACTCTTCTCCGGCTCCGACGGCTCGTTCATCTGCGGCGGGTGCATAGAGCACGGCTACAACATCCTTCGCGAGAGCGAGAACGGCGAGGGCGGCGCAAAGCGCAAGGCCAAGCCCATACGTATGGAGGAACTGCTCAAACCCGCGGAGATCAAGGCTTTTCTCGATCAGTACGTGATAGGGCAGGAGACGGCCAAGAAGTATATGTCGGTGGCCGTGTACAACCACTACAAGAGGCTTATGCACGGCGAATCTAACGGCGACAGCGGTGTGGAAATTGACAAGTCCAATATCATCATGGTGGGGCAGACCGGTACGGGTAAGACCCTGCTGGCCCGCACTATCGCCAAGTTGCTTAAGGTGCCGTTCACCATTGTCGACGCCACGGCGCTCACCGAGGCCGGTTATGTGGGAGAGGACGTGGAGGGTATCCTCTCGCGCCTGCTGCAGGTGGCCGACTACGACGTGGCCCTGGCCGAGAGGGGTATAGTGTTCATCGACGAGATCGACAAGATAGCCCGCAAGGGCGACAATCCCTCTATCACCCGCGATGTGTCGGGCGAGGGGGTACAGCAGGCCCTGCTCAAGATATTGGAGGGCGCTGTGGTTAACGTGCCTCCCCAGGGAGGGCGCAAGCACCCCGAGCAGAAGTTCATCCAGGTCAACACGGCCAATATACTCTTCATCTGCGGCGGGGCGTTCGACGGTATCGAGAAGAAAATTTCCCAGAGGCTCAACGTGCGCGCCGTGGGCTACGGACAGATAAAAAAGGAGAAGGTATCCTCGGACAATATCATGCAGTATGTGATGCCGCAGGATCTCAAGTCGTTCGGCCTCATCCCCGAGCTTATCGGCCGCCTGCCGGTATTGACCTATCTCGAGCCGCTCGATCGGGCCGCCCTGCGCTCGATACTCACCGAGCCGAAGAATTCCATCGTAAGGCAGTACGTGCAGATGTTCGCCTTGGACGGCATAGAGCTGAGCTTTGACGACGAGGCGCTGGATTATATCGTCGACAAGGCCATAGAGTTCAAGCTCGGGGCGAGGGGACTGCGCTCGATATGCGAGTCGATAATGATCGACGCCATGTTCGAAATGCCCGGAAGGGTCGACACCCAGGCTTTCCGCGTCACAAAAGATTACGCCCGTGAAAAGGTCGAAAAGGCCAATTTGTCGAAGACGGCGTAGTGTCTGCCGACACACGGATATAATAATGGAAATTAATACGCCCTTGTTGCAGCTGCAACAAGGGCGCATTCTATAAAAGGTATTGTTACTGCTACTTCTCCAGCGCCTGTGTGAGGTCGGCGATGATGTCGCCAGCGTCCTCGATGCCTACCGACAGGCGGATAAGGTCGGGCTGTACGCCCGCCTCTAACAGCTGTTTGTCGGAGAGCTGGCGGTGGGTGGTGCTGGCGGGGTGGAGGACGCATGTGCGTGCATCGGCCACGTGCGTCACGATGGCTGCCAGGCGCAGGCTATCCATGAATTTGGTCGCCCCTTCGCGGCCGCTTTTAAGGCCGAAGGTTATGACGCCGCACGATCCCTTGGGGAAATATTTCTGCCCCAGCTCGTAGTATTTGTCGCCCTTGAGGCCACAGAATTTCACCCAGGCCACCTTGGGGTTTGCCTTCAGGAATTCGGCCACCTTCTGCGCATTCTCGCAGTGGCGGGCCACACGCAGGTGAAGGGTCTCCAGACCGATATTGAGTAGGAAGGCGTTGTGCGGCGAGGGAATGGAGCCCAGGTCGCGCATCAGCTGTGCCGTGGCCTTGGTGATGTAGGCCCCCTTGCCGAACGCTCCCGTGTAGGAGAGGTTGTGGTATGAGGGGTCCGGCTCCACGAGGCCGGCGAACTTGTCACCGTAGGCCGTCCAGTCGAAGTTGCCGCTATCGACGATAACCCCACCTACGCTGGTGGCGTGGCCGTCCATGTACTTGGTCGTGGAGTGGATCACGATGTCGGCGCCCCACTCGAACGGGCGGCAGTTGATGGGCGTGGCGAACGTGTTGTCGATAATAAGGGGCACACCCTGCGAATGGGCGATACCGGCCATCTTCTCGATGTCGAGTACATTGAGACCCGGGTTGGCAATGGTCTCGCCGAAAAGGGCCTTGGTATTGGGCTTGAAAGCCTTGATTATCTCAGCCGCGGGAGCGTCCGGGTCAACGAACGTTACCTCGATACCCAGCTTCTTCATCGTCACTGCGAAGAGGTTGTACGTGCCGCCGTATATAGTCGACGAGCTCACGAAGTGATCGCCAGAGGAGCAGATATTGAAGATCGAGTAGAACGAAGCCGCCTGCCCCGAAGAGGTGAGCATGCCTGCCACGCCACCCTCTAACGCTGCTATCTTAGCCGCCACGGCATCGTTGGTGGGATTCTGGAGGCGCGTATAGAAGTATCCGGCCTCGGCGAGGTCGAAGAGGCGGGCCATCTGCTCGCTCGATTCGTATTTGAAGGTGGTGCTCTGGTATATAGGCAACACGCGGGGCTCGCCGTTCTTGGGCTCCCAACCCGCCTGCACGCAGAGGGTCTCGGGTTTGAAATTCTTTGACATGGGTTTATTCTATTTTGTGGCCGCAGGCGCATGGCCGCGCGGATTTCGGGTTATCTTTTTTAGTACTCCGGCAAAGGTAATGTTTTTTATGAAAAATCACCCTTGCCAACCTGGGGATGAGACGTCAGATGTGATATGTGTCGCCGCCGGGAGGAGGAGGTGTGTCGTCCGGCTTCTCCGCTTCAGTTTTCGCTTCGGTTTTGGCTTTCTCCGCCAGTACCTGCGCCCTCGACTTACTGCGGGTCACGATATATACCCCTGCGAAGACTAACCCCGCCGCCAGGCCCTTGTCGAGCCCGAACGTTCCGATGCCCATGGCCACGGCCGCAAGCGATGTGACCACCGGCTGTACATAGTTATACATACTCACCAGCGTAGGCCTCAGTAACTTCTGCCCGAGAGGTATCAGAAGGTAGGTTATGAACGTCGCCCCGAGTACCACGTACCCGATCCTGGCGTATACATCCCAGGTGAAGGAGGCGTAGTCGGCCGCCGCCGCATCGGGATAGCACAGCGGGCTGCAACAAACGGCGGCGAAGAGGAACATCCACTTCATAAGCGTCACC
Source organism: Rikenellaceae bacterium (assembly GCA_031553875.1). Lineage (GTDB taxonomy): Bacteria > Bacteroidota > Bacteroidia > Bacteroidales > Rikenellaceae > JAVBKU01. The sequence continues at coordinate 664 of JAVBKU010000019.1, read as the reverse complement.
GAGTGGTAGCGATCAATAAGCTTCTTGAACAGGGTCAGGTAGAGCGAGAAACTCAGCACCGAGATAAGGCAAATGCTGTTACCGATCATGCTGCCCTCGGCGCTCACGCCGCTGTGGTTGGACATGATCAGCAGCCATGCCCCGCTCGCGCCCACGAATACCCCCATGCCTTTGGTCCATGTGATCGGCTCCTTGAGGCTCAGGGCTGCGAAAACCATGGTCATTATAGGCACGAGGGTGACGATAATCGAAGCATCCACCGGCGAAGTCATCGAGAGGCCGATAAGGAAGGGTATCTGGTTGAGCTGTACCCCGAGCAGCGAGGCGAGTAACAGCAGACCAAGGTCCTTCAATGACACCTTCTCCCTCGCCGCGAACGGCGATATCAACCAGAAAGCCACGGCCGCGCCCAGCATACGCATCCATGTTAGGGCGTAGGGGCTGAGGAGACCGTCGCCAAGGATGGTCTTGCTTATGGGTGTGTTCAGTCCGAAGATAAGGTTGGCGCTTAACACCGCCACGTGGCCCTTGAAACTTTTCTCGTTGTTCATAATCTTACCGTGAAATATGGGTGACGTTCTAAATTACATACGCCGTTTGTGCCGAAAATACCTTCATCCGGGCGGCTACGGGGGTCGGCCGAAGGCCGAGCCGCCCGGATGAG
>JAVBKU010000010.1:0-62982 GCA_031553875.1 Rikenellaceae bacterium | reverse complement strand
CCCCCCCCTCAGCCGGGCTTAGTAAGAGTTTTGCGACGTCCCGTATACCAAAACACTAAAACCCGCGGGCCCCCGCCATTCAGGGGCGGGCCCCCGGCTGTTTAATTCCCGCAGGAATTATTTATACTCATCCCACGACTTGATCTGTATATCCTCTATAGTGAGGTTGCAGAACGAATGGATAAAGGCCGCGGCCAGGCGGGCGTTGGTCATCAGGGGGATATTGTGATCGATGGCCGCGCGGCGTATACGGTGGCCGTTGGTCAACTCGCGCTTGCTCTGGTTCTTGGGTATGTTGATCACAAGGTCGAACTCCTTGGCGGCGATCTTGTCCATCACGTTGTTCTCCTTCTCCTCGTCGGGCCATGTCACCAGGTTAGCCTCTATACCGTTCTCCTTGAAGAACTTGCAGGTGCCGTTGGTGGCGTATATTTCGTAGCCTTTCTTGTAGAGTTCGTGGCAGGCATCGAGCATGTCGACTTTCGACTTGGCGCCGCCCGAAGAGATCATGATCCTCTTCTTGGGAATGGTGTAACCCACCGAGAGCATCGCGTTGAGCAGGGCCTCGTTGAAGTCGTCGCCGATACATCCCACCTCGCCGGTCGAGGCCATATCCACACCCAGCACGGGGTCGGCGTTGAGCAGACGTGCGAAAGAGAACTGCGAAGCCTTCACGCCGATGCAATCCACGTCGTAGGCGCTGTTGTCGGGCTTGAAGTAGGGAGCGTCGAGCATGATACGGGTCGCAGTGTCGATAAAGTTGCGTTTGAGCACCTTCGACACGAAGGGGAAGCTGCGCGAAGCGCGCAGGTTACACTCGATAACCTTGATCTCGTTGTTCTTGGCCAGGAACTGAATATTGAACGGACCCGAAATATTGAGTTCCTTAGCTATCTGGCGGCTCACCCTCTTTATCTTGCGGCCGGTCTCGAAGTATATCTTCTGCGCGGGAAACACGAGCGTAGCGTCGCCCGAGTGCACACCGGCGAATTCCACGTGCTCGGAGATGGCGTACTCGACCACCTCGCCGTTATGGGCCACAGCGTCGAACTCGACCTCCTTGGCATTCTCGAGGAACTCGGAGATAACCACCGGGAACTCCTTGGACACCTTGGCTGCTATATCGAGGAAGTGGAACATCTCCTCCTTGTTGAAGCACACCTTCATCGCCGCGCCCGAAAGCACGTATGAGGGGCGTATCAGCACGGGGAAACCCACCTTGTCAACGAACTCGTTTACATCTTCCATCGAGCTGAGCTCTTTCCACTTGGGCTGGTCGATGCCCAGGCTGTCGAGCATGCTGGAGAACTTGTGACGGTTCTCGGCCCTGTCGATAGACACGGGCGATGTGCCGAAGATGGGAATGCTCTGGCGGTGGAGCTTCATGGCCAGGTTGTTGGGTATCTGCCCGCCCACCGACACGATCACCCCGCCGGGATGTTCGATGTCGATCACGTCCAGCACCCTCTCGAACGACAATTCGTCGAAATAGAGCTTGTCGCACATGTCGTAGTCGGTCGATACGGTCTCGGGGTTGTAGTTGATCATTATCGACTTGTAGCCTAACTTGCGCGCAGTCTGGACGGAGTTCACCGAGCACCAGTCGAATTCCACCGAGCTGCCGATGCGGTAAGCGCCCGAACCGAGCACCACCACCGACTTCTGGTTATTGTACGAAGGCATCTGAGCGCCCTTGGCGCCGTATGTGATGTAGAGATAGTTCGTGAGGTCGGGGTTCTCCGAGGCCACGGTATTGATCCTCCTCACCACGGGAACCACGCCAAGTCCCTTGCGCTGGGCGCGTACGCGCAGCAGGTCCTTCTCGAGGTTGCCGTCACCGTCCTCCACGAGACGGGCGATCTGGAAGTCGGAGAAGCCCAGGGCCTTGGCCTTCGAGAGGGCTTCGGCGGTGAGGTCTTCTATCTTCTTGAATTTCGACAGCTCCACGGAGTAGTCGTATATGTTCTTGAGCTTACCCAGGAACCAGCGGTCGATCTTGGTCAGGTCGTAGAGGCGGTCGATGGTGTAACCCTTTTCGAATGCCACTGCGATGGCGAACATACGCAGGTCGGTGGGGTTGGTCAGCTCATTGTCGAGGTCTTCGAAATTTAGCTCTTTGTTGCACACGAAGCCGTGCATCCCCTGACCTATCATGCGCAGGCCCTTCTGGATTATCTCCTCGAATGTCATACCTATGGACATGATCTCGCCCACGGATTTCATGCTCGAGCCGATCTCCCTCGATACGCCGGCGAACTTGCTGAGGTCCCAGCGGGGTATCTTACAGATGATGTAGTCGAGCGACGGGGCCACGTATGCCGAGTTGGGCGTACCCATCTCGCCGATCTCGTCGAGGCTGTAACCCAGGGCCAGCTTGGCGGCCACGAAAGCGAGCGGATATCCGGTAGCCTTGGACGCGAGGGCCGACGAACGGCTCAGGCGGGCGTTAACCTCGATCACGCGGTAGTCGTCGGTCTCGGAGTTGAAGGCGTACTGTATGTTACATTCGCCCACGATACCGAGGTGGCGTATGGTCTTGGTGGAAATATCCTTGAGAAGTTTCAGCTCCGCTTCGTCGAGCGAGCAGGTGGGGGCCACCACGATACTTTCGCCGGTATGAATACCGAGCGGATCGACGTTCTCCATGCTGGCCACGGTGAAGCAGTGATCCTTGCGGTCGCGGATCACCTCGAACTCGACCTCTTTCCAACCCTTGAGCGACTCCTCGACAAGGATCTGGGGCGAATAGCTGAAAGCGTTCTCGGCCAGGGCCTTGAGCTCGGCCCTGTTGTTGCAGAATCCGCTGCCCATACCGCCCAGGGCGTAAGCCGAGCGGATGATTATAGGGAATCCTATCTTGTCGGCGGCAGCGAAAGCGTCGTCCATGTTCTCCACGGCGAAGCTGCGCGGTGTCTTTACGTCTATTTCGTTGAGTTTCTTGACGAACAGGTCGCGGTCCTCGGTGTACATGATGGCTTCGACCGAAGTGCCGAGCACCTTGACGCCGTATTTCTGTATGGTGCCGCTTAGGTAGAGCTCCGTACCGCAGTTAAGGGCGGTCTGGCCGCCGAAGGCGAGCAGGAGGCCGTCGGGCTTCTCTTTCTTGATTATTTCCTCGACGAAGTAGGGGGTGATGGGAAGGAAGTAGACCTTATCGGCGATGCCTTCGGAGGTCTGGATCGTGGCGATGTTGGGATTGATCAGAACGGTGGCGATGCCCTCCTCCTTCAGCGCCTTCAGCGCCTGTGATCCCGAATAGTCAAACTCTCCGGCCTGTCCGATCTTGAGGGCTCCCGAGCCCAGAACAAGCACTTTTTTTACGTCGATTCTTTCTCTCATGCTTCTTTCGTCTTATAGTGTGTTTTCGTTTTGACTCGTTCGGGGCGGCCTGCGATGCCCTCTGGGGGCTATTCCGGCGGCATATAGGGCTATGTCAGGGCGTTACAAACAACTTAAACCCGACAAAGATAATGTTTTCACCCGGGCTTTTAAAATCTTTAGTGATGTATTTTTCACTATTTCTGAATATATTTACATAATATTTATGACGCGCCGATGAATATCGGCAACTCTGACCGTAAAACGCCCAATAAAGATGAAATCAAGCGATAAATCTCTTCTCATCCTCACCCTCGCAGTGGTATTCTCAGCCGCCTCATCCGTTACTTCTATGGCGCAAAGCCCCATGTCGAAAAAGGAGCAGGGCGTGATAGACAATATGAAAAAAGAGGCGCTCGCCACGATGAAAAAGGCCGCGCGCTTTATGATGGACACGGTGAGCTACCGCGGCGGCTTCGTGTGGAGCTACCTGCCCGACTTCTCCCGCACGTGGGGCGAGATGGAGGCCAAGCGCACCATGGTGTGGGTACAGCCGCCCAGCACCCCCGACGTGGGCCACCTGATGCTCGACGCCTACCACGCCACAGGCGACGAATACTATTATGAGGCCGCCGAGAAGATCGCTTATGCCCTCATTTGGGGCCAGCATCCCAGCGGCGGATGGAACTATATCATCGACTTCGCGGGCGAGGCCTCGCTCAAGGATTGGTACAACACAGTGGGCAAGAACGGTTGGCGGCTCGAAGAATTCCAGCACTACTACGGCAACGCCACTTTCGACGACTGCGGCACGGCCATGTGCGCCAACCTCCTGCTGAGGATGTACGTCGAGAAGTACGATCCCAAATTCCGCCCCGCGCTCGACAAGGCCATCGACTTCATACTCGGCAGCCAGTACCCCATCGGCGGATGGCCGCAGAGGTTCCCCCTGCGTAATGAGTTCTCTCACCACGGCAAGCCCGACTACACCTCGTTCATCACCCTCAACGACGACGTGGCCGACCAGAATATCGAATTCCTCCTGCGCTGCCATCAGTCTCTCGGCGAGAAGCGCATCCTCGACCCTATCTACCGCGCCATGAACTGTATCCTCGTCCTGCAGCAGGGCGACCCGCAGGCTGGCTGGGCCGAGCAGTACACCCTGCCCGACCTCACCCCCACCGGCGCACGCACCTATGAGCCCACTTCGCTGATGCCTCAGGCCTCGGCTAAGTGTGTACAGAAATTAATGGAGTTCTACCGCCTCACGGGCGACAACAAGTTCCTCGCCCGCATCCCCGACGCCCTGCGCTGGATAGAATCGACCAAAATACCGCAGAGCGACCTTGACAAGGTAGGCATGAAGAACAGCGACAGCATCATCTACTGCCCCACATTCGTGGAGATAGGAACGAACAAACCCCTTTACGTTCATCGCGAGGGGTCGAACGTAGTGAACGGCCTCTACTATGCCGACCAGAGCTTCGAGAATCTTCTCAAGCACTACGGACAGTACCGCAGGATCCGTATCAAGGCCCTGCACGACAACTATGAAGCGCTGTTGAAGATGACCGTGGAGGAGGCCACCAAAGGCTCGCCATTACTGGAAAAGGGACTCGTGCCGCTGCCCAAATATTTTATGATCGCGGACGGCATGCCCATGGCCGAGAAGGATGTGGACGACGTGATAAAGGAGCTTAACTCGCGTGGATTCTGGCCCGTACCGCTTAAAATAACCGCCAACGCCTACATCGGCGACGGCCCGGCCACAGGCGGCGAGACCACCGCCTACGCCACCACCGACGTGGGCGACAAGTACGATACTTCGCCCTACGAAGACAAAAATCCCAAGACGGGCATCACCACCAAGTCGTTCGTGGACAATATGGCGGTACTGATAAATTTTTTGGAGTATTACAGGAAGTAAGTTCGCACCTTTTGAACACATCAACAAGGGTATCTTCCTACAACATATCTTAAGGTGCCTGCCGGGCACCTGCCCTCCGCCAATTGCGAGATATTTACGCCCTCCCAACGAGGCGCAAGCCTCGTGCGAACGCCGCTTCAGGCTTCTGCCGGAAATAGGTCTCGTGAGGGAGATCACCTGAGCTACCGTGTAGCGAGGGAAGCCTCCCGGAAGAGACCCCGGCAGAAGACGCGGCTAGACCTTTTGCCTACTTTTAGGGCGATGCTAAAAGTAGGTCGCCGAAGGCGAAAGAATTACTGCAAAGTCTTAATAACAATACTTCTTCTGTACCTTTTGTGCACACAAAAGGTACCCAAAAAGTGCCGCCTGCGGATATTCACTGACAGGAGTCTTCGTACATCCTAAAACGTCGAACTCCTCCTTTTTAGCCAGGCCTGCGGCCTGGCTAACAGTCGTTAGACACAGCGTCGTTTTTTAACGGATTCCCTCGACCCCTGTCCGGGCGTGAATATCCACAATTGGCGGAGGGTAAGCGCCACAGGCGCTTTAAAAATTATTTTTTCAACAACATCTGCATCGCGCTCCGCGATGCTCATCTCCGCGGCTCGCACCTCCGGTGCGACCCCCGCAGCCGCGGAGATGAAAGTATTTTCAATACGCCATTAAGTCAAGGTACTTTGGGCATATAGCGACGGCACGTTTATAGGCGTTAGGCACCGAGGGCCCCCGCTGGGTGGATTAATATTTACCTCCTCTTAAACCTCGGAGCTATTTCTATATACAGCCCGAAATTACGCCCAGCCATAGGATGCGACAGCACCGACACATACTCCTCATCGAAAAGGTTATTGACCGACACCTTGAATGACAGGTCGGCGAAACGCAATCCCAATTTCTTCTCCAGTGACACATCGTTCATATAATATGGCGTCAATAGCCCCACCCGGGTCGGTTCGTTGCTCGAAGTGGTGAAACGCTCACTGTAATAATTCCACTTGTAGGTGAGTATCCACTTCTTCCACGACAGGCGGCCGGTCACAGCCGATGAATAGACGGGAATGTAGACCAACTGCTTACCCACGGATTCGTCCCCGTAACTCATGGGGTCACCGTGGTTGGTCGAGTGGGTAATACCGAAGACGCCCGCGAGATAGAGCTCCCACCCGCTGCCCATATTCCAGGTCATATCCGCCTTGGCCTCGAGGCCGTAGCTGTGCACCCTGCGCACATTCATCGGCGACCACACACCCTGGAATGTCCCCTGGACGGCAGGCAGCCACAATATCCAGTTATTTATATAGGAGTCGAATCCCGCCGCCTCGCCATGGAAGCGGAAGCGGCTTTCGCGTTTGCCTATCGTAAACCCTATGCCTCCGTCGTACATGTATCCATCTTCCGGCTGTAGATCGGGATTGCCACCGGGCATGAAATATAGATCGGTAAGGCTCGGATAGCGGTAGTTGCGCGCAGCGGAGGCCTTGAGCACCACCTCGCCCCGCTTCGACAGGGTGTATTCGGCCAACAGGGCCGGTATCAAAGGAGTGAAATCAGAGGCGTAGACCTCCTCGCGCAGGTTGAGCGTTATGCCCCACCTCTCGGTCGGCTTATACCTCACTGAGGCGAAGCCGGATAATTCGGTACGGGCCCAGTCGTAACCCTTAATATACGGCCCGGCGGTGGTGGTAGGAGCCTCATTGTCGATGCTTCTGACATGATCCTGTGTGAAGGATATATTACCCGAGAACATCCACTTGTCGGCGATAAAATACTCCCCTTCGGCCCGGGAGAAGAAGCTGTTGACATAACCCTGGGAGTTTATCAGATCGCTCACCTGTCCGCTCCCGGGGTCGGCGGTGTAGGTATAGCGCAGGTCGGTGTAGGTGTAGCCCGCCTTGAGGTCAAGTTTGTAGCTGTCTTTCTGCCTGTTCCATCCCGCCACGGCCCGCAGGGTGCGCTCCCGTTGTTCTCCTCGGCTGCGCCCGGGATCAGAATAGTCGACACTAAGCATCGGCACGCCCCTCAACGACCGCATATACCACGCCGAGAGGCTCCAGCGGTCGCCGCGGCGGCTTTGCAGGCTCAGATCCTGGAGAATGTGAAAGTCACTGAAATCACCGTTACGGTTACTCTCGCGGGGGTAAGTGAATCCGGTGATATTACCCGCCTGATCGTATATATAATTCTTCTTGTTGTAGTTGGTGTAGGTGAAGTCGTTGTCCGAAGATGAATAGGACACGCGGGTGGTCCCGTGCCACCTTTTGCCACCGTAGGATAGGTCGAGGAATTCGTCGTAGGTACTGAAACTGCCTATCCCCTGTATGTATCTCGCGGCGAAACCGTCGACCTGCTCGGGGCGTGTGGAAAGGGTGATGGCTCCGCCCAGCCCGCCTCCGGTGACACCCACTGAGCTGGCCCCGTGATATAGGCTCATAGCGTCGATAAGATACGAGGGTATAAGCGAGAAGTCGACCATCCCGAGCATCGGAGAGTTGAGCTTCATTCCGTTCCACAACACCTGCGTGTGCGAGGGCGCCGTACCGCGGAACGAGGCTGTGGAGAGCGTGGCCCGGCCGTAGGATTTGATGAATACGGAGCTGTTGTGGGAGATCACGTCGGCAAGGTTACTGGTGATATTATCGCGTAGGGCGACGGAGTCCATCACGGTTTTTTGCGTGCCGATGTCGGGCAGGCGGCTTCCGGCGGGGACTTTCACCTCTTCTATTTCTATAGGGCGCGACAGGTCTCCATCCCGGGCGGCGACCTCCTGTGCGGAGGCTCCACGGGCGATGAAGACTAAAAATATAAGGACTGTCGAAATTAACTTGCGCACAACTATATTAATGTATAAGCTTCTCTATTCTTAACTCATTGACGATGCTCAGAGCTACGATCCAGTCCGTAGCCAGCGAGGGAATGAAACTTGATTTCAGCCCTTCGCCGGGGGTGGCTACGGGCTGAGGCTTGCCATGCAAGCCGGAATAAATCATCAATCATCACAACTAACTACTTAAAAATCACCTCCCCAGCCCCTCATCCCTGACGTCGAGCACCTCGGTGGAGCACTCCCCGATCACCGCCGCCTTGGCGTTCACGGCGTTCTGCACCTTGATGAAATCTATATAGTCCAACCCCGCGGGCTCTCCCGCGGCATTAATGGCATTGGCTATCTTGAAGTAGGTCTTGCAAGCGGCGGCCGTATCAGGATCGCTCCCCGCGGGAAGGCTCCCCGCCTGGCTGTCCGACCCGGCGTTGTCGACATAGCCCCATCCCAACGCCCCATGCACCCATTTGTACAGGGAGGCGTCGTAGTAGGTAGTGCTTTTCACGCGGGTGCCGTAGAGGGTGTAGGAATCCCCCTCCACCCACGACGGATAGTAGCTGTTCTGGGTGTGGAACGACAGGATGTCGACCGAGCCTTTATTACCCCTGTTGTCCTTCCACGCCACATTGGTACGCGCGGCGGGGGGGCGGTAGTAGGTCACGGCATAGTCGTTCCATGTCGTGGCCTTGCCCGTCTCCGAGCTGCGCAACTCGTACCACTCGTCGTCGGGGAGGCCGTTACCGTTGGTGTCCTGCATCACCCACACAATGCCCGGCTCCGACCCACCGTCGAACTGGTTGCCCGACACCGAGAAGTCGCAGTCGCCCGCCGAAGCAGGCCCGGCGAGGGACCCCCTGCGCAGGATGCTGTGGTCGAAAGCCGCTATTATATAACCTCCGAATCCCCCCAGCGACACGAAACGCCCGGCGGTAAGCCTCGCCTCGGCATAGGCGCACGCCTGCTCCATCGTGGTTTCGTTGTTGTAGCCGCTCAGGGGTTCGCCTATAAACTGCCCCGGTGCGGGTAGGTACTCCATTATACTGCTCCAGCGGGCCGCACTCGATGGGCCGGGTTGGCGTTTATGATCCTGCCCCACGCACACCACGGTAACGGTCGCCACCGTAGCGCTACGGCCCGTCTGGCGCAGGGAGGGCGAAAGGCGCAGGGCCTGCGAGGGGTCTTCGTCGGCAACGCTCACCGCCACCTCGTAACTGCCCTCTGAAGCAGGGGTAAAGGCGAATAGGCCTGAAGTTTCGGCTACAGGTTCCCCGCCGACAGTCCATGAATAAGAGGGATTCGAAGCCCCCGACACGAATGGCTTCAAATATATGGTACGCCCAGCAGGGATATACCTCGTCGAGCCATCCACACCGCCGTACGCGGGCAGGAAGCGGGCGGTGACGGGTATCGATTCCACGACGTTGACCTCCACGCTCCCCGATCCCGTGCCGTCCTCGTTAGTGGCGGTAAGTTCCAGAGTGTGGGAGCCCAATTCATCGCCCGTAAAGGTGTAGGTGGCCTCCGTTCCGACGGTCTGCCCATCCATCTTCCACTCGTATGTGGTCGCTCCGTCGGCGGTGACTTCCGGCTCTATGACGTATTCCCGCCCCTGCACCACGTCGATGCCTCCCGCTGCCACCCCGAAAGAAACAACCGGCGGAGCCAGGGCCACGACGTCCATTCTCACCTCGTCCTCGCTGCTGCCGTGGGAGTTGGTGACCTTCAACTTGAGGAAACACTGATCGCCCGCCGCTAATCCATCCGTAGAGAAAGTATACGTAGGCTCATCGCCCACCACGCGCCACTGTCCGTCGCCGCTGTCGAGCGACCAGACGAACCTCGCCCCCTCGCCCCTGAGAATCTCCGGGCGCAGGGTGGTATCCCGCCCCACTTTCACCTTGTAGACGTGGCTCTGGTTGCGGAAGGTGATAAGAGGCTTAGCCCCGTCGCCCTCGATGATAGTCCCCCCGTTGCACGACACGACAAGCAGGGCGATTCCCAGGAGGAACAGCCATGTCACGGAACGTGAACGAGATATGTTGGAAACAACCTTCATGGGGTTATGATAAAATATATTTTTCGCCTCGGCAAGCAGCCAGCGGTGGCCAAAATCAAGCTGTAAGCGAGATTTTCGGCCCTCCGCGCCGGGTGGCTGCGGGCCGACAGTTTTGCACGGCAAAACTGAAAACAAATAAACGAACCTTCACTACCTAACTATAAAAGATAGATACGTAACATGGATTACACTATTTAAAACAAAACCCGCCCGGGTTTATCCCCGCCCGGAAGGAGTTTACAAGTTCTCCCATCCCGTTGTAACGGTACACCATCCCCGGCTGGGAGTAGTCTATCGCATCGCCGAGGTATACCTCCGAAGTAGAGGGGTCTACGCCCAGCGAATAAAATATCGTGGAGCCCGCCGAAATGAAAGGCCTTAACGGAAGCCTGTCGTCGCCCACTCCCATCCGCCATACCGAGCGGCTGATATAGTAGAGCGTATCGCGCGCGCCGTTCATGCACAGCCCCCGCGCCCCGGAGCCCCGGTCTAGGGTAAAGACTCTCTCCACCTGCCTTGTCGAGGCGTCGATTTTCGACAGCGACGGGTCCTCCCAGCCATAGGGGTTACCCTCGTACCCGCCGTCGGAGAGCACCCAGAGTTTACCGTTACGGTCTATGGCCAGGGAGGATGGCTGTATGCCCACGGTGATCGAATCCACCACGGCATCGGTCTCGCTGTCTATGACAAGCACCTTGTTATCGTACGACCAGCAGTTGGTGAAGACGTACCTGCCCCACTGCACCATCTGCTCGGTGGAGGCATGGCCGCGCGCGTCGACGCTCCCCGTGGCCGTACCGGAACGGGGGTCGAGGATGGTTATCTTCGGCGAATACAGATGAGTGACGTAGGCCTTGGAGTCGCTTAAAAAATGTATGTAGCGTGGCGACGGGATACCCGCGATGGTACGCGCCACCTTGAACGACGCGGGGTCGATCACGAATATCACCCCCGACCTGTTGACCACCACGTAGGCCAGGCCGCCGTGAATGGTCATCGACTGGGCCACGTCGCCCAAGGCTATGCCGTTGGAGCGGGAGAAGGCCTCGTTAACGACCTCCTTCGTGTCGGGATCGTAGTATGAGAGAGTGGCGTTGCCGAACATAAAGTTGCCCTCGTTGACCACGAAGACACCCCCGCCGCCGAACTCGAAATCACTCTCGTCCATGGGGCCGTAGTCCATGCAGGATGAGAGGCCGAGCAAGGCCCACAGCAGGAATAAAAACCTATATGTCGACACCGCGCGCAACATCAATCAGCCTTTACCACAGCCACGTCGTCGAAACAGAAGTAGGCGGGGGTATTCATCCCGTATTCGCCCATGTCGCTGCCCGACATATCGAATTTCAACTTATGCACCGCACCCAGGGAGGCGAGGTCGACCCTCGTCCACTCCTTGATTATGCCGGGGGACTCCGCCGTACGGAAATCGGCCAGGTGGAATACCACGGGAGGAGCCGCCACGGGCGACCCAGATATATCATATCCCGTAACGGTCACCTGGAGGAAGTCGCCGTCTTCATAGCTGAATTTCTTGGCTCCGAAACCACCGCCGTTGGCCATTGTGAGATAGACATAAGTGGCGTTGTTCACGAATATATGGTCGATCACGCGGGCGTCGCCGGCATCCGCGAAATACATGCTACTGCCCTGGGAATACTCGGCGTCGTAGCCGTTGTGCACGGCGAAGGTGTTAGAGCCCCTGTGGCCGCCGCCCTTGCCCGGATAGCTGAAGTAGACGCTGCACTGGTTAAGGTAGCTGGCGTCGGTCATATTATTGAAGCGCGAGATGGCGATACCGCCGTTCCAGAAGTCATAACTGCCGTAACTCTCGTTGACGCCCACTGTGAGCGTGGTGCCGTCGCTGCCGGCGCCCGTATCGCAGTAGCTCTTGTATTGGTTGGGGTCTACGGGGTCGGAGGTATAGAGATTGGCGCCGTAGGCATCGCTCGCAAGGTATACGGATGGGACTTTCTCGAACGTGAACACGTCGAAATCTCCCGCCACCACATCCATCGAATGTGTGGCGCTGCCCTTGGGGCCGTTGGCGGTTATGGTAAGCTGACCTCTGCATTCGTTCCCGCCCGAGTTCGAAGCCGGTGCGGTAACGGTTATTTTACCGTCGAGGACCGCCACGGTCCACCCCGAGGGGGCAGAGTAGGTCACATCTTCGGCGAGGGAATTTTTCACAAGAGGGAAATCGACGGACTCTCCATACTCGAACACAGGGTAGTTTTCACCGCCTACCTTAAATACGAGTTGCGACGGGCCGCCGTCATCGTTGGTACAACCGGCCGCAAAAACGGCCACACACAAAAGGGCAAAGATTTTTTTCATTACTTAAATCGGTTTTCCCGGTTAATAAAATATGGACATAACCGCTCTCCCAAGCAGCCTTTACGCCACGCGGGGAAGAGTTAAAAACCGAAAGTGTCTGAGATTGTTCTTGACCGGAAGTCCGACAAAAGCATTACAGGCCACCCCTTGTTCTCCGCAGGAGTAAAATCCGTTATAAATCATGCTTTAGGCAGGTCTTCTGACTTATTCCGCGACCGGACGCCTTCCCGACTTTCCGGAAAAGTCAGTGGCAAAGAGTGTCTGGTCAACATAGCTTCCGTATTGGAAGCAAGGAACTTACAGCAGCGGGAACTGTTGCCGACTTACACGGCATTCCCTTTTAATCCCAAAATTTCAGGAACCATTGCAACGGCAAAGGTATTATCTTTTTTCGATAACGCAAATGTAAATTTGAGGGGAGGCAGGGAATTGAGTGGTTATAAAGAAATGTGATGATAGTATTTATTTAAGGTGCTTGACAAGCACCTGCTCCCCGCCAATTGTGGATATTCACGCCCGCAAAATCATAAGGCGCAAAGCGCCTGCAATCCCCGCATTTGAAGATTTACGCCCGGAATAGCAGCGCAGTAAATCCGTTAAGAACTCCCAGCATGTCTGACGACGTTAGGCGAAGCCCTGAAAGGGCGAAGACTAAAAGTAGGAGTTCTGGGATTTAGGATTTACAAGCGAATATTCAGGAAATCTTCATCGGCGGGGCGCATTTTGGTAGCACCTTTTGTGCGTTCAAAAGGTGCGAAGAAATCGTGTTAACATGAAATTTACAGTCTTCCTACTTTTGCCATTGCCGCAAAAGTAGCAAAAGGTCTAGCCGCGTCTTCTGCCGGGGTCTCTTCCGGGAGCTTCCCTCGTTACACGATAACTGAGGGTGATCTCCCTCACGAGACCTGTTTCCGGCAGAAGCCCGAAGCGGCAGTTGCACGAGGCTCGCGCCTCGTTAGAGAGACTACTGTCAGCGAATATCTTGCAATTGGCGGAGGCAGGCGCTCGGTGGGCGCCTTAAAAAACATGGTATTATCACGACACAACTCCAAAAATAAATCGCCGGACTTGTTTTCACAAGTCCGGCGATCCGAATAACCTCACCAATTACAACTCCCGTTATTTCACCGGAGCTATTTCCTCTTTCTTGACATATTCCGCCAATTGCGAAGCGGCTTCGGCGCCCAGCAAATACACCTTGGAGGCGGGCTCGAAACTATGGGGTACCCATTTGAAAATCTGGCACGAGGCGAACTTCCCATCGTCTGACAGCAGTATATCGAGCCTTAGACCGGCGTTGTCATCCTTACGGAGTTTGCCGACGGAGGCCACGTCCGAAGCCTCGACGGCCCTGGTTACAGGGATGAGGTCTTCGCCCTTGTAAAGCATTGAGTATTGTTTCACCACGCTGCCCGTGGGCTTGTAGACGTACTCCTTACCGAAGAACAGCAGTCGCGTCGCTCCCACGCAAAATACAGTTATTGCCACGAACATGGCGAACATGTAGAGCGACGAATCGGGGGCGTAGAGGAACATCTTGGAACACACCCACAGCGCCACGCCCAGCAGGGTGACACCCGCAGAAACGGCCGTGGCCTTGAGGTTCATTTTCTTTGAAAGGTTGTTATCGTTGGCACTGAAGACATCTCCGGCCATTATTGTCGTATCCATAATTATTTCGTTTTTAGCTTGTTTGACATGATCGTAACGCTCCGCGCCCGGCCTTTACTCCAAAGGGCGGGACAACGGAAATCTTTAAGAAAACGCAGGAAGCTAAATACGGATACGGCGCAGGGCGTAGATATAATATCCCGATTGGGACATGCCATAGGATGCCAGAAGTTCGGCCTCGGCGAAAAGCGACAGCACCACCGGAGCCTTGCGGCAGTCGCCACATATTCCGGGAGTCACGGCAGCAGTGCCACCGCCGTGGCATCCTCCGCCGGAAGATATATTCCTCACGCAACCGGGCCCCGAAGGCCCTCCGGCAACGCTAACGACCTCGGCGAACGACGTAAGGGAAGAATCGCAAAGCGAGAAAGCGGGCATGGTATCCACGTGGGACGAGGAACGGGCCTGCCCGAGGTCGCTCACAGGGGCCTGCATGGCAACGCCTGCCACCGCATTCAGTGCCAGCACCGAAAACAGCAGCAGCGCGATCCTTCGCACTCCTCCGGATACGTTTTTCATCTCTCTTGAAATCACCATACGACGCCAAATTTAGACTCTTATTTCGAGATAACAAAAACGGGGCGTTTTTTTGTCTGTTTTTGACGTACGCAGGTTTCCAAAACCGAAATTGATTGGTATATTTGCAGAATATAGGATTCGGTTCGGCATAGCTTACGAACAAGTTCGACGCTCTGCTCTTACCTTTCGCTATATTTGTAGAATATTAGGGTACGCCGAGGCTTTACATATATTTCTTAATTCAAAACCCTTCTCAACTCTCTCGCAAATGAAGACCTGGCTGAAACGTTCCATCAGGGCAACGGTCATTACCGTCTGCTCCATCCTGCTGTTGATTATCGTGGCGGTAGCCATAGCCGTAAACTTTGTTTTCACCCCGGCGAAACTCACGCCCATAGTACTCGGGGCCGCCAACGAAAACCTCGACGCCCACCTGGAGATAGAGAGCGTGGAACTCACCTTCTTCTCCACCTTCCCGCGTTTCGGCGTCAGGCTCGACAAGGGCTCGCTCGTGTCCATGAACTCCTTCGACACGGTGATCACACGCCGCGACTCGCTCATTTCGTTCGATAAGTGCGTACTGGAATTCAACCCCATGGCCTACGCCCGCAGTAAGAAGATCGACATCTACAATATCCTTATCGACCGCGGCCGCGTCTACGCCTACGTCGACAGTACCGGCAGGGCCAACTGGGATATCGTGAAGGTGACCGAAGATTTCACCGACGAATTCGGCGAGGAAGAAGAAGTGACCTTCGACGACAGCCTCTTCGACGAGATAAATGTGCGCAACATAGAACTGCGCCGCACCAAAGTGACCTTCAATGACAAACCCGCGGGTATCTACGCCCGTGTGAGCGGGGCCAACGCCCGTATCGACATGTCGATGACCAAGAAACATTCGGCCGTGAACCTCGAATTCGAGAGCCGCAGCATCGTGTTCCGCTACAAGGAGGAGCGCATGATAGAGAAGCTCTCCGCCTCGATCCGGACCCGCATCTCCGCCGACAACGAGACCAACACCTACACCCTCTCCGATACCGAGCTCACCCTCAATGGCATAACCCTCGACGTCGACGGCACGATAGCTCCCGATTCGCTCTACAACAACTTCGACGTGGATGTGAATTACGGCCTCAAGGCCCCCTCGGTAGAGAAGGTGCTGTCAATGATCCCTGAGTCTATCTTCAAGGACAACAAGGTGTCGGCCTCGGGCTCGGTGAAGGTCGAAGGCAACGTGAAAGGCACCTACGGCGAGGATAAGATCCCGACGGTGACCCTCTGCATACAGATAGAAGACGCCTCGGCCAAATACAAGGGCCTGCCCTACGGCATCGACCACCTGTCGGCCGACCTCGACGCCTTTATCGACATGAGCAAGGAACAACCCTCACACATAGACCTCAAGATATTCCGCCTCGAGGGCATGAAGACCAGCATCCTGGCCACTGCCAAGGTCGAGGAACTCTTCGGCGACCCGCATATCACGCTCACCACCAAGTCGGCCATCGACCTCGACGCCATGGCCAAGACCTTCCCCCTACAGAAGGGTCTGAGCATCACCGGGACTCTCGACGCCAACGTTAAGCTCGAGTGCCGCCTCTCCTCACTGCAGAACCAAGACCTGGGCCGTATCAAGCTCTTCGGCGACCTCGACTTCAAGAAATTCAACGTGAAGGACGCCGAGAGTGGCTTCGACCTTTCGTGCGACGCCACGCTGCGCTTCAAGGACAGCCGCAAGCTGGCCGCCGCCCTCGACGTGCGCCATATACGCTTCACCAGCCCTATGGGTAACGGCACCGTGGAGAAGCTGACCGCCAACATATCATCAACCATCCCCAAGGATACCACCCACATAATCAGGGTGAATGGCGCGATATCCATGAGCAAGCTCAACTTCTCCATGGGCGACTCGGTATCTGTATTCAACGGCGTGTCCACAGCCGAATTCGGTCTGAGGCCAGGGGTGAAGAATCCCCGCAAGCCGCTGGTCTCCTTCGCCCTCCACACCGATTCGCTCTCTACCAACTACAACGATATTAAACTGGGGCTGAAAGAGGCCGAGATAAAATTAGAGGCCGAGAAAGTCCGCGATTCGCTCTGGACCCCCAAGGGTGAGCTCGGCTTCCGCAGGCTGCGCTTCTCTTCGCCCGACTTCGGCCTGCCTGTGAGGATAAGTCGCACGGTTGTCGACCTCGACGACGACGTGATAACCCTGCGTAACGCCTCCATCCGCATGGGACGGTCGAATATCACAGCCACGGGCACCGTCAAAAACCTCTACAACGGCATGACCAAGGACGAGATGATAACCGCAAGGCTCAACGCCAAGTCCCGCCGTATAGACTGCAACCAGCTCATAGCCGCGATGTCGACCCCTATCGACACGACCCTCTCCGACGCCCACCACGAGTCGGGAGAGTCGACCCCCGCCTCTATGGAGCTGTTCATCGTACCCAAGAACCTCAACCTCGAACTGACCTCCGACATCGATACCGTGTTATTTGACAAGATGACCCTCGAGCACGTCAAGGGCGAGATGAGTATCAAGAACCAGGTGGTCTACCTCGAAGATATGGGTATGACCTCCATGGGCGCCAGGGTCAACACCGTGATGGTGTACCGGGCGGCCAACAAGAAGAGGGGCTATGCGGGCTTCGACCTGAGGGTGAGGGGCGCCAATATCGCCAAGGTGGTGGAGGCTCTGCCGTCGATGGACTCGATAATCCCGATGCTCCGCTCGTTCAAGGGCAGGATCGACATGGACATCACGGCCGAAGGCAGGCTCGACTCGGCACTCAACATCCGTATCCCGTCACTGCATGCCGCCATGTACATACGCGGCGACAGCCTCGTGCTGATGGACGGGGAGACATTCGCCGAGATATCCAAAACCCTGATGTTCAAGAACAAGAAGCACAACCTAATCGACAGTATATCGGTCAACATCACCGTGAAGGACGGCAACGTGACCATCTACCCCTTCGTGGTGGAGATCGACCGCTACCGCGCCGCCGTGGGTGGCCGCCAGGGGTTGGATATGAACTTCGACTACCATGTATCGGTACTCAAGTCGCCCCTGCCGTTCAAGGCGGGTATCGACATCACGGGCAACCTCGACAACATGAAATATAAGATCGTCAAGGCCAAGTACAAGGACGCCATCACCCCCGTGGAGGTACGCAAGGTGGAGGCGTCGAGGGTAAGCCTCAGCAACGAGATACTCGCCCGCTTCAGCTCCATAGCAGAGAGCAACAGGGCCGCCTTGGGGCGCAGGCGCTCCGTATCCGCCCTGCCCGCCCAGACGGTTATCAGCACCGACAGCACAGCCACCGAAACACCGGCAACATCAGAACTGACCACGCCCGCGGAAACTACAAAAGA
Organism: Rikenellaceae bacterium; assembly: GCA_031553875.1. Classification (GTDB taxonomy): domain Bacteria; phylum Bacteroidota; class Bacteroidia; order Bacteroidales; family Rikenellaceae; genus JAVBKU01. Next base: position 44,949 of record JAVBKU010000010.1, on the reverse strand, counting down.
CAACAAACCAAACCCATAAACCAACCTATTAAAACGCAATGAATCTTCTCGATTACGCAACGATCATCCTTTTCGCCATCGGCGTTATTATCGCCGGGTCGGCGTTCTCCTCCACGGGCAAGAACATGAAGAGTTTCTTCGCCGGGGGCGGTAATGTGCCCTGGTGGATCAGCGGCCTGTCGCTGTTCATGGGCTTCTTCTCCGCCGGCACCTTCGTGGTGTGGGGCTCCATTGCCTACTCGCTGGGCTGGGTGGCCATCACCATACAGCTTACCATGTGCGTTGCGGGCTTCGCCGTGGGCTTCTTAGTCGCCCCCCGCTGGAACAAGACCGGATGCCTCACCGCCGCCGAATATATCACAGGCCGCTTCGGGGTAAATATACAGAAGATGTACACCTACCTCTTCCTGTTCATTTCGGTATTCACCACCGGGGCGTTCCTCTACCCCATCGCCAAGATAATCGAGGTGACCACCGAGATGCCGCTCAACACGAGCATACTGCTCCTGGGCGCGTTCAGCATCATATATGTGACTATCGGCGGCCTGAGGGCCGTGGTGGTGACCGACGTGCTGCAATTCCTGATACTCACTGCAGCCGTGGTCATCGTCATCCCCCTGTCGTTCGACAAGATCGGTGGCGTGCAGGCCTTGATCGAGAAGGCTCCCGAAGGCTTCTTCAAGATATTCTCCGGAGAGTTCAGCTGGGTGTTTATAGTGGCGTTCATGTTCTATAACCTGTTCTTCCTGGGTGGCAACTGGGCCTATGTGCAGCGATATACCAGCGTCAAGAGCCCCAAGGAGGCCAAGAAAGTGGGGTGGCTGTTCGGGGTGCTTTACCTGATAAGTCCCGTGCTGTGGATGCTCCCCCCGATGATCTACCGCATCTACAACCCCGGTCTCGAAGGCCTTGCCAACGAGAACGCCTACCTGCTTATGTGTAAGGAGGCCATGCCCTCGGGCCTGCTGGGCCTGATGCTGGGCGGGATGATCTTCGCCACGGCGAGCTCGCTCAACGCCACTCTTAATATCTCGGCGGGAGTGTTCACCAATGATATCTTCAAGCGCCTGAGGCCACAGACCACTGAAACGGCTCTGATGAAGATAGCCCGTGGCTCGACCATAGGCTTCGGCCTGCTGGCCATCATCGTGGCGTTGCTCGTCCCCCTTATGGGCGGTATCGTGAATGTGGTTATCAGCGTGGCGGCGCTCACGGGCGTACCCCTCTACCTGCCGCTGATCTGGTCGCTGTTCTCCAAGAATCTCTCCGGCCGTGTGCTTATCAACACGACTTTATTCAGTCTCGCGGTGAACGCTCTGTTCAAGTTCATCACTCCGTGGTTGTTCAATTTCTCGTTCAACAGGGAGGAAGAGATGCTGGTGGGCGTACTGGTCCCCGCGGTGATACTCTGCGCCTATGAGATATACCACCGCTTCGCGAAGCCCTGGGTGCAGATACCATTCACCGTGAAGTCGCCCGATCTCTCGGCGGATAGCGACGACGGCAAGCAGCAGAACAAGTTCAGCGTCATGGTCATCGGCCTCGGGGCTATGATCTCCGGCGGATTCATCACCATCCTCGGCGCCCTGTCCGGAAGCGACGTGCCCCTGACCGTGGGCCTGTTCCTGCTTATTATAGGCGTTGTGCTGTACATGTTCAGCAGGAAGAAAGACTAAACGAATACAAATTATTAGCAAACAACTAATTCTATGCGATTTTCACAAAATCGCTAAACTCCCGCTATTGCGGATTATTTACGCCCGGAGGAGCGGCGAGGGAATCCGTTAAAAAACGACGCTGTGTCTAACGACTGTTAGCGGGGGCGAAGATCCCGCTAAAAAGGAGGAGTTCGACGTTTTAGGATGGAGGAGCCGCGAGTCAGTAAATATCCGCAGGCGGCGCGTTTTGGGTTACCTTTTGCGCGTACAAAAGGTAACAAAGAAAAAATCATGCTTTAATATTATTCAGGTGATACCATTTGTTTAAATAAGTATACTCATAACACCAAAAATCATGCTTATCCAGAAATACGAAAAACACCGTGAACTCCAGCACGAAACCCTCGAATTCGACTACGTCATAGCCGGCGGCGGCCTCACTGGCGTTTGCAGCGCCATCACTGCCGCCAGGGCGGGTATAAGGGTGGCCCTGGTGCAGGACCGCCCCGTCTTAGGGGGCAACGCCTCGAGCGAGGTAAGGCTCTGGGCCCTGGGCGCCACGTCGCACATGGGCAACAACAACCGCTGGTCGAGGGAAGGGGGCGTGATCGACGAACTGATGGTCGAGAACACCTTCCGCAACAAGGAGGGCAACCCGGTGCTGTTCGATATGGTGTTGGTGGACAAGGTATTGGCAGAGCCCAATATCACCCTGATGCTCAACACCTTCGTCTACGGAGTAAACAAGGACGGCGACAGGCGCATAACCTCCCTCGAAGCCTTCAACCCGCAGAACGGCACCCATTATACGCTCAAGGGCAAACTCTTCGCCGACTGTACAGGCGACGGCATCGTGGGCTATCTGGCCGGAGCTTCGTTCCGCATGGGCGCCGAGGAGAAGGAAGAGTTCGGCGAAGGCTTCGCTCCCGACAAGGATAAGTACGGCGAACTATTGGGCCACAGCATCCTCTTCTACATGAAAGACGCGGGCAAGCCGGTCGATTTCGTGGCTCCCGACTTCGCTCTCAAGGACGTGGAGGCCCAGATCCCCAAGCTCGATAACCCGGGCTATTTCAACACCGGACACCACGGCTGTAAGTATTGGTGGCTCGAATACGGCGGCCGCCTCGACACTATAAAGGACACCGAACAGATCAAGTACAAGCTCTGGAGCGTGGTCTACGGCGTGTGGAACTACATCAAGAACTCCGGCAAATTCCCCGAAGCTAAGAATCTCACGCTCGAATGGGCAGGACTGTTCCCCGGTAAGAGGGAGAGCCGCCGCTTCACGGGCCTCTATATGATAAACCAGAAAGATGTTATAGAGCAGCGCCCCCATTACGACGACGTAGCCTTCGGCGGCTGGTCGATCGACCTGCATCCCGCCGACGGCGTCTTCGCCGGAGGCAGCGGGTGCAACCAGTGGCACAGCAAGGGCGTGTTCAACATCCCCTACCGCTGCTACGTCACCCCCGACCTCGACAATCTGTTCGTGGGCGGAAGGGTCATCAGCGCCACCCACGTGGCCAACGGCTCCACGCGCGTCATGTGTACCGCGGCCCACGGCGGCCAGGCTTTCGGCATGGCGGCGGCCATATGCCTCGACAAGAAATTATCCCCCGCTCTGCTCGCCGAGGAGACGAATATCGGCATGTTGCAGGCCGCCCTTATAAAAACCGGGCAATTCATCCCCGGCCTTTGCCTAACCGATGGACACAATCTTATAGAAAAGGCCCTGGTCAAGACTTCGAGCGAGCTTAAACTCGCATCCCTGACCGCCTCGGGCGAGATGTTCAAGTTAGAATATCCCGCCGCACAGATAATCCCCGTGAGCGGGCGCGTACCTAAAATTTCGCTGATCGTCAGGGCTGAGAAAGATACAGAGCTCGAAGTACAGCTTCGCAGTTCAGAGAAGCCCGAAAACTACACTCCGGACACCACCGACGCCCGCGTCGTGGTACCCCTGAAAAAGGGCGAGAATAAAGTGGAGGTGGATTTCGACAAGGCATACCCCTCGCCCCGCTACGTGTTCATATGTTTTATGACAAACCCGCTCGTGAGCCTGCCTTTCAGCTCGAAGCTGGTGTCGGGTCTGGTATCGGTATTCAATTATATCAATCCCGCCGTGTCGAACTACGGCAAGCAGACCCCGCCCGAAGGCATCGGGGTCGAGGCGTTCGAATTCTGGTGCCCTAAGCGCCGCCCCGACGGAGCCAACTTCGCCCTCGGGTTCAGCTCCGCGCTGGATTGCTTCGGGGGAGAGAACCTGGGCGGATGCTATTACCGCCCCTATCTTTCTGCAAACGGCTGGATCCCAGCGCCGGAGGATAAGTCGCCGGAAGTAACGTTCTCGTGGGACGCTCCGCAGACCGTATCCTCGCTGCGCCTTTTCTTCGACACCGACTTCGACCATGCTATGGAAAACGTGCAGATGGGCCACTACGACGCGGCCATGCCGTTCTGCATAAAGAACTATACCGTCTACGGAGACAAGGGCGAAGTGCTCGCCGAAGTGAAAGGCAACCACCAGAGCATGAACTTTATCAAGCTCTCCAAGCCCTATACCGGTAAGTCTATTAAAGTAGCCATAGAGCCCGCGGACCCTAACGTCTACGGTGCATTGATGGGGGTGATAGCGGAGTAGATCATGGGATTGTTGCCGGAAGTACGAATGACCACGCTGTGCTATTACCGCATAGCGGTGGGGACTTTCTTCTTTATGCAGGGGTTGGTCTTCGCCAGTTGGGCGAGCCGTATTCCCGACATCAAGAACACCCTCGGATTGGGTGATGCCGCGCTGGGAACACTCCTGTTGGCCATCCCGTTGGGCCAGTTGAGCACCGTCCCGTTATCGGCCATGCTGGTCAACCGCTTCGGGAGCCGCAGGGTGCTGACCACGGTGGCCCTGTTTTATCCCGCGATGCTCGTACTGCTGGGGCTGATGGATTCGATGTGGCACCTCTGGGGCGCGCTATTCCTCTTCGGCTCGGCGGCCAATATGGCAAACATCGCCATAAACACGCAGGGTGTGGGCGTGGAGCGACTCTACGGACGTAGTATCATGGGCACGTTCCACGGCCTGTGGAGTATCGCAGGATTCGTCGGCGGAGTGATAAGCACGTGGATGGTCTCTGCCGACATAGAGCCGTTCGGCCACTTCTGCATCATATTCGGCATCTGCGCCATAAACCTGCTGGTCATGGGGCGTATGACCCTGCCCCGCGACATGGCCCGCACGGAGAAAAAAGATAAGGAGAAGGGAAGTATATTCCGCGCCGACCGCTACATTCTTCTCCTGGGGCTTATCACCTTCGCCAATATGGCCTGCGAGGGGACGATGTTCGACTGGAGCGGCGTCTACTTCGAGACGGTGATAAACCCGCCCAAAGAACTCGTGCGCTTAGGCTATATCGGCTGCATGTGCATGATGGCCACGGGAAGGTTCGTGGCCGACCGCCTTATAATGCGTTTCGGGGCGGTGAGGGTGATACAGGTGAGCGGCCTGCTCATATTCTCGGGGTTGGCCGTCGCGGTGATATTCCCCACGCTCGTGACTGCCACGGCAGGGTTTATGTTAGTTGGGTTCGGCATATCGTCGGTAGTGCCCATTTGTTACAGCCTGGCAGGCAAGTCGACCACCATGCCTCCCGGGCCTGCACTGGCGGCGGTGTCGTCGATAGGATTTCTGGGATTCCTGTTGGGGCCTCCGGTGATAGGCTTCATCGCACAGGCATCGAGTCTGCGGTGGTCGTTCGCCCTGGTGGCATGTATCGGCATCATCAACAGTATCATGGCTCCACGGCTGCGCAAAGCCATAGGGGCAACTAAAAAAACAGTAAATTCAAAATAACCACTATGAAATATAAGGTAACAACCCTCCTTTGCATCGCCGCTCTTATTCCGGCCATCGTATTCTCCGCCCCAAAAAAGAGATCGGTCAAGGTCGGCAAAAAGGCCACTACGACCACCGCAGCCCCTGCCGTAAAGAAAAAATCGGACTACGAGAAGCTCTTCGACGGCAAGAAGCGCCTCACACGAAAGGGTTTCATCACCCTGCATAAGGTCGACAGCGTGAAGCTCCTGCTCGAAATTCCCAAGTCGGTGTTCGGACGCGAAATGCTCCTGGGCTCGACCATTTCGGAGATCAGCAGTAACGAGCACGGCGCGGTGGGCTACAAGCCGGGCGACCCTCTGCACGTGATGTTCACGATGATGGGAGGCAATATCCAGCTCAGGCGCATATACAGCTACTATGAGGCGGCCCCCGGCGACCCGGGTATCAGCGACGCCGTGAAGCGCTCCAGCCTGCCGAGCATCTACGCCTCGTTCAAGATCGAGGCCTATAACGCCGACAGCTCGAATGTGGTTATCGACGCCACCGACCTGTTCTTAAGCGAAAACCCCGACCTCACTCCCTTCGACCCGTACAGCAAGTACGCCCGGCCGCCCTACACGAGGCAGGTGATGTTCGAGAGGAGCAAGAGTTTCCTCTCCGACATCAAGGCTTTCGACGACAATGTGACCGTCAAGAGCTACCTGAGCTACTCGATCAACCTGTCGCAGGGCAGCGGCGCCAGCGCCAGCCGCCTGGAGAAAAAGAGTCCCTTCACAGCCCTGGTCACCCGCACCCTCATGCTCCTACCCGAGAAGCCAATGCGCCCTCGTATCGCCGACTCGCGCATGAATATTTTCACCTCGCGCAAGGCCCTTTTCTCGTCCGACATGAACGCCGGGACGAAACCGCTCTACCTAGCCCAGCACTGGCGCCTGGAGCCCTCCGACACGGCGGCGTTCAAAAAAGGCGAACTCACCGCTCCGGCCAAGCCCATTACCTTTTATATAGACAAGAACTTCCCCGAGGATTGGAAGCCCTATATCCGGGAGGGCATACTGGAATGGAACAAGCCGTTCGAGGCTATCGGCTTCAAGGATGCCGTCCGCGCGCTCGACTACCCCACGGACGACCCCGAGTTCGACCCTGACAACCTGAAATACTCCTGCCTGCGCTACGTACCCATCTCGATAATGAACGCCATGGGCCCCTCGTGGGACGACCCCCGCACGGGCGAACTCGTGAGCGCCTCGGTTATGGTTTATAACGACGTCACGCGCCTTATCGCCATGTGGCGCTACCTGCAGACCGCCGCCGCCGACACCTCCGTGCGCCGCAAGGAATTACCCAAAGAGGTGATGGGCGACGCACTGCGCAACGTCATATCGCACGAGATAGGCCACTGCCTCGGCTTCATGCATAATATGGCCTCCTCGGCCGCCATACCCACCGACTCCCTACGCTCGGCGTCGTTCACGCAGAAGTACGGCACCACGGTATCTATCATGGACTACGCCCGCTACAATCACGTGGCACAGCCCGGCGACGGGGCCAAGGGCGTGAAGATGACCCCACCTCGCATGGGCGTCTACGACTACTACGCCGTGAAGTGGCTCTACTCCCCGATTTTCGATGCCGCCACGGCTAAGGACGAAGTGCCGACCCTCGACAAGTGGATAAGCGAGAAGGCCGCCGACCCCGTATATCGCTATGGCAAACAGCAATTCACCTATACCCTCGACCCCACTGCCCAGAACGAGGACCTGGGCGACGATCTGGTGAAAGCCGGCGAATATGGCGTCAGGAACCTGCGCCTTATCCTCGAGAACACCAACAAATGGGTGGCGGCCGATGACAAGGACCTCGCCTTCCGCGAATTCATGTATACCTCTCTTATCAACCAGTACCTGCGTTTCATGCTCCACGCCTACAACGTGAAGGGTGGCCTGATGCTCAACGAGCGCAAGGAGGGCGACCCGAGGCCGTCGTATTCGTTCATAGACGGCGACTACCAGCGCCGGGCGCAGAAGTTCCTGTGCGACCAGCTTAAAGACCTCGACTGGATAGAGAACAACCCGCTCACAAAGGAGATATCCATGCAGGGCAACCTCTCCATATCCGTGCAACGCCTGATCGTGTCCATGATAGTGGCGGGCCACGGGGCTATGGGGCGCCTGACCGACCCCGCGAAGAACGCCTACACCCCGCAGGAGAACGCCGATATGGCTTTCAAGGCCATATTCGACAAGACCTTGAAAGGGCAGACCCTCTCGCCGCGCGACATGACCAACCAGATATATTATATCGATGTGATGCTCGGCATGTCGGGCCTCAAGAACGAGGTGTCGGTGTCGATAGTGAGGACTCTGAGCGATTTTGCGGAAGCAGGAGCTGCGGCCGACGCAGGCGGGCACCACGGCCACAACTGCCGCGATAAGAGGTGCGGCATGTTCTCGACCGCCACGGGCAGCGACCTGCTCTCTTCCCTACTTAACGGCGAGACCTCGGGCTTCGAACGCCAGCGCCCCCTTTCTGGCTACGTCTATCCCCAGGAACCGCTCTGCTACGGCAAGGTGATGAAGGCTAAGGAACTGCTTACCAGGATGAAGAACACCGGTTCGAAAGAGACCCGCACCCACTATTCCCTGCTGTTGCAGAAGATAGAAAGCGCGATGAAATAACGGCGCCGGAGGGCACCATTCAGGACATACAAGAGGTACCGAATCGTATTCTTGAAAAGATTTTTTCAAGAATACGATGGTAACTCGTACCCACATACATCCTCTGCTTCGCACTTTAAGCCAAAACTTCCAATTTATTTCCCCGAAAATGCTGTCTACAAATGGCGGATACAGGCCATTTTATGGGCTGAAACGCATAAAACCAACCTTGAACGGAACTTTTTTGCGAACAGTCGGGGTATCTTGTTTGGGTAATAATTCCTACCTTTGCGCAATGAAATCGCCGGGTGCCCGTTACCTAGCACAAGGCCTAAGGCGAATAAACACGGGCCTCCCACGGGAAGACCTTCAGTCAACGACAAACAAAATTCGTATATATATGAAAATCCATTTTTTGAATTCCGTAACATCATCCAGGACAACCCTTGCCGCCATCGTATGCGTAGCTCTCGCCTCGTGCGGCGGTCCTGACAAATCAATGCAACAGCAGGGTCCCAGGGAGCTGGCCACGATCACCGTGGAAGCTACCGACGCCACCCTCGACCAGGTCTTCCCCGCTACCATCAAAGGGCGCCAGGATATCGAGATCAGGCCCCAGGTGAGCGGTTTCATCACCAAGCTCTGCGTCGATGAAGGCTCGGTAGTGCGCAAGGGGCAGACCTTATTTATAATAGATCCCGTGCAGTACGAGGCGGCCGTTAAGGTGGCCGAAGCGGCCGTGAAGGTGGCCGGGAGCAACGTTTCCACCGCCAAGCTCACCGCAGACAACAAGCGCGAGCTACAGTCGAGGAATATAATCAGCGAATACGAGCTGCAGATGGCCGAGAACGACCTCGCCACCAAGGAAGCCCTTCTGGCTCAGGCTGATGCGCAGCTGGTTAACGCCCGCAAGAACCTGTCATACACCTCGGTGACCAGCCCCTCCAACGGCGTGGTCGGCAGCATTCCTTTCCGTGTTGGCAGTCTCGTAGGCCCCACGATCACCATCCCTATGACCACCGTGTCGGACAACTCCGAGATGTTCGCCTACTTCTCCATGAACGAGAAGCAGATACTCGAAATGATGCGCGCGGCCGGCGGACAGACCAAGAGCGCCCTGAGCAAACTGCCGCAGGTATCGCTGAAGCTTGCCGACGGCAGTATCTTCGCCTCCAAGGGTAAGATCGAAACCCTAAGCGGCGTGATAGACCCCGCTACGGGAGCGGCCAGCGTGCGCGCCTCGTTCCCCAACACCGGCAATGTACTTCGCAGCGGCAGCACAGGTCAGGTATTGATACCCACGATCTACTCCGGCGTGATGGTAATACCCCAGAAGGCCACATACGAGATACAGGACAAGAAATTCGTCTACCTGCTCTCGGACAGCTCGACCGTACAGGCATGGGGGATCACAGTATCGCCCCTTAGCACAGGCAGCAACTACATCGTGACCAGCGGGCTCAAATCCGGCGACAGGATCGTGGTAGAGGGTATCTCTTCCATACGCAACGGCATGAAGATCAAACCCATCACCCCCGAAGAATCGGCCGCAAGGATCGAAGCCATCACCAAGAGTGGCGCAGGGGCAGGACAGCAGGCCAAGCCCGCCGCAAAATAATCCCACAGATTCTCCCCGGCGCCTCTACGAAAAGGCCCGGAGCCGCAACAGATCGCACATGGGGCACACTTTCACACGAAAGACCGCCTGAAAAGCGACAGACAAAAATTGAACATCCAAGGCAATAGAATATGAAACTTGATAAATTTATAAACCGGCCGGTACTCTCGACGGTAATATCCATCATAATCGTCATCCTCGGTATATTGGGTATCGCCGTGCTCCCCATAGCCCAGTATCCCGACATCGCACCGCCTACCATCCGCGTATCCACAACATACACCGGAGCCAACGCGCAGACCATCCTCAACAGCGTTATCGCCCCCCTTGAGGAGCAGATCAACGGTGTGGAGAACATGACGTACATGACCTCCAAGGCCACCAACGACGGTAGCGCCGAGGTGGTGGTATATTTCAACCAGGGCACAAATCCCGACATGGCGGCGGTGAACGTCCAGAACCGTGTGGCGCAGGCCACTCCCCTGCTTCCATCCGAAGTGGTGCAGGTGGGCGTGACAACGGCCAAACGACAGACCAGTATCCTCGAAATGGTGTCGATATACAGCCCCGACGACAGCTACGACGAGACCTTCATCGAGAACTACGTGAAGATCAACGTCCTTCCGCAAATAATGCGCGTAAAGGGTGTGGGCGAGGCTTCGGCCTGGGGACGCAGGGACTACTCCATGCGCATATGGCTCAAGCCGGAGGTGATGGCGCAGTACAACCTCATGCCCTCGGACGTGGTGACGGCCCTCGCGGAACAGAATATCGAGGCCGCGCCGGGTAAATTCGGCGAGAACGGCAACCAGTCGTTCCAGTACATTATGAAGTACAAGGGTCGCCTGCAGGAGCCTGTCGAATTCGAGGAGATCGTCATCAGGGCCACGTCCAACGGCGAGATACTACGCCTGAAGGATATCGCCCGCGTGGAGTTGGGCGCGCTCACATACAGTATCACCACCAGCACCAACGGGCATCCGGGCCTCACGCTCGGTGTGTACCAGATGCCGGGGTCGAACGCCACACAGGTTATCGAGGATGTGAACGCCATGCTCGACGAGGCGGCCAAGGACTTCCCTCCCGGGATCGAGTACACCATATTGGTCAACAACAATGACTTCCTCTACGCCTCCATAGAGAAGGTGTTGCACACGCTGATCGAAGCCTTTATCCTGGTGTTCATCGTGGTGTACATCTTCCTGCAGGACTTCCGTTCGACCATGATCCCCGCCATATCCATCCCCGTGTCGATCATAGGTACGTTCTTCTTCCTCTATATCTTCGGCTTCTCTATCAACCTCCTGACCCTCTTCGCCCTCGTGCTTGCGATCGCCATTGTGGTCGACGACGCGATAGTGGTGGTCGAGGCGGTGCACGCCAAGCTCGACCAGGGATATAAGTCGGCCCGCAAGGCCACTATCGATGCCATGAACGAGATCGCGGGCGCTATCGTGTCGATCACCCTGGTGATGGCTGCGGTGTTCATCCCCGTGACCTTCATGGGAGGTACGGCGGGGATCTTCTACACCCAGTTCGGGATCACTCTTGCCATCGCCATCGCCATATCGGCGCTCAACGCCCTCACGCTCAGCCCCGCGCTTTGTGCCATATTCTTAAAGCCGCACGATGCGGAACATAAAGGGATCAAGGCCCCGGGCTTCGTGAAGAGGTTCCACACGGCGTTCAACGCGTCGTACGACAATATGCTCGGCCGCTACAAGCATTCGATACGCTTTTTCATACAGCATAAGTGGATCAGCTTCGCGCTCATCGCCCTGTTCGTCGTAGGTATGGGATGGCTTATGGCCAGGACCCCCAAGGGACTCGTGCCCAATGAGGACATGGGTGTGATGTTCATCACCGTGAGCATGCCTCCCGCCACGTCGCTCGAGCGTACCGACTACGTGATGGGCCAGATCGACAGCATAATGGGCTCCAATCCCCTGGTGGAAAAGCGCTCCAAGATCACCGGTATGAGCTTTATCGCCGGTAACGGCAGCTCGTACGGTACGCTTATATGCAAACTGATACCCTGGCATGAACGCAAGGAGAAGGGACAGGACGTGAACAGCGTGATCAACTGGGCCTACGGACGGACGTCGGCGGTCAAGGATGCGCAGATCATCATCTTCGCCCCTCCTATGATCCCCGGCTTCAGCGCCACCAACGGGTTCGAGTTCAGTCTCCAGGATAAGACCGGCGGCGACCTGAATAAGTTCTTCGCCCTGTCGCAGGAGTTCGTGGCCAAGCTGTCGCAGAGGCCCGAGATCGCAGTGGCCCGTACGACGTTCGACCCTCGTTTCCCGCAGTACATGGTAGAAGTGGATGCCGCGAAGTGTAAGCAGGCCGGCCTCAGCCCCAACCAGATACTCACCACACTGCAGGGCTATTACGGTGCGGTCTACGCCTCCAACTTCAACCGTTTCGGTAAGTTGTACAGGGTGATGATCCAGGCCGACACTATGTACCGCATCACTCCCGAAACGCTCAATAATATATATGTGCGCAACGGCAAGGATATGGCCCCCATATCGCAGTTCATAACCTTGAATAAGGTGTACGGGCCGGAGAACATCAACCGTTTCAATATGTTCACCTCTATCGCCGTGAACGGTATGCCCGCCGACGGATACTCTTCGGGCGACGCCATCAAGGCCATACAGGAGACGGCCGCGGAGTTCCTCCCCACCGGTTACGGCTTCGAATTCGCGGGTATGACGCGTAACGAACAAAGCGCGGGCGACACCACGGTACTGATCTTCGGGCTGTGTATGCTCTTCGTGTACTTCCTGCTCAGCGCCCAGTACGAGAGCTACATCCTGCCTCTGGTGGTGATCCTGTCGCTGCCGTTCGGTCTGGCGGGTACGTTCATTTTCGCCCAGATGATGGGTGTGGAGAATAACATCTACCTGCAGATATCGCTCATCATGCTTATCGGTCTGCTGGCCAAGAACGCCATCCTTATCACGCAGTTCTCCCTGGAAAGGCGAGCCAGCGGCATGTCGATAGCAGGTGCGGCGATGGCCGGAGCCGCGGCGCGACTGAGGCCTATCCTTATGACCTCGCTCGCTCTTATCATCGGCCTTCTGCCCCTGATGCTCGCTTCGGGTGTGGGCGCCAACGGCAACAGGACCATCGGTACTGGCTCCATCGGCGGTATGTTGATAGGTATGATACTCCAGATATTCGTGGTGCCGGTGCTGTTCGTGATATTCGAGTATCTGCAGGAGAAGGTTAAGCCCATCACCTGGAAGGAGACCGACAACAGCGAGATAGCCTCCGAGCTGGACCAGTATTCTAAATAAGAGAAAAGAGAAACAGATGAAAAGGATAATCCCACTCTTTCTGCTCCTTGCGGTAACGATGAGCAGTTGCAACATATACAAGAAGTACAACCGTCCCGACAGTGTGAAGGCCGACAGCGCCTACCGCGACATGACCTCGGCCGACACTCTCAACATGGGTAACATACCCTGGGACCAGATCTTCACCGACACCTCCCTGCAGGCCCTTATCCGCGAAGGCCTCAAGAACAACGCCGACCTGCGTATATCACGCCTTAGGGTGGACCAGGCCGAGGCTTCGCTCAAGGCGTCGCGCGCGGCTTTCGCCCCCTCGGTGGCGCTGACCCCGCAGGGTTCGTTCAGCCAGTTCTCGAGCTTCTCCCCCGTGTGGAGCTACCACGCGCCCATCACGGCCAGCTGGGAGATCGACCTGTTCGGCCGCCTCAACAACGCCAAGAGACAGAACAAGTCCCTCGTTATGCGCAGCCAGGCCTATCAGCAGGCCGTGCAGACACAGCTTGTAGCGACGCTGGCCAACAGCTACTACACCCTGCTCACGCTCGACAGGCAGCTTGAGATCAGCGAGCAGACCCTCGTCAAGTGGAGCGAAAGCCTCGAGACCATGAAGGCGCTCAAGATCGCCGGCCGCGTGACCGAAGCGGCCGTGGAACAGACGGCGGCCAACAACTATGCCGTAGCGGCCTCGATACCCATGTTGAAGCAATCTATAATCAGCGTGGAGAACGCTATTTCGACCCTTGTGGGTTGGAACCCGAGGGCTATAACCCGCGGTAAGCTCGGCGAGCAGATACTGCCCACCGAGATGCACAGCGGGGTGCCCCTGCAACTGCTCTCCAACCGTCCCGACGTGAAGGCGGCGGAGATGGCCCTCTCTGCGGCATTCTACAATACCGCCGCCGCCCGTTCGGCCTTCTACCCCAACCTTGTTATCAGCGGCTCGGCAGGACTGACCAATCTCTACGGAGCCACCCTGTTCAACCCCGGCAAGTTCATCGCCTCGGCTACGGCCCTTCTCACACAGCCCCTGTTCCAGAAGGGAGCCAACAAGGCGCGACTGAGGATAGCCAAGTCACAGCAGGAAGAAGCCCTGATCGTGTTCCAGCAGAGCGTGATCAACGCGAGCGGCGAGGTGAGCAACGCCCTCACACAGTATTCGACCGCCGAGGAAAAGCTCTCTCTGCGCGAAAAGCAGGTGGAATCGCTGGGTAAGACCGTAGACTACACACAGGAGCTGCTCAAGCTCGGCACCTCGACATATCTCGAAGTGCTGACCGCCCAACAGTCCCTGCTCAGTGCCCAATTGCAGCAGACCGACGATGAATTCCTGAAGATACAGGCGGTGATAAACCTTTACAGCTCGCTGGGAGGCGGACGCCAATAACATAAAACATAAGAGACTATGATAAGCCCCCTTTCTTTTGTAAGCCCCGAGGCCAAATTAGGTAAGAATGTGACGGTGTCGCCCTTCGCATACATCGACGCCGACGTAGAAATAGGCGACAACTGTGTCATCATGCCCTTCGCCAGCATCATGGCGGGTACCCGTATGGGATCGGGCAATAAGGTATACAACGGGGCCATCCTCGGCGCAGAACCCCAGGACTTCAAGTTCAAGGGCGACAAAACCATTCTGCGCATAGGCAACGACAACACCTTCAGGGAGAAGGTGATAATCAACCGCGCCACATTCCCCGGCGGCGAAACCACAGTGGGCAACGGCAACTTCCTTATGGAAGGAGTGCACATCTTGCACGACGCGAAGATCGGCAACAACTGCACACTCGGCAACGGGACCAGGGTGGCCGGCGAGTGCGTGGTATTTGACAAGGTCATCCTCAGCAGCAGCGTGATCCTGCACCAGAAGTGCCGCGTGGGCACCATGGCCATGGTCGAGGGCGGCTGCCGTTCAAACAGGGATATCCCTCCCTTTATCGTGGCGGCGAATAATCCCGTATCATTCTTCGGCATCAATACGGTGATACTGCGCAAGGAGGGTTTCTCCGAGGAGAGGATAGAGCAGATATCCAGGGCCTACCGCCTGATATATCAGTTCGGAGCCAATGCGGAAGACCCCATGGCCCGCGTCCGCGACGAGATGACCTCTACCCCCGACATAGAGATCATAAGCGACTTCGTTAATAGTTCCACTCTGGGCCTTGTAGGCATACAGAAGGGATAATAAATAGGGGATAACATACAAATAATCGCCGCTTCGGGCTTCTGCCGGAAATAGGTCTCGTGAGGGAGATCACCCTCAGTTATCGTGTAACGAGGGAAGCTCCCGGAAGAGACCCCGGCAGAAGACGCGGCTAGACCTTTTGCCTACTTTTGGGGCAATGCTAAAAGTAGGTCGCCGAAGGCGAAACTAATGTAAAGTCGTATATTAGTCCTAAAAGGGAAGCGGGCCTCTAAGAGGCCCGCTTCATGCGTTTAATACACTGGCTATTCCCCACTCAGATCAAGCAGCTCTATCTTCCTGAAATCTATGGGATGGCTCTCCGACTGAAAAGCTATACGACCCTTTTTCAGCGGCCCGGGAGCGATGTCAGGCACCGGCCTCACCCCACCGCCGCCTATTGTGAGGTTGGTGTAGGTAAGTACAGTGTCTCCCTCCATAATGTGATGCACGATGCTGTCGCCCAGCACCACCACTTCCATCGTCACCCATCCGTCGCCGGTATAGGTCTTAGACGATGACTTACAGCAGTGGTCGGGATATAACGCTCCGTCGATATATATTTCAGTTCCGGGAGTGCAGACGTTGGCCGTGGGGCGCTCATCGATGCCGTTGCCGCCCAGAATCTGGGCTTCTATCGACACAGGGAAATTCTGGTCGATAGACATACTCTCCGGCGACTGCGCGTGGAGCATAGCCCCGTTATTCCTCCAGGCCCATTCGGGGCCGCCCGCGAGCTGTTCGTCCACGAAACGGTACTCCACCCTCAACTTGTAACAGGAGTACTCCTTATCTGTAAATATATGCCCGAATCTACCGCGCAGGCTGTCATAGGCGTCGTACCGCACCTTGAGTAGGCCGTCCTCTACCCTGAAGGTTTTACCGAAATTCTCCCCTGCGGGGTAACCCGCGATCTTGACCGTCCACCCCTCGAGGTCGCGGCCGTTGAACAGCTGCACCCACTCCTCTTTATCCGATTTCGGGTCGTTGCAAGCCGCGAGGCAGAACCCTGCAAGGATTATAAATATCTTTTTCATCATTTTATTCAATTTTATTATCGTAACTTTATCCTTAACGTATTACTGACGAACGATGCTGACACCTATTCAAAGGTATGAATATCCGGAGTTAAAACAATAGACGGCAGGCTGCAGACCCTGTTTGGTTTATTTTTTGCATCACCCACAAAAATATGGCTGGCAAGCCCTTTAAGAACTTTTAAATTATACTGTCATGAAATCGCACGCTTTGATAGCTTTTATCGGTGGCGCCCTGGTGGGGGCCGCCTTGGCGTTGTTGCTCGCGCCCGACTCAGGAAAGAATACACGCGGAAAGATAGCCCGCAGGATGGGTCTCGACGAGATTGAAACCGACGAGTGGTTCGAATTCGACGTACCTGAGGAAGAAGAGGAGGCTCCCGTTAAGGCTTCCCGTCCCGCATCTGCTCCCTCTGCCATGAAGGCCAGCGCTCCCACCGGAGGTAAGGCGACAGCCAAACCATCGGGTAGACCCAAGAAGAATAACCCGAAATAATCTCCCGAACGATGGAAAACGACCGTTTTGAGCAGCGAGGGCAAATACCTCGCGAGGACTATGCCGAGTCGCGAGAAAACAGGCATATGAAATATGAACGTAACCGTGGGCGCATAGGCCGCGCAGCGATCGACCTGAGGGTGTATGCCTCGCTGTGGATAGACAGCTTCCGCCTCGGCCTGATCGACAACCTCTCCGCCCTGTTCAGCACCTTATTCGGGGTGATATCCCTGCTGATATTCCTCGGCATGGCCATAACCTTCTTCGCCGTGGGCTTCACATGGCTGCTCGGCGAGTGGATAGGATCCCTCCTGGGGGCCATATTCATCATGGGGGGCGTTATGACATTCCTTGCCATAGTCATGTTCTCCCTGCGCAAGACGCTGGTACTCAACCCGTCGATACGCATGCTCAGCCGCATGATCTACGACCTAAGTCAAAAATACAACGAAGATGAAAAAAGTTAGATACCGCCATATCCGCTCCCTGGCCGACCTGCGTGCGGAGCGTCAGCGCATAAGCGACGAGATAGAGGATCTGGAAGACAGGCTGCAGGACGACTACCACAGCATCTCCGAAATGTTCAGCATCAGCTACGTGGCCGGGCGTATCGCCCAGCAGACCAGCGTGCTGTACAATATCGTGGAGTACGCCCAGTCGGGGTATGAGTTTGTCCGCCGCATCTACGACAAGGTACGCAGGAAGCCCGCCGAAGAGGAAACCGCCGCCGGTGATAACTCCGGAGGTGAAGATTGTGCCTGCTCCGCAGACGGCGGCAGCAAGACTGCCAAGGCCGCGAAGGCAAAGGCAAAGTCGCGTAAAAAGGCCGCCTGCGAGAAGTAAGTAGTGAGTGCAGAGAAACTGGCAAGTAAATCAAGAGCCGGAAAATCGGGAAGTAAGTACTGAGTGTCGAGAAACCGGGAAGTAAGTCGAGGGCCAGAAAATAGGGAAGTAAGTCAAGGTGCCGGGAAACTGGCAGACCGGGTAACGACACCTATCGGGCAATGGCAACGCAGCGGCATACTTTAACGCCCGCCCGCCATGCCGCCCACGGTCCCACGACCCACAGCCCGCCATACCATCGCCACCACCGTCCCTAAGACCCACCACGCACGAACGCCATACCGCCGCCGCCCACTGGCCCTACTGCCCTCGCCGCCATCACACATCATACCAACCCCCACCCCCTCAAAACATAAAGCGGGGAGCCTCTGTGAGGCTCCCCGCTAATTTTTCTTTCGGCACAGACCTCATCGGTCTCGCCTATTCTCCGATGTTAGTCCCTGGGATACAGGTACCAGTCCTTATCGTTGACACCGTTGGAAGAAGCCCAGCTGTGGTACCTCGGGTACATATAGGCTATGGTCTTCTTATCGGCTGCGTTGTAGATCTCCGGCACGAGCTTGAAGTTATGCACGGGGATATTTACCGCGAACGGATAGAGGTCGTTGGAGATATAGTACAGGCCCCTGAGAGGCACAGACTTGTCGTCGTTGCGTCCGAACCAATACGTGTCCGCCTTATCGGTGGGCAGGTAGTTAGCCAGGTGCAATTCCCTCGAACGGGGATCTTCAACACCCTGGTACACGATCATGGCGAACGGATTATAGGGCGGGAAGCCGAACACGGCATGGATCGCCGGGGAAGTCAGCTCTGTAGTGATGGTATACGTCACAGGATTGCTCTTGTCAACAGCGCTGCGGATATCTGAGAACAACAGCAGTGTAGCCTTGCTCTGGCCCGCTTCAAACTGACCTGATTCAGCACCCGGTATGGGTGTAGTAGGCTGGGGCGAAACGGGAGCGTTATGCGACTTTTCGAAGTTCATGCTCTTGAACTCGGCAGCCGAAACGCCATACTGGTAACCAAAACCGTTCTGCAGACCGGCACCGTTGTTAACGGGCGAGAATACGTCCACGGTCTTCACAACCTTGTTTTCGAGGTTGGTGTATACCTTGGAGGTATATTCCACCACCACGTCGTTCATGTCGTAGTCGCCGCGGCTGGGCCACAGGTCTTCGAATATGACGGTACCCTTGTATTCTGTGTAGTTATTCTCGATGTCGGGCTCCGGATCGGGGTTGCTGGGTATATTGCTCTCCATGGCAAGCGCCTTGTTGGGCGAAGCCTCGAACGAAACCACTATATCACGGAAGTCGGCCGCCTGCTCGGAAGTAAGACCGGAACCGGTCTCAATACCCATCACGTATATGTTCTTATTGCTGTTCTTATACCCCATCAGCACCATCTGCTGGGCCTGGCCCGCAACGAGATTGTTGTTCGAGTAATAAGTCTTGTCTGAGTAAGCCACATTACCGCTGCTGAAGCCGTTAACCATAGTAAAGAAACCGATGGTCACACCTTCGGGGAAGGTTTCAACTAACCTGCTGCCGTTCCAGTACATCAACTGTACCTTGTAGCCTGAACCGAGGGCGCCGCCAGAGCCTGTAAGCGAGGCGTTGGGGAGTGCAAGTATCTTCACCACGTCATCGAGCGATGCGGGAGGATTACCCGTAGGATATGTGTAGTACCCGATCGCACTGGTAAGGCTCGAGCCGTCGTGGATCATGGTCATCTCGATGCTGTTGGCACCGCCTTCCACCACGTCTATCACCTTATTGTTACCGGTGAAGAATTCGGGATGGGCCGCCCTGAAGTCGGCTCCCAGGGGAAGCATAGCCTTCACGTCGTCAGCAAAGCCGTTGGGTAACTGCTTGGTAGACACCAGATAATCGGGAAGGCCGAGGGCGTTCCAGTTACCCAGGATCTTCATGCCGTCGGGATATGTGCGGCCGTTGCTCGCGGTAGCCTTGCTCATAACGTTCACAGGGGCCGACGCCTCCATGTCGAACACGATGTTGGCTCCGTTAACCGGCACGGCAACAACATTGGGAATACCCAACTCAGTACTCTGCAGGTATATCTGCGACACATACGTAGGTATCACCAACTGCCCGTTGAACACACCTTGCGAATCAGCTACGGCACGCAGGATAGGCTCACCGGCGATCAATTCGCCAGAGGCTGTATAAGGATACTCCGCGTATACCGAGAAGAGGACATGGCTCGAATAACCCGCGAGCCTGTAGTTCACGCTCAAATTGCGGACCTTGGTAGTAGCGTAGTCGAACGACCCGCCGCCTGTGGTTCCGCCGCTTCCGCCGCCTTCACCTTCCTGCTTTACACAGGCGAAAAGCGCGAACGCTGCAACAATAAAAATGATCTTTTTCATCTCTTTAAATGTATTTGGCGAATCCGGTTAAACCAAATAGATATCCGATAAAACCACGACCGCACCCGATTCAAACACTTCCGATCCAATATCCCGCAAACCAAATCGGGGGTACTTTCCCACTGCAAAGTTACGTAAAAAACATAAAAAATGCAATATTTTCAAAAAAAACGACTTATACAGAGTCGAAATTGTGCTTTTTACGCATATTTTTTTCACGCTTTGATGGTTTACTCTGCAAGAATTATACAACCACTGCAAAAATTTAGTCGCTTTTATTGTATCTTTTGTCAATTATGAGCGTCATAAATAAATTATTATTACGATATTTGTAATCAGTCGGTGCCGTATTTAAATACTATGGCATATGGCTGCATTAAATCTGCATCCAATATGAAAGAAGGCGGAGGGAATAAACAAAGTGAGGGAACATTACAGGTAGTACTGGAGAACACCCAGGCGATGGTTTATGTGTGCGACGCCAACACTTACGAGATCATATTCACTAACAAGAAACTGCGCGACAGCATCCCCGCCCCCATACCCGCCGGGGCGAAGTGCTGGGAGCTGTTCTCCCCGGTAAACGGCCCCTGTCCCTACTGCAGGATAAAGGAGGTCATCGACGACCCCACCGGTAAACCCCTCATCTGGGAAGACTATAACGAGATGGCCAAGACCTGGTTCCAGGTCAATCAATCTATATTCCAATGGCCCGACGGGCGTAAGGCCCACCTGGTCACGCTGCTCAACATCGACAAGATAAAGCAGGGCGAGGAATCTCTCAAAAAATATAAGAACGACCTGGAATCGCTGCTCAAGGATAAGACCGAGAGCGAGACCATGATCAGGGCGCTGGGCGACAACCTGCCCGACAGCTTCGTATTCCAGCTCAAGGGCGGCATTCACGGCAAGCCCGATTTCGTACATATAAGTAAAGGGGCCGAGAAGGTGCTGGGCATCCCCATCGAGGAGCTGAAGAAAGACTCCTACAAATTCATCGGATTATTCCCGCCCGAAGGCCAGGTCGACGTCAGGAAGGCGCTGGCCGAGGGGAGGAAGTCGTTTTCGAGGGAGGTACGCGTAGATATTCCCGGACGCGGCCCTGTATGGCTGCTCGACTCGGGAGTGATACGCAAGGACCACGATGGCAATATGGTGGTGGACGGCCTGGTGGCCGACATCACCAAACGCAAGCAAATGGAGGAGTCGCTACATGAGTCCAACGAGGACCTGATACAGATGGCCGCCCTGACCAAGGAGATCAGCGACAACACCGCCAACAGCGCCATGTACCGCTCGCGGGTGTGCGAAGAAAATGGACGCACAAAGCTCGAATACGCCACCGAACAGCTCGCCGAGATAACCGGAGTACCCCTGGAGGATCTATTCAAAGACCTGGGAGGGTTCTTCCGCAACATCCACGCCGACGACCTGCCTCAGGTAATGGAATTCGAGAAAAAAGGCTCCAACCCCGGCTATTCCGGCTCGGTTGAATTCCGCTACGTGAAGAATGGTCAGGAGAGCTGGTACCGTATGCAGTCGCACGGCTTTGTAAAGGACGATTGCGTCATCCGCGACGGGATGTTGATCGACGTCACCGACCAGAAGAAACTCGAATTGGAGCTCATCGCCGCGCGCGACAGGGCGAGAGAATCAGAGAGGCTCAAGTCGGCGTTCCTCGCCAATATGAGTCACGAGATACGTACGCCCATGAACGTGATCATCGGTTTCCTCGAGTTCATGATGATGGAGGACGACCTCTCGCAGGTCGAGAAGAGGGAATACATGAGGCTCGTGTCCGATAACGCGCAGCAACTTCTCAAACTTATAGGCAACATCCTGGATATCTCGAAGATCGACGCCGGGCAGATGAAGATAGTGCCCGACAAGAATAACGTCAACGAGATGCTGGACGACATACACCTCTCCCTGTCCTCCTCGTTCGAGGCCGAACTTAGTCGCAAGGATATGGAACTCTTCGTCGACAACTCCGGGCAATGCCCCGAGGGAGTGTTCACCGTCGACAGGATGAGGTTGAGCCAGGTGCTGGTAAATCTGATCCGCAACGCCATCAAATTCACCGAGGCCGGATATGTGAAGTACGGCTACAGGGTACTCCCAGGGGAAGGACTATTATTCTTCGTCGAGGACACCGGCATAGGCATCTCGGAAGGAAAACTTCACGAAATAGGCAAACCCTTCCTTCAGTTGTACGACGAGTCGCAATCGGCAGTGTACGGGGGTACGGGTATCGGCCTGGCCATATCCAAGAGCCTTGTGGAGCTTATGGGCGGCTGGTTCAGCGTAAATTCCGAGCTGGGCAAGGGAACGCTTTTCGAATTCATGGTGCCGTGTGAGGAGCTAACCGGCAAAAGTGGCGTGGATATTGCGTAGCTCCCGGCCCGTGCGGTGGCTTTGTTCTGATATTTTGACTATATTCGCCCCGCGGGAAGATGTTAAAAACAGGGTTTTACTATGAAAGAGATGAACACCATTCCTACCGAAACATTGCAACTCGTCCTGGATAATACCCAGGCGATGATCTATGTTTGCGATGTAGATACGTACGAGGTAATTTTTGCCAATAAGGCCCTGCAGGCCGGATTCGATTCCTCGTTGACCGGCACCAAGTGCTGGCAGATGCTCTCCCCTTTCGACGGTCCCTGCCCCTATTGCAAGCTCCCCGAAGTACTGAAAATGCCGATGAATGAGCCGCTCGTATGGGAGAACTTCAACCCGTCCATGAATTCGTGGCTGCAGATGAGCAACTCGATAGTCAGGTGGCCCGACGGGCGCAACGCTCACCTTATCTCCGTCACGGATATCTCCAGTATAAAGAAGCGCGAGGAGGAAATAGAGAGGTACAAGAAAGAGCTGGAGGTGATGCTTAGAGAGAAAACTGAAAGCGAGACGATGCTCCGCTCCCTGAGCGACAACCTCCCCGACAGCTTCGTATTCCAGTTCAAGGGCGACCCCAATAAGATACTTAAAACCAGCTTTATTAGCAGGGGTATCGAGTCTATATGTAATATCAATGTCAAAGACATAACCGAGGATGCCATACATTTCCTCAACATATTCTCGCCGGAGGACAGCGCCATGTTGCGCGACTTCGCCTCGAAAGGCAAGAAGATATTCTCGCAGGAATTCCACGTGAACGTCAAGGGTAAGGACGAGCCCGTGTGGCTGCTCCTGTCGGGTATCGTCCGCAAGGCCGACGACGGGGAGACCATTATGGATGGCCTGGCCATAGACATCACCTCCCGCAAGAAGATGGAGTCGGAGTTGGAACGTTCGCAGGCCGAACTGCTGCATAACTCAGAACTGATCCAGGAGATCAGCAACAATATGTACGGTAGCGCCCTCTATCGCACCCATATCGACGATGACGGCCGCATCATACTCGACTACGCCACCAAGCAGATGGAACAGCTGGTAGGCATACCCGTCGAACGGCTCAAGGAGGACCTCGGCCTGTTCTTCAGCAATATACACCCCGACGACGCGGCTACCGTCCTGCCCAGGATCGCCAGCACCACCGCGTCGCTGGTACCCGAAACCACCGAATTCCGCCACGTGGATGAAGGCGGGGTGAGGTGGTACAGGCTGCAGTCGCGCGGCTTCAGGCTGGGCGGCCAGATAGTCCGCGACGGCATGGTCATAGATATCACGGCCCAGAAAGAACTGGAGCTGCAGCTTATCGCCGCGCGCGACGAGGCTCGCGAATCCGAAAGGCTCAAATCGGCGTTCCTCGCCAACATGAGCCACGAGATACGCACTCCGATGAACGCCATCATCGGCTTCCTCGACTTCATGATGGTGGAGGAGGATATCCCGCCCCAGAGCCAGCGCGAATATATGAGGATCGTGTCGGACAACGCCAAGCAGCTTCTGAAGCTTATCGGCGACATCCTCGACATCTCGAAGATCGACGCCGGACAGATGAAGATCATACCCGAGGAGGTCAATGTCAACATGTTGTTGCAGGATATCCGCTCGTCGTTCATCGCCGCCTCCGACAACAAGCTCAGCGAAGACGTAATCCTCTCCATAGATATGAACGGGCAGGATCCCGTGGGTATATTCACCGTCGACCAGGCACGCTTGAGGCAGATATTGAACAACATTATCGGCAACGCCATCAAGTTCACCAGCAGGGGCTACGTAAAGTACGGCTACAGCGTGGTCCCGGGCGAGGGCCTGAAGTTCTTCGTCGAGGATACGGGTATCGGTATCTCCAAGAATAAGCTCAAGGATATCGGCAAGCCCTTCTACCAGCTGCACGACACCTCCAAATCGGCCGAATACGGCGGCACGGGTATCGGACTGGCCATATCGACCAACCTCGTAAAGCTTATGGGCGGATGGTTCAATGTGGATTCGGAGCTGGGCAAGGGATCGAGGTTCGAGTTCCTCGTACCTTGCAAGGAGCTGGAGCCCAAGGGCCTGGGAGCAGGGCTTGTGTCTCGCAAGCAGAGAAGTTCTAAGAAAAAGATGTAACCTGGGCGTAGGAGGGTCGAAAAACCCGCGCCACAGGTAAAAAATTGCAGCACGACAGCGGAGGGTATACCCCTCCGTCGTCGATTTAATGGGGAGGTCCCGGGATAGAGGACGATTACGATGATGGAAACAACGGAAAAAAAGGTCATAATAATAGGTGCGGGGCTGACGGGGTTGACCCTGGCCCACAACCTGCGGAAGGCGGGAGTCGACGTGGCGGTGCTCGAACGGGAGGATCGCACGGGAGGCAGCATACGCACCTTCCGCAAAGACGGTTTCGTGTATGAATCGGGCCCTAATACGGGCGTACTATCGCGCGCCGAGGTGGCAGAACTGTTCGACGACCTGGCCCATCTGTGCAAACTCGAGATAGCGGACAAAGAGTCCAAGCGCCGCCTTGTGTTCAAGGGCGGCAGATTCCACGCCCTGCCCTCGGGGCTTATGGGGGCGGTGACCACTCCCCTTTTCCGTTTCTGCGATAAGATACGCATACTGGGGGAGCCGTTCCGTAAGAGGGGCGCCGACCCCATGGAATCGGTGGCCGAGCTTGTGGCGCGCCGCATGGGACGCAGTTTCCTTGACTATGCTGTCGACCCGTTCATAGGAGGCATTTACGCCGGTGATCCGTCGAAGCTCGTCACACGTTACGCCCTGCCCAAGCTGTGGGCTCTGGAACAGGAATACGGCAGCTTTGTTAAGGGCGCTATGCAGAAAGCCCGCCAGCCCAAGAGTGACCGCGACCGCAGGGCTACCAAGGAGGTGATGTCGGCAGTCGGCGGCATGCAGGGCCTCACCGACGCCCTCTCGGAAAGCGTGGGCGCTGAAAATATAGTGCTCGGAGCGGATAACGTCACCATAATCCCTCCCGCAGGCGATTCGGGATGGGCCGTTACAGCCAAAGTCAACGGCGTAGAGCGCCGGTGGACGGCCCGCCGCGTCGTGTCGACGGTGGGATCGCACGCTTTACCCGGAATAGCCGGGTTCCTGGGCCCGGAGCTACTCTCCGCGCTCGACAACATGACCTACGCCAGAGTGGTGCAGGTGGCGCTCGGCTTTAAACATTGGCCTTATGAACCCCTGCGCGCCTTCGGCGGACTCGTGCCCTACAAAGAGGGGCGACCGGTGCTGGGCGCTCTTTTCATGTCGTCGTTCATGACCCGCCGCGCGCCGGAGGGAGGAGCATTGATATCGGTATTTATGGGTGGCGTGCGCCATCCCGAATATATAGATATGCCCGACGATAAGATAATAGAAACGGCTGTCACCCAGCTCCGAGAAATGCTCCATATGCCGGAGCTCTCTCCCGACCTGGTGCATGTATTCAGACACCCGCACGCAATCCCCCAGTACGAAGCCTCCACTGGCGAACGCCTCGCCGCCGTCGAAGAGGCGCAGAAACAGCATCCGGGCCTGATTATTGCCGGGAACCTGCGCGACGGGATCGGCATGGCCGACAGGATACGCCAGGGGCGCGTGATCGCCGACGGGATAATATCCGGGGAAATTTAGACATATACTCATCACATATACCGTATTTTTTCGTCCCCACTAACGTATTATTCGCGCATAAACGCTTGTTTTTAAAACTAAACTCACTACATTTGAGAGTAATTAAACGACCTAATTAAGGCGGATACCATGAAAAATTATACCCTCGGAATTTTTTCAGCGTTGCTCATCGCGGCGCTTATGTTGTGCCAACCTGTATCGGCACGTAGTTTTAAAAGTTACTCCAAGCAAAAACTGCCAGGAAAGGTGGTGATGCTCGACGGCAAGGTCTACACCGGCACCGTCCGCGTACCGGCGATAGCCTCCAAGATGGCCAGCGTGACCGAAGACGGACAGAAAAAGCCCATTCTCCTGCCCGCCGAAGAGGTCGACTATGTGGAGATGTACAACCCCAAGGCCGGCCCGCTGGCTTCGTACAAGATCGTGCGTACCAAGGTATTCGAATTCGGCAAACTGCGCAAAAACTATATCTGGCTGATCGAAGCCGGCGAATGGACCCATATCAAGCTGTTCCGCAACGCCCACTTCTACCAGTTCAACGACAACGGCTCGTTCACCCTCATCATGGAGAGTAACAACAATCTGCCTCCCTCGTTCTTCTACATGGCTATGCGTCCCGGCGAACCCTACGTGACCACGATAGCCATGGACCAGAGGGGCTTCATCGGAGGTACCCACTCCTACTTCAAGAGGTACGGTGCCGAATATTTTGCCGATTGCCCCGAGCTTGTCCAGAAGGTGCAGGACAAGGATTTCAAGGCTTCCAACATCCGCGAAGTACTGGCGTTCTACAACGAATGGAAAGAAAACCTGCTGAACCCCAAGAAGCCTGCCGAAGCGGTAAAACCGGCCCAGCCTGCAAAACCCGCAGCTAAACCGGCAAAACCTGCTACAGCCAAGCCTGCGGTAAAAAAATAACAAGCCCCCCCGGATACAGGGTCGCTCTATAGGTAAATGAAAACTCCCCTCCAAAGGGGAGTTTCTTTTTAAAGTATTAGGGGCGTAATAGCTGTCGTTAACGGTTATTTTTATAATTTTGTGAATGTGCCTTACGGCCCCGACATTAACATGAAGAATAAAACGCTCAAAATAGGTACCCGCGACAGTCAGCTCGCCTTGTGGCAGGCCGAGCAGGTGCGCATACGGCTCGAGGAGGCTGGCTTCGAGTGCGAGTTGGCGCCCATAAAGAGCGACGGCGACACCGACCTCGTGACCCCTATCTACGCCATGGGCGTACAAGGAGTGTTCACCAAGGCCTTAGACAGCGCCCTTCTGAACGGCAAGGTCGACATAGTGGTACACTCGATGAAGGACGTACCCGTGCAACTGGCCCAAGGCATCGCGTTAGCCGCCATGCTGCCGCGCGGCAGTTACAAGGATTCTCTGGTACTGAAATCCCCGGCCGACGCCGCCTCGATAGGCGACGTACCTCTGACCGTCGCCACAGGAAGTATCCGTCGCAAGGCGCAGTGGCTGGGCCGCTACCCCTCGCACAACGTAGTACCCCTGAGGGGCAATATCGCCACTCGCCTCAACAAACTCTCTTCGAACGATTGGGACGGGGCCATCTTCGCCCTCGCCGGACTGGAGAGGACGGGCAACCGCAACGACAATATAATCACCCTCGACTGGATGCTCCCCTCGCCCGCGCAGGGCGCTGTGGGTTTCTTCTGCCTTGAGGGGCGTACCGACATACTCAAAGCGTGCGAGACCATAAACGACACTGCTACCAGCCTATGCGTGAACGCCGAGAGGGCCTTCCTCAGCAGGCTTATGGGCGGATGCTCTACCCCCATCGGGGCACTGGCGGAGATTCACGGCAGTAATATCCGCTTCCGAGGAAATATACTATCTCTCGACGGTGCAGATAAAGTCGAAATAGACATAGAAGCCCCCGTAAGCGATGCCGCGGTGATAGGCGAACGAGCCGCGGAAGCGTTGCTCGCCGAAGGAGCCGGCAGGATAATTGACAAAATACGTGATGACGGGCAGTAGGATAAATGTGCTCTGTACCAACACGGTATCGGATGGAGCGGTAGCAGAGGCCGCCCGTGGGGGGGTGGATATAGATATACGGCCATTCATAAAGATAGAACCGGTTATGACCGAGGCGTTGACCGCCGAAGTCGGAGCCTTGGCCAGTGAGAATATTACCGCCGTCTTTACCTCCGGTAACGCGGTGGAGCGAGTGGCTGACATATTGGGTGAAGACCCGAAGTGGGAGGTGTTCTGC
Source organism: Rikenellaceae bacterium (assembly GCA_031553875.1). Classification (GTDB taxonomy): domain Bacteria; phylum Bacteroidota; class Bacteroidia; order Bacteroidales; family Rikenellaceae; genus JAVBKU01. Next base: position 16,690 of record JAVBKU010000010.1, on the reverse strand, counting down.
ATAGATGGCTCCACAAAGGATAAAGTCGCCCGTTTTTTCGGGGTGGACAGCGTAAAAGGCTCAGCCCCCGACGGAGAGGCGCTCGCCAAAGAGATAATAAGGCAACGGGTGCGGAACGTGGTATTTTTCTGCGGCGAGGCGAGGCTCGACACCCTGCCCCGGATGCTCTCCGCAGAAGGAGTGGAGGTGCTGGAGATAGTCGTTTACAAGACCGTCGCCACGCCCTCGGCTACGGGAAAAGAGTACGACGGAGTAGTGTTCTTCAGCCCCAGCGCTGTGGACAGTTACTTTTCGATGAACCAGCCCTCGGCAGCCACGGTTCTTTTTTCCATCGGAGCCACCACCTCGGCCGCGATACGCAGGCATGCGGGGTCATCTAACACAATAGTAACTTCGTCCATCGCCGACAAGAACGAACTGATACGCGAAGCAACAAGATATCTCAACAACCTGTAAGGCATGGAAACGATAAAAAATGACCTGATACTAAGGACACTGCGCGGCGAAAACACGGAGCGCGTCCCCGTGTGGATAATGCGTCAAGCGGGTCGGTACCTGCCCGAGTACAGGATTTTGAGGGATAAGTACACCTTTTTCGAGCGCTGCAAGACCCCGGAGTTGGCCTGCGAGATCACCCTACAGCCGGTAGACATCATCGGCGTCGACGCCGCCATCCTCTTCTCCGACATCCTCGTGGTACCCGATGCCATGGGCATGGAGGTGCAGTTGATCGAGCACGTTGGGCCCGTACTGCCCGACCCGATAAAAAGCGCCGCGGACCTCGGACGGATACGCGTGCCGGACGTTAACGAAACTCTCGGCTATGTCTTCGACGCGATAAAACTTATCAAACAGGAGTTAGCAGGCCGCGTACCGCTTATCGGCTTCGCCGGGGCGCCGTGGACGATACTATGCTACATGGTGCAGGGCAAGGGATCGAAGTCGTTCGACAAGGCCAAGGCCTTCTGTTATACCCAGCCTGAGGCCGCCCACCGCCTCCTGCAAATGATAACCGATACCACCATCGCCTACCTCCGCGCACAAGTGGAGGCCGGCGCCGACGTGATACAGATCTTCGACAGCTGGGGCGGACTATTAGGCCCGAAAGATTTCGAGGATATATCATTGAAATATATCAGGCAGATAGTCGCCGCATTGGGCGACAGCGTCCCGGTGATAATATTCGCCAAGGGGGCGTGGCACTCGCTCGGGAATATGGCATCCACCGGGGCCGCCGCGCTCGGCGTCGACTGGTGTATAACCCCCGAAGAGGCGCGCAGGATGGCCGGAGGCAGAGTGGCCCTGCAAGGTAATCTCGACCCCGCTAAACTTTACGCCCCAATCCCGGAAATCGTAAAGGAAACTGAAACCATGCTCCGCGGCTTCAGCGGCGGCGGACATATCGCCAACCTGGGGCACGGCATACTTCCCGACATTCCCGTCGACCATGTGAAGGCATTCGTGGATACGGTGCACGCTTTTGAACGGCGTAAGAAATAATAAGATACTAACATATAAATACATCAAGCCGATAATAATTGTGGTTATCAAAAAGCCTCCGAGCAGAAAAGTAATCGCCGCTTCTGGCTTCTGCCGGGAATAGGTCTCATGAGGGAGATCGCCCTCAGTTATCGTGTAACGAGGGAAGCTCCCGGAAGAGACCCCGGCAGAAGACGCGGCTAGACCTTTTGCCTACTTTTAGGGCGATGATAACATTTCGAGCAGTGAGGACAGAGGCCGCTTGCGGGCTATGCCGAGTCGCGAGAAATGAAAGCGAAGCTAAAAGTAGGTCGCCGAAGGCGAAAACTAACGTAAAACCGTATATTAAACCTTAAACGCAAGCATATGTATTTGCAGAGAAGGAACAGAATATTGAGGCGCACACCATCCGTTAGGAGCTTGGTGGCCGAAACATGCCTGAGTGTCAACGACCTTATGGCTCCCATATTTGTCGACGAGGGCAAGGATGTGAAGATCGAAATACCCTCGATGCCCGGCTATTACCGCTACTCGCTCGATCTCACCGTAAAGATGGTCAAAGAGCTGTGGGACCTGGGCATAAAGGCCGTACTGATATTCGTGAAAGCAGAAGACAGCACTAAAGACAATACCGGCAAGGAGGCGTGGAATCCGGACGGATTGATGCAGAGGAGCATCAAGGCCATCAAGGAGGCCGTGCCGGGAATGGTGGTGATGACCGACGTGGCCCTCGATCCCTACTCCATCTATGGACATGACGGCATTGTGATCGACGGCGAAATAGTCAACGACCAGACCGTCGAGGCGTTGGTAAAGATGAGCCTGAGCCATGCCGCGGCCGGAGCCGATTTCATAGCCCCCAGCGATATGATGGACGGTCGTATCGGCGCTATCCGCGAAGCCTTGGAGGAAAATAACTTCACGCATACCGGCATCCTGAGCTACAGCGCCAAATACGCCTCGTGCTTCTACGGCCCGTTCCGCGACGCTCTGGACAGCGCACCCGGCTTCGGCGACAAGAAGACCTACCAGATGGATCCCGCCAACCGCCGCGAAGCCATAAAGGAAACCCTTATGGACGTGGAAGAGGGTGCCGACATAGTGATGATAAAGCCCGCTATGACCAACCTGGATATCATACGCGAAGTGCGCGACGCCGTAGACGTTCCCGTGAGCGCCTACCACGTGAGCGGCGAGTACGCCATGATAAAGGCCGCGGCCAAAATGGGCTGGCTCGACGAGAGCAAGGCCATCCTTGAAAGCACCACCGCCATAAAGCGCGCCGGAGCCGACCTTATCGCTACCTACTTTGCCAAGGATATAGCCCTGCTGCTCAACAAATAACCTACCCGCCCCCAGATGCTCTCCCTGATAGCAAAATACGACACGCCGACTCCCCGCTATACGGCATATCCCCCCGCAAACTACTTCACGGAGGAGTTCACCCCCGCGGATTACCTACGCGAGGTGGATGGGTCGAACTCTCAGGGCAGCAGCCATATATCGATATATATCCACGTGCCGTTCTGCGAGAAGCTGTGCTACTACTGTGGATGCAACTCCTACCCGAAGGCTCCGCAAAATATTGTGGATGCCTATGTAGAGGCCATGAAGCGGGAGATGACCATGATCCTTTCGCGGCTCGACCCCTCGCGCCGCATCGCCCAGATACATTACGGCGGCGGGACTCCCAACACACTCTCGACCACCCAGCTCGCCGACCTCAACCGCCACGCTCTCTCGTTATTCCGGACGATAGACTCGCCGGAGATAGCCATAGAGTGCCACCCCGCCCTGCTCACGCCCGAATATATCGAGGGGCTTAAACAGGCGGGATTCAACCGTTTCAGCCTCGGGATACAGGACTTCGACACCGCTGTCCTGCGCACGGTCAACCGCAGCGAACCGGCTATGCCCGTGGGTGAAATAGTGAAGTTGCTCAGGGACGGACGTCCAGACATGGCCGTGAACCTCGACTTTATCTACGGCCTGCCCGGGCAGAGCGTGGAGGGCTTCAGCGACACGATACGCAAGGCCCTGGAGATACACCCGGATCGCCTGGTGACCTTCTCCTACGCCCATGTGCCGTGGGTGAACAAGAACCAGATGATTCTCGAAAAGGCTGGCCTGCCCGACGCGCAGGCCAAGACGGCAATGTACCTTGCGGCCCGCGACCTGCTCACTTCCGGCGGTTACGAGGCTATAGGCATCGACCACTATGTATTGCCCCAGGACGAGCTCTACGAGGCGCAGACCGGCGGCACGCTCCACCGAAACTTTCAGGGCTACTGTACACGCCGCACAACAGGGCAGGTGTACGCCTTCGGGGTATCGGGTATAAGCCAGATGGAGAGTTGCTACGCGCAGAACACCAAGTCGATACCCGACTATATAGAGGCCGTGAACGCCGGCCGCGCCGCTACCGTCAAGGGCTATCTGCTCTCTCCCGACGAGAAGGCTATACGCACGATGCTGACCGAACTTATGTGCAACAACCGCCTCGGATGGGGTAAAATGGCTTCGGAAACAGGGCGTACGGCAGCCGAACTCAAGGCCTTACTCGGTTATGACGCGTCGCGCCTGAAAGGTTTCGCCGACGACGGTATCGTAGTCTGTACGGAAGAAGGTATTCGTATCACGGATATGGGCCGCACCTTTACCCGCAACGTGGCCGCCGCCCTCGACCCCCTGCTTCAGAGGGACAGGAGGCGGTTTTCGAGGAGTGTCTAACGTTGATAGGATACAGTCGACGGCAATACTTAAAACAACGTCTTCGTCCTTGTTACACAAGGATGTTAGCCCGCAACCACCCCAGGCGAAGGGCTAAAAACGCCTACGACTTATTTCATCCCATCGCTGGCTGCAGACTAACGTCTGAAAGGGCGGCATAGATCACTGCCGTAAACGGAAGGTCCCGTCAAGTTTGTAACTCGAAGTAGCAAAACAATTAGGCCGAAGCAAATGCTCCGGCCTAATTGTTTTTATTCTAATTTATCCCGTGATATCGTCACTACCTTCCCTGTTTCAACCCCAGCGCCTCCCACACTTCCGCAAGAGCGGAAACCAGGTGGTCTATATGCGCCTGGGTGTGCATGGGCGTGGGGGTGATCCTCAGGCGCTCGGTGCCGCGCGGCACGGTAGGGTAATTTATGGGCTGTATATATATTCCGTGCTTATCGAGAAGCCTCTGGCTCGCGGCCTTACACTGCTCCGAATCGCCCACCATGATAGGTATCACATGGGTATTGGTGGGCATCGTTGGTATCCCGGCGGCATCCAGGGCCTCTTTAGTCTTGCGCACCTGGGCCCTTTGGCCCTCCCTCTCCTTCGAGGAACGGCGCAAATATTTCACCGATTCGGTCGCCGCTACCGCCACTGCCGGAGGCAGGGCCGTGGTAAATATGAATCCGGGAGCGTAACTGCGCACGGCGTCGATAACGACGGCATCGGCGGCGATATATCCACCCATCACGCCGAAAGCCTTGCCGAGCGTACCCTCTATGACATTCACGCGCCCCATCGCACCGCACTCTTCGGCCACCCCGCCGCCATGTTCGCCGTACATACCCACGGCATGCACCTCGTCGAGGTAGGTCATCGCGCCGTAGCGCTCGGCCAGGTCGCATATTTCGTTTATGGGAGCCCTGTCGCCGTCCATCGAGTAGATACTCTCGAACACTATCAGCTTGGGCCTATCGCCCGCTTCCCTGAGCAGGGTCTCGAGATGGGCAAGGTCGTTGTGGCGGAATATTATCTTCTCGCATCCGGCGCGGCGCACACCCTCGATCATCGAGTTGTGGTTATAGGCGTCGGAAAGTATGAGACATCCGGGGATAAGCTGGGCGATGGTCGAGATACCGGTCTGGTTGGATACATAGCCGGAGGTGAACACCAGCGCCCCCTCCTTGCCGTGTAACCCGGCCAATTCCCGCTCGAGCTCCACTATCGCGTGGCTGTTGCCGGAGATATTGCGCGTACCGCCCGCACCCACGCCGTAATGCGAGGCCGCGCGGTTCATCGCTTCGATTATCTCCTTCTTCTGTCCGATACCAAGGTAGTCGTTGGAACACCAGATAACTATCCTCCTCGCTCCTTCGGGGGAATGCCACAGGGCCTCGGGAAAATCCCCGGGAGTGCGCTCGACGTCGGTGAAAACGCGGTAGCGTTTCTCTTCGTTGAGCTTGTCTATGGCTATGTGGAAAAAGGAGTTATAATCCATCGCTGCAAATCTTTAGCCCTCTTAATCCCGCAGTTGTACGGGCGGCGGACGATCCGCGCGGGCTATCTTCTAACGGCAAAACCAACCGTTACAACATGCAAATATGATAATTTTTTCGCCCTCGCGCAAATAATAACGCTCATGCCGGGGGTGGCAGGCATAACTTTTCATCCCACGGCACCGCTTGAAACGAGTTTGGGCCGGCGCAACGCACCGGCCCAAACCTATAATTTAAAATACATAAGACCTTACTCGGCCACCAGCTCTTTCACCTGATCGCCGTACTCGTCGGTTACGGTGGTCTTGATCTTCATGAGCTGCCCCCACTTGCGGAACGCGCCCACGAACACGAATGTCATCAGCGTCAGGGCCACAACCGCCAGCGTGGCGAGCAGGTACTGCCCGTTGGGAATATACAGGTTGGTGATCTGCAGGTATCCGGCCCAGAAGGTTATCACCACCATGAACAGGCCGGGTATAGCCGTACAGAGGGCGTACTTGCCCTTGTTCATCCTCAGCAGCATGGTCGTACATATTATGAGCGCACAAGCGGCCAGAAGCTGGTTGCTTATCCCGAACAACGGCCATATGCTGGCGATATTACCCGTGTAAACGAGGTAACCCCACGCGAATGTGAACGCCGTGCTTACTATCAACACACCGGGAGTCCAGTTCTTATCGTTGAACTTGGGTACCACGCGGCCCACCATTTCCTGGAGGAAGAAGCGTCCCACCCTCGTACCGGCATCGATAGCCGTAAGGATGAACACCGCCTCGAACATGATGGCAAAGTTGTACCAGTAGGCCATCAGCTTATCCATATAGGGTATCTTGTCGAATATGTGAGCCATACCCACCGCCAGCGACACCGCGCCGCCGGTACGACCGTGGAGGTCGACGCCGATACGGTCGATGAAGTGCTGCAGGTCTACGGCACCCAGGTCGGGATGGGCCGCAAGGAAACTATCATAAACCGCCGTGGGAGTGTTGATAGCGAAGTAGTCGCCCGGCATCAGCGTACAGGCCGCGATCATGGCCATAATAGCCACGAAGCCTTCGACAAGCATCGCGCCGTAACCCACGAAGAGTATCTCCCTCTCCTTGTTTATCATCTTGGGTGTGGTACCCGTGGCCACCACAGCGTGGAAACCCGAGATAGCACCGCAGGCTATGGTTATAAAGATAAACGGCAGCACGGGACCTCCGATCACAGGACCTCCGCCCTTGACGAATTCGGTGATGGCGGGCATCTGTATCGTGGGATGCACGAAGATGATACCCAGGGCGAGCATCAGGATCGTACCTATTTTAAGATATGTCGAGAGGTAGTCGCGCGGCACGAGCAGCAGCCACACGGGCAACACCGAAGCGAAGAAGCCGTAGATGGGAATACCTATTGAGAGGCTCTTCACGTTCCAGCTGAACAGCGACCCGAACCACTCCAGCTGCGCGAGCTCATGGCCGAAGATGATACCGGCAGCCAGGAGCGCCACACCCAGGACACTGGCTATGGTCACGCTGTTATTGCGGTACTTCATGATCACACCCATCAGGATGGCTATGGGAATGGTGATAACGACGGTGAACAGCGACCAGGGAGCGTCGTGCATCGCGCCTATACAGGCCAGCGAAAGACCGGCGAGGGTCAGCACCAGGATGAACAGGATGGCGAAACCGGCCACAGCGCCTGTCAGGGGGCTGATCTCCTTGGAGGCGATGGTGGCGAGGCTCTGTCCCTTGTGCCTAAGCGAGGCGAAGAGGGTCACGAGGTCATGCACAGCACCGCCGAGCACGCATCCGATAAGTATCCAGAGCGTTCCGGGCAGGTAGCCGAACTGCGCGGCAAGCACCGGGCCCACCAGCGGCCCTGCGGCGGCGATGGCAGCGAAATGGTGGCCGAAAAGCACGTTCTTATTGGTAGCCACGTAGTCGCGTCCGTCGGCGTACTTGATGGCCGGGGTCACGTTCTTGTCGTTGAGACGCAGCACCTTATTGGCGAGGAACACCCCGTAGAGGCGGTACCCGATCGCGAAAATCAACACTGATGCAAAAACCAGCGTCAACGCGTTCATTCCGTTGAATATTTCCATAAATCTTAGAGATTAAAGTTTGGGCTAAGGTCTTCTTCTAAACGTTACGGTCGCAAAAATATGTATAAATATCGGTTTCCCCTAATACTTTTTTGCGGTTTTTACGCGACAAAACAAACGTCCGCCACTAATTGTGACGGACGCTGTAATATTAACTCTCTTCTACTTTACCGGTTGGCGACACCCAAAAATGTCGAATCTCCATATATTTTAAATGGGGCACCAATTTTTCAATACCGCGGCGTACATCTAAATCATCAGGATGTGCTATGGCAAATATTGTTTTTGTTTTAGTGACTGAAAACCCAATCGAGCCTCTCTGCGGTATAGCTGTCGGTGCAGGTCTTTTTGTGCGCCCACGGCTCGATGTCGAGCTTGACCCGTCCACCGAAAGCCTGCAACTTTCCGACGAACTCGCTTACTGCCGGAATGCTCATCAAATGGTCATCCGTTCCCATCACCGTGTAGATCGGCGTAGGCACGACAGAGAGGGCATCGGCTAAGAGGGGGGCGCCTGCAACCGGCATCGCCGCAGCAAAGAGGTCGGGATAGTCGGATACCATGCTCCACGTCCCCGTGCCGCCCATAGAACCGCCGAGGATATAGATATGGTCGGCATCCACCTCGCCGCTTTCGACATAACTGTCGATAAGCTCCTTGAGTGTGCCGTTCAGCGCTCCTCCCCACGAGTCCCCAAGGGGACATTGTGGGACGAGCATGATCGAACGAATGCCCTTATCTTTAAGATACCCGTAAATAACGCCTACAGCATCCTCTTTCATCTGGGTAGCGTTATCGTCGCCCCGGCTTGGGCCGCCGTGCAGATAGAGGACAAGGGCGCGTTTGCCGCCAACGCTGTCCGAGGCTATCAAAGCTTTACGATAAGGCAACCTCACCGCGTCGAATGTACCGACCTCGCTTGAAAACAGGGCGGGTGATTTTTGCTCCGGGGAGCGGGCCGACAAAGCCTGAAATGCGGCAAATGCTATCAGCATTATGGATGCAATTCTTTTCATAAGATATGAATTATAAGGTTGATAACTAATTGCCGGAATCGACCCTTACCACTCTGAAGCCGACATTGGCGTAGCCCTGTGAGCCCTTCCTCACGTCATCCGATTTCTCAGTACGGCAGTCGTCGCGTTTAGAGTCCCAACTGCCTCCTTTAATGATATACGATCCGCTCGCATCGGTTGAAGAGGTCCATTCCCAGCAGTTGCCCCAGAAGTCAATGCCTCCGCAAGCACCTTTACTCTGACTGTAAGCGTCCACCGCCGTCAAACCGGATTCTACATTTCCGGAGTTCATAGACACATCCTTTGGCATGTGTCCGGCACCGAGAATCCACTCTTCTTCACTCGGCAGGCGGTAGATGTGTTTTCTGTCCTTCATTGTGAGCCACTCGCAATAAGCATTGGCATCAGCAATCGTAATATTTACCACCGGATAGTTTCCCTTTCTTGCATCATATACAAATCCCGTTTTGAAGGCGGCGTATTCGGCATTGGTGACAGGTGCATAGCCGATGTAGGCATTTGGGGCCGATGCACCACGCAACACCATCCAGGCATCATTCTGGTTCTCGCCCCTTCGAGGGTCGATGAATCGGAGGAATTGCTGCTGTATTCGGATGTCACGGTTCTGGGTCATCTCATCCACGATGCCCTGCATCTTTTCCACGACGCTATAAGTTTTTGCCTCCCTCTCCAGCTCGCGGAGTTTGTTTTTCTTTCGTGCGACCACTTTGTCGTAGCGAACACCCATTTGATCCAGCAGCGCCTGTTTGTTGGCTTCTGTCGGGTTTTCCCTGTATTGGATGAAAAGATTGTGCGTCTTGGAATCCATCTTAGGCCGTCCCTCTTCGACAAGCGGAGCACCAGGCTCTTCGAACTTTAATTCGCTCTCCATCAAGTCGGCAGGGCTTATAAATGCCCCAAGTTCTACCGTCTGATGCACGCCGAAATAATGAGCGACCAACCCGTCCTTATATATGGAAAGCCTGTATCCTCCGTAAAGGTCGCAAGGCAAGGTGGAGATGTAATAATCCTTTCCGCGAGTGAAACCGGACTTGTCGGCTGCACTGAACGAGATAATGGTACTTGCTTTTTCTATGCCACCCACCATCGGCTTCCCCTGAGCGTCCTTTTTGATACTTGCCGTGCCAGCCAGAGGATTACCATCGACACTCTCCAGTTCCACCTTTGTTACACCTGAAAACTGGAAGTTGAACTTGATACCGCAGCTAATTGCGGAATTGCTCTCATGTCCGCCGTGTTTGTCTGTTTGAACGGCCGGAACCACCATCATATTCTCTTTGTCATTCTTTTGTGCTGACGCAGCGGTGGCGATCATAATGGCAATAGCCATTGTTAAAAATAACTTTTTCATAATTATTTGTCTTAAGGATTAAATGAAATCTGTTCTTACCACTCTGAAACCTACATTGGTGTAACCACGTGAACCCGTCCTCACGACATCCGATTTCTCACTACGGCAATCGTCACGGTCTGAGTCCCAACTGCCTCCTTTGACAACATACGAGCCGCTCGCATCCGTTGATGAGGTCCACTCCCAGCAATTGCCCCAGAAATCGATGCCCCCACAAGCGCCGGTCGTCTGCTTATAAGCATCCACCGCCGTCAATCCGGATTCCACGCGGCCAGCGTTCATGGTGACATCTTTAGGCATATGGCCGGCACCGAGAACCCACTCTTCATCGCTCGGAAGGCGATATACGTGCGAGTTGTCCCGGGAGGTAAGCCAGTCGCAATAAGCTGAGGCCTCGGCAATCGTAATATTGACTACCGGATAGTTCTCTTTTCCTGCGTCATAGGTAAAACCATCTTTGAAGAGAGCGTATTCGGCGTTTGTCACAGGGGCATAACCTATGTAGGCATTCGGGGCCGATGCACCGCGCAACACCATCCATGCGTCATTTGGGTTATCGTCGGTGCGGGGGTCAATGAGCCTGAGGAACTGTTGTTGCAGCCGAATATCACGATTGTCAACCATCTCGTCCACAATGACCTGCATTTCATCTATGACGTTTTGGGTTTTTGCCTCCCTCTCCAGCTCGCGAAGCTTGGCCTTCTTTCGTGCAACGACTTTATCATAGCGAATACCCATTTGGTCCAATAGCGCCTGACGGTTCTCTTCGGTCGGGGTCTTCTGATATTGGCGCATAAGAGCGTTTGTCGTGGCATCCAGCCCCGGACGCTCTTCTTCCACGAGCGGCGCGTTCGGGTCCCCAAACTCCAGGTCGCTTTCCATAAAATTGATAGGGATTATAAAACCAGCCCGTTCCACCGTCTGATGCACGCCGAAATAATGAGCGACCTGCCCGTCCTTGTAGATGGAAAGCCTATATCCTCCATAGACGTCGCAAGGCAAGGTGGAGATATGATGGTCCTTCCCGGGAGTGAAACCAGCCTGCTCGGAAGCGCTGAAAGTAATGATGGAATTAGCGTTTCTTATTTCATCGACCAAAGGCTTTCCCTGGTTATCCCATTTTATTCTAACCGTACCGGACAGGGCATAGCCATCGACGCTTTCCAGCACTACCTTTGTTACACCCGACATCTGGAAATTAAGTTTTATACCTCCGCAAACGGTATGGAAAAGCAGAGATTCAGAGAGTGTACGAGCTACATTCACCACAGCCTTTTCATCATATCCATAGCCCCCGGCTGTTTGAGCGGCGGGAACGTTTACGGTTACACTTTGTCGATCTGAAGACACCATATTATCAGCCGGGTATGCACCATACAAAGGGTTATCATCGGTGACAGTGCCTTCGAGGGTGCCTGAAAGGCCCGATGTGCGGCCGGATTCCAATGCATTCACTTCAAGAGTTTGTCCGTCGTGAAGCAGCATTATAACGTCGCCTGTACTCCAGGCACCATGAAGTCCATCAGATATGATTGCGGTAAGGCTTTTCTGGGTTAAAGTTGGTTCTTGCCCGTTGGGATATACGACTTCTTTATCCGAGCACGATGCGAAAGCAAACAATACCATAAAACAAAATAAGGCTCTATTTTTCATATTTCCAAAGTTTAATCAATTGCCTGATATGAAGGTAAGGCTTCATTATATATATAAAACGGAGGGGAGTAAAAGCGGTGGCGAACGACACGCATTCGTCCGTGAACGACACCGCGCAGGTTTTTGCAAATTGTCGGAACTCATTACCTTTGTAAAAACGAAAAACATATGCGCACGGATAAACGGTTGCCTTTATATGTAGACCTGGGCTTTTGCCTGGTGCTGCTGCCGTTTATGATCTGGCTGCTGCCCGTCGACCGTTGGCTCAACAGCAACGCCACGTTTGTGGCTTTGTTCATCGGATGGGTCTACGCGGTCTATGCGGTCAACCGTGCCGTGGCCGTCCCCTGGCTTTTTCGGGATCGCAAGAGGATGATCTGGGCGCTGGTCATTATAGCCGCGACCCTGCTGGTTACTTATCTGATCTCGCGCTATCGGTTCAACGTCCCGCCTTCAGTACCGCAGAGGAGATATCCTGTGGAAATGACGCCCCAGACGAGGTTGCTGCTCCATCAGCGGGCCGTGTGGTTTTTATACATCGTCGTGGTCGCGTTCAGTTTTGCCGTGGGAACGCTCGCCGAACTGTATCGGCAGATGGTCGAACGGCAGGCCGCCGAGCATGAAAAGAAAAAGGCCGAGCTGGCCCTCTATAAAGTCCAGATCAACCCGCACTTCCTGTTCAATACGCTCAATACGCTCTACGGGCTGATGCTGACCGACGTAGCGCGGGCTGAAACGGCCTTTATGCAATTCATGCACCTAACCAAGTACATGTATACTAACGCCGAGAAAGACAAGGTTCCACTGCGGGCTGAGATCGAGTACATACGCCAGTATATCGAATTGCAAAAGAATCGGCTGAACGAGCGCACGCGTATCCACTTCTCACTCGAAACAGACGATGCGAACCCCAACGCCGTGATCGCCCCGATGATTCTGATCACATTCGTCGAGAATGCACTCAAATACGGCGTGTCGTCCCACCAGCAGAGCGACATATATATCGACATCCATATAGACGGCGACTTGCTGAATTTCAAAGCCCAGAATCCTGTCGTGGTGCGTGAGGCAGAAGAGAAAAGCGGATACGGAATCGAGAATTGCCGCAAGCGGCTCGACCTGCTCTACCCGGGCCGCCACCGGCTGGAAATAGAGGAGCGGCAGGACACCTATATCGTAACGCTAACGATTGACCTGCAATGAAATGTATCGCCATAGATGACGAACCGGTAGCCCTGCGCGTATTGGAACAGTATTGCCAGCGCATAGGCGGCATCGAGCTACGGACCTACACCGACCCGGTCGCGGGAATGCGCGAGGTGAAACGCATCGCGCCCGACCTACTGTTCTTGGATATTAGGATGGGCGAGATCAGCGGCGTGGAACTGGCTCGCGAAATCCCTAAAGGGACTTTCCTTGTCTTTACGACGGCCTATGCGCAATATGCCGTCGACGGATTCGACCTCGGCGCGGTGGATTTCCTTCACAAGCCGTTCGCGTACAGCCGTTTCTGTCGGGCGGTCGAAAAGGCGCAGCAACTCAAAACACTCCGCGAACTCTCGCAAAAGCCGGTGCTGGATGACGCCGAGATCACGGTCAAGGTCGAATATAAAAATGTAAAGATCAGGCTTGCGGATGTGGTATATATCGAGGCAATGGACAATTACGTCCGTATCCACCTGTTGGGTACGCGCCCGGTGCTCTCTCAAATGAGTCTAAAAAGCCTTATGGAACTCCTTCCCGCCCCGTTCGTTCGCATCCATAAATCATTCGTCGTGCCGCTTTATCGCGTTGCCTCGTACACCCGTACCGGCCTGACGCTCTACAACTCCGACATTACGCTACCTATCGGCAGAGCTTTTTATGAGGATTTTGCAAAGAGGGTCGGCACAACCTATCATGAGTACGCAAAGTAGATGCGCAGCAGTTGGGATTATTTTGACTGTATGCTGTTGAGATCGTGTTAATTTTACCCTACCCCACCTCTCTACATATAGCACCCATAAAGGCAGCACTATTATTTCACCTGCATTTCGCCAACAAACAAAAAGGACTCACAGTTTTCACTGTAAGTCCTTCATTTTAGGGAGTGGGCCCAACAGGGCTTGAACCTGTGACCCCCTGATTATGAGTCAGGTGCTACTAACCAACTGAGCTATGGGCCCCCTAAATATTTTGAAACCGTGACCGATCCCACCGCTAACATTTTCCACCATCCGAACACCCCGGTAGGCTTTGATATCAACGGAGTGCAAAGGTATATATTTTTTTTTCACAAACAAATCCGGCGTGTCAGAATTCAAAAACTCACACGAAAAAAACTATAACTACACTCCTCCGCCCCGTCCGGTCTCACCGCGAACAGGTGCATCCCGCTATCAATCGATCAGTAAATACCGGTAAAATAACACGGCCAGCCCTCGTCCGACACCCCGCAATCCATGTAACAACACGCTTTACGCCCGTAGATGGCACATAAACATCCTTATTTTTTATGTCAAACATTACCTTTTTACGTTTTGATATCGTAAAAATGTATACCTTTGCCCCGTATTTTTATTGATTTAGGCGCGGGGCGGAGCGCCCCCCGACCAGCCACACAATAGCGAGCTGCCATGAAGAAACTGATATCACTCACCGCCGCGATCCTGTTGGCCATAACATCTGCCAGCGCGCAGAACTATACCTGGGGCCTCGGCGCACGCATAGGCGGCGAAACGGCCGGCGTATCCGTAAAGCATTTTTTCGACGCGGCCAACGCCATCGAAGGTACCGTGGCGTTCCCCTACAAGGGCGGATTCCTTTTCACAGCTCTGTACGAAAGGCACATTCCGGTCATCAGCCACGATTTCACGTTCTACTACGGCGGCGGTCTGCATATAGGTGAATGGGACCATCACCAGTTTGCCTTCGGTATCGACGGCATAGTGGGCCTGGAATACAAGATCCCCAAGGCGCCTATCGCCCTGTCCATCGATTACAAGCCGGCGCTCAACTTCGCCAAACACTTCCACGGCCATTTCCTCGACTTCGGCCTCGGCGTAAAATACACATTCTAACAACAGCACAATAAGACCAATCACTTAACTTTATCTACCCTTATGAAAAAAATCGTCCTTATAATGCTCGTGGCCCTTCCTATGGTGGCCTGCGTGGGTAAAAAGAGCGCCGACAAGATCAAGAGCGAACGCGATTCGCTCGCCATTGCCGTCGCCGAAAAGGATTCAATCATTAACGACGTTTTCGCCTCTATCGACGGTATAGCTGAGAACCTCGGCGCCATCAAGAGCCGCGAGAATATCATCACAAGCAACATCGAATCAGGCGAGATCAAGAAGCAGACAGCCACTCAGATCAGCGAAGACATCGAGGCCATCAACCAGCTCCTGCTCAAGAACAAGGAAGAACTGGCCCGCCTCGAAGCCAACGCCGCCAAGCTGCGCAAATCTAACGCCGGTCTCAACTCTATGATAGCCAAGCTCAAGAAGCAGGTTGAAGATAAGGACAGCGAGATCACTTCTCTCAAGAAGCAGCTCTCCGACCTCAACGTGAAGAACACCGCCCTGACCAAGGAAGTCGCCGGCCTCAGCACTAAGGTCGACGGCCTCTCCAAGCAGAACACCGCCCTCGAAGGCGAAGTTAAGGCCACAGCCGACATCATGAACACCGGCTACTACATCATCGGCCCGGAAAAGGAACTGCTCAAGAACGAGATAATCTACAAATCGGGCTTCATCGGCAGGACCCTGAAGATCAACGAAAACCGTAGCCTCGACAGCTTCACCAAGATCGACCTGCGTACCTTTGGCGAACTACTCATCGGCCACAAGAAAGTGACCCTGGTAAGCTACCACGCCAAGGGTTCGTATGAGTTCGTGATGGACGACAAGGATATGTTCATCTCGCTCGTTATCACCGATAAGGCCAAATTCTGGGAATACTCGAAGGTACTGGTTATAAGCTACAAATAATCACTCCCTCGGAGTTGTATAGACAAGCAGGGTGGCGCGGAAGAATATTTCCGCGCCACCTGTTTGGATTAACGGAAATGTTTCGTACATTTGCCCTCTCGATTTAACCAAACAACAAAAAAGCACAATGAAAAAAGGTATTCATCCTGAGAATTATCGTATCGTGGCATTCAAGGATATGTCCAATGAAACTGTGTTTTTGTGCAGGTCCGCCGTTCAGTCAAAAGAGACTATCGAAGTGAATGGCGAAACCTATCCCGTCTACAAGATGGAAATCTCCAACACATCTCACCCCTTCTACACAGGCAAGATGAAGTTGGTTGACACCGCAGGACGCGTCGATAAGTTTATGAGCCGTTATCAAAAACATTACGATAAGAAGGCCGCCAAGTAAGCCCCTTCTCTCGAACAATATCAGGGCGATCTCTTTAAGAGGTCGCCCTGATTGTTTTTTGAATATGATGGAGACAGCAAAATAACCCGCCGCTTCGGGCTTCTGCCGGAAACAGGTCTCGTGAGGGAGATCACCCTCAGTTATCGTGTAACGAGGGAAGCTCCCGGAAGAGACCCCGACAGAAGACGCGGCTAGACCTTTTGCCTACTTTTACGGCAATGGACAACATTTCGAGCAGTGAGGGCAGAGACCGCTTGCGGACTATGCCGAGTCGCGAGAAATGAAAGCGTAGCTAAAAGTAGGTCGCCGAAGGCGAAATAAACTACTGTAAAGTCTTATATCAATAAGATTTTCTTCGCACCTTTTGAACGCCCAAAAGGTGCTGACCAAAATGCGCCCCGCCGATGAAGATTTCCTGAATATACGCTTGTAAATCCTAAATCCCAGAACTCCTCCTTTTAGTCTCGCCCTTTCAGGGCTTCGCCTAACGTCGTCA
>JAVBKU010000031.1:0-14584 GCA_031553875.1 Rikenellaceae bacterium | reverse complement strand
ACCCCGGCAGAAGACGCGGCTAGACCTTTTGCCTACTTTTGCGGCAATGACAACATTTCGAGCAGTGAGGGCAGAGGCCGCTTGCGGACTATGCCGAGTCGCGAGAAATGAAAGCGAAGCTAAAAGTAGGTCGCCGAAGGCAAACAGACCACCGTAGAGTCGTATATGACCGTAAATATAATGAAAGAGCGATAGCTAAATAGCGCTTGCACGATATTTCACCGAACTGCACCCTACTATTTTGTAAATATAATGAATGTTTTGATAAAAAATATTACCTTTGTCCCCACTCCTTTTGAGGAGACTACACATAATGTCCAACTAATTAATTACAAACCAATTACTTATGTCAGAAACAAAGGTTACACCCAAGGCAGAAAAAGAGGTTAAGCCCGCCGCTACAGAGCAGGTAGACCTCGCCAAATTCGACTGGGATTCGTTCGAGAACGATCTCGGCCTGTACGCAGATTCTAAAGAAAACATCGCCGCCAAGTACGATCAGACCCTCTCTAAAGTTCAGGTGGGTGAAGTCGTGGAAGGTACCGTTATCGGCCTCAACAAGAGGGAAGTAGTCGTTAACATCGGCTACAAATCGGAAGGTATCATACCCATAGGCGAATTCAGATATAACCCCGAACTCGCCGTAGGCGAAAAGGTGGAAGTGTACGTAGAGAGCGCCGAAGACAAGAAAGGCCAGCTCGTACTCTCTCACAAGAAGGCACGCCAGCTCCGCTCATGGGATATGGTCAACGCCGCTTTGGAGAACGACGAGATCATCAAGGGCTACATCAAGTGCCGCACCAAGGGCGGTATGATCGTAGACGTGTTCGGTATCGAGGCCTTCCTCCCCGGTTCGCAGATCGACGTTAAGCCCATCCGCGACTACGATATCTACGTAGACAAGACCATGGAATTCAAGGTTGTGAAGATCAACCAGGAGTTCCGCAACGTTGTCGTTTCGCACAAGGCCCTTATCGAGGCCGAGCTCGAAGCGCAGAAGAAGGAGATCATGTCCAAGCTCGAAAAGGGCCAGATCCTCGAAGGTACCGTCAAGAACATCACTTCTTACGGCGTGTTCATCGACCTGGGCGGCGTGGACGGTCTTATCCACATCACCGACCTCTCTTGGGGCCGCGTAAACCACCCCGAGGAGATCGTTCAGCTCGACCAGAAGCTCAACGTCGTGATCCTCGACTTCGACGATGCCAAGAAGCGTATCGCCCTGGGTCTCAAGCAGCTTTCTGCCCATCCCTGGGACGCTCTCGACACTAACCTCAAGGTTGGCGACAAGATCAAAGGCAAGGTTGTCGTTATGGCCGACTACGGCGCGTTCGTTGAGATCGCTCCCGGCGTAGAGGGCCTCATCCACGTATCTGAAATGTCTTGGAGCCAGCACCTGCGCTCAGCTCAGGACTTCATGAAGGTGGGCGACGAGGTTGAAGCCGTGATCCTCACGCTCGACCGCGACGAAAGGAAGATGTCTCTGGGCATCAAGCAGCTCACTCCCGATCCTTGGGATGGCATCGAAACCAAGTATCCCGTAGGTTCCAAGCACACAGCCAAGGTGCGTAACTTCACCAACTTCGGCGTGTTCGTAGAGATCGAAGAGGGCATCGACGGCCTGATCCACATCTCCGACCTGAGCTGGACCAAGAAGGTTAAGCACCCTGCCGAATTCACACAGATCGGTGCCGACATCGACGTAGTGGTTCTCGAAATAGACAAGGACAACCGCCGCCTGAGCCTCGGCCACAAGCAGCTGGAAGACAATCCCTGGAACGCTTTCGAATCACAGTTCGCCGTTGACAGCATACACACCGGTACTATCACCGAAGTGAACGACAAGGGCGCCGTGGTATCCCTCGGCGAGAACGTGGAAGGCTTCGCCCCCATGAGGCAGCTCCAGAAGGAAGACGGCTCTACCCCCAAGGTAGGCGACAGCATGGAGTTCAAGGTTATCGAATTCTCGAAGGCCACAAAGCGTATTCTCCTCTCACACACACGCCTTAACGAAGACGTTAAGCGCGCGGGCGAACAGGCCGAAAGGGCTGAGCGCAAGAAGAGCGACGACGCTACGAAGAACAGCGTGAAGAGGGTTAACGCCTCGGTTGAAAAGACCACCCTGGGCGATATCTCAGGCCTCGCTGAACTGAAGGCTCAGATGGAGAACGCCGAAAAAGGCGAATAATCTCCGTTACATACGTCCTCCGATGACATTCAGTGTTACCATATTGGGTAGCAGCTCGGCCCTGCCGACTCTGAAGAGGAATCCATCTGCTCATGCACTCAACGTGCATGAGCAGATTTTTTTGGTGGACTGCGGCGAAGGTACGCAACTGCAATTGAAGCGTTACGGCATCAACCTTCTGAAGATAAACGCGGTATTCATCACCCACCTCCACGGCGACCATCTCTACGGCATCTTCGGCCTGCTCTCCACGATGAACCTCATGGGGCGCGGGCGGCCGCTGGAGATATTCGCCCCCGCTCCCTTCGGCGAGATACTGGAAAACCACCTGCGCTATTTCGACCCCAACCCGGGATTTGAAACCATATGGCGCGAGGTACGGCCCACGAAGCACGAAAAGATATACGAGAACAAGGTGATGGAGGTGTGGAGCGTTCCCCTGCGCCACACCATCCCCGCCTCGGGTTTTCTCTTCAAGGAGAAGACCCCGCCTCTGAATATCTTCGAGCACCAGATCGCACGCTACTCGCTGGGCATCGCCCAGATAGCCGCCGCCAAACGGGGCGAAGATATTACGCTCCCCGACGGCACGGTGGTGCCCAACGTAGAGTTGACCTACACGCCCTACTCTCCCCGCTCCTACGCTTATTGCAGCGACACGCAGCCATCGGGCAAGGTGGCGGAGATAGTTCGCGGCGCGAGCCTGCTCTACCACGAGGCCACGTTCACCGACGAGGACAAACGCCTGGCTAAGGAAACGGGCCACTCCACCGCCTCGCAGGCCGCCAAGGTGGCCCTCAACGCGGGAGTGGAACGCCTGATCATCGGCCACTTCTCGGCCCGTTACAAGGACGAGGAGGAGCTTCTCGCCGAAGCCCGCGCCATATTCCCCGACACGATACCGGCCGAGGAGGGCGAGTGCGTGGCTATCCCTCTAAAGAAACATCCGTCGCGCAGGTGACCCGCTGCGATACGCCGTTATGCGGGTAGCCCAGGGCGATCGGCCGTTAACCATGGCCCGTCTCCACAGGCATCGATACGCGGGCTTCCGCAATTTTGGTACATTGTTTATAACTTACTGCTTTCCAGGGGAGGCCGACGTGAAAATCTTCGTAATTTTGTAACCGGTGAGCCGTATACGCATTGTTTATGCGGCAATTACCCCGCTCCGCTATCAAACCCCACAGGCGCGGCGACACGATCAGAAAAATATCTAATCACACATAAAACATGGCACAGGACACTTTCAGGGAACGCCACATAGGCCCCGACGCGGCGGAAACGGCTGAGATGCTCAAAGAGCTGGGATTGAATGACATCGAAGAGCTTATCGGCGAGGTCATCCCCAAGAATATCCGCCTCAAGAAGCCCCTCGCACTCCCCACCGAAGGTATGAGCGAGTATGAGTTCGCCGCCCACATCAAGGAACTCGGCGCCAAGAACGCCCCCTTCCGAACCTTTATAGGTATGGGCTACTACCCCACCGCTTCCCCTGCCGCCATCGTACGTAACGTACTGGAAAACCCGGCGTGGTACACCTCCTACACTCCCTACCAGGCGGAAATCTCGCAGGGCAGGCTCGAAGCCCTGCTCAACTTCCAGACCGCCGTGATAAGCCTCACGGGAATGGACATCGCCAACTGCTCGCTTCTGGACGAGGCCACAGCCTCGGCCGAAGCCATGTTCATGATGTTCTCCCTGCGTTCGAGGGAAGCAGTGAAAGAGGGTCGCAACGTGCTGTTCGTCGATGAAAATATATTCCCGCAGACCCTGGACGTGCTGCTCACCCGCTCCGAGCCGTTCGGCATCGAGATCGTGACCGACAGCTATGACAGCTACGAGTTCAGCGGCAACGAATTCGGCGCCATAGTGCAGTATCCCGCCGCCAACGGCGAAGCGCGCAACTACGAAGAGTTCGCCGAGCTGGCACACAGTAAGGGCGTGATGGTGGCCGTGGCCGCCGACATCCTGTCGCTCTCGCTGCTCAAGGCCCCTGGCGAGTGGGGCGCCGATATAGTTATGGGATCGACCCAGCGCTTCGGCATCCCGATGGGCTTCGGCGGCCCGCACGCGGCCTACTTCGCCACGCGCGACGCTTTCAAGCGCAATATGCCCGGACGCATTATAGGCGTATCGGTCGACCGCCTCGGCAACCGCGCCCTACGCATGGCCCTCCAGACCCGCGAGCAGCATATCAAGCGCGAGCGCGCCACATCCAATATTTGTACCGCCCAGGCCCTGATGGCCTCGATGGCGGGCTTCTTCGCCGTGTACCACGGCCCCGATGGCCTGCGCCGAATAGCCCTCCACGCCCACAACCACGCCGTTACGGCTGCAGGAGCGCTGGAAGCCATGGGCTACAAACTCTCTTCAAAGAACTTTTTCGATACGATAGAGGTGGAGGCAGACGCCGACAAGGTACGCGCGGAAGCCGAAGCGCAGAAGATCAACCTCTTCTACCCCGACTCCGAACACGTACGCATGAGCTTCGACGAGGTGACCACTCTCGACGAGGTTAACACCATCCTGAAGATATTCGCAAAGGCGGCGGGCAAGAAGTCAGCGGCGGTAAAAACGCTCGACACCTCCCCCGGTATCATCCGCGAACTCTCCCGCATGGGACACATCCTCACAGAGGAGACTTTCAGCAAATACCACAGCGAAACCGAGCTGATGCGCTACATCAAGAAGCTCGAACGCAGGGATATTTCCCTTGCCGACAGCATGATTTCTTTGGGGTCATGTACTATGAAGCTCAATTCCGCCGTTTCTATGATGCCGTTGAGTTTTAGCGAATTCGGAAACGTACACCCCTTCGTCCCCTCTGAACAGGCCGCGGGATACCTCGAAATGATAAACTCCCTGGAGAAAGACCTCGCCGTAATAACAGGCTTCGCGGCCACGTCGCTGCAGGCCAATTCGGGCGCGGCCGGCGAGTACGCGGGCCTTATGGTCATCCGCGCCTACCACCAGAGCCGCGGCCAGGGCTACAGGAATATCGCCCTGATCCCCGCCTCGGCCCACGGCACCAACCCCGCCTCGGCGGCTATGGCCGGAATGAACATCGTGACCGTGGAGTGCGACGCCAAGGGTAACGTCAACGTCGACGACCTGCGCGCCAAGGCGGCTCAACACGCGGCGGAACTTTCGTGCATCATGATCACCTACCCCTCGACCCACGGGGTATTCGAGAGCAACATAAGGGAGATCGTGGATATCGTGCACGAGAGCGGCGGCCAGGTGTATATGGACGGTGCGAATATGAACGCACAGGTGGGGCTGACCAACCCCGGGTTTATCGGGGCCGACGTTTGCCACCTCAACCTCCACAAAACCTTCGCCATGCCTCACGGCGGCGGCGGCCCGGGCGTAGGCCCGATATGCGTGGGGGCACATCTGGCAGGGTTCTTGCCCTCCCACTCTATCGTGCCCACGGGCGGGGATGAGGGGATCACAGCGGTATCGGCGGCGCCATTCGGCAGCGCGATGCTCCTGTCTATAGCCTACGCCTACATCAAGATGATGGGCGAAAAGGGCCTGCGCATGGCCACGCAGACCGCCATACTTAACGCCAACTACATGACCTCGAAGCTTAGCGGGGAGTTCGGCATAGTCTACACCGGCGAAACAGGCCGTGTGGGACACGAAATGATCCTCGATATGAGGAATTACCGCGCCGACTACGGCGTAGAGTGCGGCGACATAGCACGCAGGCTGATGGACTACGGTTTCCACGCCCCGACACTCTCGTTCCCCGTGCACGAAACGCTGATGATAGAGCCCACCGAGAGCGAAGGCAAGAGGGAACTCGACCGCTTTATCGGTGCGCTCGTAAACATAAAGAGGGAGTGCGAGGAGATCGCCCGCGGCGAGGCCGACAAGGCCGACAACGTGCTGGCGATGGCGCCCCACACCGCCCTCGAGGCTGCCTCGGACGAGTGGAGCCACCCCTACTCACGCATGAAAGCCCTCTACCCGATGGAGTGGGTAAAGGACAACAAGTTCTTCCCCTTCGTAAGCAGGATCGACGCCGGATACGGCGACCGCAACCTGCGTTGCACCTGCGGGGAGTAGACACGTGAAAATAATCCGCCGCTTTAGGCTTCTGGCGGAAACAGGTCTCGTGAGGGAGATCACCTGAGCTACCGTGTAGCGAGGGAAGCCTCCCGGAAGAGACCCCGACAGAAGACGCGGCTAGACCTTTTGCTACTTTTGGGGCAATGCCAAAAGTAGAATATTAACCATCTATGGGCCGCTGGCGACCTGTGCCCGCAAGTTTACATGAAAGTTCGCACCGGTAAGGCAGCACATGATTGGAAAACGTTTTGCATAGAAAACACTTTTAAAACACTGAAATAATGAAAATCGGAGAAAAAACATTTGTGTCGTTGAGCTACGAACTCAAGGTCGACGGCGAAACAGTAGAAAAGGTAGGCGCCGAGACGCCCCTCGAATTCGTTTACGGAGCGGGCTTCCTGCTTCCTAAGTTCGAGGCTCACCTGGCCGGTCTGAAGAAGGGCGACGACTTTGCTTTCCGCCTCGAAGCGGCCGACGCTTACGGCGAAAAGGTAGACGAGGCCCTCGTGGAGCTTCCCAAGGAGGTATTCATGATCGACGGCAAGATAGAGGACGGCCTACTTGAAATAGGCAACCAGCTCCCCATGAGCGACAACATGGGCAACCGCCTCGTAGGCGTTGTGAAGAGCGTTAACGACAGCACCGTGACAATGGACTTCAACCACCCGATGGCTGGCAAGGCTCTCGAATTCAAGGGTCAGGTCGTGGGCGTACGCGAAGCTACCGCTGCCGACATGATGCAGGGCCAGGCAGCCGGCGGAGGTTGTGGTTGTGGCTGCGAGGACGGCGATTGCGGCGACGGCAGCTGCGATTCAAAGCAGGAAGGTTGCGGATGCGGGTGTAACTAAGTCACGCTGTATCTTATATGTACTAAGGGCTTCCGCATATGCGGAAGCCCTTAGTAGTTTTACGCCTACAATCCGGTATCTGAAAACTTTAACGAGGCGTAAGCCTCGTGCGAATGCCGCTTCGGGCTTCTGCCGGAAGTAGGTCTCGTGAGGGAGATCACCCTCGGTTATCGTGTAACGAGGGAAGCTCCCGGAAGAGACCCCGGCAGAAGACGCGGATAGACCTTTTGCCTACTTTTGCGGCAATGGTAAAAGTAGGTCGCCGAAGGCGAAATAAACTATTGCAAATATTTCTTTCCGTACCTTTTGTGCACACAAAAGGTACCCAAAAAGTGCCGCCTGCGGATATTCACTGACAGGGGTCTTCGTACATCCTAAAACGTCGAACTCCTCCTTTTTAGCGGGATCTTCGCCCCCGCTAACAGTCGTTAGACACAGCGTCGTTTTTTAACGGATTCCCTCGACCCCTGTCCGGGCGTGAATATCCACAATTGGCGGAGGGCAAGCGTCCTGCGGACGCTTTGAGGATTGGATAATCTTCTACAATAAACAATTCTATCCAGTGGTCGGCAGATATCCACAATCAACTGCTACCCATCTTAGAACAATGGCGACTCTCCACTCCCCCCCCTAGGCACTACGTGCCTGGGGAGTTGCCATGAGTTGCTCACGCAACTCGACATGTGCGTCATCATGCACGGCAGACACCAATGTATTGACAAGCACCTACATCGCGCACCGCAAGGCACCCCTAAAAATAAGGCGGTCTGCGCTTTCTGCGCAGGCCGCCGAATCATATCGCCATACACGGCAACAAGCCTCTAAAATTCCACCTCTATACCCTGGCTCTTAAGGTAAGCGGCCACGTCGCTCTCGTTGCTGTGGCGGTGATAGTCGAGGATATGAGTTACCCAATCGTTGGCGGTCTGGTCGCCTGAGCGGGTAGCGTTGAACTCTTTCACTCTGGCGTCATAGGCCAGTATTTCTTTCTTGATCTTATCGTCGGAGGCGTAACGTTCCTTGTGTACCACCAGCTCCACGGGAAGTTTGGGCTTGAGATCGGGCGACTCATTGGGATGGCCTATCGCCAACCCGCACACTATGGCCACGCCCTGCGGCAGGCCCATTATCTCGGAGGCCTTTGCAGGGTCGGCTGTACGGATATAGCCTATACAGCACGTCCCCAGGCCCAGCGACTCGGCGGCCACCACGGCGCTCTGCATGGCGATAGCGGCATCGACGACGCCAACGGTGTAGCCGTTGACCGTGTTGCATGACATGGGGTCCTCCACGCCCTTGGCCTCGCCGCCCACGTGCAGTTTATGGTAGTCGAGACAGAAGACCAGGAATATAGCCGAGGTCTTGATCTGCTTCTGTCCGGTTATTTCGTACAGGCGTTCCTTGGTCGGCTGGTCGGCCACGGCAATGACGGAAAATTGCTGTCCGTTATAGCTCGTGGGCGCGTTGCGTATGGCTTCGAAGATAAAATCCAACTGCGAGGGCTCTATCCCCTCCCTCGTGTACCTGCGCACGGAACGGCGTCCGAGCAGGCTTTCCTTCACACTTTTCATGATTTAACGTGATTTCGATGAGTATAAATAAAAGATATTAGTCCATTGGGGGCGTTACGAGTTCATTTTAACTCATCGAAATCGCGTTAGCGGCTTTTTAAAAGCCGCATTTAGTGTTCGATCACCCCACCCTTCCCCGCCCCTGACCGTAGGGGCGGGTTCTGCAAAACACCTACGGCGTTTTGCGTTAAATGTTTACACGGGCCGCACGCAAAGCACGGCCCGCTGTTACACATTAGTTACGCTCTAAAACCGCCCTACCCCAGGAACCCCAGCAGGATACCGGCAGCCACCGCGCTCCCTATCACCCCGGCCACATTGGGCCCCATAGCGTGCATCAGCAGGTAGTTGCTCTTGTCGTACCTCATCCCCACCTCCTGCGACACGCGGGCCGAGTCGGGCACGGCCGACACCCCGGCATTGCCAATGAGCGGATTGATCTTCCCGTCCTTGGGCAGCACGAGGTTGAATATCTTCACGAACAACACTCCGCCGGCCGTAGCCACGACGAACGATGCGGCACCGAGGGCGAATATACCCACCGATTTAAGTGTGAGGAAGGTCGTCGCCTGTGTCGACGCGCCCACCGTAAGGCCTATGAGTATAGTCACGATGTCGATCAGGGGGCCGCTGGCCGTATTGGCGAGCCTGCGGGTCACACCGCTCTCCTTGAGCAGGTTGCCGAAGAACAGCATCCCCAGCAGGGGCAGGCCCGAGGGTACGAGGAATGTGGTCAACAACATACCGATAATGGGGAAAAGTATCTTTTCGGTCTGCGATATCTGGCGGGGCGGCTTCATCTTGATAAGCCGTTCCTTTTTAGTGGTCAGCAGCTTCATTATAGGCGGCTGTATCACCGGCACCAGGGCCATATACGAGTAGGCCGATATGGCGATAGCCCCCATAAGGTCGGGAGCGAGGCGCCCGGAGAGGAATATAGCCGTGGGCCCGTCGGCGCCGCCGATAATGCCGATGGCTCCCGCCTCGGCCGCAGTATATCCCAGGGCCAAAGCTGTCATATAAGCCGCGAATATCCCCAACTGCGCCGCCGCGCCTATGAGCATCAGCTTAGGGTTGGAGATAAGGGCCGAGAAGTCGGTCATCGCCCCGATCCCCAGGAATATCAGGGGCGGGTATATCCCTTTAAGCACCCCGAAATAGAGGTAGTTGAGCACCGACCCGTCCTCATACACCCCCACCTGCAGTCCGGGGAAGAACGGTATGTTGCCCACAAGTATCCCGAAGCCTATGGGCACCAGGAGCATGGGCTCGAAATTCTTGGTTATGGCCAGATAGATGAAGAACAGCCCTATGGCTATCATCACCAGATGGCCCGGGGTGACGTTGGCAAACCCCGTATATGTAAGGAATTGGCTGAGGTTCTCGCCCAGGAACGAGAAGAAACTGCCGCCTTGTTCTGCCGCTGCTACCATCACCCTACTCTATTACGACAAGAACATCACCCTCGAGCACCGAATCGCCCTTACGCACCGGCACCGATTTCACCACGCCCTCCTTGTCCGAATCTATGTTATTTTCCATCTTCATCGCCTCGAGCACCAACAGCCTCTGTCCTATGCCCACCTTGTCTCCCTCTCTCACGAGCATGTCGAGTATCACGCCCGGAAGGGGGCTTTTGATAGCTCCCGCCCCGCCGCCGGGTTTCGACGTGCGGGCTACTGACGGGTGTGCGTCGGTCGACGGTACGGCCACCGTCTGCATCAGCTTCGGCGTCTTGGGCTTCACGGTCATGCCTTCCACCTCCACTATATAGTCGCTACCGTTGACAGTCACCTCGGCGGCATTATCGTCCATGCCCTTTATCGACACGGCGTAATTATTTCCGTTTATCCTGAATTTGTACTCCTTCATCGGTATATGGTTTTATTATATACAAACTATTTTTTACATACTGCCCGCCGCCGGCGTGTATCGACCGGGCAGGATCGCGCAATCCCTACCTCTTCCTCTCGGGAAGCCGCGTCAGGCCGTATATCTTGGAATTCCACGGCGAGTAGGTGCGGCCCACGCGGTTGATGGTGAGCACCGTCGACTCTATATCATGCAGGTCGTCGTCGTACTGCCTCATAGCCATAGCTATGGCCGCTATGATCTCGCCGCTGACCACCTCACCGGCATCCACCGCCGGCACGGATTCCGCGACGGCGGCCCTCTGCGCCTTACGCTCCGCAATGCGCTGCATGGTCCTGCCCACCTGGCGGAATATAAAGTAGAGTACTATCAGCGCCGAGAACACCACCGACATCGCAGTCACGGCCATGCCCATTCCCGAGGGATCAACCCTGCGGAATATTTCGTGTTGCGGCACCTTTTCGTCGATTTCGTTGGTGGCATTGGGCGTAGTAGCTGTCAGTGTCCCGAATACAGGACCGTCTTTGCCTGCGAGATAACCTACAGACACGTCGGGAAGCTGCTCGTCGAGGTCATATATTATCTCCGACACAGGCTCCCTACCGCCCTGGTCGTAGAAGGCGATACGGGTGTTGTCATCGAGGCGGAAATTGGTGTGGAACGTACCTTTCGACCCTGTCCCCTCACAATAGAATACCAGGTAACCCTGCGGCTCTATTACCGTACGGGCATCGCCCTTGGGTATGCGGTAGCGCACAGTGTCCACCCCGTTCGACGCCTCGAGGTAGCACCCGCCGACGTTGGCCGACGAGAATCCCGTGTTGTGCAACTCCACCCAGCTCTCCCTGTGGCCGTAGTCGTCCTCGAAGTTATCCACGTTCTTAACGAGGATCTCATTTATGCGCACGTCCTTCAGACTCTGAGCAGAGGAGGCTGCGCAGAGCGACACGAAGATGAGCGCCGTAATGATACTTCTCATGGCTACAACGGTATATTGGAGTGTTTCTTGGCGGGGTTGGACAGCTTTTTGGTCGAGAGCGACTGCAACGCCCTGATAATGCGGAAGCGGGTGTTGCGCGGTAAGATCACGTCGTCGATATAGCCGTAACCGGCTGCCACGTAAGGATTGGCGAACTTCTCCTTGTATTCCTGTTCCTTTTCGGCGATAAGCGCGGCGCGGGCCTGCGGATCCTCCACGGCTGCTATCTCCTTTGACGCCAATACCTCTATAGCTCCCTGCGGGCCCATCACGGCTATCTCGCCCGTGGGCCAGGAGTAATTTATGTCGCCCCTCAACTGCTTGGAACTCATCACGCAGTAGGCGCCGCCATACGCCTTGCGCAGTATGACCGTAACCTTGGGCACAGTGGCCTCTCCGTAGGCGAACAGCAGCTTGGCCCCGTGGGTTATGATGCCGCCGTACTCCTGCGCCGTGCCGGGCAGGAAGCCGGGAACGTCCACGAGCGTTACAACGGGAATGTTGAAAGCGTCGCAGAAGCGCACGAAGCGCGCCGCCTTGCGCGAGGCGTTGATATCCAGCACCCCGGCCATATACTTGGGCTGGTTGGCCACGATACCCACGCTCTGCCCGTTGAAGCGGGCGAAGCAGGTGACGATATTGGGAGCGAAAAGCCTCTGGCTCTCGAGCATCTCGCCGTCGTCGACGATAGCGCGGATCACATCCAGCACGTCGTAAGGCTTATTGGGGTTGTCGGGGATTATATCGTTGAGCGTATCCTCCAGGCGGTCGATAGCGTCGGTGCAGGGCACCAGAGGCGTATCCTCCATATTGTTCTGGGGCAGGTAGCTTATAAGCTTGCGGATCAGGCCTATGCCGTCTTCCTCGCTTTCGACCACGAAGTGCGCCACTCCGCTCTTACTGGCGTGTATCGAGGCGCCGCCTAACTGTTCCTGGGTCACGTCCTCGCCTGTTACGGTCTTCACCACCTTGGGCCCGGTGACGAACATATAGCTCGTGTTCTGGCTCATGATGATGAAGTCGGTAAGCGCTGGCGAGTAGACCGCCCCCCCCGCGCACGGCCCGAATATGGCCGAGATCTGGGGTACGACGCCCGAGGCGAGTATGTTGCGTTGGAAAATTTCGGTGTAGCCCGTGAGGCTGTTGACCCCCTCCTGGATACGCGCGCCGCCGGAGTCGTTGAGCCCAATGAGGGGTGCTCCGTTCTTTGTGGCCATGTCCATGACCTTGCATATCTTGTCGGCAAAGGTTTCAGAGAGCGAGCCCCCGAACACGGTGAAATCCTGCGCGAATACATACACCAGACGGCCGTCGACCGTGCCGTAGCCGGTCACCACCCCGTCGCCGAAATACGACTCCTTATCGAGCCCGAAGTCCCTGGCGCGATGCCTCACGAACATGTCGAACTCTTCGAAGCTCCCCTCGTCGAGGAACATCTCTATACGTTCGCGGGCCGTATATTTACCCTTTTTGTGCTGAGCGTCGATACGCTTCTGTCCGCCGCCCATCTTGGCTTCCTCACGGAAGCGTATAAGCCGCCTGACCTTTTCTTCATTAGTGCTCATGGCATTTATTTTTGGGATAACACACAACTATACACTAACCTCCCGGGTTGTAATCCGGTCTATCCTCAAGGGGCAGGATAGCAGCCGGCCGAAGCCGGCTCTAAAACAAGAAGCTCTACTTCTTGTTCTTATCCTCGCACAGCTCCGTCAACACGCCCTGCGTAGACTTGGGGTGGAGGAAAGCTATGCTCAGGCCCTCGGCGCCCTTGCGCGGGGTCTTGTCGATAAGGCCCACGCCCTTCTCGGCGCACTCCTCCAAGGCACCCTCGATGTCCTTCACGCAGAAGGCGATATGGTGTACGCCCTCGCCCCTCTTCTCGATGAACTTGCCCACGGGACCTTCGGGATCGGTAGATTCTAAGAGTTCTATCTTTGTCTGGCCCACCTGGAAGAAAGCGGTCTTCACCTTCTGCTCGGCGACCTCTTCGATGTTGTAGCACTTCAGGCCCAGGACGTTTTCATAGTAAGGAATGGCCTCGTCGAGGCTCTTAACGGCGATGCCGATGTGTTCTAAATGCGATACGTTCATGACTTTATGTTTTGTTCTGATTAGAATTTATTTTTATTAGTAACATCTGTAACAGCAAAATAATCCGCCGCTTCAGGCTTCTGCCGGAAATAGGTCTCGTGAGGGAGATCACCTGAGCTACCGTGTAGCGGGGGAAGCTCCCGGAAGAGACCCCAGCAGAAGACGCGGCTAGACCTTTTGCTACTTTTGCGGCAATGGCAAAAGTAGATAAGCCGCCGAAGGCGAAGAAACTACTTTAAAGCCGTACATTAGTTCTTTATTTTTTAATGGCACAAGGACGCGCGAAACAATCCGCGCAGACCCCGGTTATTTCTTATTCGCCTGCTTCTTTTTCTGCAGTTGTTCTTTCTGCTTCTGGAGCTGCGCCCTCTGCTGTTGCTGCTGCTTGAGCATCTCGTCGTAGCGATCCGACCACTTGGATTTCTTGCGCGGCTTCTTGGCGTTGTCCTTGAGTTTTTGGTGCAGTTTTTCGTCATTCACGGCATAGCGGAAGGCGTAAGTCTGCCCGATGGTGATGATGTTGCTCAGCAGGTAGTAGTAGCTCAGACCGCTCGAATAGTTGTTAAACCACAATATCAGCATCAGCGGCATGAGGTACAACATCATGAACTTCATACCCGCCATCTGGGGTGCGGTGGATGCTGTCTGCGTGTAGTTTATCTTGGATGAGATGAATACCGAGACACCCATCAGCAGGGCGAACAGGCTCACGTGCGACCCGTAGAACGGTATATCGAACGGCAGGCTCCATATGCTGTCGTAAGACGACAGGTCGTCGGCCCACAGGAAGCTCTCTCCCCTCAGCTCGATAGATGCGGGGAAGAAGCGGAACATGGCGATCAGAATGGGGAACTGTATCAACAGCGGTAGACACCCTCCCATGGGATTCACGCCCGCGCTCTTGTATATCTCCATCACGGCCTGCTGTTTCTTCATCGCGTCCTCCTGCTTGGGA
>JAVBKU010000005.1:0-117339 GCA_031553875.1 Rikenellaceae bacterium | reverse complement strand
ACGGGCGACGGCGAAACCGCCACACCTATCAAGATCGGGTTCATGCGTCACCTGAGTAATATCACCAGCACGCTTTACGATAAGGACTTCTTGCAGGTGTCCAACATCGACGCTACCTGGTGGATGGCTAATAAGACGTTCGCTGCTATAGGGCAGAAGGCAACGCCTTTCACAGGTGTGTATGACGGTGGACGCTACACTATCTCCAAGCTTGCATTCGAAAATGTGAACTACGGCAGCGGCTCTACCGGCATGTTCGGACATATCAAGAGTAATTCGGCCGCAGATTCAGCTGTGGTGAAGAACCTGACCGTTGCTAACAGTTCCTTGGATATTTCCTACTATGGGTCGAATAAATATGACCTTATGTTGGGACATGCCCTTGTAGTGGGTACAAGCGAAGGCGGCAGGGTACAGAATGTACATGTAACCACTCCTACAATTACCATAGAAAAGGGTAATGTTAATGTCGGCGGTGTTGTTGGGGTTAACATCTTCCTCGGCACCCAGGCCCAGGCTGCGGCAGGTACAGCTCCTGCGTACGCTACCGTGTCGTATTGCTCGACCTCGGGAGGTACCGTGACCCAGGATGGAAACTCACCGTATGTCAACACTTATGGTTTCAATGCCATAGGCGGTGTGGTAGGTGTGAACTGGAATACTAAATGTCTGGTAGAGTACAGTAAGAACACAGGTACCACCATGTCTATGAATCATAACGGGACGTCGGCTCAGGCATCATCCTTATTGGGCGGTGTTGTAGGCGCCAACGACGGTTACGTCGATTATTGTAAGAACAGTGGATCTGTGACTACAGGCGGAACCAACTCGTATGCGGGAGGTGTCGTGGGTGGTTTGATCGCTGTTTCAGGTACGGCGAATCAAGCATTTACTACCGATGCGGATGCTAATCACCAGTACCCGAAGAGTCTCACTACGTCATATGTAAGATATTCCTACAATACAGGAGCTGTATCGGCAACTGCCGGCGCTTATTGTATCGCGGGTATCACAGGTGCTAATAACAAAGAAATAAGGGAATGCTACAATGCTGGTCCTATTTCTTCGAGCGGGTTATCTCAGTATGCAAGTGGTGTGGGCGGCCGTACTACCGCCTCCGCCTATGTTGACTGCTACAACGAGGGGACTGTAAGTAGCTCAGGAACAGGTGTTTCGATCATTTTATCCGGTGTCTCTGGCTGGTGGATTAGTAAATCCACTGTGACCAGGTGCTATAACGTGGGGCAACTTTCATCTACCGGCACTGGCGGCGAGACCGGCGTTAAACTTATGGCTGCGATATCCGTAGGTCAGAGCAAGGGAGGTACTCTGGTTAACTGTGTGGGCCTCGAAGGCTCCTCAGGTCCTGAGGTGCCTGGGACGGATATCCCTCCGTATGTAGGTCCTGTTGTTTCGGGATATATGTACGCTGACGGTACCGTGGGGACCAATGTCGGGGTAGCTCCGGACGGTATCACAGCCGGCGGAATGAAGTCGAATGATGATATGACGAGCGTCGTTTTCTGGCAGGGTGAAGGTTATACCGACGATGCTGTTTGGACGCTCACACCCGGTCAATACCCAAAACTTAAGAAAATTGTCGACGCAGGAATTTGATTTTAGAGTAGAAAGTTTTATATTTACATAAATATGTTGCCCGGGTTTTGTACGGGAACGCTTGTGAGATTTAATTTTTCCCGGTCCTCGCCCATTCAGGGCGGGGTTTCCGGGGAGAGATAGCCAAAAACTTAGACTTATGATGAAGAATTACTTTAAACTGGTGATGTTGTTCTGCCTTGCAGTGTCTGTTTTTTCTTGTAAGGAAGAAGAGGAGTATGGAAGTATTTCGATAGAGCCCAAAATTAATATTATGGGTGTTCTTGACGGTGCCGGTGCTCCACAGAACATAGCTGACGGTAGTATCGTCCTGACTCCTGCCACGGAGACGGAATATGCCATTACCGTTAAGGCGAACGACTGGTGGAACGCCACCGTCGTATGTGAAGGTGACGAGTGGGCCTCTATCCCGACGGGAGAAGGCACAGGCGGCTCGACCCTCACGACCATGAACGTTACCTTTAGCGAGAATACAGGATTCACGTCCCGTACGGCGACCCTGACATTCCAGACAGAGCCTGCTATTAACGGTGCTTTCGCAAAGAAGACATTCACCCTGGTGCAGACCAAGGCGGGTGAATATGTCGTTTCTAACGTTGGTGCCGAGGGTCTTTCGATGACGTATGATTCGGATGATGAAACCACTTTCCTTCTGTCGACCAACCAGAGCGTTACTACATCTATAGTTTATCCGGAAGGATACAGCGGCGAGGAGTGGCTTTCAGTCTCTCCCTCAACACTTCCGGTGGGCTCCGAACAGACAGTTACCGTGGCCACTACCGCGCTTAACGGTACGGGTGCCGACAGGACCGCTATCGTGCGTCTGTTGACAAGCGGCGCCACCGGTGATAAGGATACTTGCGATATCACCGTTACACAGGCTTTCCTGGCCCAGTCCATAGCTTTCTATGAATCAGAACAGGCTGATTTCTCGCTGGCCGGTACATCTGAAATTAAGGACTCCGTTCTTGTGGTGTCGAATGTTCCGTTCACAGCAGCTCTGGTGGATGACGCCACGGATGCAGCTCCGACCTGGCTTGACCTTGCTTCTGCATCATACGAAGCTACTACAGCCGAAGGCGTGTGGGTTAAGTTCACCACAAATTCATATAACACAACCTCTTCTGACAGGACCGCGACCCTGACACTGGAAACTACCGGCGAGTACGGAGTAGACGGTGCCAAGGTATCAGTTACCGTGGGTATTAAGCAGGTTAAGTTCGTCCAGAGTTTGGAATTCGTTAACGAACCCCAGACCGACCCGATCGTGATGGCGGCAATAGCTGATGTTAAGGACTCCGTTAAGGTGGTGTCTAACGTAGCCTTTACCGTAGTGCCTACGGATAAGGGCGCTCAGACCACTCCTTCATGGCTCAACCTGGCGTCTACATCTTTCGAGGCAAGTCCCGATGGCGTGTGGGTTAAATTCAATACAACGTCGCTTAATGGTACCCCCGGCGACAGGACTGCAACCCTTACCATCGCCACTACAGGCGAATACGGTGAAGGCGGTGCTAAGGTGACCATCACAGTAGACGTTAAGCAGATCAAGTTCGTACAGACCCTGAAGCTTGCTTACGACACCCAGGTGGATCCCATCGTGGTGGAAGGCAAGGCCAGCATTAAGGACTCTGTGCGCGTCGTATCCAACGTGCCGTTCACAGTGGCTTATGTTGATGACGCTACCACTTTAGCTCCCGATTGGCTTACTATTCCCACTGTTTCTTATCCGGCCAGCCCCGATAGCGTATGGGTTAAGTTTAACACCCTTACCCTCAATGGCACAGGTGCCGACAAGACAGCTACGTTGACTTTCACTGCAGAAGCAGGTTGGGGAGATCCGGTCGCTACTTTCGATATAGGTGTTAAGCAGTCGGCATTCATACAGGAACTGGCGTTCGTTAACTCACCTCAGGACTCAGTGTTCCTGGCTATAACCAGCGGGGCTAAGGACTCAGTGCAGGTGACATCGAACGTTCCGTTCACTGCGGCATTCGATGGAGACCCGACATGGCTGGCGTTGACTACCACTGCTTTTGCGGCGAGCCCGGACGGTGTGTGGGTTAAGTTCAACACTACATCGCTGAACGAGACCGGCGACGACAGGAAGGCTAAGCTCGTGCTTACAGGCGATGCAGGCTATGGTGATACTCCGCCCTCTATCAATGTGGGTGTTAAGCAGTACGGTAAGCTCATAAGCGCTGCTTATGTTACCCCGACCAGCAACTTCAACAGCGACTCGCTGTATGTTGCCTGGACTGGTGATGCTGCCTACGCTTCTTATGACGTTATCGCTGTGAAGAATCCTTCCGTATCAGCAGCTACCGATACGCTGGTTAAGGCCAGGGTTAACGCTCCTACGGGCGCCACAGCCTCTACCCAGCTGCATTCAGTGCTGACAGGTGTTGCATTGCTCGATGCTTACAACGGACTGGTGAGCGTTAAGGTCGTGCCTTACCTCGCAGGCGGTATTAAGTGGACTAATGGCACTTCTACCGCGGTAGACCTCCATACCAAGTATGCAGACGCATCGGGTGACGGTAGCGCTGTGGGCAGCGAAATACTTATCGCCAACGCCCGCCACCTGCAGAATATGAGCCTGAACCTGGCTGGATTCTACAAGGTGACAAGCAACTTTAGTTTCGCCTCGTTCATCGATGCAGATGCAAATTATACGTTTACTCCTATCGGTCAGGCGGTTGCTCCGTTCACCGGTGACTTCAACGGTGACAGTAAGACCATAACCGGTATAAGGCTGCGTAACAACAACTCCGGCAGCGGTAGCACAGGCCTCTTCGGTCAGATATCTTCTACTGCCAAGGTGCATGACGTTACTATCGCGAACCCCGACTTGTATATCAACAGTCCGGGTGGATCCGAAGCCCCCACATACCCGTTCGATGCTACCGTGGCCCATGGCGTAGCGGTGGGTTACAACAACGGCGGTACTGTCGACGGGGTGAATGTGATCGTGGGAGAGAAGGACGTATCATTCGGCGGCGCTTCGATAAGCGGTGGCGTAGTAGGGATCAACGGTAAGCCCGATAAGACTACGGTGGGTACCGTGAGCAACTGCCACGTGTCGGCCTCCGGCACAAAGGGTATCGCTCAGGGTTCCAACGGCGGCGCAAGTAAGGCTGGATCAGTCTACCTGGGAGGTGTCGTGGGTGTTAACTATGGTATGAACTATGCCGACGGTTATGGCACCTATAGTACAAGCCTCGCGCAAGTAGTAGCGGACCTTTGTGTGGTTATAAATTGTTCCAACTCGGCTTCCGTGCGTCTCGGAGCCCAGGGTTCCTTTGCCGGTGGAGCAACCGGTACAAAAGGCCTGATGGTTACTGGCGGCGGTATAGTCGGAGGTAACGACGGTCTGGTGGAATCTTGCTACAATACCGGAACGATAGGAGCAGCTTCTACCAACGTAGTTGCCGGTGCTATCGTAGGATCTACGATAACAGCTAACAACTCCGCCAGTGACGCCGATTTCTCTCCGCTTATATCTCCGCAGGCGCACAGGAGTCTCGGTTGCCGTATCATCAAGTGTTTCAATAGCGGTGAGGTTGCAACTACGTCGACTATCACAGCGGGCGGTATAGCAGGTATACTGGGCTTGGTGGGTGCGACGGCTAAGTTGGGCAACTCGATTATCGACCAGTGCTACAATTCAGGCGCCGTTACCAGCACAGGTGCAGGCGGTACTGTTACTCTCGGAGGTCTCGTGGGTCAGGGTCCGCGCGCATATATATCCAACTCGTACAACGAAGCCGAAGTGACGATATCTTCTGCCGTAGTAGGGGCTGCATACAAGGCCGGCGGTCTGGTCGGCGACGTCGTGAGCACCTTGACCATGGAATACTGTTACAATAACAGCTCCGTATCCGCCTTCACGGATGCCACGTCAACTGCACAGAAGTCGGCAGGTACTATATTCGGTAGCTTCCCGCCAACCTCCGGCAACAGTAACAATACTAAGCTGAACTACTGTTATGCCAACGCGACGGCGCTGGATGGTCCGGGATATCAGGATGTAACCACTGCCCGTTGTATTATGAAGAACTACCTGTGGGGTTTCCCGAGCAAGGCAAATAAGGATAGCTTCGAAGGAGGTAGTTACTTGTTCCTTCAGTTGGACGGCGTAGCGATGGCTACCGGTAATACCGTGACCCTTACGAACCTCTACCACAAGACTGCGGACGAAATGAAGGGTACGGGATGGTCATGGCCTGCAGGGTATGACAGCGGTATCTGGACGATACTTCCCAACGATTTCCCGAGGTTGATCAATGTCGTTACAGCACAGTAATAATTACATCATTAAAAATAACTTTTGAACCATGATAAAGCACTTTGGAAAATTAATGATGGTGGTCGTAGCCGCGGCCAGTATATTCTCCTGTAAACCGGAGATCGATAGTGTCAACGGCGCGGATGTGATCGCCCTCCCGGGTGTTCAGAACAGAATCGTTCTGATACCTTACGACGTGACCGATACCGTCGTTACGGTGAATACCACAGGATGGTGTAACGCCACTATATCCTACGCCTCCACACAGGAGGAGTGGGTGACGATGGAACCGGCCGATGGTGCTGGCAGGGGAACGTACAGCCTGAGCTTCTCGTTCACCACCAACCAGGAACTCGCCGACCGTATCGCCACTGTGACCATACAGAGCGAAACGGATCCCACGCTGTTCACGTCGTTCGACCTGAAGCAGGTGGGTAAGGCTCCTTTCATCACTACTTCGGTGCCGGCAATCGGTGTGAGTAAGCTGGGCGGGCCTTATACATTCACTGTGTCGACCAATAAATCGTGCGATATCAGTGTCGTTTATCCTTCGTCGTATGTAGGCGAGGACTGGCTTACGCCTGACCCGATACATATAGAGCCGGGTCTCGATATCGTTATTACTCTCGAGGCACTGGAGAACGAAACAGGCGATAGGCGTACTGCGTCGGTTAAGATCGCGGACAGCGCTGATCCTACAGCCAGCTACAATGCAACAGTATCGGTAAGCCAGGGTTATGTGTTCGTGGAAACGGCTTTTGTTACCACTTACAACGGAGATAGCCTGTATTGCACATGGTTGGGTGACGACGCTTGTAAGTCTTACACGGTAGAGGTGTCCGATCCTGCCGATCCGGAGACTGTATACCTCACCGTAACGGGTATATCTCCCTTAGTTAACGCGATAAGCCTGCTCAACTATCCCGAGATAGCCGATCTGGTCGCTCCTATGTCGGTTAATGTTATAGGTGTTACAGACGTTCCGGGTATTACTGCTCCGGCTATCGAGCCGTGGGTAACGCATTCACGCTTTGCCACAGGTTCCGGTGATGGTTTATCGGTTGCTACCAGTATGTTGATAAGCGCGCCGCGCCATATCAATAATATAACCCTCACAGAGGATGCCAGGGGGTGGTATTACAAGCAAAGTGCGGACATTGATTATACCAATTATCTTAGTCCTAGTAAGGGTAATAAGAATTTTGTGCCTATAGCAACCGATACCGATCCGTTCACCGGAGTGTATGACGGCCAGGGGTATACCATATCTAACTGGGCATATAGCACAATAGTGAACTCTCAAGGTAGTTCAGGCCTGTTCGCCAGCATCAAGGGCACCGCTTCAGAGGTCAAGAATCTTGTTGTCGATAACGCAAACCTTACTATCTCTGCGGAAGACTCCTATGTCGCGCATGCAACAACTCCCGACGTGGGTCACTCTATAGTGGTGGGTTATAACGAGGGAGGTACTGTTTCCAATGTGAATATTACGAATTCCCTTATAACATGCGTTCCGCGTATATACCTCGGTTCGGTGGTAGGGGTGAACCATGGAGGTACTGTCAGCCACTGTACGATTACCGATTGTACAATTAATCAGCCCAGCGGTGGTAATAAAACCAATAATAATGGCCCGTACATAGGCGGTATAGTAGGTCTTAGCTGGCCCTCTTCTACCGTTGAATATTGTAGGGCAAACACAAGTTCTATTACCAATAACGCTCAGGCGCAGGCTGATGCTCCTGGTATGACCGGAGGTATCGTGGGCGGTAGCGACGGTCTTGTATTCCAGTGCTATAATGACCATACAAACATGAGCTTGGGTACCGGTACCAATTCTTTCGGAGGTGGTATCGTGGGGGGTAGTATAGCTCCGAAGGGTAAGATACAGTGGACCGGCTCACGTTATCCTGATGTAGCCAATTACGAGACTGCTACCGGTATAATCAGGCAGTGTGGTAATGTGGGTGATATAACCAAGGCCGGGACGTGCTATATGGGTGGTATCGTGGGCGAAATGGGTAGTAATAACCTGACCGATTATCCTACGGATGAACTTATCATAGAACAGTGCTGGAATAATGGTAGTGTCGGTACTACTGCCGCTAACGGTGCGGTTTACATCGGTGGTATCGTCGGCAGGCCTTATTGGCTGACTATCCAGAACTGTTATTATGGAACGTCTGTTACTGATTCAGAAGGCGATTTTCATGTAGGAGCACTGCTTGCTACCAATAGACAGGACGGGGTTGCCGGCGGTATAGCCGGTTATTTACAGCGGCCTAACAAGGTGATCAACTGTTATGTTGCGGCGGGAGTTCTGGCGATTCCCAGTATTAAGACCACTTTTGTCAGTGCATATGATGCTGGTGTGAGTTACGGACATTACGCAAATGATATTATCGGTGGTGTGTTTACAGTCACAGGGTCAAGTCCTACCGATGCGAACTTGTCCACAACGGTTATGTCCGGATGTTTCTCAAGTAGTAGTTCAGGGTCTCCCGTCGAGGGTTACACTATGGTAGGCACATATTCGCTGTGGCAGAATAAGGGCAAGCTCTATGTTATCGGTGGTGTCGGGACTCCAGAGCCTTCGCAGATCACTGTAACGGGATGTGCCAGGTATGAACTTTATACGCCTATGAATGGAGCTACTATATACACAGCTGCCGGATGGTCTACGGCTGTGTGGGCGTTCGGAGCAAGGCGCCCTCAGTTGATAGGCGTACCTGAAATAGCGAGATAAAAAAGTATATTCTGTAAATAATAAAGGGTGCGTAATTTACGCACCCTTTGTTATTAATGACTACGGGGAGTAAATGCCCCTTAATTGTTTCTGCGATATTACTTTTATTCGGAGAATAAGGCTTGCTATAAACGAATATGCCCTGCATTAGATATCTAATGCAGGGCCTGTTAATCTTGTTATGAAATGTAGATGTGGCTTAATACTTAAGAGATGCCTCTTGCATGTATTAACCCAAATACGACTTCAGCAGTTTGCTGCGTGAGCTGTGGCGGAGGCGGCGGATGGCCTTCTCCTTGATCTGGCGCACGCGTTCGCGTGTGAGGCCAAATTTCTCGCCTATCTCCTCGAGGGTCATCTCCGAGCAGCCGATGCCGAAGAAGTACTTGATGATGTCGCGTTCTCTGTCGGTGAGCGTGGCGAGGGTGCGGTCCACCTCCGTGCCGAGCGACTCGTTGATCAGGCCGCGGTCGGCGATGGGGGAGTCGTTATTGATAAGCACGTCGAGCAGACTGTTGTCCTCGCCTTCGGCGAAGGGGGCGTCTACCGACACATGGCGGCCCGAAACACGCAGGGTGTCGGTCACCTTCTCCCTGGGGAGGTCGAGTTCGCTGGCCAGCTCCTCGGGCGATGGGGCACGCTCGTGCTCCTGCTCGAAGCGGGCGAAAGCCTTGTTTATCTTATTCAGCGAGCCCACCTGGTTGAGCGGCAGGCGCACGATGCGCGACTGCTCGGCCAGAGCCTGCAGGATCGACTGGCGGATCCACCACACGGCGTAGGAGATGAACTTGAAACCCCTGGTCTCGTCGAACTTCTCGGCGGCCTTGATAAGCCCGAGGTTGCCCTCGTTGATAAGGTCGGGCAGGCTCAATCCCTGGTTCTGGTACTGCTTGGCCACCGACACCACGAAGCGCAGGTTGGCTCTCGTGAGCTTCTCCAGAGCTTCCTTGTCGCCTTTTTTGATTCGTTGCGCGAGTTCTACTTCCTCCTCGACGCTGATAAGGTCCTCCTTACCTATTTCCTGGAGGTACTTGTCGAGCGAGGCGCTCTCGCGGTTGGTGATGGATTTTGTGATCTTTAATTGTCTCATATCTCAGTTTAGTTTCTTCTTTGGGGGCGGAAGCCCAGTCTGCTATTCGCTGATTATGGAGTAGCTGGCAGCCCTGCCGTCGGGGTATACCCCTTCTATGCTTTCAATTTTTGTGTTAATCCTGTTAAGGTCGCTCAGCTTGTTCACCGGCGTATCGTTGATGCGCGTGATGATATAACCTTCGCGTACCCTCGCCTTGCTGAGCAGGCCCTTGGGGGAGATGGACACCACCTGCACCCCGCCGGCGATCTTTAAACTCCGCTTATCCTTGTCGCCAATCTCGGCAAATTTGCCGCCCAGGGCGTCCATGGCATAGACGGCGTCGCTCTTCACTACGGAAGTATCGCCTGACCTATTACGTAAAACGACATCGAATTGTTTCACTTGTCCGTCTCTTTTTACAGAAACTTTTACCTCGTCGTTGGGACGGTGCTTGGCTATGAGCTCGAGTATCTGCGAGGTACTGTTCATGGCGATGCCGTCGATGCCGGTGATCACGTCGCCGGACTTAATGCCCGCCGCGGCTGCCGCACCCGCGGGATCGACCTGGGCTACGTATATGCCACCGCGCTCGGTGATGCCGGTCTTTTTACCCTCACGCTCTATGAAATCATCGTCTATCTCCTGGAAGCTGATACCCAGCAGGGCGCGCTGCACGACGCCATATTCCTTGAGGTCGACCACCACTTTCTTGACTATCGAGGTGGGGACGGCGAACGAGTAGCCGGTGAAACTGCCTGTGGGCGACTTGATGACGGTGTTGATGCCCACCAGTTCACCGCGGATGTTGACCAGTGCACCCCCACTATTGCCTGGATTCACGGCGGCGTCGGTCTGGATGAACGACTCGATACGGAACTGGTTGGGGATTATGTCGAGGTTACGCGCCTTGGCGCTCACGATACCGGCTGTCACGGTGGAGCGCAGGTCGTAGGGGCTGCCGATGGCCAGCACCCACTCTCCGAGGCGCAGGGCGTCGGAGTCGCCGAAGGGGATAATGGGCAGGTCTTTGGCCTCGATCTTGATCACGGCGAGGTCGGTCGTGGGGTCGGTGCCGATGACCTTGGCCTTGTAAGAGGTATTGTCATTTAATGTGACCTTGAGCTCCTTGGCGTTGTCCACCACGTGATTGTTGGTCACGATATAGCCGTCGGGCGAGATGATGACCCCAGAGCCTCCGCTACGGCGTTCCTGTGCGGGGGCCTGCTGATAACTGCGCCCGCGGGGAATGCCGAAAAACTCGAAGAAAGGGTCGCTGCCGCCGCCGAACGGGTTCTGTGCCTGCACCTCTTCGGTCTTCACGATGTTTACCACGGCCTTTACGGCACTTTCCGCCGCAAAGGTGAGGTCAGGGTAGCCCGACTGCTCCGATGCCGTAAAACGGGTTTCTGAGGCCCCGGGATAGTCGCCGCGCACGGCGGCGGGGTGATCGGAGCCGTTGTCGATGAGGTTGCTTACCGTATAGGCCGTGATACCTCCGGCCA
The DNA here is from genome assembly GCA_031553875.1 of Rikenellaceae bacterium. Classification (GTDB taxonomy): domain Bacteria; phylum Bacteroidota; class Bacteroidia; order Bacteroidales; family Rikenellaceae; genus JAVBKU01. Next base: position 106,114 of record JAVBKU010000005.1, on the reverse strand, counting down.
GGGCCGATGCCAACAGGACGGCACCGGCGAGGAAAATGGACCTTTTCATAACGACGAATTTATTTTTAGTTGTATTTATGAGTTATTTTGATTTTATATAGCCCCGCAAATCACGTTCCTTTCGGCCCTCGGCGGAAACTTTTTTGTATGGATATAACGCCTGCCGCAGGAAATTATTTTACCCGGCGGGAAACTGCTCTGTATCCGATAATCGTGTGAGATATAAACGCGCCCGAAACGGGGTTTATTGTCACTGCAAGGGGCAAAAAAGGGGGGCGGGAAGTATTCGCGATACTTCCCGCCCCCTGAATGTTTGGCTCAGCCTGTACGGGCGAGCCGGTATTGTCGGTTACAGCCCGAATTCTTTCTTTATCTCGTCGATGGCGTCGAGGTTCTCCCACGCGAAGAACTCCACGGGGCGCATCACGCTCTTGCCGTTCTCGAAGAACTCCACGTCCTGGGTATAGGGCCTGCCGCCGAAGTGGCCGTAGGAGGCTGTGGCTTCGAATATGGGGTTTTTCAGGCCGAAACGCGATATGATCCTCGCGGGACGCAGGTCAAAGAGCTTGCCGATACGTTCGGCTATCTCGCCGTCGCTCATACCCTTGAGGGCCGCGGGGCGGGGAGAGCCGTAGGTGTCGACATATACGCTCAAGGGCTCGGCGATGCCGATGGCGTAGGAGAGCTGTACTAATACCTGATCGGCGATACCGGCAGCCACCATATTCTTGGCTATGTGGCGGGCGGCGTAGGCGGCCGAGCGGTCGACCTTCGAGGAGTCCTTGCCGGAGAATGCGCCGCCGCCGTGGGCGCCGCGGCCCCCGTAGGTGTCGACGATGATCTTGCGGCCGGTGAGACCGGTGTCGCCGTGGGGCCCGCCGATGACGAACTTGCCGGTAGGGTTCACGTGGAGTATGTAGTCGTTGCCGATAAGGTCGGCGAGCTTGTCATTAGCGCGCTTCAGGCGAGCCTTCACGCGGGGTATGAGAATATGGCGCACGTCGTCCTTGATCTTCTTGCCCATGGCGACCTCGGCCTCTTTTTCGGTCATTTTTTTGTCGGCCTTGATGAACTCGTCATGCTGGGTCGACACAACTATGGTGTGGATACGCAGGGGCTTGCCATTGTCGTCGTACTCGATGGTCACCTGACTCTTGGAGTCGGGGCGCAGGTAGGTCATATCCTTGCTCTCGCGGCGGATAACAGCCAGTTCCTTGAGGATAACGTGCGAGAGGATGAGCGTGGCGGGCATGTACTCTCTGGTTTCGTTGCAGGCGTAGCCGAACATAATACCCTGGTCGCCGGCGCCCTGCTCGTCGTCGGTAGCCCTAACCACGCCCTGGTTGATGTCGCCCGATTGCTCGTGGATGGCTGAAAGGATGCCGCACGAATTGCCGTCGAACATGTACTCGCTCTTGGTGTAGCCGATGCGATTGATGACCCTGCGGGTCACGCTCTGCACGTCTACGTACGCCTCGGAACGCACCTCGCCCGCCACGACCACAAGACCTGTGGTGCAGAGGGTTTCGCAAGCTACTTTTGAATTGGGGTCGCGACGCAGGAACTCATCGAGTATAGCGTCGGAAATCTGGTCTGACACCTTGTCGGGGTGTCCTTCGGAAACGGATTCCGATGTAAATAAAAATCCCATTTTAATAGAGGTTTTAAGTTCGTATTAAATGGGAAAAACTCAGCTGGCTGATAAGCAGGAACAAATACTACGAAATTTTAGCATTTTTTTCTGTGGTTGCAAGCGGCCAAATCTTTCCACATATATCGAGCGTAAAGGTAAGTATTTTATTGCATGGTTTCCAAATAAAACCCTGTTTTTGATTGGGAGCAGGTACGTGGCTCCGGAGAAATGGCAAAAAGAAGCGGTGCGGCATAAGTTATTATGCCGCACCGCCGGGGGTGTCGAAGGAACAGGGCGGAGGATAATCTCCACGCCTCCCTGCCGGTTATACCGTGTAGAGGTAACGCTTGATGCTCCTCTTGGGAGTTTTGGCAAATTCGTTGGGGTAGAGCGATATGCTCGTTACCTTTTCGAAGGGGGCCACAAGGGTGTTGAGCACCTTGAGGTTCTCATCCATAATGTTCTGGGCTTCGCTGTGGGATATGCCGTCGGAGTCCATCTGTTCGTAGTCAGGGCAGACCAGGGCCACCAGCTTGCCCTCCCTCTCGAGGACGAGACTCTCCATCACGCAGTACATATTGTTGAGCTTACTCTCGATCTCCTCGGGATAGATATTCTGTCCGTTGGAGCCGAGGATCATGCTCTTGTTGCGTCCGCGGATAAAAAGGGTGCCATCGGGGAGCATAGTGCCTATATCGCCAGTACGCATCCAGCCGTCGCTGTCGAACATCTCTTCGGTGGCTTTGGGGTTCTTGTAGTAGCCCGTCATCACGTGTTCGCCCTTTACACATATCTCGCCGGGAACGTTTACCGGGTCGGGGCTTTCGATCTTGGCGGTCATAAGCCCGTCGAGCACCATGCCGCACGACCTGGGAACGAAGTCCGTATAGGGAGTGTAGCTGATAAGCGGGGCGCATTCGGTCATTCCGTAACCCACCGTGAACGGGAACTTGATCTTGATCAGGAATTCTTCGACCTCCTCATTCAGCGGTGCACCGCCTACGAGTACCTGGGTGAAATTACCCCCGAAGGTGGCGATCATCTTATTGCGTATCGTGGCGAGAATGGTGCTGTCCAGCAGGGGTACCTTGAGGGCTATGCGCACCACGCCTTTTTCGAGGTTGGGCTTGATCTGTTTGCGGTAGATCTTCTCCATGATCATGGGAACGCAGCATATAAGGTTGGGCTTGACCTCGCCCAAGGCTTCTACAAGCACTTTGGGAGCCGGCATACGACCCAGGAGGGTGACGTGGCTCCCTGTGGCCATAGGCAGCAGGAAGTCGAAGGCGCAGCCGTAGGCGTGGGCCAGCGGCAGGAACGACAGCGCGCGGCTGCCCGGGTAGTGGAGGTTGGTGCGTATACCCAGTACCACGTTGCCCGTGAGGTTGTTGCACGAGAGCATCACGCCCTTGCTGAAACCCGTCGTCCCCGAGGTGTAGTTGAGTAGTACCATGTCTTCGTTGGGTACCTCCGGATAACTTATATTATCGGTGGTGAAACCGCGCGGATAGGCCTTGCGGTAGTGGCGCATGATGTTCTTCTGGAAGTCCGTTATCGAGCCACCCTTGGCTTCATAAATACAACTGAAGTCGGTGAGCGAGAAGGCGGCCCTGATATTCTCTATGGCGTCTTCGTCGATGGTTTCCCAGAATTGGTCGCCCGCGAACAGCAACACCGAGCCGGAGTGGTTGATGATATGCTGTACGTCGTTGGGATTGAACTCCTGGAGGATGGGCACTATCACCGCGCCGTAGGTCATAGTGGCGAGGTAGGCGATACACCAACGCGGGTTGTTGCGTCCGATAAGCGCGATCCTGTCGCCGCGTTCGATTTTGCACTCTTCGAAGAGCAGATGTACTTTGGCTATCTCCTTGGCCATCTCGAAATAAGAGAATTGCTCGCCCTTGAAATAGTCGGTCAGGGCGGGCAGTTCGCGATGTTCCTTGAAGCTCTGTTCATACATCCTTATAAGGTTCTCTTGTAGCATAGGCTGATCTGATTATGGTTAATTGCTAAAACGAATATAGTAAAAAAGAAATCTAAAACAATATAGTTAGCGCTATCCGCTCGCATAAAACCCGTGGGGGATGTTGCTATCCTCCGCAGGAAGTCGTTAAGGGGTGATTTAGGGGTGGGGCTGTGAGGTTAACGTGAGGCTATGGTCACGTGTTCGCCCGAAGAGACCCAGTCGCCGCGAGAGCGCAGCACCTGCTCTATGACGTCGCGCACGCAGCCACGCCCTCCGGGGAACTGCGACACATAGCGCGAAATGCCCACTACCTCGCTGGCCGCGTCCTGCGGGCATACGGGCATGCCCACGTGGATCATGGGCTCGATGTCGGGGATATCGTCGCCCATATACATCACTTCGTCCGCCTCCAATGCCTCGCGCTCCAGGTATCCGCGCAGGGCGGCGAGCTTCTCGGTGCAGTTGAGGTGGATGTCGGTTATGCCTAACATCTTGAAGCGGATGCTGAGGCATTCGCCCCTTCCGCCGGTTATTATGCAAAATTTGTACCCTTTGCGCAGGGCGTGGGCCACGGCGAAACCGTCCTTGGAATTATACAGGCGCACGAAATCGCCCTGGGGATTGACGATGATGCCCCCGTCGGTGAACACGCCATCGACGTCGAACACGAAGGCCCTGACGCGGGCTATATCTTCTTTGAAGTTTCCCATATCTCTTTGCTTATTATTTCGTAGAGGGACAACAATTCGGGCCTGGAGGAGAGCCTGCGGCGCTGGGCTTCCATGGTCTTGGCGTCGCCGCGCACGGCGGGGCCGGTCTGTACGATGCGGGCTGCGGGCGCGGCGGCGGCCTTCGCGGCCGTTTCCATTATCAGCGGACCGAGGACCTTGGGGTCGATGCCCGACTCCCGTAATATTTCCTCGCCTATGGCGTACATGTGGTTTGTAAAGTTGCTGGCGAATACGGCGGCTAAGTGCAACCGGGCGCGCTCTTCGCTTCCGGCTTCGGCTACGCTGTAGGACAGCTCCGAGGCGAAAGCCTTAAGGCGAGCCATGACTTCCGGCGTGTCGGCCTCGAGGAACAGCGGTACCTCGCGGAAATTTATCTTCCTGCCCTCCGGGAAACTCTGCAAGGGATAGAACACTCCGCGACAGAACGATCCGGGTAGTGCCGACATCGCCACGCTTCCCGCCGTGTGCACTACGATAGCGCCCTTGGGGGGCTTCAGCCGCGAGGCCACCTCGCCGATGGCATCGTCTTTCACGGATATGATATAGATATCGGCATCGGCCGCATAGGCCGGGTCGGCGCAATAGCCGCAACCGAAAGCGTCGGCCAACGCCCGGCCCCTCGCTTCGTTACGCGCACACACCTCGCGGAGCTCATAAGAGCTGCCGCTTATGGCTTCGCACAACGAGCCGGCCACTCTGCCGCTGCCTATGATAGTTACGCCAAGGCGCATTCTCCTTCGATTTTAAGCTCCATCAGGGGCGTATTGCAGGACGACTTGAGCATGGCGGCGTTCATGCGATCATACGCCTCGTGTACCACCTCTAATTGTGTGCTCTCCGTATTCCCGATATGGTATTTACCTGTATTTTCAACCGTATTGAGTACACTTCCTATGGTGAGAGTCTTGACGTCGACGGTGGGCACGTAGAGGTTGACCTTATCGTCCTCGCTCTTCACGGCCACTATCAGTCCGCTCTTCTCGAGCTCGAAGACTACGTCCCTGACTACCCTCACGGGCAGATTGAACGCGCTGGCTATATTATCCGAGGATATCGGGCCGCAGTTGTTGATGAATGCCCGTCCGATGGCGTACATCGACAGTAGCATCGCGTGTTGCTTGTAGCGGTTGCTCATCAGCGACGCCTCGCGCTCCGACTCGTATTTTCGGATATTCTGATAGGAGAACGACAGCTCACACCCGAACAGCACGATCTGCCAGCTTATCTGCGCCCAGATCAAAAACAGAGGCACGGCGGCGAAACTACCGTATATGGCGTTGTAGCTCGACAGGTTCATCTGTATGTTGATGTAGAAACTCTGGAACGCCTGGAAGATTATACCCGCAATTATCCCGGCTGTAAGGGCGCTCATGGTGCGCACCTTGGTGTTGGGCATCACCTTGTAAACGAAGGTGAACATTATGCAGATCGAGAGTATGGACACCAGCCACAGCAGGAAACTCACGAACGGCGATGACGAGAATCCCAGCAGCTTGTCCTGTATGTGCATCCTCAGGCTGCTGGAGATCATCCACAGGATGGGGGCTACGAAGATGATGGTCACATAGTCGCTGAACTTACGTGTTATCTTGCGCTGCTTGCGCACCTCCCAGATATTGTTGAAGGCGGCCTCGGCGTTGCCGAACACCTTCATCACCGACCAGAACAGCATCACGAAACCGATCGAGGCGATAAGGCCCCCGCGCGTGCGCTCGAGTATGTTGGTGGTGAACTCGGTGAAGGCGTCGATCACATCGGAATATTGCGGGAACGAGGCGTAGAGTTTCTGCGTGATGCCGTGTTCGATGCCGAAACCCTTGGCCACGCCGAAGATAAGGGCGGCGATGGGGACAATGGCCGTCATGGTGTAGAACGTCAGCGCCGCCGAGCGTATCAACACGCTGTGCTCGCCCAGCCCGCGCGCTGTGTAGATGAACACCTTGATCTGGTTCACGGCCCAGCGCACCTTCTTGGAGCGGTACTCGTACTCGCCCTTGTGCCAGATGTCTTCGGTTATATAGTTTATCAGCTTCTTTATCATGACCAGTCAGCGTGTTTATTGATTACAAAGATAATGTTTTTAGAAAGATAGCAATAGGGGTGGGGCTATCTTGTGGTGTCGGTCGCGGAGAGGAAAAATACAAGTTTTTCGCCGCCTATCTCGGTGAATGCCGCAGGCGGGCCGCCCTGGGATATACCCAGCGAGCGTGTAATTTCTTCGGTGGACAGGGGGAATGATTTTTTGAGTATGGTAAGGCGGCGGATACTTTCGGAGGATAGGAATTTTTTGAGCGCTTTGGGTTTGTAAGGCTCCATGCGGTCTATTTTATAGGCTTCGCCCATGAAATTCTGAGGTATGGAGCGGGAGAGTACGAACCCCGTAGGCGAGTATATTAGATAGTCGCCGCCCGGCAGGTAATCTTTTAGTAGTCTTGCCTTGTAGAAGCCTACGTCGGGGATAAGCAGGTAGGGGTAGGTAGCGGGGTCGGGATTTGCGGCGGTGGGATTTTCGTGCTGGCCGGCCTTCTGATTGGGCGTCGCAGTTTCCCGGGTGCAGCGAGGGAATGATACGCTGCCCATTCCCGTGGCAGTGACCTTTATCTGGCCCTGCCGCTCCTTATCCCCCGGGACGATGTCCACGACCACCTCTTTGCACTCCCCGTGCGAGGATACCACCTCGACCGCGATGCCGCCGCCGAAAAGCCTGAACGCCTCCTCTACGTCGAACAGGGGAGATAGTTTTATCACGATTCTTCCGGCTATTTCTTTGAGACGAGGCATCAGCGCCAGTACGTCGGGCGAGCATTCGTGTATCAGGAACACCTTGTGGCCATCGTCGCCGCGGCGGGCGGGGTCGATATATATGAGGTCGGCTTTCGGGCCGGAGTACTTTCGAACAAATTCTTCGGCTGTGGAATTTACCACCTCTATATTTTTCGCGCCGAGCAGGTCGAAATTATATCTGGCGACCTCGCACAGCACCGGGTCGGCCTCCACGGATATCACCCTGTCGAAGCGACCTGAAAAGTTAAGCGAGTCGACTCCGAGGCCGCAAGTGAGGTCGATACACAGCCCGCCGGAGAATTCCTTCGTCGCAGCGCTTTCCTCACTACTAGACTGCTCGAACGAAAGGGGTGGGATGATACACCTTGACGCGTAGTAACGTGGCAGTTTGGAGCGGGAGCGTTGCAGGTATTTGAGCTGCCCGGCAAGCGCCGCGCGTTCTGCGGGGGAGAAACCTCCGCGCGACAGTGCTATGGCGAAATCGGCGGGAGAACGGTCGAGATTATCCTCAATGGCCTGCCTCGCCTCCGAGGAACGAAGGAACGCGACGTCGCCGGCGCTTAAAAAAGCTACGGCCTGGTTGAGAGTTTTTGATGTCTGCTGTCTTCCCACATTTCGATAGTTAAACACAGGGCAAAGATAAGCAAATATGTGATAATAACCCCCGTGCCGCCTACACCCGGCACTTTCACAGCCGCCAGCGGAGAGGTGGCGGTGAGCGATATAACCCCGTTCTGGATAGTCGTGAACAGTTCCACGAGCCAGCCCGTCGCTCCCGCCATAAAGCTTACGGGGGCTACCACCCATACCAGTCCCACTGTGATTATGAGAAAGGCTGTGAGAGATATTATAGATGAGAGCAGGACTCCCAGAAACGGTATCGACCCGAAATTATATGCCAGAATGGGAATTATACCCACCTGCGCCGCGAATCCGATAAGCAACGCCGAGGCCGCCTTGCGTGCGAAATTTCCCCGCAAGGGGAGCCAGCGTACAAACCGTGGCAGGAAGAAGAGTATCGACAACACGGCCATGAACGAGAGTTGAAAACCCACGTCGAAGAGGTAGTATGGATTAATGAACAGCATTACCACGCCCGCCCCGAAAAGTATATTGTAGCTGTTACGAGGCGATGATATTCCCAGCGACAACTGTACCGCGGATAGCATCAACGCTGCCCTCACGGCCGAGGGTGCGAGTCCAGCCATCACCGTGTAGGCCCAGATGGCGGCCACCACAGCGCCGTTCTTGACGATATGCCCGCGTGGGGTGAGCGTGACCAATGCAAGCAGGAGGTTTACTATCACGAACACGAAATTCATGTGCAGGCCCGATACGGCAAGGATGTGCGAAGCGCCCACGGTGGAGTAGTCGTCCCTCACTTCGCGCGAGAGGAAACGCCTGTCGCCCGCCACCAGCGCCGCCGCCATGGCACGGCTCTCGTCGCTGCCTCCGAGCCTCATCAGCCGCTCCACAGCCCAACCCTGCGCTTTGGCAGCGTAGTAGACCGCCGACTTATGCACGAACGGCGAGCGGGAAACGAGGTTGCCGCGCGTGAGGTATGAGTAGCCTGTAACACCGCGCGCCTTCATCAGGGCCGTGAAACGCATATTGGTGCTGTCGGTGAGGTTGAAGTAGCCGCGGAAACCTATCTGTTCTCCCACGCCGAGGTGGTAAGAGGTGTCGGCGCGCAGTACCAATGCCTCGTCGGCCTTGCGCCATACGCTGTCACTCTCCGGGAGGAAGGCTGTGATACGTACTTTGGCCCTGCTCCATCGCCCGCTCTCTACCGGTATCTCGACTACCTCGCCGCTCATAATGATCCTCTCACCCGCAGGCAGCACATTATCGGTGCGGTGTAGGCGGGTGAGGAATATTCCGCTGATAAGCACAGCCCCGAAGATATAGGCCCCGCCCACCGGCGAGCGGAACATGATCCATCCCAGGGCATAGCACAGCAGGGCCGCAATGCCGAGCGCCCAGAGCGGTGCGAGAGCGCTGTCCGATAGCACTATTCCGATAACGAGGGGAACGGCCAGACGCACCATAGGCGCCACGGCTATTTTGTCGGAGAGCAACATCACCGACCCCGTTTAAGTTTGTTGAGGGGATGGGTCTCCACGCCCCGGGCCATCATGCGGCTGTCTAAGTGGGTGTATATTTCGGTGGTGATGATGGATTCATGGCCCAGAAGTTCCTGCACCTGGCGTATGTCGGCCCCGCCCTCAAGGAGGTGCGTGGCAAATGAGTGGCGCAGGGAGTGGGGACTTATGGAGCGCGAGATACCGGCTTTTTCGGCAAGGTCGCGGATTACGTGGAATACCATCACCCTCGACAGCGCCCCTCCGCGTGAGTTGAGGAAAAGAACGTCCACGGCCTGCGGCGATACTTTCATCGTACGCCGTTGGTCGATGTATAGCTTCATGAGCTTGGCCACCGTGTCGTTGAGCGGTACGAGGCGCTGTTTATCGCCCTTGCCCACCACACGCACATATCCTTCGGTGAAGAAAATATCGCTCAGGCGCAGACCGATAAGCTCCGACACCCGCAGGCCACAGCCGTAGAGGGTCTCTATCATCGCTTTATTGCGGTGGCCGTAGGGGGAGCTGAGGTCGATGGCTGCGACTATGTTGTCGATCTCATCTACCGATAGCACTCCCGGAAGCTTACGGGCGCTCTTGGGCTGGTCGATAAATTCAACGGGCGAGGACTCGATCTTCTCGCTGCTGGCGAGGAACGCATAGAAACCACGGATACTGCTAAGCATCCGGGCCTGGGTCTTTTTGTCACGCCCCAGGTCGTAGAGGTGGGAGAGGAACGCTTCCACGTCGCCCTCCGTGGCCTTCAACGGGTCGGCGGACAGCTCGCCAAGCAGGTAGTCGCAGAAAAGCGTGAGGTCGCTCATATAGGCCGTCACGCTGTTGGAGGAGAGCCTCCTCTCCAGCGCGATATAGCGTTTATACTCCTTGAGCTCTTTTTGCCATGCTTCCATATCCCCAAATTTACTACATTTGCGTTGAAAACAACACACGGGTAATGAAGTACATAGAATTTTCGATAAAGTGCACCTCGGCTGAGGCCGCAGAGATAATGATGGCCGAGCTCGGCGACGCAGGTTTCGACAGCTTCCAGCAGGAGAGCGCGGCATTGAAGGCCTATATATCCACGGGTGAATTGGGGACTAACCTCCCGGCCATCGAGAAGTTGCTCTCAGGGGTGGATTACACCCGTGCAGAGATGGAGGAACGCAACTGGAACAGCCTCTGGGAGTCGAATTTTGAACCGGTGGAGGTCGACGGGAGGTGCCTGATACGCGCGCCGTTCCATGAGAGCAAAGGGTCGGAGTACGAGGTAGTGATCATGCCCCGGATGTCGTTTGGCACGGGACACCACGCCACCACGTCGCTGATGACTTCCGCTATTATCGACCATGATTTTACGGGTCAGCGGGGCCTCGATATGGGTAGCGGGACGGGAATTCTTGCCATCTTGGCCGTGAAACGCGGGGCGGAGCATGTCGATGCCATAGATATAGACGAATGGGCGTACGAAAACTCGCTCGACAATATATCCACTAACGGCGTGGAAGGGCGCGTTACGCCGATGCAGGGCGACGCGTCGCTTATCGAGGGCCGGAGCTACGATTTCATACTCGCAAATATCAACCGCAATATCCTGCTCGCAGATATGGAGCGCTATGTGGCGTCGCTTGTCCCGGGCGGCCTGCTGATAGTGAGCGGGATACTTGAGGGCGACGTGGATGCTATCGTCTCGCATGCTGCATCATTGGGACTGAAGCAGGAGAGGGTCAGGCTGCGCGACGGCTGGGCGGCAGTGGAGTTACGTAAAGGTTAGGTTTGCATTTACTCCCGCGGATAGGGAGTTCTCATAGTCAACGAGTTTTGAATATTCACTTCCTGCGGCTGCGGGGGACGACGCAAAGCGTCGAGCCGCAGGAAGTGGCGACTGCCCTGGCAGTCGCGAGCCTACGGAATAACCGATTGGGGGCGGAAACGATCGTTTCCGCCCCCAATCAGGTTTTTATACAAAAAGGATTCGTCTACCTCCCCATCAGGAATCTCTTGAATCCTTCGAAGTCGCTACCCAACTCGACACTCTGTTTCCAGCCCTTCATAAAGGCCTGTAATTTAGAAGGTATGTCTAATTTTTCTTTCAGCGTCTCTTCTACGGTTTCGAGGAACTTGGCGGGGTGGGCGGTTTCGAGGAATATACCCGCCTCGCCTTTTTTCAATCCATCCACGAGCGACTGGTAGCCGCACGCTCCGTGGGGGTCGAGCACGTAACAGGTCTTCCTGCGGCAGTCAGCCATAATGCCCCTGATAGCCTCGTCGTCGTACGACACGCCGCTTACATCGGCCCTTATAGCTTCCACGGAACTGCCGTAGAGCTCCAGCACGCGGGCGAAGTTACTCGGATCGCCCACATCCATGGCATTGGCGACGGTCGACACCGACGCACGGGGCGAGTAGACGCCCGTACGCAGATATTGCAGGAATATGTCGTTGCGGTTGTTGGCCGCGATAAAACGCTTCACGGGAAGGCCCATCCTCTTGGCGAAAAGCCCCGCTGTGATATTGCCGAAGTTGCCGCTGGGCACGCTGATAACCACCTCCTTGTCGATGCCCATAGCGCGCAGCTTGGCGTAGGCGTTGAAGTAGTAGAACGCCTGGGGCAGGAAGCGGGCCACGTTGATGGAGTTGGCCGAGGTGAGCTTCATGCGGGTGCTCAATTCGGGGTCGAGGAAGGCGCTCTTCACGAGCCTCTGGCAGTCGTCGAAAGTACCGTCGATCTCCAGGGCGGTGATATTTTGACCGAGGGTAGTGAACTGTTTCTCCTGGATCTCGCTCACCTTGCCCTTAGGGTAGAGGACGATCACGTCGATGCCGTCCACGCCAAGAAAGCCATTGGCCACGGCGCTGCCGGTGTCGCCCGAAGTGGCCACGAGTACGGTCACCTTATCTTTCGTGCCCTCCTTGCGGATAAAGTGGGCCAGCATGCGGGCCATAAACCTCGCGCCCACGTCCTTAAAGGCGAGGGTGGGGCCGTGGAACAGCTCCAGGGAGTAGATATCGTCTGTGACTTTCACCAGCGGCGTGTCGAAGCTGAGCGTGTCGCGCACGATGGCGTCCAGCTCTTTTTTGGGGATGTCCTCGCCAAAAAAGGCTTCGGCCACGGTGCAGGAAATCTCATGAAAATCCTTCGAGGCGATGGTGTCGAAAAACTCTTTTGACAGGCTCTTGATCTGCCTGGGCATATAGAGGCCGCGGTCGGGGGCGAGCCCGCCTATGACCGCTTCCGAAAGCGTTACGTCGGCCGACTGGCCCGCTGTGCTGTAGTATTTCATAGTTGTATGTATAAAACATTCAATTTTATTAGTCGTTTATCGCGATTCGGCATAGTTTGTAAACAGTCTCTGCCCTTGCTACTCAAAATGTTCATCTCGGCGGCTGTGGGGGTCGGCCGAAGGCCGAGCCACAGAGATGAGTATCGCTTTACGATGCGGTTACTTATTTCCCTTTATGAATAATTCCATAAATTCCTCGCCCCGGATCTCTCCGTAGGAGCCTTCGCGGGCTGAATCTTCGTCGAAACGTTCCACCTTGTCGGCTTCGCTCCCGGTGCGCCAGATGGCGAAGGGAACGGGCGCCGAGGTATGGGTACGCAGCCTGCAGGGTGTGGGGTGGTCGGGCAGGATAGCTACCGATACCTCCTCGTTCATCGCTTTCACGGCCTTCATCACGGGACCTACGATCCTGCGGTCGAGGTACTCGATGGTCTTCACCTTGAGCTCCACGTCGCCCTCGTGTCCCGCCTCGTCGCTCGCCTCCACATGGAGGAAAACGAAGTCGTTGCTCTTCAGGGCCTCGACGGCAGCCTCGGCCTTCCCTTCGTAGTTGGTATCGTAGAGGCCGGTTGCGCCCTCGACGTTTATGGGGGTGAGGCCGGCGTAGACGCCGATGCCCTTTATAAGGTCCACCGCCGAGATCACGGCCCCGTTGCGTACGCCGTACTTGTGTGGGATGGTCTCCATCTTGGGGCGGTAGCCGGGCGACCACGGCCATATGCTGTTGGCAGGTTCTTTGCCCTCGGCCTTGCGGCGCAGGTTCACCGGGTGGTTTTCGAGCAACTCCTGCGAACGCAGTATAAGGTCGTTTATAAGTTTCGCCGTAGCTTCGGCCTCGAGCCTGAGGGCTTTCGCCAACACCTCTTTCACTGGGGTGCCGGGAACGTCGTGCGGCGGTGTGGTCTGGATGTTCTTGTCGCCGCCGCGGATCTTCAACAGGTGGCGGTACGAAACCCCGGGGAAGAAATTCACATCGCCTCCGCCCAGTTCCTTTTCAAGAAAGGCGATAAGCTCGTGGGCCTCCTTGTCGGAGATATGTCCCGCGGAATGGTTCTTTATCTTGCCGTCCTCCACGGTGATGAGGTTGCAGCGCATGGCCATCTCGCCGGGAACGATATCCACGCCCATACTGGCCGCCTCGAGCGATCCGCGGCCCTCGAATACCTTGTTCAGGTCATAGCCGAGGATCGAGAGGTTGGCTATCTCGCTCCCGGGTTTGAAGCCCTGGGGTATGGTGTGGAACAGGCCATTGCGCCCCTCCTTTGCCAGGAGGTCAATATTAGGCTTGACGGCGGCCTGCAGGGGAGTCTTCCCCCCGAGTGAGGGGACAGGCTCATCGGCCATGCCGTCGCCGAGTATTATAAGGTATTTCATAATGATAGTTTTTACATGTTGAGGGACGTTGTGCCCTGTAGCCGAGCCCCCCGGATGAACATCGCAAACCGATGCAAATCCCAAACGCCTTTTGCCCGACAACAAAAAATACTTGCCGTTGCGCCTACCTGATATTTGCGATGCTGATAATGTCGGCGAAGACGCCGGCAGCCGTCACTCCCGCGCCCGCGCCGTAGCCCTTGATCTGCATGGGGTACTCCTTGTAGCGCTCGGTGGTGAGCAGGATCACGTTGTTGCTGCCTGCCAGGTGGTAGAACGGGCTTTGGCTGTCGACCTCGCGCAGGGCCACCTCGGTCTTGCCGTTATCGAGCGTGGCGATAAAGCGCCAGCGCTTGCCTTCAGCCTCGAGTTTTTTGCGCTTCTTCTCGAAGTCGGCGTCGACCTCGGGAATGGTGCGCCAAAAATCCTCCACGCTGCCCTCGAAGTACTTCTCGGGGATGAAGAGCTGCTTCTTCACATCGCTCTGCTCCACATGGTAGCCGGCTTCGCGGGAGAGTATCACCAGCTTGCGTATCACATCCTTGCCGCTCAAGTCTATCCTCGGGTCGGGCTCGGCGTACCCCGCCTCCTTGGCCATCATGATAGCCTTGCTCATGGGGATCGTCTCGCTCATCTCATTGAAGATGAAGTTGAGCGTACCCGACACCACGGCCTCGATCTTGAGTATCTTGTCGCCGCTGTTGATAAGGTCGCTGATGGTGTTGATGATGGGAAGCCCCGCACCCACGTTGGTCTCGAACAGGAACTTCACGCCCCTCTTGCGGGCGATCTGCTTCAGTTCGCTGTACACTTCATACTCCGACGATGCGGCTATCTTGTTGGCCGCTACGACCGAGATATTGTGCTCCAGCAGGCTCTTGTAGATGCCCGCTACCTCGGCGCTGGCAGTACAGTCGACGAACACCGAGTTGAAGATGTTCATGCTTATCATCTCGTCGCGGAACTTTTCGGGCGACGACTCGCATGCCGAAGCGTCGAGGAGCGCCTGATAGTTCGACAGGTCGATACCCTCGCGGCATGCTATGAAGCGGCGAGAGTTGGTGATACCCACTATGCGTAGTTTCAGCGAGTTGTCCTTCTGGAGTTTCTCCTGCTGGAGGCGTATTTGCTCCATCAGGCTGCGGCCCACGAGGCCCGTACCTGCGATGAAGATGTTGAGCACCTGATACTCCGACAGGAAGAACGAGTCGTGTATCACGTTCATGGCTTTGCGTAGGCTGTCGAGCGAAATGACGAAGGAAATATTTGTTTCCGAGGCTCCCTGCGCGCAGGCTATCACGTTGATACCATTACGCCCGAGGGTGCCGAACAGCTTACCCGCGATACCCGGGGTGTGCTTCATATTCTCACCCACGATTGCCACGGTGGCGAGGTTGGGCTCGCACTTCACGCGGTTGATCTCGCCCATGCTTATCTCGGCATGGAACTCCTCTTCCAGTACACTCGCGGCAAGTTCCGCGTCGGCGTTGCGAACCCCTATCGAAGTGGTGTTCTCGCTCGCGGCCTGCGACACGAAGAACACGCTTATCCCAGCCTTGGCGAGGGTTTTGAATATACGGTAGTTGACGCCTATTACCCCCACCATTCCCAGGCCTTGTACGGTTATGAGGCAGGTGTCGTTGATCGACGAGATGCCCTTGATAGCCTTGCTCTGGTCGCTCACCTTCTCCCTCGAAATGAATGTGCCGGGAGCCGAAGGGTTGAACGTATTGCGGATGACTATGGGAATGTTCTTGTGGTAGGCGGGATAGATGGTGGGCGGATATATCACCTTAGCGCCGAAGTTGCACAGCTCCATTGCCTCTACGAAGCTCAGGCGCTCGATAACGTAGGCGTTGCCGATTACCTTTGGGTCTGCGGTCATAAAGCCGTCAACGTCGGTCCATATCTCCAATACCGACGCGCCCAGGGCCGAGGCCACGAGGGCAGCGGTGTAGTCGGAGCCGCCGCGTCCGAGATTGGTCACCTCGCCGCTCTCCGCGTCCGAAGATATGAAGCCCGGGATCACCGACACCTTACCCCTCCCGGAGAGCTTCTCGCGGATGAGTTTTTCGGTCTTCTCGGCCAGCACGGTATGCTTGCCGAAGTTGGGCTGGGTCTTAATGAATTCGCGTGAGTCGTACAGCCCGGAGCCTTCGATGGCCGCGCTGATTATCATAGCAGAAAGGCGTTCGCCGTAGCTTACTATGGTGTTGGTGGTCTTGTCCGAGAGATCGCGGATGAGGAATACTCCCTTGAGGATGTTAGACAGCTCGTCGAGCAGGGCGTCGACACTCGCGCCCACGCTTTTAGAGGCTTTGGCGTCGATGACCTTGCCTATGATATCGTGGTGGAGGGAGTTTATTTCTTCCAGGAGGGTGAGGTATGAAGCGTCGCCTGCGGAGGCCGTGCGTGCGGTGGAGAGCAGTTTGTCCGTTATCCCTCCGAGGGCCGAAACAACTATTATCACCTCTTCGCCGCTACTCTGTGCCTCTTTCCTGATTTGCAGAATACCTTTTGAGGAACCTACGGATGTTCCCCCAAATTTCAATACCTTCATTTTCTTGTGCTTAAAATTATTAAAAGTGTGCAAGGCTCCGCTGTGGAGCCAGGGGGAGGGTGGTGGTCATTGCGTCCGGCTTTGACAAAGGCCGCGGCGAAAAAACCCTCTTCTCCCAAGGTTGCAATTTTATGAAAAATTTAGCGGAACTCCTAATATTCATGCCTGATAGTGAGCCATGGTGAGGAATTTTAATATCTTTGCACAGTTGGAATTAAATTTTAACGTGTCTTTCACTACTCAAAAGTAAAACAATGGAATTAAGGGAAATATTGTCGATATCGGGCCAGCCGGGCCTCTACAAGTTCATCGCCCAGAGTCGCAACGGGATAATCGTCGAGTCGCTCGCCGACGGTAAGAGGACAAGCACCTCGTCTACCGCCAAGGTCAGCGCCCTGGCCGAAATAGCCATCTTTACCGAGGGCGAGGATATGCCCCTCTCCGACGTGTTCACCGCCATGTACAAGCATAGCGGCGGCAAGGAGGTTATCGGCCATAAGTCCGACGACAAGCAGTTGCGCCAGCTTCTTGGTGCCGTGGTGCCCGAGTACGATAGGGACAGGGTGCACATGTCCGACATCAAGAAGGTGATCATGTGGTATAATATACTCGTGAAGGCGGGTATGACGGAGTTCGTTATCGAAACCGAGGAGGAGGTCGAGACTCCGGAAGCCGCTCCGGTCGCTGAGGTTAAGGCTGCTGCGGATAAACCTGCTGCTAAGGCTGCAACTAAGGCCGCTGCACCAGCTAAAGATAAGGCCGTCAAGGCAAAGGCCGAGCCCGCAGAGGGGGCTACCAAAGCTAAGGTAACGCCCAAAAAGAAGGCGTCGGAGAAGAAATAACCAGTCTCGAACTGCCATAACTACCGAGGGCCGACATTGTGAGGTGTCCGCCCTCGGTGTTTCTATATTTGTGAGCGTTAATTCACTGCTGTTTGCGGCGAAATGTCTTCATCTCCGCGGCTGAAAACGTTAACGAGGCGTAATCCTCGTGCGAATGCCGCTTCGGGCTTCTGCCGGGAATAGGTCTCGTGAGGGAGATCACCCTCAGTTATCGTGTAACGAGGGAAGCTCCCGGAAGAGACCCCGGCAGAAGACGCGGCTAGACTTTTTGCTACTTTTGCGGCAATGGCAAAAGTAGGAAGACTGTAATCTTGTATTAATACTATTTCTTTCTGTTCCTTTTGTGCACACACAAGGTACCCAAAAAGTGCCGCCTGCGGATATTTACTGACAGTGGTCTTCGTACATCCTAAAACGTCGAACTCCTCCTTTTTAGCGGGAGCTTTGCCCCCGCTAACAGTCGTTAGACACAGCGTCGTTTTTTAACGGATTCCCTCGACCCCTGTCCGGGCGTGAATATCTCGCAATCGGCGGAAGAAAGGTACCCGGTGGGCACCTTAAAGATTAGGCGGCCGGGGCACACAGCCCCGGCCGCCCGTTATCTTCATGCAGTCAGCGATCGCCTGCGGTTACTTACACGTCTCAAGTATCTTCTTTGCCGTCGCGCCGTCCACGGAGCGGTTCTCGCCGAAGTGTACGCCGCGCTCATTGAACCTGCGAGCCACTTCGTCGATAGTCTCCTGCCCTATGCCCAGCTCGTGCAGGCGGGTTTTTAAGCCCAGGGAGCGGAAGAACTCTTCGGTGCTTGCGATGGCCTTGGATATGCGCTCCTCTTCGCTTCCGGATGTTATGCCGAATACGCGCCCGCCATACTGCAATATCTTGGCACCTTTCTCTTTGCGGAGTACTGACATGGTTGCCGGAAGCACTATGGCGAGGCTCTGGCCGTGAGTGATGCCGTGGAGGGCGGTGATCTCGTGGCCTATCATGTGTGTGGCCCAGTCCTGGCTAACGCCCATAGATATAAAGCCGTTGAGGGCCATGGTGGCAGAGAGCATGAAATTGGCCATGGTATCGTAATCCTTGGGCTCGTTGAACGCCTTGGGAGCTATCTCAATAAGGGTCTGGAGTATGCCCTCGGCCCAGCGGTCCATCAGTGGCGACTGCCCGGGAGTGGTGAGGTACTGCTCCATGACGTGTACGAAGGTGTCGGCGATGCCGCAGCCCACCTGGAAATCGGGCAGGGTATAAGTAGTCTCGGGATCGAGGATCGAGAACACCGGGTGAGCGGAGTAGAAGGCGAACTTCTCCTTGGTGGCCGTGTTGGAGATCACCGCGCCGCTGTTCATTTCGGAGCCTGTGGCCGGCAGGGTCAGCACCGAAGCCAGGGGAAGCGGCGCACCCATAAGCGAGGACTTGAGCACGATATCCCACGGGTCGGACTCGCTGCGAACCGAGGCGGCGATAAGCTTCGAGCCGTCGATCACGCTGCCTCCGCCCACGGCAAGGATAAAGTCCACGCCCTCAGCCTTGCACTGGGACACGGCCTTGCGCAGGGTCTCCACGGTGGGATTGGCCTCGATGCCCCAGAATTCGACGTAATCGAACCCCTTGAGGGCTGTTTTCACCTGGTCGTACACGCCGTTACTCTTGACGCTGCCACCGCCGAAGGTCACCATTATTTTTTTGCCTTGGGGGATCTCCTTCGACAGGGACGCGATTGTGCCTTTGCCGAAGATGAGTTTGGTCGGATTGCGGAAAACGAAGTTGTTCATAGCAATTTATGTTTAGGATTGATTAATTTTACTTCCGGAATCCAAATATACAAAAACCGGGCAAGAATATGAACAGAATGAAAATTATTATATCGGCGCTTTGCGCTCTTTTGTGCGGCAGGGCATGGGCGGCGGATAAGGTCGAGCCGTCGACGTTGAAGGCCATTAAGAATTGTCCTTCGCTCGTGGCATTGTGGGACTTTGCAGAGCCTGCCGGCCAGGCCCGCAAGGCCGTGGGGCGGGACGAGTTCCCTCTTGCGGAAACGGGCGGAGAGGTGAAGAGTGTGGAGGGCGGCCCCCTGTCGGGACGGTCGCTGCTGATGGAGGGTAAGAGCTACCTCTCGCTGCCTAACTCCGAGGTGGGGGCGTTGAATATCACTTCGCCGGGGGTGACGGTACTGGCCTGGGTATACAGGACGGGGCGCCAGAACGGTTTTATAGGCGGTATGTGGAACGAGTATCAGGACGGCGGTAAACGGCAGTACGGCCTGTTCGTGTCGCTGCCCCACTATAACGGCGCCGATCAGGTGTGCGGCCACATATCCCGCACGGGTCGTCCCACGCCTCCGTTCCCTTATTCGATAGATTATTCGGCCAGCCCGCAGAAGATCGAAATGGGCCGTTGGTACTGCGTGGGATTCACATATGACGGGGAGTATATCCGCTCCTACGTCGACGGCGTGTTCGAGGCCCGTGAAGCGGAGTTGATCGACCATACAAAGGGTTTCGAGGGCTGTCCCGACGGGCTGCGTCAAAGTAAGAACCCGTACTACTTTCCCGACGGGATGGGCGACAACGGGTCGGATTTTACGGTGGGGGCGGTACTTCTCAAGAGCGGGATGGGGAACTTCTTTCTCGGCCGTATCGGCGGCCTGGCCGTGTTCGACAGGGCCTTGACCGCAGGGGAAATGGCCGGATTTTCGAGGATGAAGTAGGGGGATTTGTGACTTTGATTTAGGCTTGCTAAGCAAGCCTCAGCCCGTAGCCACCCTCGGCGAAGGGCTGAAAGAGTGCCTTGACGGCCTATTTCATCCCATCGCTGGCTACGGTCTGGATATAAACATGTAATGATGAATTGAGTAGCTTCGCTAAACTCACGTCAGTCATTTCTCGTCTAAACCTTGCCCAGATTCTAAGGCTTCTTACCACACCCCTCTTTCAGCGGGCATCCGTCGCAGGAGTAGCCGGTGTCGCAAGTGTCACACTCGCATGCGTCGACCCTGTCGCCTCCGCATCCACACTTACCTGATAGCCTGCACAACTTAACGACAAACATAACCACAGCCGCCGCAACGGCGACTGCGATGATAATATATGCTATCGTATTGCCTGTCATAACGAGGGTGTTATATGCCGGAGGGTTACAGCAAAGACCCTATCTGGTAGACCACAAACGACATTAACCATGCCACGGCTGTGGTGTAGAACACCGTGAAGGCCGCCCAGCCTCCGCCCGCCTCCTTGCGGATGGTGGCGATAACCCCGATACACGGGAAGTAGAGCAGGATGAAGACCATCAGCGCATAGGCCACAAGTGGCGTGTAGACCTTCTCGCCCTGCCGTGGGCCTGAGGTGTAGGTCTGCTTGCGGAGGGTTTCGCCGAGGGATTCCACGTCGTCGTCGCTGTGGCTTATCACGGCCATGCTGCTCACCACGATCTCCTTGGCGGCCAGGCCCGATACGAGGCTCGCGCCGATCCTCCAGTCGAATCCCATCGGGCGCACGATCGGCTCTATCGCGTGGCCTATCCGGCCTATGTAGGAGTGCTCGAGGCGCTCGGCCGACGGCTCGCCGTCCCTGAGAGGGAAGTAGCCGAGGCCCCAGATTATTATCGAGGCGAGTAGAATTACCGTCCCTATTTTGCGCAGATATTGCGCCCCCTTATTCCACATATGGCTGGCCACGCTTCGCAGGGTGGGCACTCGATAGGATGGCAGCTCCATAACGAACGGGGCCTCCTGTTTGCGGAAAATGGTGTTCTTCAGCAGCAGGGCCGAGAGGATGGCCAGCAGGATTCCTATAAAATAGAGCGACAGGAGCACGAGCCCCTGGTTCTTCACAAAGAAGGTAGATATCAGCAGGATGAACACCGGCAGGCGCGCGCTGCACGACATAAAGGGGATGATGAGCATGGTAAGTACTCGATCCTTACGGCTCTGGAGCGTGCGGGTGGCCATGATAGCGGGCACGTTGCACCCGAATCCCATCAACAGCGGAATGAACGACTTGCCGTGGAGGCCTATCTTGTGCATCGCCCTGTCCATGATAAAGGCCGTGCGGGCCATGTAGCCGGAGTCCTCCATGATGGATATGAAGAAGAAGAGTATCAGGATGTTGGGCAAAAAGACCAGCACCCCTCCCATGCCGTTTATGATACCTCCCACGATGAGGTCGCGCAGCATGGGGTCGGAGATCAGCCCCCCGAGCCATGAGCTCAACGCCCCCACGCCCATCCCGATCCAGTCGGCGGGGTATTGGCCCAGCGAGAATGTGGTCTGGAACATCACCCACATGAATATGAAGAAGATGGGAAGGCCCAAGTAGCGGTTGGTGAGTATGCCGTCGATACGCGAACTGCGCAGTTGCTTGGAGTCCTTGCCGGGGACGTACGTCTCGCTCAGCGCGCCCGCGATAAAGGCGTACTTGGCGTCGGCGATGGCTATTTCCACAGGTTCACCCATGAGTTTCTCGAGGCGGGCGCGCTCCTGTCTGGTAATGGCGCGGATGGTGTCGATATTGGGCACCTCGCGTAGTATCTCGAATCCCTGGCGGTTATTCTCAAGGAGTTTGAGGGCCAGGTAACGCGAGGAGAAGCGGGCGGTGATGTCCTTGTTCTTCCATATCTCGTCCTGGAGCATGAGTATGGCGCGCTCGGTGTCGGTGCCGTAGTTCACATGCACGTGGCGGGCGGCGGTATCGCGCTCCTCGAATACGTCTATGACCTTGTCCAGCAGCTCCGTGATGCCCTTTCCGCGGGTGGCGGTGGTGGGTGCCATGGGGATACCTATCATGTGTCCCAGCGCCCCGTAGTCGAGCTTGGAGTGCGAGGCCTTCAACTCGTCGTACATGTTGAGGGCTATGACCACCCTCAGGTTCATGTCTATAAGCTGGGTGGTGAGGTAGAGGTTGCGCTCAAGATTCGAGGCGCTCACCACGTTTATGACCACGTCGGGAAGCTGGTCGGAGAGGTGGCTGCGCACGTAGAGCTCCTCGGGAGTGTACTCGGTGAGCGAGTAGGTGCCGGGGAGATCGGAGATATTGATGGTGTAACCCTTGTAGACTATGGTCTGCGTCTTGGAGCTGACGGTTACGCCGCTGTAGTTGCCCACGTGTTCCTTGGCCCCTGACATCACGTTGAACAGCGAGGTCTTACCGCAGTTGGGGTTGCCAACGAGGGCTATGTTGATGATATTGCCCGCGGTGTGGGGGTGTGCGGCTGCCTCGTCGGGCAGGGACAATTCGCCGTAATCGGGGCCGGGAGCGCCGTTTTCCGCGCCTTCGCCCGTGGCCACCATGATCATGTCAGCCTCGCTGCGGCGCAGGGCCACATGCGTGCCCATGATCTCGTACTCTATGGGGTCGAGCATTGGGGCCCGCTTCACCACGCGCACCTTCTTGCCCCGCACGAAACCCATCTCGGTGATGCGCTTGCGGAACGAGCCGTGGCCCATCACCTTGACTATGACGCCATCCTCGCCGGAGTCCAGCTGCGAAAGCTTGCTTATCTGCCCTACCTCTTCCAAGTCCTGTCCCTAAAATTAATTCATAGCCCTGATGTCCGAGGGAGAGAACATATCCCTGTCGGGCCACTCCTCGATGTGTTCGAATGCGTCGCGTATGGCGTTGTGCATCACCCTTGTGAGCCTCCAGCCGCGCCATGAGCTGGTGTTGGTTATGAGGAACCACGTGAAGCCGTCGCTCTGCCTCTTGAGCAGGGCGCTGGTGCCCGACATCGACCCTGTGCGCGTCCAGTCGCCGTACTCGGTGCTCCGGCTCCAGCCTATGGGGGCTATATCTTCGTGGTAGTCGGTCATGTATCTTATGGATCTGCGGCTCAGGATGTCGGGAATGGCAGGGTCGCCGTCGATAGAGGCCACGAAGCGCAATATCTCGGGCGCGGAGGCGACCCACCCGCCGGCCCCGCCCAGAAGCCTCACGTTGTTGCCCCCATAGCACTTGGGCACCATCCCCGCCCCGCCGCACACGTCGTCGACCAGCTCGCGGGTGTCGGGCTCGTAGTAGCACACCTCATTGGGGAATCTATCGCAGTGGTAGTTGCCCGCCAGATGCATATCGTGGCATCCTGCCGGGTTTAATACATATTGCTGCACGTATTGTTCGTACTCCATGCCTGCGGCCCTGGCGACCACCGCCGAGAGTACCACATAACCCAGGTTGGAATATGAGAACTTATCGCCGGGAACGGTGCGAAGCTTACACTGGGAGGCGTAGCGCACCACTTCTTCGGTCGTAAACGGGGGGGCGTGGCCCACCGTGCGGCCTATAAGTTCGGAGTTGAACATGGGGTCGCCCGAGCGCGAGGAGAAGCCGCTGCGGTGGCGGAGCAGGTCCTCGACGGTGATGTCCTCCATCCTGTGGTCGTGGATATCGAGAAAATCCGGGTGATTGAGAATACCCAGCGGGCCGAAAACTCTGGAGCCCAGCGTTAGCCGCCCGTCTTCGACCAGCCTCATCACGGCCACGGCGGTGATGAGCTTCGACACGGAAGCTATGCGGAACAGGTGTGAGGGTTGCGTTTGGATGCTGTCGTGGAGGTCGGCGTAGCCGTAACCTTTACAGTAGATAAGCCTGTCGTCCTTCATTATGGCCAGCGAGGCGCCCACGATCTCCCATTTTCTCATGAACGACTCCACGGCGCGGTCGAGGCGGAATGTCTCAGGCAGTTCGGAGAGGTTGTTGGAGATGACGCTGTTGAGCATCACGGGCTCTTCGTCGATCGCCTCTTTTCCCGCGGCCTTAACGGGTCTGTAGTCGCCGCTCTTACCGAGGGAGTGATGCATAACCGCGGCGAAGGCCACAGCGGTAACGACCACAACGAAAAGATAAGCGTATTTGCGGAATGAACTCATCGGACGAGGTTAAAACTTATAAAACAGGGCCGTGTTTATCTGAACTGTGCCGGAGCATCCCTATTTCCTAGTGCAAATATAATAAGTTTTTGGCTGGATTCACCCAGTGACCCCGGCCAAATACCTATAAAACGTGAGTCCGGCGGATTCAAAACTGTACCGCGATTATCGGAATCCATTAACACTATGATATTTTGTACCCGATGGGGCCCGCCTCCTGTTTTAGCCAGGAGGCAATAGTCTGACACAAAGTCGATTTATCCCGATAAACTATTGTGGTTAAATAAATTTTATCTAAATTAGACGTATCGGAGGCGCCGTGGAGGCAGCTCCGCGATCACAAACTTAAATCTAAACCTTATGAAAAAATTTACCCTGATCATCGCAGCCATGCTGCTCACCACCGCCACTTTCGCACAGAAAGGATTCTCCTGGGGCGCCAAGGCGGGGCTCAACCTCTCCACCATTACCAACTTGAAGGATGATTTCCAAGGAGCTCCGTTCGACGTGAAAGCCCCGCTATATCCCAACTTCTACGCAGGCGCCTTCGCCGAGTACCGCTTCGGCAAGCTCATAGGCCTGCAGCTCGAAGCCGTATACTCGAGGCAGGGCGGCAAGCTGAAGGTGGGCCCTGGCCTGGGCGGCGCCTTCGATGCGAAGATCACTTACAAGCTCGACTACATCAACATCCCCCTGCTGGTGAAATTCTACCCCATCGAGAAACTTTCGATCGAGCTGGGGCCCCAGTTCGGCTTCGTCACGAGCGCCAAGGCTAAGATCGACGGCACCATAGCTGACAACGATATCGACGAAACGAGGAACATCCCTGCCGACACCTACGACACGTTCGACCTCAGCCTGGGCATGGGCGCGAGCTACCGGATCACCAAAATGATCGAGGTGAACGCACGCTACAACCTGGGGCTGACCAAAATAATAACGGATAGCCCTGGGGACGTCAAAGCCATGAACCGAGTGCTGCAGATCGGTATGGGCGTGAGGTTCTAACGAGCGTTTCGTATGGGCGGGCCGCCGAGCGCATGCGCATTCGGTCTTCCACCACGGCTCGCCCATACAAAACACTCGTTAACGTGGTATACCGCCATTCTAATACATTAGATCCCACCTTACCGTAGGGGAGGGAACGGTAGGGGTATGCCGCTAAAAGTAATCAAGTTACATAATTAGAAACTGAACTTCACGCCGCCGTAGAAGGTGCGGGGCTCGGCGGGGCCGTAGATATAGCCCGCGTCTTTCTTGGCTCCGGTATCCACGTCAGGCTGGTAGGCGTCGGTGATATTCTTTACGCCGCAGTTGAGTTGGAGTACTGCCGAGGCCGAGAGCTTGAAATCGTACGAGAGCTTCAGACTGAATACCCAGAAGGTCTGCGTGCTGGTCTGGTAGTCGAGGTCCGAGGTCTCGGAGTAGTGCGGCACGATCATATTCCCAGTATAGTTGCATGTGCCGGAAAGGTTGAATGTCTTGAAGGGGTTGTAGTTCACAGTACCGTAACCGTAGCTGTTGGGCGTACGGAGCATGCGGCGCTGGGGAGCGATGTCGGGGTTATTGCTCCAGCTCTGGGCCTCTTTGTAGAGGCTCCACTGGTAGGTGTAGCCTGTGTTGATCTGCAGCCTCTTGCCTATACTGAGGTTGAGTTCCGCGTTGATACCGTAAACCTCGGCGCCGGAGGCGTTGACACGCTCCAGGAGCAGGTTGCCTTCACCGTCGTAGCCGTTCTCCACGAGGGTGAAGACGTCCTTCAGATTGGTGTAGAAGCCCTCTATAAGCAGGTTGGCCTGCACCGGGCCGAACTTCTCGTACAGATCGGCCGAGGCGCTCACCGAGTGCGAATACTCGGGCTTGAGGTCGGGATCGAGGGTGATGATGGCCACGTTGCCGCCCACGGCCGCCACGTGCAGGTCCTCGTCGTAGGCCTGCGGGGCGCGGTAGCCGCTGGAGTAGCTGGCGCGAAGTATGGCGTGACCAGAGGGAGTGTAGCGCACGGTGGCCCTCGGACAGAAGACCATGTTGTCGATCATTGAGTTCTTGTCGAGGCGGCCGCCTAAAAGGATGCTCATTTTCTCATTACGCCATTCGTTCTGGAGGTAGCCCCCGATAGTGTTAACGTCCTGATTGATCTGGCGGCCGTAGCCCAGCATCTCGTCATCGAGGCTGTTGCCGTTGTACTCGACCCCCGCGGTGAGGTCGGCTGGCATGAAGAAGAGCTTGCGGAAGGAGTAGGTATACTGCGCGCCGCCCACTATGGTCATATCGTTGGTGTGGCCGTAGGCGTCGGGATTATGGTCGGTGCCGAAGTAGCTGTCGCGGTCGATATGCTGGGCCCCGGCGTAGATATTGGCCTTGTGGCGCATGTTCTTGGAGAAGATGTCGAACTTGAGGCCCCCGCCGTTGATGCCGTGGCGGAGCTGTTCGGTGATGTCGGTCTGATCGGGGGGGCTTGAGAAATCGTTACCCCCGCGACGGAATTCGCGGATGTGGTGGTACTCGGCGGTGAGCTTGGTGAAGGGGCTGGTCTTGTAGTAGCCGCGGAAACCGATGGTCTCGGTGTTGAGCTTGGGGAGCTCGGAGAAGCCGTCGCCGTTGCGGTCGTACTCCTCGCGGCTGCGGATCATACCGAAGATGTAAACCCCTGCGCGGTAGTCGTCCGACACTAAAGAGCCGCCCAGCGAGGTGTTTATATCCATGGAGCCGTCCATGGAGGCGGTCTGGTTGGATAGCCACACGGTGTTGCTTATCGGCTCGCGGGTGATGATGTTGACCACGCCCCCGATAGCATTAGACCCGAACAAGGCAGAGCCCCCGCCACGGATCACCTCCACGCGTTCGACCATGCTGGCTGGAAGCTGCTCAAGGCCGTAAACGGAGGCCAGTGAGCTGAATATGGGGCGGCTGTCGAGCAACATCTGCGAGTACTGTCCCTGCAGTCCGTTGATCCTCAGCTGGGGGACGCTGCAGTTGGAGCAATTATACTCCACTCTCAGGCCCGGCTGGTAGTTGAGCGCCTCGGCCATATTGTTCGAAGACGTGGTCTCGAAATCTTTGGAACTCATCACATTGACAATAGAGGATGATTCCTTGCGCTTGACCTCTGTGCGGTTCGACGACACCACGATCTCGTCCATATTCATTACGGTGGGCGAGAGATCGAAATCTACTTCTATGGTCTTGCCTTTCACAAGCGATATCGGTATCTCTGAGTTTCCGTATCCCATAAACGAGGCGACGATGGTGAACGACCCGAGGGGGAGGTTCTTCAGGTAGTAGTGGCCGGTGGCGTCGGTCAGGATGCTTATGGTGGTGCCTTTGATGGTGATGCTCACGTGGGGCATGTGTTTGCCGGTTTCGGTGTCGATCACGTGGCCGGATATGTTGGCGTCGGTTCTCTGAGGCGGCGTTGTGGGTTTCTGGGCGGTGGCTAATGAAGCCAACAGTAGTACGGGGACGATGAGCCCCAGGATCTTCTTTGTCATGGTAATTGCTTGAAAAAAGGGTTTGAGAATGGATACGGCATGCCGCCCCGCCGGACGGATGAGGCCTGCACGTGGATATGGCCGCGCATCATTTTAGGCGTGGCGGGAAATGGGAGAGATTAAAGGTGGGGAGGCCCTCGCAGGGCGGGGACGTCGATGTGGCGCGAGAGGCAGAGCGCGAAGCTCTCCTTTACGCTGAAAAATGTGACGGCGCCGGCGAACGAGGTGAACGCTGTGGCAACCATTACGAACAGAGCAGCATGGGCCAGGTGGCTGATGGCGAAGATGGCCGTGGCCGAGTGGTTATGGCCGGGCCGCTCGGCTGTGCCGGCAGCATAGGGATGGGAATGTACCACCACCTTGCCATCGACGATATGGGAGTGCGGGAAAAGCGATATACCGCCCACGTAACTCACAACGAGCAGGAGCAGCGCGGCAGCGTATAATCTTTTATATATAGTTTTCCCGGACATCATCCTTTTGTTGGCTGTTCGCTTTAGTCCGCTTCGACTGTCGCCATTACAGCATTGAACAAAATAAAAAGCGGGTCGGCAGGATTGACTCCATGAACCGACCCACAAATGTACGGGGTTTGAATTGTAAAAAGGTCGCTTTCAGACCGTTATTTTGTACCTACTATTAGGTATTTTGGAGGGATAGGCGCTAATAACAGGCCTGTAACAGGTGTTTAGGCCTTGAGCGTCGTGCCGCCGTAGCCCTCTTTGGCGATAAGCTCGGCATTGCAGATAACCACCCTTTTCACGCCCGAACGAATGGCCTTGAAGGCGTTCTCCAGCTTGGGCAGCATGCCGTCGGCCACGATGCCCTCGGCCTTGAGGCGCTCGAAGTCGGCGGGGCTTATTTCAGGGATGACGCTCGACGGGTCGTCGATGTCGCGCATCACACCGTTCTTCTCGAAGCAGTATATCAGCTCCACCTCGTAAGCCTCGCTCATGCCCACGGCCACGGTCTGAGCCACGGTGTCGGCGTTGGTATTGAGCAGCGAGCCCTGCCCG
Source organism: Rikenellaceae bacterium (assembly GCA_031553875.1). Classification (GTDB taxonomy): domain Bacteria; phylum Bacteroidota; class Bacteroidia; order Bacteroidales; family Rikenellaceae; genus JAVBKU01. The sequence goes on along the minus strand of JAVBKU010000005.1, from coordinate 77,484 downwards.
TCGTCGGTGATGGGGGCCACGATGAGGGTCTTGCCTGTTTCGATGAGGGCCATGGCGGTGCCCACGCCGAACTTCTCGGCCACGGGATCGCCCACGAAGCCATAGTCGATGGGCTTGGGTGCGCGCCTTACGGAGGTGATGAATCCGCCGTCGGCGCCGCAGAGCCCGAAGGCGTCGCAACCCGCCGCGCGCAACTTGCTAACAATCGTCTTGTTGATAAGTCCGGCGTAGACCATAGTTACGACCTTGAGCGTTTCGCCGTCGGTCACCCTCCGCCCGTCGATCATAACCGATTCTATGCCAAGACTCTTGGCTATTGTAGTCGCCACTTTGCCGCCGCCGTGGATAAGGATCTTCTCTCCCTCGAGCGAGGCGAAATCAACAAGGAACTTGTCCAGTTTCTCGGGGTTATCGACAATATTACCCCCTATTTTTACAACTTTTAACATTTTGCTGACATCGATTGTTAATAAATAGAGCGGGTTATCCACACCGTTGTGAACAACCCGCCCGTCATGCCGGTGCTATTTTTTCATCTGACGGCGGAAAGCCTCGAGGAACTCGTCGGCGTGCGCCTTGGTGATGTTGAGCGCGGGGAGCAGTCGCATCACGTTCTTATTGCCCGACGAACCTGTGAATATATGCTCGTCCTGGATAAGGCGCTTGCGCAGAGGGCCGGCGTCCTCCGGCAGCTCGATACCTATCATCAGGCCGTATCCGCGCACCTCCTTCACGCCGTCGACCTTGCGGGCTTCGTCCATAAGGTAATTACCGATTTTCAGCGCGTTGTCCATAAGTTTGTCTTCCATCATCACGTCGGCCACGGCGATGGCGGCCACGCAGGCCAGGTGGTTGCCCCCGAAGGTGGTACCCAGCATACCGTGCTTGGGCTTGATATGGGGGGCGATGGCGATGGCGCCCACGGGGAAACCGTTGCCGATACCCTTGGCCATGGTATATATGTCAGCGTTCACGCCGGCGTAGTCGTGCGAATAATATTTCCCGCTTCGGCCGCATCCGCATTGCACGCTGTCGGCGATATACACCGCACCGTACTTATCGCACAGGCTGCGTATCTTGCGCAGGAACTCGGGAGTGGCGATGCGTATGCCGCCCACGCCCTGGATCCCCTCGATGATGACCGAGGATATCTCGTTGTGCTTGAAAGTTTTTTCCAGGGCCTCTTCATCGTTGAGGTCGAGGAAAATGACGTTGTCGGTCCGGTTCACGGGAGCCACTATCGCGGGGTTGTCGGTCACGGCCACAGCCAGCGACGTACGGCCGTGGAACGCGCCGCGGAAGGCGATCACCTTCTTGCGTCCGTTGTGGAACGAGGCGAGCTTCAAGGCGTTTTCATTGGCTTCGGCGCCCGAGTTGCAGAGGAAAAGCTGGTAGCCCCTCTTACCCGACAGGCGGCCCAATTTCTCCGCCAGCTCGGCCTGCTGGTCGATTATCACGGAGTTGGAGTAGAAGCCAATGCTCTTGATCTGGGTGGTCACCTTTTCCACGTAGTGGGGGTGGGTGTGGCCGATGGATATCACAGCATGGCCGCCGTACATATCCAGGTAACGTGTACCCTTATCGTCCCACACATACGAGCCTTCCGCCTTGACAATATCTATATCGAACAGCGGATATACATCGAACATTTTCATATCGGTAGTGTTTTTTTGTTGTCTTACAATTAGTTACGTGCTACTTGCGGGCGGCAAATTCCATGCCGGAAGAGCCCGCCCCTCCGCCGGAGCGCTCTAAAAAGCCGCGGCCTTGAGCCTAAGGCCCGCCCTCTGGTCGAGGCCGAACATGATGTTCATATTCTGTACGGCCTGGCCCGAAGCGCCCTTGAGCAGATTGTCGATAATGCTCGTAATAAGCACTTTATCGCCGTGTTTTTCGACCGACACGAAACACTTGTTGGTGTTTACCACCTGCTTGAGGTTAACGCCCTTGGCGTTTACGAACGTGCAGGCGGCGTCCTTGTAGTAATCTTCGTAGATCTTACGTACTTCCTCTTCCAGGAGCGAACAGTCCGTATATATCGAGGCGATGATACCTCGTGTGAAGTCGCCGCGGTAGGGGACGAAGTTGATGGGTCCCTCGAACGAAGGCATCAACGAGCGGACGCTTTCGCCTATTTCGCGCAGGTGCTGGTGCTCGAACGCCTTGTAGATGGAGAGGTTGTTGGCCCTCCAACTGAAGTGCGACGTGGGTGAGAGCGACTGTCCCGCGCCTGTGGAGCCGGTGGTGGCGGTGATATGCACTTCGCCGTTGAGCAGGCCCTTAGCCGCCAGCGGGAGCATGCCCAGTTGCAGGCAGGTGGCGAAACAGCCGGGGTTGGCTATGTTGCGTGCCGCCCGGATCTTCTCTATATTCATCTCCGGTAGGCCGTAGACGAACTCCCTGCCGCCGATGGAGCTGGCGGCGGACAAGCGGAAATCCTGGCTGAGATCGATAATGCGGACGCTCTCGGGAATGGGATTAGCTTCGAGGAACTTGCGCGCGTCGCCATGGCCCACGCACAGGAACAACACGTCCACATCCGTACGCAGGGTGTCGGTGAACTTCATATCCGTGTCGCCCAGAAGGTCGGTATGTACGTCGTAGAGGTAGTTGCCTCCATTGCTGTTGCTGTGGACGAAAACGAGTTCCACCTCGGGGTGGTTGATGAGGATGCGGATGGCTTCGCCTCCCGTGTATCCCGCTCCGCCTATTATGCCTGCTTTTATCATGGTGCTATTGTTTTGTGTTATTCTTGAGTGCTTTGAGGTAGGGCCACACGGTGGGCGGCTCCAGCCTTTCTATATGTTTCTGCTTCTTGGCCTGCTCGGCGTATTTGTCGAGCATGTCGGGCGGGAGTTGCTTCACCAGGTTGGTGAAATCGTCGACGCTCATGCTTCGGACCATTCTTGTGACAGGATTGAAAATGTATATGGTCAGCAGTTCGTGGGCCCTGATCATCGACCCTACGATGCCCTCCTCGCCCTCGGCCGTGAGGGCGAATTTGTTGCCGCGCTGTGTGTACTCCTCGGCGCGCATGTGGGCCTCGAAGACGAGGATGCTATCCAGAAGTATCGCCGGGGCGTAGCCGAATCTATTGTTTCGCCTGAGTTTGCGGCAGTTGAGAAGTAGTTCGTCGCCACGCTCTAAGAGCAGGGTACTGTCCCTGGCCAGGACCATCTGCACGCTGTCGAGTTTCGACACGTTTATGGAGTAGGTGCCGCCGCCGGCAAAAGTAAGGGATGCACCCGAGCGCTTCTTGAATTTCACGTCGAGCTCCCCGGCGGAGTTGCCGTTCTTGTAATTGTCCACTGATGTGAACGCCTTGTAACCATTGGCGCACCAGGCGCCTGCTGCCCATGCGCAGGCCAGAAATGTCAGTAACAGGTTTTTCATAGCAGTCTTGCTTTATATTAGCTATACGTGTTTTTAATCTTAAAGATGCTTTTCATCTCCATCCGGATTCTCCGTTTTGAGCGGAGGTGGCAGTGAAAAAGGCGGTGTTTGTTCGTACGCCTTGGGGTCGATATTCTTTGATTTCAACAAATTTAAACACTGCCACGTGTAATTGGTGATGTAGCGGATTTTATCGGGAGGCATGTAGTCATCTATGGAGACGTGAAATATGTATGTGTCCAATATTTCAGAATCGACCCGGAATAAATTACAAGCCTCCTCAAATCCAACCATACGAGATTTTCTTGTAGAAGGATCGTAACGGTACAGTTCGCGAATGTTGGCGCCGTCGCCGGGAGTAGCATAAATCATCCAATGGCTGCCCAAAGCGACTCCGACAGCACCTACTGCGGTTATAGCGGCAGCAACACCTATAGATGCGTATTTATTGGGATTAGGAAATGATAAAAAAAATATATCACCGTTTATTTCCACAGCCGGAGCGTACCATGTCCCGTTACAGGAACCCTTTATGCGATTACAATTGATATACAGTTTACTGCTATCCTCGAACAACAGAACCTCCTTATTCAGAAACCAGTTGTTACCCGTGTCTTCGGGATCCTCGCAGAAAATATCAGCCTCTAAACCGTATCGCGCAGGGTGGCGGAGATGTCTTTCACGCCCATACCTCGGTATAATCTCAAAGAACTTCACGGAATCGTATTCCTTTGCCATATAAGATTCCAAAGAGCGGTAGAACTTATAAGGCGTCTGTTGGGCGCGGGCAGGGCCGAATCCTGTGGTAGATATTATTAAAACCAATAACAACAGGTTTTTCATAACGGGATTATTTAGACTGCACGGGTTTGTTTTTTAACGCGTTTGTCAGAGTGTTTGGGTTAAGGTGTAGGCGACGGCAATGAGTCCGCAGGTATTTGTTCATCTGTCTTAGGATCGGTATTCATGGCCTGCAACTGCTTCATATACCTCCATGCAATGGCGGGAAAGGCTTTTTCTCTCGCCGCCGGGCTATCGTACACGAGCATTTCCCTTTGGAAAGACCACATTATATCTGGACATGCCCTCAATAAGTTACGGATTTCTTCGTATTCTGTCACACGTATTTTTTTGTCAACAGGATCGTAGTAACATAATTCGCGGAATCTGGAGTCAACGGAAATTGTTCCGGCCGCGATTGCGGCACCTACAATTCCGAACAAAGCTCCCGACATTGCTACAACTTCTGCATTTCCCGGATTTCCCGGAAATCTTAGAAAATATATCTCACCGTTAATGACCATCGCCGGTACGTACAACGATTCGATGCCTCTTTTCAAACGATTGATATTCACGTACAACACGGCGTCATTCTGGAATAAAAGAACCTCCTTTCTAAGGAACTTGTCGTTTTCCATGTCTACGGAGTCCACGCAGAAAATATCGTGCTCAATACCGTTACGGGACGGGTGGCGGGGATTCTTTTTGTCATCGAACCGCGGCACTATCTCGAAGAATCCCAGCGAGTCGTAGTTTCCCGCCATATACGCTTCCAAAGAGCGGTAGAACCTGTACTGCGGCGGCTGAGCCAACGCCGAGCAGACACTTGCTACTACCAAAACCAATAACAGTAACTTTTTCATAACACAGGGGATTAGGAGGTGTTATTCCAGGCCCGGGAGCCTTTACTTGCTTATTGCCGGTTACGCAAATGCGAGGAAAAGAACCCTCTCCCCGCATTTGCCGCTGTGTACAGGCCGCTAAGGCGGCGTATGCAGTGTACTCTCTATGTCGATAGGTGGGGCCGGACGGAGGGCTACTCTTCCCAGCCGTTGACCTTGTAGTATATCGAGTTCTGGTTACCGAAGATCTTGCCGAAGCCCTTCACGTCGTCGCTACTCCAATCGTTCATGGTCTCGCCGTAGGCGCCGAATTTATTGCTCATCAGGTCGTGCGGGCTCTGGATGCCGACAAGGATGAAACGGTAGGGGTGCAGTTCCACGATAACTTCGCCGCTCACCGTCCTCTGGCTCTTTTCCAGCATGGCTTCCATGTCGCGCATCACGGGGTCGTAGTACTGGCCCTCGTGGAGGTGGTTGCCGTAGAAGGCGCTGATCTGGTCCTTCCAGAAGAGCTGCCACTTGCTCAGCACGTGCTTTTCGAGCAGGTGGTGTCCCTTGATTATTATCATGGGGGCGGCGGCTTCGAAGCCCACGCGGCCCTTGATGCCGATGATGGTGTCGCCCACGTGCATGTCACGGCCTATGGCATAGGGGGCGGCGATGCCCTGGAGCTTCTTGATGGCGTCTACGGGGTTAGAGAATATCTCGCCGTTGATACCCTTTATCTCGCCCTTCTCGAAAGTGAGGGTCACCTTCTCGGAGCCGTTCTTGGTGAGCTGCGAGGGGTAGGCCTCCTCGGGGAGGGTCTTGTCGGAGGTGAGGGTCTCCTTGCCGCCTACCGACGTACCCCAGATGCCCTGGTTGATGGAGTATTCGGCCTTCTTGAAGTCCATATCCACGCCGTGCGAACGGAGGTATTCGATTTCCTCCTCGCGGCTGAGCCTCTTCTCGCGGATCAGGGCGATGATCTCTATCTCGGGGCATAGGGTGTTGAATATCATGTCGAAGCGCACCTGGTCATTGCCCGCGCCGGTGCTGCCGTGGCACACGTAGTCGGCGCTGATCTCCTTGGCGAAACGGGCGATGGCCGAAGCCTGCGACACGCGCTCGGCGCTCACGCTGAGAGGGTAAGTGGCATTCTTGAGCACGTTGCCGAAGACCATGTACTTGATGCAGGTCTGGTAATATACGTCCTCCACGTTGATACACCTGTACGACGCTACGCCGAGGGCGTAGGCCCTGTCTTCTATCTGTTTGAGCTCTTCGTCAGAAAAGCCGCCGGTGTTGACGAATGCCGCGTGAACCTCCAGGCCCATCTCCTTGCTTAGGAAAATCGCGCAGTACGATGTGTCGAGTCCTCCGCTGAATGCTAATGCTACCTTCTTTTTCATCTTTGCTAAATATCTTGTGTGTAGATCAATTTTGTCGTTTGTGTGCTGCCTGCTCAGAGTCTATTGCAGGTCCGCGTCCTGGGGCATGGGGATGCGCGGCTTGTCGACCTCGGGATCGAACAGCATCGCAGTGCAGAGGCAGTTCTTGCGCTCCTTGCTCATCAGGATGGGGTAGTTGACGCAGCTCTCGCAACCTTTCCAGAACTGCTCGTCGTCGGTGAGCTCCGAATACGTCACGGGGCGGTAACCGATCTCCGAATTTATCTTCATCACGGCCAAGCCGGTGGTCAGCCCGAAAAGCTTCGAGCCTTTGAACTTCTTGAGCGAGAGGAAGAAAGTCTTGGTCTTGATGGCACGCGCGAGGCCCACCTTGCGGAACTTGGGGTTGATGATAAGCCCCGAGTTGGCCACATAACCGCCGTGCCCCCAGCTCTCGATGTAGCTGAAGCCGGCCCACTCGCCGTCCTTGTGAAAGGCTATGACGGCCTTACCCTCCCTCATCTTCGAGGCGACGTACTCGGCCGATCGCTTGGCTATACCCGTACCTCGGGCCTTTGCCGATTCGGCCATTTCGTCACAAATCTCCTGGGCGAACGTCGCGTGTTCGTCGGTGGCGACCAATACCTCGAAATCATCAATAGTCATCTCTCGTTGAAAGCTAATGTAAACAACTAATCGACAGAGCATTGGCAGGTTTTCACCGAACGCCTCACGCTATGTCCTGAGCATCAGTCGCTATCCTCGACTGCGCCCCGCGGGGCGTGGGTTGGATAACGTTCGGCAAATGTAGGCAAAAAAATGCGGATGAGGGAATAAATGCGTTTAAAAATCCCATATTTTTTGAATAATAGGGACTATCGGGAGCATGCGGGAATAAAAACGCCGGAAAACAGGGCGTTGCCTGCTTTCCGGCGGATTGTGAGCATTGTACGAGGGAGCGGAGTGTCCGCTACTCGTTATTGTCGGTTATGCCGTAGACCATCTTCAGCACCTTGTTGGCGTAGCGCTTGCCGAGAAGGAGCTGGGCGTCGCGGTTGAAGTGGGGGTCGGTGGCGTCGATTTGCATGCCGCCGTTGGTCATGCCTACGGGAATAGTAGATGATATACAATCGGAGTTTGTGACGAAGCCCGAGATGCCGATTATCATATTGTTGAAAGTGGAGTGGCCCGAGCGCCACTGGCATATCTGCCCCGCTACGAACGGCACATTTGCGGCCGTGACGCCAAGGTCGCGGCGCAGGTTGGCGGCCAGAGTGGCCACCTCTGTCTGGTAAGCCGCCGAGCGGCCCGAGTCAGACTCGCCCTGATGCCAGAGGATGGCCTTGAGCGTGCCGTATTTCATGGCCTCCTTACAACGGCGCACGGCCTCGTCATAGAGGTATATATTGCCGTCGGGGTCGGTGTTTGCCTTGTAGTAGAAGTTGTTGGGGATGGTCTTCCTGGCGTTTTTTTCCGAGTCCGGAATAGTAGTCGAAAGCGCTCCCGGCGACCACTCGCTCATGAGCGTGCCTCCGCGGGCATTGACCACCAGAAGCACCTTCCGGCCCGTAACGGTCGCGATCTTTTGAGAGAAGGAGTAGCCCGGGTTTATCTGCTGGTCGGCCAGCTTCTTACGCACTGAAGAGTATTTGTTGAGTGGATTGCGTGCGGGCACGGGAACTTCACCGTCGCCCAACAGCCATACGCCCGCGATGTCGGAGGCGTAGTCGGCGGGGAGCATCGTGCCGCGCCCTGCCATATTCGACTGGCCAATAAGCAAGAAGATGTCGTAGCCTTCGTCGGGAGGTCCTGCTTCTGCCTTTGAGCATGAACACAGTATAAGCAATCCTGTTAATAAGGTTGCGAAAGAGAGAAGTTTGGATTTCATAAAGTCCGTATTAGGCGATATTTTAATTACTAACAAACAAATGTATACAATTATTGTCGCAAAATCAGTACATTTACACAATCAATTTAGTGCACGGTCCCCTGAGGGCGGGCCGTGCCCCCAATCACGCCGGATATGAGCGATACGATAAAGAATTTTCCGTCGAGGCTCTTCAAGATGAACAGGGCCTTTTACAGGGAGGTGCCGTCGCAGACCGCCGCCCGCAGGATGATAGACCGCCTGACCAACCTTCTGTTCCTGCTCCGCGATAAGCACGACCTTTCGGAAACGGAGATCACAGCCGAATGGGAGTGGCTCCAGAATGAATTCGTGAGGATAATCACGCCCCTGTGCGAGCAGGGCAACTGCGATTTCGAGGGTATCAAGGACAAGTTTTTCAGCGAAATTCCGTTAATATATACACGCCTGATACAGGACGCCGAGACGTACAATTGCTCCGACCCCGCGTCGTACTGCAAGGAAGAGATAATACTCTGCTACCCCGGCTTTTACGCCGTGATGATATACCGCCTTGCCAACGTGATGTACCGCCTGGGAATACCCATTCTGCCGAGGGTGATCTCCGAATACGCCCACAGCCAGACGGGTATCGATATCCACCCGGGGGCGACCATAGGCCCCGACTTCTACATCGACCATGGTACGGGTATAGTTATCGGCGAGACCACGGTCATAGGCCGCAAGGTCAAGGTATACCAGGGGGTGACCCTTGGGGCCACGTTCGTCGACAAAAAACTCTCGGGCATGAGACGCCATCCGACCATCGAGGACAACGTGATAATCTACGCCGGATCTACTATCCTGGGCGGCGACACGGTCATCGGCCACGACACCGTTATAGGGGGTAACGTATGGCTCACGGAGAGCGTACCGCCCTATTCGGTGGTGTACCACAAGCCCGAAATAGTGATAAAAGACAAGAAGAAAAAATGATGCGCTGGTTGCGTAACGACTTCACCACACTACTGCTGCGTACGGCTATGCTGTACGCGGCCTTTTTTGTGGCGAGGGTCATATTCTATATCAACAACGCCGACGGTATCGATACTATTGCCTCTGGGGAGATATGGCCGCTTTTTAAGGGCAGCCTCGTGTTTGACACGGTGTCGATACTCTATGTGAACGCACTTTTTATAGTACTGTCGCTGCTGCCGTGGAAGCTCAGGGAGAGGGGGTGGTATCAGAAGGGGCTGTTCTGGATATATATAGTGACCAACGCTGTGGCGCTGGCGGTGAATATGTCCGACAGTGTTTATTTCCACTATACGCGCAAGAGGTTCTCGGCCATGGAGATATTTTTCGCCGACAACGACAATTCGCTGCTGCTCATGAGTAAGTTCGCCGCCGAGAACTGGTGGCAGGTGCTGTGCTGGGCGGGTATCGTGGCCCTGCTGGTGTGGGGATGGCGGAGGATAGGCTATCGCAGGACGGAGGTGCGGAATATATGGGCGTTCTTAGGGGTGTCGGCCGCGATGTTGTGCTTCGCGGGGCTGTCTATAGTCGCCGGCATAAGGGGAGGACTGAGCCGCTCGGTGCGCCCGATAACCCTCAGCAACGCCATGCTCTACACCACATCCACCTCGCAGGCCAACCTGATCCTTAGCAATCCGTTCTGCATAATACGCACCATGGGGCGGCAGGGCGGTATACCCGTGCTGACATATTTCTCGAAAGAGGAGGCCGACGCTATTTTCTCGCCGGAACATTTCCCTTCCGGGAAGCCGTTGCATAATCTGGGTGACAGGAATATCGTGGTCTTCGTGCTGGAGAGTTTCAGTCGCGAGCATTCGGCCTTCCTCAATCCCGACATCTACCCCGACGGCAAGGGCTACACGCCTTTCCTCGATTCGCTGATGAGGGAGGGCTACACCTTCGCCTCGGCGTTCGCCAACGGGCACAAGTCGATAGACGCCCTGCCGTCGATATTCTCGTCGATGCCGTCGTTCCAGACACCGTTCATATTGTTGCCCCAGTCCCTCGCCCCGATGAAGGCCCTGCCCGAAATACTTTACGAAAAGGGTTACGCCACATCGTTCTTCTGCGGCTCGGAGAGGGGCTCGATGGGCTTCGGGGCCTATGCCAACAAGGCGGGTATAAAGGAACTTTACAGCCGTGAGGATTACGAAAAAGTCCACGGCCGTGGGGATGCCGACGGCTTCTGGGGTATATGGGACGAGCCTTTCCTGGGGTTTATGGCCGAGACATTAGGCGGGGTGCCACAGCCGTTCTTCTCCTCGGTATTCACCCTTTCGTCGCACCATCCCTTTGTGGTGCCTGATAAATACATGGGCGTGCTGCCCGAGGGTAAGACCAAGGTGCAGCGGGGGATAGCCTATACCGATGCGGCCCTGCGGGGGTTCTTCGAGAAAGCCCGAGGGAGCGAATGGTTTAGGAATACGATATTCGTCTTCGTAGCCGACCATGTGTCGTCTGAAATTTACGCCGCCAGGACCCGTAATTCCGTGGGGAGACAAGAAATACTATGCTTTATGTACACCCCCGACGGCACGCTGCGGGGACTGCATACCGGCGTGGCACAACAGACCGACCTGATGCCTACGCTTCTGGGTCTGACCGGGAATGACAAGCCTTATTTCGCTTTCGGGCGCGACGTGTTCAATGAACCGGAGCGCCGGCCGCTGTCGGTGAGTTACAACGCCGGAGGTATCTACCAGGGTATAACCGACTCGCTGGTGGTGATGTTCGATGGACAGAGGGCTGCCGGCGTGTTCGATCGCGCCGACACCATGCTGCGCCACGACCTCTCCCCGCAGATGCCTCCTCAGGCCGATTCGGTGCTCCGGGAGATGAAGGCCATGATACAACAGTATACCCATAGGGTCGACAAGGCCGATTTTCTGGTGCGTAGCGCGCAGGACAGCGTTGCAGGGCGATAGTGCCTGCCGTGCCCCGAGGCCGTGATTTTTATATTTGGGAAGAAAAGACTATCTTTGTCCCTCTCGAAACTTAAATAAATACGACATAAACAATGGCAACGACAGCAGACCTTAAAAACGGCATGTGCCTTGACTTCAATGGCAAGACATGTATCGTAGTTGAATTTCAGCACGTTAAACCAGGTAAAGGCCCGGCCTTCGTGCGCACCAAGCTCAAGAACCTCGAAAACGGACGTACCATAGAAAATACTTTCACCGCAGGTGTGGCCATCACTCCCGTGCGCGTGGAACGCCGTCCCTACCAGTACCTCTACGAGGACGATATGGGTTGCAACTTCATGCACACCGAGACTTTCGAACAAATACAGATACCGCGTGAACTGATCGAGAACTCCGACCTGATGAAAGAAGGACAGGTTGTAGAAGCGATGTTCCACACCGAAAAGGAGATGGTGCTTTCGGCCGAACTTCCCCCGATCATCGATATGGAGATCACATACACCGAGCCGGGCATTAAGGGCGACACCGCCTCGACCAACTCGCTCAAGCCCGCCACAGTGGAAACAGGCGCCACCATCCGTGTGCCCCTGTTTATCAATACGGGCGAGAAGATCCGCGTCGACACCCGCACGAGGGAGTATTACGAGAGGATAAAGTAATAACCTGCGTAGGATTGAAAAGGTTTGGGCCGCGAAAATCGCGGCCCAAACTGGTTTAGTGTGACAAGTCTTTAAGGTGCTCATAGAGCACCTGCACTCCCCGCATCTGAACGTTTTGAGCAGCGAGGGCAGAGGCCGCTTGCGGGGTATGCCGAGTCGCGATAAACGACTGATGAAATCGAACATTTACGCCCGGACGAACGGCGAGGGACTCCGTATGAAAACGCGGATTGTCCGACGAACGTTAGGCAAACTTGCGAAGCAACGTTTGCCTAAAAGGAGGAGTTCTGCGTTTTAGGATGGAGGAGCCGTGAGTCAGGAAATATTCATCGGCGGGGTGTCTTTTGGGTACCTTTTGGACAAGCAAAAGGTACGAAAGTCTTTACTCCTAAAAGATATTTCTTTTACACCTTTTACGCGTGCAAAAGGTGTAACCAAAACACGCCGCCTGCGGATATTCACTGACAGGGGGTCTTCGTACATCCTAAAACGTCGAACTCCTCCTTTTTAGCGAGCCCTACGTCCCCGCTAACAGTCGTTAGACACAGCGTCGTTTTTTAACGGATTCCCTCGACCCCTGTCCGGGCGTGAATATCCCCAATTGGCGGAGGGCAAGCGCCCATGGCGCTTTAAAAACCAGATCAACCTTACGCAACCCGAAAAACAGAGCGGCCGACGTATTTACGTCGGCCGCTTATATGATAATGTATTCAAATACCTCCAAGTACGTTAATTTACCTGTCCAGCGCCTTCTCTATCTTATCCATCACCCAATCCATCTGCTCATGCTGGGTCATGTGGCTATTATCGAGAGTCAGGGCGTCGGGGGCTTTGCGTAAGGGGCTGATCTCGCGGTTCTGGTCGGCATGGTCGCGCTCGCGTATGTTGCGCTCGATCTCTTCGAGGGTATGGTGCTGGCCCTTGGCCTCAAGTTCGGCGTGGCGACGCATGGCACGCACTGCCGGGTCTGCGGTGAGGAATATCTTCAGCTCGGCATCGGGGAATACCACCGTGCCTATGTCGCGCCCGTCCATCACAATGCCGCGCTCCTTGCCCATTTCCTGTTGTATCTGCACCAGCTTCGCGCGTACCGCGCCTATGCTGCTGATGCTGCTCACGCTGTTGCTCACCGTTATGGAACGAATCTCTTCCTCGACATTTTCACCGCCAATGTATATGTCGCTCGCCCCGCGCGAGGGATTGAAGCGGAAAGATATGTTCACCTCGGGCAGAAGGCGCTCCACGGCCGCGGCGTCGACCTCTCCGGATGGTGAGATTGCCCCGTGGCGCAGTGCGTATAGCGTGACAGCGCGGTACATGGCTCCCGTGTCGATGAACACGTAACCCATGCGCGCGGCGATCTCGCGGGCGAAGGTGCTCTTGCCACTGGATGAGAAACCGTCGATGGCGATGATGATGCGTTTATCCCGGGATGACATTGCCGACAGGAGTATTTATGAATATCGTGAGGATGGCGGCTGCGCCCAGCACCACTATCACCACACCAGCTATGCGGTTGATCCACAGCAGGTGACGCGGACGGAACTTATGGCGGAAGATGTTTATCACGAAGCTCAGCAGGAACCACCAACCCGTAGCCCCGGAGAAAACGCCCAGGATCATGGTCAGCGCGTCGGCCATACTGGTGTCGCTGGTGCTGATGCCGAATGCGGCGAACAGGGCCACGTATATGAGTATGAAGGCGGGATTGGCCAGCGTGACGAAGAACACGGAGAGGAAATCACTCCAGTAGCTGTCCTGTCCCGCGCGGTTGCGCCGTATCTGTACCACGGGATTCTTCATGAATATCGACACCCCCACGGCCACCACGCAGATACCGCCGATGACCTTGATTATATTGAGGTGATGCTCGATGAAACCCATCACGAAGGCGAGCGAGAAGAGGGCTACCGCGGCGAAAAGCAGGTCGGCCGACGAAGCTCCCAGGCCCGAAACGAAGCCCGAGGCGCGGTTCTTGCTCAGGGTGCGCTGTATGCATAACACACCGGCCGGTCCCAGGGGGATGGACGATATGAGGCCGATGAGGATCCCCTTTGTGAACATTTCAAACCACATACTGCGCGCTTAAAAACAATTAATATATCCAGTGTCGGGGCTGCCTCTGCCCATGCGGGCACCCGGATAGGAGCGACAAATTTAATAAATTAAAGTATCTTTGTAAGGAACTCTTTGAAATTTGATGAATAAATTTCAATCGGTTTCTAAAATAAAGCGTTGAAGATATGAAAAATAGGTTCGCCCTTGCCCTTGCGAGCGTCGCATTGCTCTCATTTCCATGGTTGGGAGGGTCGGGAGTCACGCTCCTTTTCGCCCTCGTGCCACTGATGGTAATCCAATATATATGCCAGGCGAGGGGAGAGGGGTATAAAGGCTCTAAGAAACAGGGCAAGCGCCGCCGCCCGCGGTTGTTGTGGTGGGTGGTGGGTACGTTCGCTCTGTGGAATGCGCTGACGGTGTGGTGGATAGCCAATGCCGCGACGATAGGCCTCGTGGCTGCGATAATCATAGGCACGACGTTGCAGACGGTAGCCTTTATGCTCTACGACTACACCGTGCGGCGCGGGCCGAAGGTGGTGGCCTATGTGGTGCTGACGTCGGCGTGGATAGCCCTCGAACATCTGTTCATGATAGGCGAGTTGTCGTTCCCGTGGCTGATGTTCGGCAACGGGTTCGCTAACGACACCTGGGCCGCGCAGTGGTATGAGTACACGGGAGCCTACGGGGGCTCGCTGTGGGTATTGCTGAGTAATATACTGCTGTTCGAACTGATGCTCGCCCCCAAGAAGGCGTCGCGCAGACTGGCTGCGGGAGTGGCCGTATTGTTGCCAGTGGCGGTGTCGATCACGATATATACAATGTATAAGGAGCCGGTGCGTGGGGTGGTGGTGTCGGTCATCCAGCCCAATATCGATCCCTATGCAGAGAAATTCGTTATCGGACAGGACGAGCAGAACGCCGTGATGCTCTCGCTGGCTGTACAGTCGCCGCCCGACGCGAAATTTATCATAGCCCCAGAGACCGCTATCGACGACCAGATATGGGAGGAGGATTTTTCTTATTCGCAATCCATACAGGAGTTCCAGGGTATGATACGGGGCTTTTACCCCGGGGCGACGTACATTACCGGGGCTACCACCATGCGCCGCTATTCGTCGGCTATGGACGCTACGCCAACGGCCCGCAGGATGGGTGATGCGCGTATATGGTACGACGTCTACAACAGCGCCCTATACATAGATTCGACGGACAAAGTGAGGGTGCACCACAAGTCGATACTCGTGGCTGGGGTAGAGAAGATGCCGTTTTACGGCGTGATGAAAAACCTCGATTTCCTCACCGTGTCGCTGGGGGGGATAACAGGGCAACTGGGTGTAGACATGGGGCACAGAGTATTCACATCGACCTCTGGGATAGTGTCTGCCGCTGCCATATGCTATGAATCCATCTACGGGGAGTATTTCTCGGGATTTGTGAATAAGGGGGCGGAGATCATGTTCGTGATAACCAACGACGGATGGTGGGGCGACACGCCCGGCTACCGCCAGCACTTTTCATATTCGAGGCTCCGCGCTATAGAGACCCGCAGGAGCATCGCCCGCAGCGCCAACACCGGTATTTCGGCGCTGATAAACCCGCGCGGGGATGTGGTCGCAAAGCTGGGCTGGGATGAGCGGGGAATTGTCTCCGGCGAGTTGCCACTGTCTGCGAAGCTGACCTTCTACACCCGCAACGGTGACTATATAGCGGGATTGTCGTGGTATGTGGCGGGATTGTCGCTGCTCTGCTTCGCGGTGATGAGGGTTAGTAGGCGTCCGAGGAAGAAATGATGAGTTTTAGTAAGTGCTCTGGGTGGGGTCGTGAAGTATTGGGAATTAATAGCGACTTTGCTTATTGTTTCTATTTCGCCTTCGGCGACCTACTTTTAGCATCGCCCTAAAAGTAGGCAAAAAGTCTAGCCGCGTCTTCTGCCGGGGTCTCTTCCGGGAGCTTCCCTCGTTACACGATAACAGAGGGTGATCTCTCTCACGAGACCTATTCCCGGCAGAAGCCCGAAGCGGCGATTGTTTTGCTGTCCAGCACAAGCATCGCTTTACGATGCAGCAGTTTAGATAGACCCTATTTAGGCGGGGGTATAATTGAATGTGGCCGCGCGAATCATCGCGCGGCCACGCTTTTTATTTCCGGAGGGGGTCAGCTCCCGGCTTTACAGCTTATCCCCGTAGGCCAGGTCGCCTACGTCACCCATGCCGGGAACGATGAACGATTTCACGGTAAGCTCTTCGTCAACAGCGCCGCACCACAGCGTGGCCGTGTCGGGACGGAAATTCTTCTTGATATAGGCCGTGCCCTCCTCGCTGGCGATAACCGTGGCTATGTGTGTATGGCGCGGTGTACCCGACTTGGCCACGAGGGCCTTGTAAGTGAGCTCCACGGAGCTTCCGGTGGCTATCATGGGATCGACGAGTATCAACGTCTTGTCGGTCAGATCGCAAGAGGAGACGTACTCAACCTTGATATTGAATGTCCCGTCTTTGCTGTATTTCCTGAATGCCGACACGAAAGCGTTCTGTGCGTTGTCAAAGTAGTTGAGAAAGCCGTTATGGAACGGCACGCCTGCCCGAAGGATCGAGGCTATGACTATCTGGTCGTTGCAAAGCTGCATTTCGGCCTCGCCTAACGGAGTCTCCACCATGCGGTGTTCGTAGCTCAGACGTTTGCTTATCTCATATGCCATCACCTCGCCGCAGCGCTCGAGATTACGGCGGAAGCGCATGCTGTCGCACTGGATGTTCATGTCGCGCATCTCGCTGATGAAACGTGTAAGGACGGAGTTTTCCTTGCTCAATATGTTCATAAAAGTCTTAGCCATGGCGGAGGGTTTGATATGTCTTATAAATGTACAAAATTTTTACCGGAATAAACAAGCCGCAGCCGTTTAAATCTAAGGTTTGATAAAGGTTTTGTCGGGGCGGCCTCCGGGGCCTGTTTAGCCTCTTGCCTAATAAAGAAAATTATTGAATGGATAGCGTCCGGCATGTATCTCGCGGATCATGCCGTAGAGGTCGCGGCGGAGCTTGTCGATATTGGTCTTGTTCTTGGCAGAGATGAATATGCAGGGCGAGTTATCTCGGGCGATCCAGCCGTTCATCATATCCTCGAGCGAGAGGTTCTCGCGCGTAGAGGGGGTGAGGTCGTCCTCGTCTTTGGGTGTGAACGAGTAGGCGTCGATCTTGTTGAAGATAAGGAACGTGGGCTTGTCGGCCGCGCCTATCTCGCGCAGGGTCTCGCGCACCACGGCGATATGCTCCTCGAACGAGGGGTGGGATATGTCCACTACATGCAGCAGCAGGTCGGCTTCGCGCACCTCGTCCAGCGTGCTCTTGAACGACTCCACGAGCTGGTGGGGCAGTTTACGGATAAAGCCCACCGTGTCGGAGAGCAGGAAGGGCAGGTTGTCGAATACCACCTTGCGTACCGTGGTGTCGAGCGTGGCGAAGAGCTTGTTCTCGGCGAACACCTCGCTCTTGCTGAGCATATTCATAATGGTGCTCTTGCCTACGTTGGTATATCCTACCAGGGCCACACGCACCATGGAGTCGCGGTTGCTGCGCTGGGAGGCCATCTGGCGGTCGATCTTGCGCAGTTGCTCCTTGAGGCGGCTGATGCGGTCGCGGATTATGCGGCGGTCGGTCTCGATCTCGCGTTCGCCCGGGCCGCGCATCCCGATACCGCCCTTCTGGCGTTCGAGGTGGGTCCACATGCCGGTGAGGCGGGGCAGGAGGTATTCGTACTGGGCCAGCTCCACCTGCGTTTTGGCATAGGCCGAGGTGGCCCGCTGGGCGAAGATGTCGAGGATGAGGTTGGTGCGGTCGAGCACCTTGCAGCCGCACTCCTTCTCGAGGTTGCGCATCTGCGAGGGCGACAGCTCGTCGTCGAAGATGGCCGTGTCGACCTCGTGTTCCTTGATATACTCCACCACTTCCTCCAGCTTTCCCGTGCCGATGAAGGTGCGGGCGTTGGGATAGGGGAGCTTCTGCGTGAAACGCTTGAGGGTGACGGCGCCGGCGGTCTCGGCGAGGAACTCCAGTTCGTCGAGATATTCGGTCACTTTGGCCTCGTCGGCGCGGTCGCGCACGATGCCTATGAGTATGGCTTTCTCTTGTATCTTATCTGTCATAAATCATTCGTATCTACAAAAACCCGGGCGGTATCCGTGATGCAGGATGCCGCCCTGAGGTGTGTTTAAGTATTCGCCCGCCGTGGTCCTCCCTCCGCAAGTTACTGTATGCGGAAGTCGATGGGCAAAGTGAACTTAAGTCGTACGGGTACGCCCCTGTTCTTTGCGGGCTCCCAGCGGGGCGACATCTTCACCACCCTGATGGCCTCTTCCGAGAGCGACGAGTCGGGGCTCGTGAGGATGGTTATGTGCCCTACCTGGCCGGTCTTGTCGACTATGAAAGAGATGACCACCTTACCCTGTATTCCCGCTTCCTGTGCGTGGACGGGGTACTGTACCCTCGATTTCACCCAATTATAGAACTTAGTCAGGTCACCGCCCATGAACTTAGCCATCTCCTCGGCTATTATGTAGGGCTCGCCCTCGTCGCTGGCCTCCTCATGGACGTAATCCTTGCTGGCCTTACCCGATATGATCGAGGTCACCACCACGCTCTCGTCATCAAAATCCTGCGTGAAGTCGAACGTGGTCTTCACCTGCTGGTCGTCCTTCACCACGTTGATGATGTCGGACACCACAGTGAGCGTCTGCTTCATAGGTGCCAGTTTCTCGGGGATGATCTCCTTCTCTTCCTCCTGCATGGTGATCTCCACCATCTCGGTCTCGATTATCTCCACCGGCATGGTGAACACCTGCACGGGCTTATCCTTCTGATTCCAGGAGAAAGCCAGTATCACCACAGCCAACGAAACCACGAGGCCGATCTCGAAAAAAAGGCCGCGCTTGCTCTGCAGGTCCGCCGCAGGTGATTTTTTCAATTCCACTCCGCTGTATTCCATGGCTTCACTTTTTATGCCGTCGCGTAATATCACACTGGCGGCGTATTAGTTTACTGCCTGATACAAATATAGTGAAAGGTGAGGGCAATAGTGCGGGCTTGTGCGCAAAATATTGCCGAACCGCATCCTATATAGTACAAATATACAAAGAAAATCAGCATTACAGGTAGTTTTACCGCAAATATTTTGCCGTTTTGCCTGTTCTTCGGAGGGCAGGGGTGTAGGGTTGCCTGTCCTGTGAGTCGTAAGTGGCGGAGGGAGGAATTTTTATGATTATCGCGAGGGAGCTCTTGACGGAGAAAATATTTTTACTACCTTTGTCGCTGTTATGGGGGATTAGCTCAGTTGGCTAGAGCGCTTGCATGGCATGCAAGAGGTCACCAGTTCGACCCTGGTATTCTCCACAGTGTGTTTCTAAAGGGCTGTTTCTCGTTCGAGGGGCGGCCCTTGTTTGTGTTACAACTAATCCCCGAGTGGCTATGAAAACAGATCTTTACACCAAGATCGTACTCTCTGTGATCGCCGTGTGCCTTACGGTGCTCACGCTCCAACAGGTTAACGTCATTCCCCCGGTATTCGCCCAGAGCGGACAGGACCGTGCAATTCCCGTGAATTACGACGGGTCGATAAACGTCAAGATCGTGGGTGTGTCGAACAATCTTCCCGTAGTGCTCAAGGATTATCCCTATAGCGGTATTCCGGTGGAGGTGAAGAGTGTATATCCCAGGACGATACCCGTGAAGGTGGAGAACTCCTATATTTACGTTAAGCAATATTAACTAAGGCGGCGATGGAACGCGAGTGGTTGTTCGGTAAGAGCCTCGACGAGCTGAAGGCTGTGGCTGCGGAGCTGGGAATGCCCCGTTTCGCCGCGGGCCAGATGGCTGCGTGGCTATATAAGAAGGGGGCCGTCGACATCTCGCAGATGACCGACCTCTCGGCCCGCAACCGTGAGCTGTTGAGCGAAAAATATACCGTCGGGCGCATAGCCTCCTCCCATGTCGACGAGTCGAAGGACGGCACTAAGAAATACCTGTTCCCGACCCTCGGAGGCAAGTTCATAGAATCGGCATATATTCCCGACCACGACAGGGCCACGCTGTGCGTATCGTCGCAGTCGGGGTGCAGGATGGGGTGCACGTTCTGCATGACCGCCCGGCAGGGTTTCGCCCACAACCTCTCCTGCGGGGAGATACTCAATCAGATCGTGTCGATTCCCGAGTCGGATAAGCTCACCAACGTCGTCTACATGGGTATGGGCGAGCCGCTCGACAATTACGATAACGTGATACGTTCGCTCGAAATTCTCACCTCCGAATGGGGGTACGCTTGGAGCCCTACGCGTATCACACTTTCGACAATAGGTATTATCCCCGCGATGAAGCTCTTCCTGGACGAGTCCAAGGTGCACCTGGCCGTAAGCCTGCACAATCCATTCGACGACCAGAGGGCGGAGATGATGCCGGCGCAGAAGGCCTACCCGATAAGCCGCGTGGCCGACCTGCTCAGGGAGTACGACTTCACCCACCAGCGCCGCGTCAGTTTCGAATATATAATGTTCAGAGGCATTAACGACTCTCCCGCCCATGTCAGGGAGTTGTGCCGCCTGCTCAACGGCATAAAGTGCAGGGTCAACCTTATCCGTTTTCACGCCATTCCCGACGCCCCGTTCGAGGGATCGGACACTGTCGCCATGGAGCGTTTCCGCGACGCCCTCTCAGCCAAAGGGATAATCACCACCATACGCGCCTCGAGGGGTGAGGATATAAAGGCCGCCTGCGGGCTGCTGTCGACCCAAGGAGTGTAGGGCCAGCTATAGGTTGCTGTTAATGGAACGGTAATTGTTATATGGGGGTAAGGGTGCAGCTTAGGGCATATTTAAATAAATTTGATTTACCGCCCGGCTTTCGTTATATTCGCAAGAGAATCGTAGTAAACTAAAAACCAATAGATATGAAAAAGTTATTTTGCATGTTCGCCGCCGCCGTTATGTCGCTGTCGGTAGCCGTCGCCCAGCAGTACGAGGGCGTGAAATTCGAAGAGGGCAAGTTCAAGGAGATACTCGCAAAGGGAGGGGAGCAGGGCCGCTATATTTTCGTGGATGTTTACGCCACATGGTGCGGGCCGTGCAAGTACATGACCAACGTGGTATTCCCAAAGAAGGCCGCAGGCGACTATTTCAACAGCACTTTCGTCAATGCCAAGTTTGACGCAGAGAAGGGCGAGGGCGTGTCAGTAGCCTCGCGTTACGGGGTTAAGGCCTATCCCACATTTCTGATCCTTGACTCAAAGGGCAGGGAGCTGGCCCGGTTTACAGGCGGCGGGAATGTAGACAGCTTTATAAAAAGGGTTAAAGATACGATGAGCGAACTGGCCCCGGCGAAGAAATAAGGGGGGCTCGATAATGGAGGCGGCCTGCGTATTTACGCAGGCCGCCTATTTTTTAAGCCGCGGAGATGAGCATCGCGGAGTGCGATGCCCTACGCTTACAGGCAACAACTTTAAGATGCTCTACGAGCACCTGTCCTCCGCCAATTGCGTGATATTCACGCCCGGACAGAGGTCGAGGGAATCCGTTAAAAAACGCGTGGTGTCCGACGCTCGTTAGCGGGAGCGAAGTTCCCGCTAAAAAGGAGGAGTTATGCGTTTTAGGATGTACGAAGTCCCCTGTCAGTGAATATCCGCAGGCGGCACTTTTTGGGTACCTTTTGTGTGCACAAAAGGTACAAGAGATTAATATTGACTTTACAGTAGTTTGTTTGCCTTCCTACTTTTGGCATTGCCCCAAAAGTAGGCAAAAGGTCTAGCCGCGTCTTCTGCCGGGGTCTCTTCCGGGAGCTTCCCTCGTTACACGATAACTTCGGGTGATCTCCCTCACGAGACCTGTTCCCGGCAGAAGCCCGAAGCGGCATTTGCACGAGGCTTGCGCCTCGTTAGCGAATGTAAGTGCCGTTGGTACTTTAAAAATCGCGCATATTACAGACAACCTATTCTATCCGTGCGCTAGGAGTTAGCGCCTTTTGTGCGTTCAAAAGGTGCGAAAATCTTTTATCTGTCAAGAGATAATCTTTGAGAAAAGTCTTAATAAGACAACACCTTCGAGGCCTGATAACTTACCTTCAGGGCGTTGGCCTTGCGGAGTTCCTGCTTCACGTCGGTGATGATACCCATGCGGGTGGAGCGGTCGGCCTTGATACATACGGTCATCAGCGCGCGGTCGCTCTCGCTGAGCTTGTCGCGTTCGGAGGCCACGAAATGGCCTATTTCGCGCGAGGTGCTGAAGCTGTCGTTGAGCTGTATGCGCGGCGCGTTGCCGAATTTACCCCGCAGTTTGGGCATGGGCTGGCCTATGTAGATGTAGCTCACGAGCGATTTTTTCTCCAGTTTCTGCGTTTCGGTGGCTTCGGGCGGGGTCACGGTGACCAGCACTTCCTGCTCCCTCATAGACGTGGATATCATGAAGAAGAACAGGAGCATAAAGATCACGTCGGGCAGGGACGCCGTGGAGATCGGCGTCATCTTCTTACCACCCTTTTTTCTTATCGTTCCCATATCACTTTCCTCCCTCTATATTACGCGGTTCGGCTTCGGATATCTTGAGCGGTACGGCCTTCTGGATGGCCGCCCGGGCGTCGTCGTCGAGGTCGTCGTATTTCTTGCCGAATTTCAGGCGCGACACCTCGTTGCGGTATTCTGTGAAGGCCCTGGTAAGTTCGTTCTGTACCTTTATATACATGTCATAACTCGTGCCGCGGTCGTTCTGCAGCGACACAACTCCCTGGCTCACCGGGAAATTACCAATGATATTGATATCGGTCATGACCTTCTCCGGGAGGTCGGACTTGCCCAGGGGATTGGTGATGAACTCCTTGGTCAGAGGGGTTATATCTTGGAGCTCGACCCTGCGGCCGCCCACCATCACCTCGTCGAACTTGCTGACATACACAAGCAGGATGTTACGTTTTTTGACGTCGACGATCGACTCCTTGGTCTTCTCGTCAGGCATCGGAGGCAGCACCCTCTGGATACCCGTGTCCACGTTCATAGTGGTGGCCACAAGGAAGAATATCAGTAACAGGAAGGCGATGTCGGCCATCGATCCCGCGTTGATTTCAGGTATGTCCCTCCTTTTTAAGCCCATGGTTTATATAATTACGTTGCCCGGAAAAGCCTGCGGCTACTTGAAAATTTTGCTTACCTCGCCCACCACGGCCACCAGAATAGCTGCCGCCAGGGCGAAATATGTTGCGTAGATGCCCGTGTCGCTAAGTCGCAGCACGAGCGGGTCGTTGAATACCCCGCCTGCCGAGTCGGTCACCGGAGTGGTGCTCGACAGGGCTAATGAGACGCCCAATACCAATATCACCAAGCCCAGGCCTATAAGCGTGTTCTTGGCTCCTTTGGGGTTTCGGATCATGTTTATCACTGGGAAAACTATCGCGCACAGCGCGGCGGCCCCGATGAGGATATAGGCCCATCTCAGCATCAGGTCGACATCGGTCAGGCCCACGAAAAACACGAGGACCGTCAGTACCGATATTCCCATCAGGACGTATTTTACGATTTTAAGCTCTTTCATCTTTACGGGTTTTTAAGAGTCGATCAGACCTTGGAAACATATCCTTTCGCAGCGCAGAAGGCCGCTCCGGAGCGTGTTTCCTTACTTCTTACCGTACTTGGTGAGCATATCCACGAGGGTGATGGAGGAGTCCTCCATGTCTATCACCAGGTCGTCGATCTTGGCCAGGATATAGTTATAGAAGAGCTGCAGGATCACCGCCGAGATCAAACCCATCAGGGTGGTCAGCAGGGCCACCTTGATACCGCCGGCCACCAGTGACGGGGAGATGTCGCCCGCCGCCTGTATGGCGTCGAAGGCGTCGACCATACCCACAACCGTACCCATGAACCCCAACATCGGCGAAAGGGAGATGAACAGCGAGATCCACGACAGCCCCGACTCCATATACCCGGATTGCACCGAGCCGTACGACACGATGGATTTCTCCACCACGTCGATACCCTCCTTGTAGCGGTCGAGCCCCTGGTAGAAGATGCTGGCCACGGGGCCGCGGGTATTGCGGCACAGTTCCTTGGCCTCGTCTACCCCCTTGGTGTTGAGGGCTTCGGAGACGTTAGAGATAAGCTTCTTGGAGTTGGTAGAAGCGAGGTTGAGGTAGATGATACGCTCGATGGCGATCGCGAGTCCAAGCACGAGGCACAATAGTATGGGGGCCATCCATGCGGCGCCGCCCTCGAGGAATTTCTGTTTAAGTACCTGGTGGATGGGCTCTCCTTCGACGCCTGTCTCGGCCATAAGGGCCTGAGCCTGGGCCGCTTCATCGGTTAGTTCCGTCTGCGGGGCGGAAGTGGTGTCGGTGTCCTGTGCCAGGACATTCGCAGTGCCGAAGGCGATCACGCCCGTGGCGACCAACATTAAAAGGATCTTTTTCATAACTGCGATTATAATTTATTTGAAATAATAACATTCGTCCAGGGTCACTCGCCCTCCATGCCTGTCTCTCTCAGCGGGGAGTCAGAGCGTCGGGGCGGCGAAACCCGCATTTACTGTGCGGAGGAAGCGGGATTCGAACCCGCGATACCCTTTTGAGGTATACACACTTTCCAGGCGTGCACCTTCAACCACTCGGTCATCCCTCCGTAAATATACTAACAAAACCTCCCGGAAAGAGGTTCTCTGTCGTTAAATCGCTGTCAATGAACTGCTTTTCTCTATGCCGCCGGGAGGCTGTCTTGCCAATTGCGGCGAGCCTATTGTCGGCGTGGCTTATACGCCTCTAATTCTTCTTCAAAGATAAGAAAAAAATCACAATTACATAACCACCAAGCAATAAGTTGAGATAAATTACGCCCTGCGGTTTAATCGTTAGCGCTGCCCAGAGAGAACATCTCGGCGGCGTTGCCACTGGTAATCAATGCTATCTCCTCGGGTTTTACGCCCTTGACCCCGGCCACGGCGCGGCATACGTGAGCGGTGTAGGCCGGCTCGTTGCGGCGGCCCCGGAAGGGCACGGGGGAGAGGTAGGGGGCGTCGGTTTCGAGGAGTATATCTTCCAGTGGTATGCGCTCCAGCAGCGAGGCCACCGACGAATTCTTGTAAGTCACCACGCCGCCGATACCGAGCATGAAGCGGCCGATGCCTTTGAGTGTCTCGTAGTGAGAGAGAGTGCCGCTGAAGCTGTGCATGATGCCTTTCAATCCCTTGCCACGGTAGGTGGAGAGGACTTCGAGAGTCTCGTTCCATGCCTCGCGGGTGTGGATGACAATGGGCAGCGAGTATTCGAGGGCCAGCTCTATCTGGCGGCGGAAGGCTTCGGTCTGTTCCTTCAGGAAATCCTTACTCCAATGTAGGTCTAACCCCGTTTCGCCCACGCCGTAGAAACGTATGCCTTCGGGGGACGAGGCGAGGTAGCGTACTACCAGGCCGAGGTCGTCGCGCCAGGAGGGATTGTCGTTGACCGAAGTAGGGTGGAGGCCCATCATCGGTAGGCACACTCTGGGGTGGCGACGTGCGACAGAGAACATCTTATCGTAGTTCTGCGGCTCTATGGCGGGCATCATGATACGGGTCACCCCGGCCCCGGCGGCGCGGGCTATGGCCTCGTCGCGGTCGGCGTCGAACTTTTCGTCGTATATATGGCAGTGGGTGTCTGTGAGGGTCATGGCGATAATAAATGTTTGTCAAAGTAATATCTGGGTGGCAAAATAATCGCCGCTCCGGGCTTCTGCCGGAACTAGGTCTCGTGAGGGAGATCACCCTCAGTTATCGTGTAACGAGGGAAGCTCCCGGAAGAGACCCCGGCAGAAGACGCGGCTAGACCTTTTGCCTACTTTTGCGGCAATGGCAAAAGTAGGTCGCCGAAGGCGAAATAAAATACTGCGAAGCCGTAATTAATTCTCATATATTTTAAACCAGCACAACTTATGCTAGTTTTATATATCCGCGCCCCGGAATAAGCCGGATATGTCCCGAAAGTTCCAGCATAAGCAGGGCTTCGGCTACCTCCGCAAAAGATATGCCGGAGGGGCCCACGATCTCCTCGCGGGGTAGGGGATCGGTACCCAGCATGGCGATTATAGCGGCCTCGACGGGGGTGTTTCCTGCGAAAAGCGAGCCCTGCTTGGCATCGGGCTTGGCCGCCATGGCAGGAGCCCAGTCCATCGTTTCGGCGATATCCCTGCCGGATGTGGCCATCTGCGCCTTGAGGCTGCGGATAAGCCTGTTGGTGCCTTCGGAGAACTGGTCACCCACGCGCCCGGGGACGGCAAAGAGCGTGCGGTTGTAGCCGTCGGCCATGTCGGCGGTGATGAGCGAGCCCGCCCTAGCCGCCGATTCCACGATGAGCGTGGCGTCGGAGAGCCCGGCGATTATCCTGTTGCGCTGCACGAAGCATGCCTTGTCCATAGTGCTGTTCGATGCGAATTCGGTGATCACGGCGCCTCCCTCGTCGACCATCCTGCGGGCCGTTTCGGTGTGGCGCGCGGGATAGATATGAGTGAGTCCGTGGGCCACGACTCCGACCGTTTGCAGCCCGTGGCGCAAGGCGGCACGGTGGGCCTCCACGTCGACCCCGAAAGCCAGGCCGCTCACGATGGTGGTGGCAGGATTCAGCGACGCCAGTTCACCGATTATCGAGTCGCACATCTTAACCCCATAGGGCGTTATCTTCCTCGTGCCTACTACCGAAAGCCATGCCCCGGCGTTGAACTCCTTAGGTCCCTTGACGTAGAGTACATGGGGATAATCGGCGCACTCCAGAAGCCTCTGCGGATAATCGTCGTCGGTGGAACAGATGGCCCTGATGCGGTTCTTGAGGATAAATTCCATCTCCTTCTCTGCGTCGGGATGGCTTGCCTTGGAGGCTATGAGGCGGGCGAATTCGGGCTTTAATTCGGCGCGTTCCATGAGTTCGTCGGCCGATGCGGCGAAGACGGCTTCCGCCGAGGGGAAACACCCGAGCAGATGGTTGACGGTCCTGATCCCCAGGCGGGGTAGGAGTGTCAGGGCTATGTCGTCGATAATCATAACTGTGGCGGATTTAGGGGTTATACGCCTGTGATGTACGCGCCTCCGGGTGTGGACGCTCCTTTATGGAACAGTCGCTTTTCGCCCCGGCGACGCTGACCGTAAAGGTATGAAAAATGTCGGAACGGCGAAATATCGGTGCGCCCCGGGGAGAGTTTATCCGCGCAAAAGCCCGCCCGTTTTGGATTGTAACAAAAAACTCATATATTTGCACTCCGGTCGCGCGCTGGAGGACAGAAATGTGGGGCTTCGCCCCTTGGTAGATTCGGTGAGTGTGCGGTCGGAAATATTAATGGTCTGATGGCCGAGTGGCTAGGCAGAGGTCTGCAAAACCTCGTACAGCGGTTCGAATCCGCTTCAGACCTCAAAGCAACCCTCTAATTTAGCTGATCGTCAGCAGATTAGAGGGTTGTTTATTTTGGCGGGGGCGTAAATAGGGGCTGCCCCGAATTCTACAAATAGTTTATAATTATTGCTCCACATCCGGCGGAATTTACTGAAGGCCTTATGCCGGCCCATCCTTAGGCAACTGCGAGAATATAAACGCAGTTATAACAGATATGACGCCTACGCACAGGAATGTGGCGTGGAATGGGAACAATTCGCCCCCCGCCTCCGCAAACTTTGAAGATACCTCGCGGAACAGGGACAGCAGCACAGCGGCCAGGGCCACCCCCAGGCTCATCGAGAACATCATCACCATCGACAACAGGGTATTGCCGCTGCTGGCCTGTGAATCGGGCAGGTCTTTTAAGGTGATGCTGTTCATGGCCGAGAATTGCAGGGAGTTGATGCCTCCCGATACGAACAGCAGCGGCATCATGGCCCATATGGATGTGGATGCGGATAACTGGCTGAAACACGATATAGCCACGCCCATGGCGATGGTATTCCATAGCAGAGTCCTGCGGTATCCCACTTTATTTATAAGTGCTATGCCTATACGTTTCATCCCTATCGCAGCCAGGGCCATGGGCAGTAACATCAATCCGGACTTAAGGGGAGAGTAGCCCAGTCCTACCTGGAAGAACAACGGCAGCATAAAGGGCAGGGCGTTGCTTCCCAGCCGGGAGAAAAAGTTCCCCGATATTCCCACCCGGAAGCTGTTAAGTTTGAATAGCCGGGGCGGAATGAGCGGATTCCTCTTGCGGGAAGCGTATAGCCAGTAGCTGACAAGCGAGATCGCCCCCGCGACAATAAATATTGCGGCCATCGCACGGCGCAGTCCCAATTCCACAACACCGTCCAGAGCGTAAGAAATAGTGATCATGCCTATGGCGATCATCAGGAAGCCCGCGAAATCAAACGAGGAGGTGCGCGGGGGTTTGAAATCATCCATGAAGAAATAGGAGAGAACGAATCCCGCGATCCCTACAGGGAGGTTGATCAGGAAGATCCAATGCCAGGAAAAAGCCTGCGACAGCCATCCCCCGAGAGTGGGGCCGATCAGGGGCCCCACCAGGGCCGGGATCGTCACATAACTTATAGCCCGCAGGAATTTCTCGTGAGGGAATGCCCTAAGTACCGCCAGACGGCCCACGGGCATTAACATCGCCGCTCCAAACCCTTGTAAAATACGCGAAGCCACCAATTGCATGAGGTCTTTCGACATGGCGCAGCAGAGCGATCCTATCGTGAATAGCAACAATGACGTAAGGTATACCCGCCGCGTGCCGAAGCGGTCGGCGAGCCATCCGCTCGCTAGGATCAACGCGGCCATCACAAGCGTATAGGAAACTACCACTGCCTGCATTTCCAAAGGGCTTACCCCCAGGCTTTTGGCTATGCTGGGCAGGGCTGTATTGACTATGGTGGTATCGAGGGTCTGCATGAAATACCCGACGGCTACCAACCACAGGAGTACATTCGACGAGTTACGTTTTTGCATGGTTCTGCGGGTATGATGCAGTCGAATTATGCAAATATGCGGCCGATTCGGGCCTGAATCTACGCGTATGATCGAAAATATAAAATGATCCGTCGCGTATTTTGCCGCTCACAGACCTATTTGCAACGCTTTTAAAAAATGGCATTAAATGGCAAATCCTTTGTTTAAACAGCACAGGGGGACGTTTTTTGAATTATTAACCGGCGCCGGGCCGCACACTCATCGTCCCCGGAAAATAGTGGTGGCCAGCGCTATAAAACCATTTTATCATGCCACTACATTTAGTGAAAAGAAAACTCGACGGGGCCTTGCCGGATTCATATTCGCTTCCCGTCTCCGAAGCCGTCATCCCGGAGTTCGAGATGCCCAAGGGTGTCAGCGACGCGGCTACCGTGGCCGAACTGATCCTCGACGAACTGTTGCTGGACGGTAACGCCAAACAGAATCTGGCTACTTTTTGCCAGACTTATGCCGACCCGCAGGTGCACACCATCATGGACGCCTGCCTTAACAAGAACATGATTGACAAGGACGAGTATCCGCAGACGGCCGAGATCGAGAACCGGTGCGTACATATCCTTGCCAAATTGTGGAATTCACCCGAGGGCCATACCACTATCGGCTGTTCGACCACAGGGTCGAGCGAGGCGTGTATGCTCGGCGGCCTTGCGCTTAAATGGCGCTGGCGCGAGCGGATGAAAGCTGCGGGTAAGCCTTATGACCGTCCCAATCTGATAACCGGCCCCGTGCAGGTGTGCTGGGAGAAGTTCGCCCGTTACTTCGACGTCGAACTGCGCCAGATACCCATGGAACACGGCCGTCTGCTGATGACTCCCAAAGAGATGCTCAAACGGGTGGACGAGAACACGATCGGCGTGGTCCCGACCTTCGGCGTGACCTTTACCCTTCAGTATGAGGACGTGAAGGCTCTCAGCGATGCGCTCGACGACTTGCAGAACAGGACAGGCCTCGATATTCCCATGCATGTCGACGCGGCTAGCGGCGGATTCATCGCTCCGTTCCTGCAGCGGGACATAGTGTGGGATTTCCGCCTGCCGCGCGTCAAGTCTATCAATGCCTCCGGCCACAAATTCGGCCTCTCGCCTCTGGGTGTGGGTTGGGTAGTGTGGCGGACCAAGGAGGATCTGCCCGAAGAGCTCATCTTCAGGGTAAATTATCTGGGAGGCGATATGCCGACCTTTGCGCTCAATTTCTCACGTCCCGGCGGACAGATCATAGCCCAATACTATAATCTGCTGCGCAACGGCTTCGAGGGTTACCGCCGCATACAGCAGGCGTGCCTCGACCACGGGATATTCATCGCGGAACAGGTGTCTAAGATGGGCCTGTTCGACCTCCTTTACGACGGACGCGACGCCCTGCCCGGCGCTGCGTGGATGATCAAGAAGGGTGTAGATCCGGGTTTCAATCTGTATGACCTGTCGGACAAACTGCGGGCCCGGGGATGGCAGATAGCCTCCTACTCGCTGCCCGCCGACTGCCAGGATATGGTAATACAGCGCGTGGTCATCCGCCACGGCTTCTCGCGCGATATGGCACAATTGCTTATCGACGATATGTCGCGGTGCATCGATATCCTGCGTAAGAGTTCCGCTAAAGAGGGGCTTACCGAAGCCCAGGCCGGTGGTTTCCACCATTAATATATAGCTATATATTATTTATATAAATATAAAAGATTGTGTATTATGGCAAAATCGAAATATATCACCACCTGGCAGTTGGCCCTTATGACCGCTGCCGCCATCATCAGCCTGCGAGGCTTGCCGATGATGGGCAAGGAAGAACTTACGATGTTCTTCTATATATTCTTTGCCACGTTCCTGTTCCTGATCCCTGCGGCGCTGGTGAGTGCCGAACTGGGAAGCGCGTTCGCCGATAAAGGCGGCGGCGTGTATACTTGGGTCAAGGAGGCTTTCAACGAGCATCTGGGCTTTGCGGCCATATTCCTGCAATGGATACAGAACGTGGTGTGGTACCCGACGGTACTCTCATTCGCTTCGGCGGCTATCGCCTTTATGATCGCCGATCCTGCCCTGGCCCAGAACGGGACGTATGTGGGGCTATTCTCGATAGCGATGTACTGGCTGGCGACCGGCCTCACGTTAAGGGGCACGAATACCATCTCCAAGATCACGAGCAGGGGGTTCCTTATAGGGACCGTATTGCCGGGAGTGATTATCGTGGTGATGGCCCTCGTGTGGATTATCGCCGGTCATCCCATTGCGCTCGAAAGTATCCCCGCCTCTGAAACCACTCTTGTGAGCGACGTGGGCGGACACGCCCATCCGCGCCTCTTCCCTCATATAACTGGTATGGGTAATATCGCTTTCCTTGCGGGTATCCTGCTGTTGTTCGCTGGGGTCGAGGTACACGCGGTACATGCCATGGAGATGAAAAAACCATCCAGCCAGTTTCCTGTAGCCGTACTGCTTGCCGCTGTTATTTCCTTCGTGCTGTTCACTCTGGGCGCGTTGGCGGTAGCGGTGGTAATGCCTTACGACCAGATAAATATCCAGGACGGGCTGATGGTCACGTTTCGTAACGTGTTCGATACCTTCAATATGGGGTGGATGACCAATGTAATGGGGGCCCTGGTGGCCTTCGGCGCCCTGGGTGGGGTGATGTCGTGGATCTCGGGTCCGAGCCGCGGCCTTTTATGGACAGCCCGCGAGGGCCAGCTCCCGAAAGTACTTGCGAAAACCAATAAAAACGGCATACAGATCAATATCCTCATAACTCAGGGTATCATCGTGACTATCCTCTCGTCGCTTTATTTCTTTATCAAGGACGTGAGCGTGGCCTTCTTCCTGCTGAGCGCCTTGACCATAGGGCTATATCTGGTTATGTACATGCTGATGTACGCCGCGGCTATCCGCCTGCGCCGTACCAAGCCCGACCTGGCCAGGGCCTATAAGGTTCCCGGCGGCCGTGGAGGTATGTGGGCCGTTGCGGGGATAGGTTTTGTGGCGGTGGCCTTCTCGTTCGTGGTCTCATTCTTTCCACCCTCACAATTGCCGATAGGCAGTCCGATGATGTATGTTGGCCTGGTGCTTATAGGTAATGTGATCTTCCTCAGCGCTCCGCTTATTATCAGTGCGCGGCAGAAACGCAGACGGCTCGCAGGCGCCAAAACTCCCGCAGCCGATGCTCACACAGAACATGCAAAAACTAAAAAGACAGATGTATGAAAAAGAATATACTGACACCTGTGTTGCTCGCCTGCGCTCTGATAATATCTTCGGGCGTACGCGGGCAAGAAGCCCTGTCTCGTAACGATTTGGAAAACAGCCGTATGGGATTGGTGGTTACCGACATAAAGGGCATCCAGCTGAAGATCGGCGGCTACGTGCAGGCCGACTTCATGTACGACACGAGGGAGATAGGCGACCGTTATGCGTTCCAACCCTCGACGATCACCGTGCCGACCAATGACAACTCCGCCACCACGTTCAGTATACGCCAGTCGAGGTTGAGTTTCTCCGCATTCGGGCCGGTAAAGAAGGTGGGCGATTTCTATGCGATCCTCGAATTCGACCTCTGGGGGCCCGACAACTCGTCGAACCCGCGTATCCGCCACGCTTGGATCAGCTTGGGTAAGTGGGGTTTCGGTCAGTACTGGTCGAACTTCATGGACAGTAATATCTGGCCCAACCTGGTCGACTACTGGGGCCCGAATGCCTACGTGTGGACACGTCAGGTGCAGGCCCGCTTCACCCAGCCGCTCGGCAAGCACGGCGCTCTGGCCGTGTCAATCGAGCAGCCGGGTAGCGACGTCACCTTCCCCGAAGGGTCGGATTGGAGTTCGCGTAACCTCTATCCCGACTTTACGGCCAGTTATACCTACACCTGGGACGGCGGGAACAGCCATCTGCGTATTGCAGGCTTGCTGCACCCGATCACCTATCGGGGAGACGCCAACGTCACTAAGAATATTATAGGCGGGGCAGGCAATCTCACCGGTAACATACGCACCTGGGGCCGCGATGCGATCAAATTCCAGATCGCCTTCGGTTCCGGATATGCGCGTTACAGCGAGGACCTGAGCGGGGAGGGTTACGACGCCCTGCCCGGCCCGCCTCCCGGACAGCAGCTGCGCACATCGACCCAGCTCTACCTGTGGGCTTTCTACGATCGCTGGTGGAGCAAAAAACTCAGCTCGACGATAGGCTGGGGTAATATCAGCGTGCGTAATAATCGCAGTTATATGCCTCCTACAACTATTGAACAGACCAACTACGGTGCTGTGAATCTGTTGTGGTATCCCAATAAATATTTCAAGACAGGGATAGAAGTGCTCTACGGTAACCGCAAGAACCTCAACGGCCAACGCGGCGAAGACCTACGTATACAATGGACCGCATTTATAACAATGTAAAAAACATAATATCATGAAAAAGTTATCCGTATTTACAGTGACGTTTCTGGCCGCCGCCATGCTGTTTACTCCCATGCTGGCGCAGAACGTGAACAGTCAGACAAAATCGACTGCAAAGAGTTCCAAGATGGAGGGCACCATGACCATGATGCCCTCCATCCAGCAGGTGATCGACCAGGCCTATGCCAAATTCAAGGGCGACAACACCGGCAAGAACGCCGACTACATTCCTTTCCTCGCGAATATTCCGTCGAGCCTTTTCGGTATCGCCGTAATGACCACCGACGGTAAGCTCTACAAGTCGGGCGACGCGGGTTATACGTTTGGTATAGAGTCGATCTCCAAAGCCTTCGTACTCGCCCAGGCTATGCAGACAGTCGGGCCCGATTTCATTGCCGACAGCATCGGCGTGGGAGCTACAGGTATGCCGTTCAATTCGGTGATAGCCATCGAACTGGAGGGCTACAAACCTGTCAGCCCCATAGTGAATGCGGGGGCTATGGCCACCAACAGCCTGATAAAGGGCACCTCGCGCGAGGACCAGTTTGCCAAGATACTCACCTATATGAGCGATATGGCCAACCGCAAGCTGACAGTGATCGACGAACTTTATAAGTCTGAAGCCGCCACCAATCAGCATAACCGAGCCATTGCCATGCTTCTTGACGCCTATGGCCATATGTGGGCCGATCCGCTCGACGCGTGCGACAGTTATACACGCCAGTGCTCTATCGGAGTGACGCCCGAGGACCTGGCCAATATGGGCGCTGTGCTGGCTAACGGCGGGAAGCACCCCGTAACAGGCAAGCTCCTGCTTAAGAGCGAGTATGTGCCCAAGGTGCTGGCCGTGATGGGTATGGAGGGCTTGTATGAAGCCACCGGAGTGTGGATGTACAGAGTGGGCCTGCCCTCTAAGAGTGGCGTGGGTGGCGGTATCGTGGCCGTGGTCCCCGGTAAGATGGCCATTGCTGCCTTTGCACCTCCCGTGGATGCGGTGGGTAATAGCGTTCGCGCACAGAAAGCCATCGAGTATATCGCTACCGCACTCGGCGCCAATATCTACAGTAAAAACTGTATGTGCAAATAGCAGCAGGGTAGTTTAGTGAATCTGTCACGTTTGTAATTCTTATTAGCCCCCGCAAGAAATTTATTCTTGCGGGGGCTATCTTGTTGACTCTCTTCCGGGGCCTACGGGGCGACTTGCTTTTTTCGTCGGATGCTGTCGATATAATCAGATGGGGTCATATTTTCATACTCCGCAAAAAGACGGTAAAAACTCGAACGCGACGTGAAGCCGGATTCATGCATCAGTTCCTTGATCGATTTGGTGCGTTCTGACCTGGCGAGACCTTTGAAATATTCCACGCGCAGGTAATTCATGTATTCGCGGAAACCGGAAAAACCGCCGGCTTTGACGGCTTCGTTAACATGCGAGGACCTGGCGTTAAGGCTCGCGGCGAGGTTCGTGATAGAATATTGCGGATCGGTGAAAGGGTGGTTCCGTTCGAGCCACGCCTCCATGTCTGCGTAAAGCGACTCTTCGGGCGAAGGCTGGTGCGGGACGATGTATTTGCCCTGCGATTCACGGAAAGAGAGCGGATCGTCGCGCCTGATGAACAGCACCATGAATACAATAAAGAAAATCTCTACGACCACGTTGAACGTCGCGAAAAGAAACTTGCTCGGCACGAGCATGAAAGCGGCGTAATAGATCAGTATGACGAACATCCCTGCGATGAAGGCCCACATCAGGGGGGTGGTTTTGCGTTTGACCGAGGCGAAACGCCATAGGAATGGGAAGAAAAAATAGATCGACGGCACAATTACCCCCATGGCGAAGACGAAAAGGCGGACCTTCACGTCCATTTCACCGATGTTTGCCACCACGTCCGAGAGGCTGTGCAGGCGGGTTATGGTGCCGTTGAATAGGTCGTAGCACCACTGCGTGAGCATGGTGGCTCCGATGGGGAGCGAAAAGAGCACCAACCGTAGCGGGGAGAGAAATCCGGGCCGAAGCGATATGAGCGGGAATAACGAACACGCCGTGGCGGGCAGGATCCACTCCATCATACGGCCGGGGACCAAGATGTCGGCGTAGGAATATCCGTGTGTCACCGGTGATAGATCCGGTGACAGTAGCAGCTCGATGTTGTCGTCCATGAAGGTCAAACCTACTGCCAGCGCCAGGATGCCGAACAGCAGCCGCATCCTGTTGCCCCGCGACATGGCGATGAGCGTAATGCCCCCAACGGTCATCAGCAGGTCGAAAAAAGAGTCGATAAGTAAATAGGGTAAATAATCCATCGATTACACAGTTTATAGGCGTCGACAAAGTTAATAAACATCGGAAATAAATTCACTCCGGATAGTTTTTTGTCGGTAGCGTCCCGATGCCTAATCAACCTCCTCTTCAGATATCAAAAGCAAGCCTTCAAGTTAGCTGATCGGAAGCAACTTGAAGGCTTGTTTCTTTTGATGAGGCGGTAAGGGGGCTGTTTTGGCGCTTATAAAACACAGTGATCTCCGACAAGATCAGCTATTTGGGATGCGCTGTAAACCACCCGGCTTAAATTCCGGTCTATTGATCCGCGACACTCGGGATTTTACTAAGTAGTGTAAGGTCCTTCGTTCCGCGTGATATTTTACCCTCGTAGCGGCAGGGAGAGCCGTTCGAGGTTACCCCTTCGAGCGTCACGTCGTAGGCGGTGCTACTGTCGGCGGTGTAGAAGTTGACCCTGGCCACACCTGTCGAATCGACTTTGATGTGCGGATCCCAACAGATGGTGGTGCGCAGGTCGGGAGACTGGTTATCCTTCTGCTCCGGAGTGCCATACTTAGGATTGTAGAACTCCGCGGGCCTCGAATAGCCCAGAGGCGTTATCATGGCGAAGTTGTTGGGGTGTATCCTGTTGAACGAGGCGTCCGGCTTGAGGGTTATGGATATAACCCCGTACGACCTGTCGCCCGCAAATCCGAATAAGAGGGCGTCGGGGCCGGTAACCAGGTCTATCTTCGCGATCTCCTTCATGTTGATAGCCTCCAGGTCGATCTGGTACATCTGCAAGCCATCTATATATATCAGAGGCATGGTCCCATCCACCCAAACTGTCGCGTATCCGGTCGTCGTGCTTGCAAACACGTTACTCCCATATTTGACCCTCACCCCCGGCAGGGTGCGGAGCAGGGAGTATATGTCGGCGTTGGCGTAGGCCTCGAGCCTGCGGCCGTCGATACTGTACGTCGGTACCACGTCATCAATGCCGAATACTTTGCTTATACGGCTCGCTGTGACGGTCACCTCGTCGAACATATATACCTTCTCCCCTCCTTCGTAATAATACTTTTCCTTCATCTGCGACAGGTATGCCGGCGGAATGACGGGAGGGGTAGCCAGCCTGCTGCGTGAGAACTTTATCCCGGGCAGCAGTTCCTCCGCCCTGTTAAGGTTGAGGTTGAGGAACAGACCTCCGAAACGGCCCACGGTATGGAGTATTATGGTGGTGGTGTCGGGGGTGTCTATGCCGCTTATGTGGAACTTATGGCTTTTGTCGAGCTTGAAGACATCCATATAGCGTTGGCGGGGGATGAACAACGCCAGCGACGGTTTACGGGCGGCATTGCCGAAAAATCCTGTTACGTCGCCAGTTATGTTGTACGACTCTTCATGGGCCATTTCGGGCGCGGAGAATTTCCTTTTGACTATGTCGGTCAGGTCGAAACGTTTCCACCCCTGGGTCATCATCAA
The DNA here is from genome assembly GCA_031553875.1 of Rikenellaceae bacterium. Taxonomy (GTDB): domain Bacteria; phylum Bacteroidota; class Bacteroidia; order Bacteroidales; family Rikenellaceae; genus JAVBKU01. The sequence continues at coordinate 40,520 of JAVBKU010000005.1, read as the reverse complement.
TATATCGAGGTTGGCGTTAACCTCGGGCGAATCGGACGAGAAGTAGTAGGCGGGCTCCTCAATGTTGCCCTTTATATCCGATGAAAGGAGCATGTAAGAGACCACGTTGTCGGAGAGGGTGTCCCTGGCTACCAGGCCTGCGTCGGTGACCGACATGGCAAACTGGCCCGACAGTGGCTTGCCTGCCGCATCAACGAGGTGTATCTCCATCTCGACCTGCTGGCGTCCGGCATAATCGGCTTTATCGGTGGTGACATTCATGATGGGTGTGCTGTCGCCCTTGATGAAGAGCAGGCGTTCGGAGAGCACGCTGCCCTCCTTGTCCATCAGCGCTATGTTCATTATCCCCGACGGACAACCCTTGGTCGAGAACCTGCGTATCGGACGGGCGGGTTCGAATTTATCTACTTTCAACAGTTTTCCGCCCGAGAGTATGGCCACATAGAGATGCGAAGCGTTGACGTCGTCAGAGTGGCGTACCGAATACATTATGCGGTCCCTGACCCGCTCAGCCCTCAGCACGCATCCCGAAGTACGCACTTCGGGCAGAGGTATATTCTTGCTGTACCCTGACGCGGATTTAGCCTTGGCGTAGTACACCGCTCCCGCCTCCGGGGTCATCTCGAAATAGCCCATCCCCTTGTGGGAAGAGGAGAATTGGGCCACCTCCCGGTTGTTGGCGTCGAATATCGCACCGGTCACCTCTTCGCTCACGCCCGAAACCGCCATGGCCTTGAAGGCCACTCTCTGCGGGCCTCCGGCGAGGAACGCACCGCCCTCGGGAAAGAACTGGAGGTCGAAATTATCCGAGAATTCGGGGATGACGAAGCGACGGAAGTAGACGCTCGAGAGGTTGCTGTATACGCTTTTTATATCTATGTAGCTGTCTTCCTTTATGTCCTTCGCGTTGAACTTGATCCGGGCTTTCCCCTCTTGGTCGGTCACCAGGCGGAATGTGTTGATACTCGAGCTGGTGGGTAGATTGACCGTGTAATATAGCTCCCTGCCGACCATGGGATTGTTCTTTGCGTCGGTGACAAGCAGGTGGGCTATCGCGTTGTTCTCGGATTCGAGGGTATAGGATACGGCGATGTTGATCCTGTGGTCTATGAGGTTGCCTATCTCCAGTTTCTTTTCGAAAAGGAAATCCTTGCCCCAGTTGAGCATCCACAGCGTGTAGGCCTTTATCGCGTATTTGCCGACGGGTATTTCGGGCGAGAGAGTGAACTTCCCGTCGAAGCCCCAATCATTGGCCTTGATCTTCTGTTTATGCACCACTTTATTGGTGGCGTCGACCAGCTCGATGTATATGAACTTGCTTTTGGTCGAGATCTCTCCCGTGACGCTGTTGGTGAGGAACCCTTTGAACCAGATGTCCTCCCCGGCGCTGTAATAGGGTTTGTCGGTCTGGATATATAGTTTTTCGGGGGTTCCAAGCTTGTAATACTCCATAAACCCGGAGTACAGCTTGTTGCGCAGTAGGGAGTGATGGCTCTCCTGGCCCGTGGACAGGAAAGAGGCGCATAGGGTAACGCAAAGGAGTAGAAGTTTTTTCATAGCTATACAGTTTTAAGGGGGGCGCCGTAAAGTATATTTGATAAAAACTCTACTCGAAATTATATTTAATTTTTCAATAATACAAATATTATAGTAAAATATTTTTTATAAAATCAGAAACAATATCTGAAATAATTTGAGGGATCATTGACTGCTATTGGCTTTGAGCCTCAAATTATCAAATGATTTTTGCATCCCCTATATGTGTATGCCGTACTCGTGTTTCACTTCGTGCATCACGAACGTGCTTTCGAGCGACCCGAGGCTCTCGATAGTCCCCAGTACGTTGAGGATAAACTCCTGGTAGTATTTCATGTTGGGGGCGTGTATTTTCAGCAGATAGTCATAACGGCCCGATATATTATAACACTCCGTAACCTCGGGCATACCCTGGATCGTGCGGCTGAACTCGTCGGCGATATCCCGGTTGAGGCGGCTCAACTTCACGCTGCAAAATACGATGAAGCCCTGGTTGAGCTTCTCGGCGTCGACCACGGCGATATATTTCTTGATGTAGCCCCCGTTTTCCAGCCGCTTAAGCCGTTCGAAGACCGGGGTCGACGACAGGTTTACCCTTGCGGCCAGCTCTTTGGTGGTCAACCGCGCGTTTTCCTGCAGTATGCGGAGTATCTGCAGGTCTGTTTTGTCCAAAGTGTCCATAGAATATAATTCTTTTTCAGCGCCGGTTTGATGAATCGGCGAGTAGGTTTATTCTGTGTATAAGTACAAACATAGTGATATTATCTATATTTTGTATGATTGTTGTTTTAAATATCTTATATAAATAGTTTTGCAGGAGAATAATACGCAAAACAAATCATTTAAAAACATACGGCCATGACAAAGAGAAAGCTACATTTCGAGACCTTACAACTCCATGTAGGACAGGAGCAACCCGATCCGGCGACCGATGCCCGTGCGGTGCCCATCTACCAGACTACCTCTTATGTATTCCATAATTCGGCCCACGCGGCGGCGCGATTCGGCCTGCAGGACCCGGGGAATATCTACGGGCGCCTGACCAATTCCACCCAGGGCGTTTTCGAAGGGCGCGTGGCTGCACTCGAGGGCGGCGTGGCGGGGCTGGCGGTCGCATCTGGCGCGGCGGCTATCACATATGCCTTTCAGAATATCACCCGGGCGGGCGACCATATCGTAGCGGCTAAGACCATCTACGGAGGGACGTACAACCTGCTCGCCCACACACTGCCTGCGTATGGAGTGACCGCCACGTTCGTCGACCCGGAGGATTTGTCGAATTTCGAGAAAGCCATACAGGAAAACACTAAGGCCGTATTCATCGAGACGCTCGGGAATCCGAACTCCAATATCATCGACATAGAAAGGGTGGCCGCGATAGCCCATCGCCACAGTATCCCGCTTATCGTCGACAATACATTCGGCACGCCTTACCTTATACGTCCATTTGAGTATGGGGCCGATATCGTGGTGCATTCGGCGACGAAATTCATCGGCGGCCACGGAACGTCGCTGGGGGGCGTTATAGTCGACTCGGGGAAGTTCGACTGGGTGGCTTCCGGTAAATTCCCGCAACTCACCGAGCCCGATGCGAGCTATCACGGGGTGCGTTTCGTCGATGCCGCCGGAGCGGCCGCATACGTTACCCGCATTCGCGCCATATTGCTGCGCGACACGGGGGCGGCCATCAGCCCGGTCAACGCCTTTATCCTGCTGCAAGGCCTGGAGACCCTTTCTTTGCGCGTTGAGCGACACGTGGCCAATGCCCTGAAGGTGGTTGAATTCCTGAAAGCGCATCCGAAAGTAAAAGGAGTGAATCATCCGTCGCTGCCCGAACATCCGGATCACGAGTTGTACCGGCGTTATTTCCCCAATGGGGCCGGGTCTATCTTTACGTTCGAGGTGAGGGGAGGGCAGCAGGAGGCCCACCGCTTCATCGACAGCCTGGAAATATTCTCCCTGCTGGCCAATGTTGCCGATGTGAAGTCGTTGGTGATCCATCCCGCTACCACCACCCATTCCCAGTTGAGCGCCGAAGAGCTGGCCGGACAAGGGATTTATCCGGGCACAGTACGGCTTTCGATCGGCACGGAACATATCGACGACCTGCTCTACGATCTGGAACAGGCGCTGTCACGCGTATAGATTTCGTCGGAGAAAGGGGACATGAATAAGGAATATTAGTTGTGAGAATCAAAATATTTTAATTAATTTCACCTAACGGGTTAAAGAAAACGAATTTAACCGGTTTTTAGGGGATGTATATAGTTGACTGAAAACCGGATTTTGAATAAAGATCCGGTTTTCGTAAATTTACTCTCCGTAGATGTAAATGCCAGAAATTAGATTGAATCCATTACTGATAAAAATATCCTGGGCGGCGTTGTTTCCCTTGATTTATTTTCTGTTGAGACGAAGCCGCGTTGGGCGTCTTAGCGATGAGATGATGTGCGACGTTGATCAGGTACCGGAGGATTTCTCCCATTGTATAATACTGGGAGCGAAGCTTGGCTCCGGCGACGCGCTAACCCCCATATTGAACGAACGGTTGGATATGGCCATCCGCCTGCACGGGCTGAGGCCTGATATGAAGTTCGTTATCTCGGGGGACGGCACTAAGATATACAGCAACGACGTGGCGGCGATGAGGGCCTATCTGGAGGATAACTCCGCGATCCCGGGCGAAAATATTTTCATAGACAACCAGGGCGTACACACCTACGCGTCGATAAAAAATTTCAAGAAAAGATTCAGGGTTTCGAAAGTGATCATCCTCACGAGCATGTTCCATATGCCCCGAAGCCTTTACATCGCATCGAGATTCGGCCTGACGGCCCTGGGGATCAAGGGCCAGCCGTATAACCCGCGCCTGCAGTCGGGATATAAGACCAGGGAAAAGCTGGCTATGGTGAAAGCATACTGGCTTTTCGCCTTCGACAGGGAAGTGTAGCTTTGTTGCCCCGGATTAAGGTCGTCCGTAGTCGAACATATCAAGCAGCTGCCTCCTGATGCCATGTTTCTCATGCAGGTAGACCATCTGCTGATAGAGGCCCGTGGCTCCTGAGATGCTGTTACCTTCCACTATCACCGGCCCCTGCGGCGTGATAGCCACATCCCAGCTTATGTAGGGCAGCTCGGGGAAATAAACGGCCGCCGATCTTACCAGCTGCACCGCTTCGGGCATATAAGGTATGCGTACATCCGAAAAACGTACCTTAGAGGTGCGGTGCATGACGGCTTTCTTGCACCTCCCCAGGCGGTCTATGTAGGTAATGTGGCTCAGCGAGCCGTCGTCTTCTATCAGCGTACGGTATGAGTCGTTCTCGGCATTGGTGTCAACTCTCGAGCCGTCGCATCCCGTGCGGAGCATGGGTTTGAGGAACATCTTCACCTCCGAGCCGTTATTCATGGTGTGTATGCGGACGGTGTTGACCGAGCTGGGATGTATGTCCATCAGCGTTTTATGTTGCACTATATACCCCTCTAAGAGCGTCTGGTTCAGGCGTTCCATATTTTTACGAAGTTGCTCCGGGGTCATACCCGGGGCATCGTACACGCAAAATGACTTCGCGCGCAGACCGAAATTCATCTTCCCCACAAAGCGTTTATGCCGTTTCAGGAAGTCTTCCACCTCGGCGGGCGACGCCGTGGTCACGTCCAGGCACTCGCGCCCCAGAAATTGTGGACACCGCCTGTAGAACTCCGCTTTATCCCTTAAGGCCCAGAGATTGTCGAGGGTGTTTATCTCGAGCGCCCTCTCTATATACTCGCGGTGGAACATGAACGTGTCGTTCACTTCCCTGTTGGTTATCATGTAATCGAGGCCCATCAACGTATACGCGCTTACGTTCTCGTTGATCCTCAATGATTTCATATCCCTGCGGGTCCGGGCGAAGGGCAGCTCGTGTTTCAGGCAATAGATAAAAATGGCGCTATCCCTTCGGAGTGATTTGTATATGCGCGGTATAAAACGGAATAATTTCATAGGTTATATTTTTGGAGAGCCTGTTTGTACCCATCCGTAGTCGAACATATCCTGCAGTTCCTGTCTGGCTCCACGGTTCTCATACAGGTAGACCATCTGTTGATAGGTTACCTCTGCCCCGGACGTGCCGTTGCCTTCGACGATCACGGGCCCCTGGGGCGTAATAGCCACGTCCCAGCCTATGCACGGCAATTCGGGGAAATAAGCAGACGCCAATTTTACCAACTGCACCGCCTCGGGCATGTAAGGCAGGCGCACGTCGTCGAAGCGCACTTTCGTATTGTGATGCTGTACAGCCTTTTTACACCTCCCCCGGTTGTCTACATAGGTATGGTGGCTCAACGAGCCGTCATCTTCGATAAACGCGCGGTATGAGCCGTTCTTAGCACTCGCATCCACGACCGAGCCATTGCTTCCCATGCGGAACATGGGCTTGAGGAACATCCTCACCTCCGAACCGTTGCTTATGGTGTGGAGGCGGATGGTGTTGACCGAGCCGGGATATATGTCCATAATCGTTTCGTGCTGGACGATATACTCTTCAAGGAGCGTCTGGCCCATTTTCTTCATTTTTTCGAGGATCTGCTCTACGGTCATCTTCGAAGTGTCGTACACGCCGAACGACCTTGCGAGCATACCGAAATTCATCTTACCCACAAAACGCTTGTGCCGCTTCATAAATTCTTCCACCTCGGCGGGCGACGCCGTGGTCACGTCCAGGCACTCGCGCCCCAGAAATTTGGGACACCGCCTGTAGAATTCCGTTTTATCCTTGAAGAGGTGGAGCTTGTCGGGCTTATTGATCTCTATGGTTTTATTGTAATACTCCCGCCGGAACATGAACGTATCGTTCACCGCCGGGTCGTTTACCAGATAGCCCAGACGCATCAGCGCGTACGCGCTCACCTTCTCGTTAGCTTTCATAGCCTTCATCTGCCGGCGCGTCCGGGCGAAGGGCAGGTTGTGTTTCAGGCAATAGGCGGCAATGGCGCCGTTTTTCCTTATCGACTTGCGTATACGTGGTAAAAAATTGAATAATTTCATGATAAATGTTTATCAGGCCCTGGTTTTCCCACGACCGTATTCGAACATCTCTGTTAGTTGTTGTTTGATACCGTGCTTGTCATATATATACACCACCTGCTGATAGGTATCAATAGCTCCGGAAATGCCGTTGCCTTCGACGATCACCGGCCCCTGTTGCGTGATAGCCACATCCCAGCCTATGTATGTTAATTCCGGGAAACGGGCGGCCGCCGTCTTGGCCATCAGCAGCATCTCGGAGATGTAGGGCAGGCGTATAGTATTAAAACGAGTACTGGTATTGTGATGCCGGTCGGCGGCCTTCCCCCGTGACCACTTGTCTATATAAGATGTGTGGCTCAGCGAACCGTCTGCTTCGACCAGAGCGCGGTAGCAACTGGTAAAGGCAAGGGCATCTACCACCGAACCGTCGCATCCCGAGCGGAACATAGGCTTGAGGAACATCCTTATCTCCGAGCCGTTGTTCACGGTGTGGATTCGGATGGTGTTGACCGAGTCCGGATATATGGCCATAATCGTTTCGTGCTGAACTATATACTCCTCGAGGAGCGTTTGGTTCAGCCGTTTCATGTTTTTTAGGATCTGCGTCGCCGTCATCTTGGAGGTGTCGTAAATACAGAACGCCTGCGAGTATGAGGATAAATTTACTTTCCCAACAAAACGCTTGTGCCGTTTCATAAAATCTTCGACCTCGGCGGGCGACGTCGTCGTCACGTCCAGGCACTCCCTCTTCAGAAGATCGGGGCATCGCCTGTATAGTTCATTTTTATCCCTTAAGAGGTAGAGCTTGTCGGGGTCATTTATCCCGAACGCGTTTTCAAAATACTCCCTCGGGAGCATTAACGTATCATTTACAGCCTTGTTGTTTACCATGTAGTTGATATCCAGCAACATGAGCTCTCTTATATTTTCATTCTTTCTCAAAGCCCTTATCCTGTGAAATGTTTCGATGAAGGGGAGAGCGTGTCTGCGGCAATAGACGGCGGTATCACGTAGTACGCAGACTCTTCTGATTAGCGAAATAAATATGCGTCGTATCCAATGGAATAACATCGTAGGGGGTGTTTAGTATAGCCGCGAAGCAAGGATAATGATTGACGAATATACTAAAATAATGGTCATTTCCTCCGGATTTTTCGTATTATTGTATACGTGAGTATTCCATATTTTGCCGTGGTTCGGTTATATATATGAAAACAGAAACCATAAAACAACTTTCGGGAAGCTATGCAGACGGCAACTCCCCATGTTCTTCCGCGAGGGCCGATATACTGGAGCGGCTTTGCGGGGCGGGGCTGTTGAGGGACGACCACCTTGCCCTCTTCCGCAGCGGAGCGCCCCAGGAGCGCCTCGCTCATATATCATTCATATACGAAGAGCTGTACAGGATACTGCAACACGATTCCCGGGCGGAACAACCCTTGCCTCAGCCCGATATCCGCTCGGAGCTTTTCAATCGTCTGTTCGACAAACCTGTTTCAGGTGAAGACCTTGTGGCGCATGCCCGTAGTATAGCGATCCTGCCTACCAAATATGTGTTCGGGGGACTTGTGGAGCGTATCATGCCGGAGCTTATCGGGAGGCTGGCGTCAGAATATCCCGATTTTTATACAAAAGAGAAAATAGAGGAGTATGCGGATTGCAGTGGCGAGGTCTTCGGGTGCGACTGCAGCGGGTTGGTCAAATCGCTCTATTTCGGATTCGACCGCGAATATTACGATCCCTTCCTGGATCGCAATTCGCTGGGGCTGCTGGATATATCAGGCTCGAGCGGCGATATACCGGATATGCCCGAACAATTGGGGATCATTCTTTACATGGAGGGCCACCTCGGGATATATGCCGGCAGGGGACAGGTGATAGAATCTACCGTAAATCCCCTCTTCGGCGACGGCGTAGTGTCTACCGACATCTCCGCCCGGCAGTGGACCCGGTGGTTCCGTCTCCCGTTCGTATACTATCCTGAATAACCTTGCCAGCATATAATTAAAGCCCTCGCGCAGCAGACTGCGCGAGGGCTTTAGGATAATTAAGGCCGGATGATCCTATTGCGGGTTGTACTTACCGGCAGAAAGGAACCTGTTCTTCAATTCCGCTTCGATAGTTTTGAGTTCGGTCTCGGCGCTTAAGCGCTTCTGGCGGCCTTCGCTCTGTATGCGGAGCAGGTCGTCGAGGGTCTGGAACAGGTCATTGTTGGCCTGTTTGATAGTTTCTATATCTACGATACCCCTTTCGCTCTCGGTGGCTATCTTTACTGTGGTCTCGCGGAGCATACGGCTGTTTTTGGAGAGCAGCTCGTTGGTGGCGTCGGCAACCTGCTTCTGTGCGTCGAGGGCCTGGCGGGTGTGGACGATACCCAGGGAGAGTACCATCTGGTTCTTCCATAGCGGCAGTGTGTTGACGATGGTCGATTGTATCTTGTCGACCATCATGGCGCTGTTGTTCTGCACGAGCCTGATCTGCGGGGCGAGCTGTATGGATATCATACGGCTGAGCTTGAGATCGTGCACCTTCTTCTCGAAACGGTCGAGTTGCTGCTCCAGATCGCGGTACTGCTGTATCTCCATCTGCGAAGCGCCCTGCTCAACCTGGGCTTTCATCTCGGGAAGCACCTTTTCCCTCATCTCCTTTATTTTCTCATCGCCGGCAACGATATACAGGGTGATATTCTTGAAATATTCGCTGTTCTCGTTATACTGTTCGTTGAATACGAAGATATCCTTGGAAAGGGTCTGGCTGTGGCGATCGAGCTGGGCTGCGATGCGGTTTACGTTGGCTTCGACCTTGGAGTATTCGGCCTGCATGCGTACGAGGTACTTGCGGACATTGTCGAATAGTTTGCCTATGCCGGTACGCGGGGCGGTGGCCTTGTCGAATGTGCGGATGTTGGTCACAAGACCCGCGAGCAGTTCTCCGACTTCACCCATATCCTTAGAGCGTACGTTGTTGAGTACGGCGTCGGCGAATGTGGTCATACGGTTCTGTGCAGCGGCGCCGTAGACTATTATCTGGTCGGGCTTGGTGAAATCTATCGAAGACTTGTACTTAGCCACTATGGCGAGGTCTTCGGTGCTCAACGCTTCGTTTTGAGCGAGTTCGAGAGAGTTGTTTACATCCATGTCAGTAATTGTTTTTATGGGTTATAGCTGAGGGCGCTACTCGTCGTCGAGCAGCCCTTTCTTCTTCAGTTCACGTAGGAAAACGGAGGTTTCCGCATCAATGTCGAGCATATCCTCCTTATACATATTGGCCACCTCCTGTTTCATGGCCTTGGCGGTCTCCTTGATGGTCGACTCGATGTTTGTCATCGTTCCGACCATATTGGTGGTATTAAGCCGTGTATTCTCTATCTCGTCGTACTTGCCCAGAAGTTTGTTGAGGGTGGCGTCGTAGCGGCTGAAAAAGAGATCGTGGTCGGCGCCCGTTTTGTTAAGTACTATCTCGGACAGGTTTATCATCTGCGTTATATCCGCGTAGATGGAGGCAGATTCTATTTCGGCCCTCCACTTGTACAGGTCGGATATCATCTGTTGGCCTTGGCTTATCTTTATAGTCTCAGCCTGGACTTCAGGACGCTTTGGAGTAGATTTAAATAGAGAGCGGATATATCTCAGGAAAGATTTGATGCATTCATATATAGATTCTATGCGGTTGATACTCCCTCTTGTGTCCATTATTTCTTGAAATTCGGGCAGTTTGAATACACAAAAACAAATAGAGAAGACACATGAGAGAATTACTCCGAGAGTTGCGAAAAGGTTATCGCCTTCAGTGGTGTTGATCGAGTATACAGATACGGCGTACACGGGTGCAACTATCAGGGAGATTATCAGCCACGACTTTTTCCATGCTCTTACAGCCATATAGACTAAGCCCAATGGGGCGATCCCGCACAAAATCCAGGAAAGGAAGATTGGCCACCCCTGGGGATATTGACGTATAGAAGATTTATAGGATGAGGTCATTGGCGGCGGGGCGAAAAATGTCGATAGTTTTCACTTTCAACGAATGTACGCAAATATTTACAAATATGGAACGAATATTTAAATAGTTGCTAAAAAGAGATATTCGAAGGCGCTACTCGTCGAGCAGGCCTTTTTTCTTCAGTTCGCGCAGGAAAACAGAGGTCTCGGCGTTGATATTGAGTAAATCCGCCTTGTACATGTTGGACACCTCCTGTTTCATGGCTTTGGCGGTATCCTTGATGGTCGACTCGATGTTTATCATCGTTTCGACCATATCGTTGGTATTAAGACGTGTGTTCTCTATTTCGTCGTACTTGTCGAGAAGTTTGTTGAGGGTGGCGTCGTAGCGGCTGAAAAAGAGATCGTGGTCGGCTCCCGTTTTCTTGAGCACTATATCGGACAGTTTTATCATCTGCGTTATATCCGCGCGGATGGAGGTAGATTCGATTTCCGCCCTCCACTTGTACAGATCGGATACCATCTGCTTGCCTTTGCTCATTTTTTTATTTACGGTCTTGGTCTTAGAATGTTTTGGAGCAGGCTTAGAGGTGGGCTCCGGCGCAGGTTGCATCGCTTTGTTCTTCTCCCTTTCATCCAGTATTTTAAGAAATTCAGGATATTTGCGTGCGCTGAAACCAATAGCGAAGATACATGAGAGAATTACTCCGAAAGTTGCGAAAGGGGTATCGCCTTCAGTGGTGGTCGCCGAATGTAAAGATATAGCATACAGGGGTGTAACTATAATAGAGGCCATCAGCCATGACTTTTTCCGTGCTTTGATAGCCATATAAACTAAGCCCAATGGGGCGAGTCCGCACAAAATCCAGGAAAAAAAGATCGGCCAGATCTGTTTAAATTCCCAGTCCGAGGGATATCTTGGTATGGGGGTGGGGGTAGGCGAGGTCATTGGCGGCGGGGCGAAAAGTGTTGATAGTTTTCACTTTCAACGAAAGTACGCAAATATTTACAAATGCGGAACAGATATTTAAATAGTTACTAAAAAGAGATATCCGATGGCGTTACTCCTCGAGCAGGCCCTTCTTCTTCAGTTCGCGCAGGAAGATCGAGGTCTCCGCGTTGATATCTTGCATATCCGCCTTATACATATTGGAGATGTCCTTCTTCATGGCCTTGACGGTATCCCTTATGGTCGACTCGATGCTTATCATCGTTTCGACCATATCGTTGGTGTTGAGCCGTGTGTTCTCTATCTCGTCGTACTTCTGCAGGAGAGTGTTGAGGGGGGCGTCGTAGCGGCTGAAGAAGAGATCGCGGTCGACCCCCTTTTTCTTGAGCACTATTTCAGACAGGTTTATAAGTTGGTCGATATCAGCGCGCAGGAGTTCGGGCTCCACCTCCGTTTTCCATTTGCGCAGGTCGGATATGAGTTGTTCGCCCTTGCCGATTTTATTGGCGACCGGTTCTCTCTTAGGTTCTGCCGGTTTGGATCTTTTAGAGGGTGAAGTTACAGTGATATTCTGGTTTGCGGCCGCTAATCTCAGGAACTCGGGGATGTTAACTACGACGAAAAGGAAGGTGAATATCCACAGGAGGACTATTGTCAATCCCCCTATCCCCACTTTCGTGTCATCGCCGGTAAACATAAGACATATGGCCAGTATAAATATTAACAGGCTCATCCCGGCTATATTCGTCCATGAATCTTTCTTCGCCTTGGAGGTCATGATAAACATGCATAGCGGGGTAGGTCCGCATAAAAGCCACATGAGTATGATAGGCATTACCTGTTTAAAAGCCCATCCTTTGGGGTATCTGTTGCTCATTTGGTAGTAAGGTAGAAGATATAAGATTGTTTCACGTACTGCGAAAGTACACAAATATTTACAAATATAGGACAACTAATTAAATTTATTAAATCCCGTTTTCCCCTGGCTTATTTTTGTGCCTTTTGATTTTAAAGTCTTGTCGGGTGTGACGGAAGCGGAGATTTTTACAGAGTATGATACTTAGCGTAAATTTTACTCTTTCATAGGAATTTATTTTTCGAGTTAGTATCTTCGTGTAAAGTGAAAATTGTGCGCTTATGGGTGATCCTACGCTGATATACAACAGACAGGCCATATCGGTCGATTGTGCTGTGTTCGGCTTCGACGGTCGGGCCCTCAAGGTGTTGCTTATACGCCGCCGCAGGGTGGGGGCAGACGGTGAAGAACGCCTCGATAACAAACTGCCGGGCAGTCTGATAGCCTCGAACGAGGGCCTCGAAGCGGCTGCGCACAGGGTGATGGGCGAGTTGACAGGTATCGAGGATATCTACCTGCGGCAGATGGGGGTGTTTTCCGATCCCCTCAGGGTCACAGGGGAGGAACTGGAGTGGATCAACGGCTACTACGGCGTGGATCTCACGCGCGTGGTTACGGTCGTATTCTATGCCCTGGTGAGGCTCGACCAGCGCCTTATCGACTATACTTCGCGTAAAAACGCCAAATGGGTGGAGCTTGGCGAGGTGAAACGCCTGGCGCTCGACCACAATAACATTCTCGTTTCGGCCATAGGTTTCCTGATGGAACGTTTCGGCCACGAGCCGATGGCCTACGAGCTGTTACCCCGTAAATTTACCGTCCGCATGCTCCAGAACCTTTACGAGGCGGTGTTGGGCGTCGAGATAGACAATCGTAACTTCCGCAAAAAGATACTCGCACAGTCATACATAGTGCCCGTCGGAGAGAAAGAGACCGGCGTGGCCCATAAACCTGCTGGATATTATCGCTTTGACCGCAAGGTGTACGACAGGGAGCATAAGCGAAGGTGCGGACTAAATTTTTACGGCAAATGAAAACACTGGGAATAGATGTAGGCAGTTCTTCGGTGAAAGTATCACTGATGGACGTTGGGAGCGGGGAGTGCATAGCTTCGGCCACGCTGCCCTCGGAGGAGATGCCCATATCCTCTCCCCGCACCGGGTGGGCCGAGCAGGACCCGCAGATGTGGTGGGGCTACGTATGTGAGGGCATAAAACGTATCGCAGGCGAGGGCCATCCCATGTCTGAGGTGGCCGCAATCGGTATCACATACCAGATGCACGGACTTGTGTGCCTGGGGCGCGGCGGAGAGGTGTTGCGTCCGTCGATAATATGGTGCGACAGCCGCGCCGTGGAGATAGGGGCCAGGGCGCTCGAGGGGATAGGGAGAGAGGAGTGTCTGTCGCGTACGCTCAATTCGCCGGGCAACTTCACCGCCTCGAAGCTGGCGTGGGTGAAGTCGTCAGAGCCGGAGGTCTTCGCCTCCACATACAAGTTCATGCTTCCGGGCGACTATATAGCCTGTATGCTATCGGGCGAGATGACCACCACTATGAGCGGCCTCTCGGAGCAAATACTATGGGATTTCGCCTCGGACAGCAGGGCCGATTTCGTTGCGGAATATTACGGGATACCTGCCGATAAGATACCCTCCGACCTGCCATCTATAGGCGTGCAGGTGCATACCAATGCGGCCGCCGAGCGGCTGTTAGGGATAAAGGAGGGGACTCCCATATCCTACCGTGCGGGCGATCAACCCAATAACGCTTTCTCACTCGGTGTACTCTCTCCCGGCGAGATCGCGGCTACGGGCGGCACCTCGGGTGTGGTCTATGGCGTGACCGACCTCCCCAAGGCCGATCCCCTCTCGCGGGTCAATACGTTCCTGCACGTAAATCATACGAAAGAATCGCCTCGCTACGGTGTATTGCTATGCATCAACGGCACGGGTATACTCAACGCCTGGGCCAGGCGCCTGGCTGCACCAGGTATGAGTTACGATGAGATAAACGATATGGCCGCCGGAGTACCCGCCGGAAGCGAGGGTGTTATAATCCTGCCATTCGGCAACGGTGCCGAACGTATGCTGGAGAACCGTTTTACGGGGGGATGCGTGGCGAGCCTCGATCTTAATCGACATACACGCGCCCACGTTTTACGCGCCGCGCAGGAGGGGATAGCCTACGCCTTCCGCTACGGGGTGGACATCATGAAGGGCCTCGGGTTGTCGCCCGCTGTGATACGGGCCGGTAAGGCTAATCTGTTCCTCAGTCCCGTGTTCCGTACCACGCTCGCCACGCTGTGTGACGCCCGCATAGAGCTTTACAATACCGACGGCGCCCTGGGCGCAGCACGCGGAGCGGCCCTGGGAGCGGGGCTATACAAGTCGCAGGAGGAGGCCTTCGCCTCGTTGCGCAGACTGGAATCCGTAGAGCCCGATCCGGCAATAAAGGCAGCCCTCGAAGAGGGATACGGGAGGTGGAAAGAAGAACTGATGTCTAAATTAAAATAATTTACCACTATGGCAAAGAAAGAGTATTTTCCGGGTATCGGCAAGATAAAGTTTGAGGGTGCGGCGAGCCGCAGTCCCCTCGCGTTCCGCTATTACGACGCCGAGAAGGTGGTCGCCGGACGCAAAATGAAAGAGTGGTTCAAGTTCTCGATGGCCTACTGGCACACCCTCTGCGGTGACGGTGGCGACCCCTTCGGCTCGGCCACCAAGTTCTTCCCGTGGACGGGGGCCACGCCTCTTGACGCCGCGAAGGCCAAGATGGACGCAGGCTTTGAATTCATGCAGAAAATAGGCATAGAGTACTTCTGTTTCCATGATGTAGACCTGATCGACGAAGGCGCTTCAATCGAGGAGTACGAGGCCAACCTGAAGGCCATTGTAGCCTATGCTAAAACCAAGATGAAAGAGACGGGAATAAAGCTCCTGTGGGGTACGGCCAATGTATTCAGCCATCCACGTTACATGAACGGCGCCGCGACCAACCCCGATTTCGATGTGGTGGCCAGGGCTGCCGTACAGCTCAAGAATGCGCTCGACGCTACCATCGAATTAGGGGGCGAGAACTACGTCTTCTGGGGTGGGCGCGAGGGTTACATGTCGCTGCTCAACACAGATATGAAGCGCGAGAAGGAACACCTCGCCACGATGCTCTCTAAGGCCCGCGACTACGCCCGCTCGAAAGGTTTCAAAGGATGTTTCTTCATCGAGCCTAAGCCGATGGAGCCCACCAAGCATCAGTATGACGTCGATTCCGAGACGGTGATAGGATTCCTGCGCGCCCATGGCCTCGACAAGGATTTCAAGCTCAATATCGAGGTGAATCATGCAACACTTGCCGGCCATACCTTCGAGCATGACCTCCAGTGTGCTGTCGACGCGGGGATGCTGGGATCTATCGACGCCAACCGTGGCGACTACCAGAACGGCTGGGACACCGACCAATTCCCCATCGACACATGGGAACTCACGCAAGCCATGCTCGTGATAGTACGTGCGGGCGGCCTTATCGGCGGCACCAACTTCGACGCTAAGACGCGCCGCAACTCCACCGACCTCGAGGATATATTCATCGCCCACATCGCCGGCATGGACGCCTTCGCGCGTGCCCTGTTGGCTGCGGCGGACATACTTGAGAAGTCACCCTACAAGAAGATGCTTTCCTCGCGTTACGCTTCATTCGACTCCGGCAAAGGCCGCGAATTCGAGCAGGGTAAGCTGAGCCTCGAGGAGCTGGTGGCCTACGCCAGGCAGAAAGGGGAACCCGCGACCACCAGCGGCAAACAGGAGCTCTACGAGGCGATAGTGAACATGTATATTTAAGGTGGGTTTTAGGGACTAACCGCAAGGCCTACACATACGGCCTTGCCCACGTAAATAGTAGACATAAAAGCGAGCCCTGCCGGACACCGGCAGGGCTCGCTTTTGATTTATTCTAATCGAGAGGTTGCTATTTTGCTCCCTTGAGGAACTTCAGCGAACTCACGGCGTGTTCGTTATTCGCGTCGTATTCGACGGCCTTCTCGAATGCTGCTATGGCTTTGGCTGTATCCTTATCGGCATAGTAAGCGCCGATATTCGAGTAGGCTTCTGAGAGTTTTATACGTGTCAGCGGCTTGGACGTCTCTTTTTCTCCCTTCTCGGTTACCACATTGATGAACTGCTCGAAAATAGAAGCTACTTTTTCTTCAGAGTTGGGCATGTAGCGGTTCAGTCGGGCGCGATTGAAATAGGTATCCTGTGTGGTAGGAGAGCCCTCGATCACCGTGGCGTAAACAGAGTCGGCCTTCATCATCTTGGGCAGGTAGGCAGCCTGTGCGACACTGTCCATGGTGGCGGCGTTGTAGAAGATAGAGTTGGAGTAGTAAAGTCTTTCGATAAGGCCGGGCTTGGGGCCGTGGGCCAGCGTACCGAAAATATCGGCGGCATTATCATAATCCTTAGCCCTGTAGAACTTAATGCCAAGATCTTTGAACTCGCTATCGGGCTCGGCTCCCTTGTCGAGGGCCTGGGCCAGGAATGAGTTCATCTTGTTGAGCTTGGAGGTGTCGATCTTATCCACGCTTTCGCCTTCCAGCATCTTGGCTTCGGCCTTGGCGAGGTAGAGGTAGTCGATACCCAGCACACGGCGGGGATCAACCGAGTTGATAAAGTCGGTCAAGGCCTTGGTCGCTTCGGCGTAGTTGCCGTTCTCATAGGCCGAATAGCCCAGGTAACGCAGGATACGCAGGTTGACCTTATCGAGCTTCTGCATCTCGGCAGCCTCCTTCTCAAGAGCGGCGTAGTCCTTGGCGAGCACCAGGAAGTCGGCGTGACGCATACGCGAGTTGAGCGAGTAGTCGGTCATGCTCATGTACTTCTCGTAGTACTGCAAGGCCTTGGTGATATATTCGTCGTATTTCTCCTTGTCGAGGGTGGCCCACAGGTAATATACCTCGGCCAGCTCGCGGTAGGCGGGGCCGTAGTTGGGGCTTAATTCGTTGATCTCGACCAGGGCCTGTATGGCTTCGGGGAAGGCCTGTGCGTTCTTGGTGATCACAGCCAGGTGGAGCTTGGCGCGCCACAGGTTGGCGTCGTACATATAGGCGTTACGGTAGGCGCTGTAGGCCTCGTTGAGGTTGCCAAGGTTGTACTCGGCGTCACCGAGAGCAAGGTAGCTTGTAGCTGACGTCACAGCAGTGGGATCCACGGCGACAGCCTTGCGCGCATACTCGGCGGCTTTGGTATAATCGGGATCGTAAGCGCCCAGATAAGCCCTTGCGATAAAGAGATACTCCTGGTAGTCCTTCTTGCGGAGTTTGGCGGTAGCCTTGTCGAACAGGGCCTGGGCTTCGGGAGCCTTACCTTCGTTAAGAAGCATCTGTCCCTGGCCGATGTAGTTGAATTGGGCGTTTTCCGAAGAGGCGGCACCTTTATTATACATGACCCTGGCAAGCGAATCCTCGCCCATGATCAGGTAGAGGTTGCCAAGGAGGAAGTAGCTCTGACCGTCGTTGGGGTGAGCCTTCAAAAGGTCTTCCAGAATGTTACGGGCCCTTTCGTACTGCTCCGCGTCCATAGCCCTCTGGGCCAGAGTGGTGGGAGTCTGAGCGTAGGTGTTAATGCCGAACAAGGCGGCAAATAGCACGATAAATAACTTTTTCATTTTTCTTGGATATGTAGTTTACAATTTATTCCTCACGACTATCTCCCGCTTGGGATAGGTGACAGGCAACAGGCCCGCCTTGAGCACTATGCGCTGGCCAACATCGCCCGCAAGGAACGCCGCCAACCCCAGTCCGAGGCCTGCGGAGCCTTCGCAGTTTATAAAATAGATGTTACGCGTGAGCATATAACGCCCCTGCGCCACGTCATATTGTGTAGGTCTGAAATATCCCGAGGCGTTGTCGCCCAGGCCCAGGACCTTGATCTTTTCAATGTATTGTTTGTCAGTAGAGTCGGCCTCGTAGAGCCAATCTACGCCCGTAAAGCCTATGGCATTCGGGTTTGAGGCCACGTATTCGAGCACCTCACGGTTAGAACGCATGGAGTAGGCCCCGGGGAGCGAATCCACGCCTGCGAACGCCTTCATGTAGCGCACTGTTCCCGATGCGGGATTGTCGAACACGAGGGTACGTGCACCCCTGCCTCCCTCGCCCCGTAGCAGGGCTTTCAGGGCATCAGCCGTGATGACCGAATCAGGAAAGGCCTTATTTACCACAAGGGCTATCCCGTCGCGGGCTATCTCGGTGGTACGCGGTATTATCTTCTTACTTTCGAACCACGCCTGTTCTGCAGGATCGAGTTCGCGGGACAGTACGGCCAGACGCAACGAATCTCCGCGCAATAGCGCAGAGATCTCCTGCTCGGGGCAGGCAATGACGTCTATATGTGCGTACTTGTATTGCGACAGGAACACCTCTACCTCTCCTTCGATCAGGGGGAAGAATGTTTCGTCGACCGCCACTGTGATGCTGCCGCGCGTGGGTGTGTCGACAACCTTCTTGGGCCTTTCGCCGCAAGCGAGCAGTATCGTCGCTGCGAGTATCAGTAGAGTGAGTTTTCTCATTCAGTGTCATCGTTAAGGCTGCCCACGAGGCGCGCCAGCCTGAAAATCGAATAAGCGATAAGAATTATGCCAAATCCGATTTTCAGAGCGGGCGACATCTCGAAGGGCAGGTTTTTAACGAACAGGAATATGATCCCCAGCGAAAAATAGAGCGCAAGAAACGCAGCGCTTACAAAAAAGAGCGCTTTTCGCCCGAGGGGCAACTGCCTGAAACTGTCAACAAAACCCATCGTGAGGTGAGTGGTTAGTTCAGTACCTGTACCGTGATAGGTATATCGTACATTACACGTACCGGCTTACCATTGTTCACACCGGGGCTCCATTTCTTGCTCTTGCCGAGTACCTTCACAACCCTATCGGCTATCAGAGGCTGGCCGCCGTCGCTGATGACCTTGATGTCGGTAAGCGAGCCGTCCTTCTCGATCACGAAGCGGAACTTCATGCGCAGAGTGGACTCCAGCTCAATACCGCCGAGGTTGGCCATAACGTATTCGATGAACTTCTGCCTGCCGCCCGGATATTCGGGAGACACCTGTACGGACTGTACGCTGTAGATACCCACGTCTTCGACGATCCTCTTTTCCACGGGGTGGTCAACGGGTTTTTCATCGATCACTACCTCGCCGTCGGCACTCGCATCCACGTTACGCGAACCGGCGTCGGCCGTTTCGAGTTCCTTCTGTGTGGCGAGCTCCTCGGTTACGTCCTCAGCGGGACCAACCACGGGGCTGGTGAACTTCTTGATGTCTTTGATCGACTGCACCTCTCTGGCGGGAGGGGGCGGAACATACGTGTCTTCCCTGGGAGGGGGAGGCGGCGGCAATTCCACCACAGTGATCTTTTCGGTCAACACCTCTCGGGTGGTGCCGATACGTTCGCCGATCTTTCTGACGATCAGCGGAAGGCTTACCAACAGGGAGAATACGACCGCGCCTATGATAAGGGCTTTGACGGTCATACCCGACTCGCGGCGACGCAGATCGTAGGCACCGTACGCTTTATTACGGCCCTCGAAAATGGCGTCGATCCACTCCTGTTGGAACAGGTCTATTCTTGAGTTAAACATAAACGTAACTTTATTATATTAGTCGAGCCCCTCCTCCTTGAGGAGATCCAGTTCAACGGACGCAATATCTACGATAGCGTAAGTCTTGATCTTGGAGATAGCCATTTCGTCCAGCGCATCGATAAGGTTGCGGTAGTTGGACTTGTCGCTCGGTTTGATGATCACGATCAGACCTTTTTCAGGGTCACGTGTCATGGCTTGGGCGATAGCGTCCTTCTCAAGCAACATCTTGCGCAGGCCGTTCTTGCCGTAACCCACTTTGGTCGGACCTTCGAGCATTTTCTCGAGCGTACCCATGTACCAAACGAGTTGGTTGTCGGTGCCTAACAGCAGGGTTACTGTACGTGTATCGGCAACCACGGTGGGAGCGGCATTTTCGGTCTTATCGGGCATCCCCAGGTTCATCGACTGCGACTTTGAGAGCGTAGTCGTGAGCATGAAGAAGGTGATCAGAAGGAAAGCCAAGTCCACCATAGCGGTCAAGTCGACCGACGAGCGCATCTTCTTACTGCGTACTTTGCCACCGCCTTTTTTAGGATCGGGAACATTTAATTCAGCCATTAGCTTTGTAGTTTATCAGTTAAAAATCATCGCCGCGCAGGCTTGTGACCAGGAAGAAGTTGTTCTTACGTTGGGCTTGCAGTATGTCTATCACTTTTTTGATCATCGGGTACTCCGTGTTGGCGTCGCCCTTGATAGCTATGTTGAGGTCTTCATTCGAGTACTCTTTGGCAGCCAGACGCGCGCAGAGTAGCCAGTCGCGCAGCTGGTTGTTGAGAGAGTCGTAGGGTATCCCGGGCTGCAGTCCTTCCCTGTTACGGTCGGAGCCCTTCATTGCGATGAGCTTGTCGAGTACCATGATATCCACCCCGAAGGCGTCGATCAGGGAGAAAGCCTCGACCTGTTCTTCAGAGAAAGACAGGTTGTACTTTTCAGCCATCTTACGAAGCATCAACTTGCGTTCCTCCTTACCGGCTATGCCGAAGTACACCTTGTCTTCACCCACGGTGAGCGTGCCGATATTGCTATCGGGTACTTTGGTCTGGACGGTCGAGGCCGGCGTATCCACAGGGTAGGGCTCGGGAAGTCGCGCGGTCGATGTCATGATGAAGAATGTGAGCAGAAGGAAGGCCACGTCGCACATCGCGGTCATGTCCACCCTGGTACTCTTCTTCGCTGTTTTTACTTTTGCCATTTTACTTAACCTTCCGTGTTAATTATTTGGCGCTACGCATTTTGCGGTATGAAGTAACGATAGAGTTGCCCGCTTCGTCGATGAAGTAGGTCAGCGTATCGATCTGAGATGTGAAGTAGTTGTAGGCGATGGTAGCCAGGATCGAAGTGGCGATACCGGTAGCCGTATTCACGAGGGCCTCAGAGATACCGGTCGCAAGGGCGGCGGAGTCAGGAGTACCGGCAACGGCCAGACCCGAGAAGGCCTTGATCATACCGGACACCGTACCGAGAAGACCCAGCAGGGTACCGATAGAAACCAGTGTAGAGAGGATGGTCATATTCTTTTCGAGCGAAGGCATTTCCAGCGATGTGGCCTCTTCGATCTCCTTAGAGATCATTTCAGCGGCTTTCTCAGAGTCGAAACCTTCGGCGCGAACCTCTTCGTATTTTATAAGGGCCGAGTTGATAACGTTGGCTACAGAACCGCCCTGCTTGTCGCAAAGGTTCTTGGCTTCGTTAACGTTGCCGGCAACGATATATTCTTTTACTTTGGTCACGAACTTGTCAAGGTTGCCCTTGCCTTCAGAGCGTGAAAGAACGAAATAACGTTCGATAGAGAAAACTAAAGACATAAGGAGCAGACCCATCAGACCAGGCACGATGAAACCGCCCTTGTAGATCATACCTAAGATGTTGCCGGGAAGGGGCATGCCGTTTTCGGGATCGCCGCCCTCGAAGTTCTCAGGGTTACCCATGACGAATTTCCAGACGCAGAAACCGATGACGAAGCAGATGATGATGGTGCAAGCTGCGAAAAAATTAGAAGCCTTGTTGGCTTTTGCTGAAGGTTTTGTTTTCATGTGTTTGTTATTAGGATTTAAAGTGTTTTTATGTTTCACAGCACAAACGGGCCCGAGGCCCGTGCATGTAGTGGGGTCAGTATTTTATTGTGTGGCAATGTGTCAGCCTCTGTTTGGCCTCGCGTTTTTAGCCGGGGTTGTGCAAATATACAATTATTTTCAAATTATAGCTACAACCTGCGCAAAAAACGACAAGTGTTGCGGTGTAGTATGTACCGGAGTGCAATAAAATCGCG
Organism: Rikenellaceae bacterium; assembly: GCA_031553875.1. Lineage (GTDB taxonomy): Bacteria > Bacteroidota > Bacteroidia > Bacteroidales > Rikenellaceae > JAVBKU01. The sequence continues at coordinate 18,332 of JAVBKU010000005.1, read as the reverse complement.
TCTGGGGGTTATAGGACTGATATTAGGGATATTAAAATTGTTTAATTTGTGTGTTATGGGGAGGCGTTCTGGCGAGTATCACTATATATAGTTAGAGATCGCTGTTTTTTTGCTGTTTTTGCCTTTGCTGGAGGTGGCTTCGAAATTGTTATACTGAAATAATTCACCCGCTGATTCCGTTAGTTAAAAGACGGGAATCGATATTCGAATTGCTTGGAAATGGGCCTTGCTTGTGAATGTTTTCACATATAAAGCGCTGGTTATTAGTTGATTGTTTGTCGGATAACAGTGTTAAATTAATAGCAGAGGGAATTAACGGTATTTTGTTTTTTTTATCGGATAAATTTCTGCAATTTTGCATACCTAAGATTTTTGGCCGTTATTTTGGCCATACCTAAAACTTACTACATACCTAATATGGATAGGCATAATGATTCGTTGGCCGGGGCGTTAGCCGAAGCCACGGGGGTAGACGCCGCGCGCTGTTACCAGTGCGGCAAGTGCTCCGCCGGATGCCCGCTCGCAGAGGACATGGACTATACCTCGAGCATGGTCATGCGTATGTTGCAGACCGAGGACCCCGCCATCGAGCGCGAACTCCTCCGCTCGAAGACCATCTGGCTGTGCGCCTCGTGCGAAATGTGTATCTCGCGCTGCCCGATGCATGTCGACATCCCCAAGGCGATGGACTTCCTGCGCCAGCGCTCCCTTTCTCTCAAATTACAGGACCCCAAGGCAAGCCGGCAGATCGTGTCGTTCCACCGCTCGTTCCTGGATATGCTCCGTGTAACGGGCCGCTCATACGAAGTGGGCATGGTGGCCGACTACAAGATGCGCAGCGGTAAACTGTGGCAGGATGTGCTGCTGGCTCCCGTGATGTTCATCAAGGGTAAGCTGCCCATAATTCCCGAAAGTGTTAAGGGGACGGGCAACATCCGCCGTATATTCAAAAAATCGAAACCGTCATGTCAAAAACAATAGGATTTTACCCTGGTTGCTCGCTGGAGGGGACTTCGCGCGAGTATACGGAGTCGGTCATGTCGATGGCTAAGCTGTTCGATATCGAATTGCAGCAGGTGCCTGACTGGAACTGCTGTGGCGCTACCGCAGCCCATAACCTTAATAAGGTGCTGTCGCTGGCCCTGCCCGCCCGTATCCTGGCTCAGGCTGCGAATGCCGGTATGGATAGGCTGTTAGTGCCCTGCGCGGCGTGCTACAACCGCCTCGCTGTGACCGTGCATGAACTGGAGAACAACGCTCACCTTAAAAAGGAGGTGGAGGAGGTGCTCGGCATGGAGTTGAAGTTACCCATCGAGATACTCAACGTGATACAATTCATACAGGAGTTCATCCTGCCCGAACTGCCCTCGAAGCAGGTGAAGGAGCTCCCCGACAAGGTGGCTTGCTACTACGGCTGCCTGTTGGTGCGCCCGCATGAGGTGCTCAAGTTCGACCGTCAGGAGGATCCGCAGAGTATGGACGATATAATGTCGACCCTTGGTGCGGAATGTATCGACTGGCCGATGAAGACGGAGTGCTGCGGCGCATCGCTCTCGGTGACGCAGACCGCTATTGCCGCCAGGCTCTCGGGGCGTATAGTCAAGGAAGCAGTGGACCGTGGCGCGGAGGTCATTATCGTGGCCTGCCCGATGTGCCAGTCAAACCTTGACCTGAGGCGCGGGGCTATAAACAAGGCCCTCGGCGAGAAGACAGATATCCCCGTGCTATATATCACGCAGGCTATCGGACTGGCGTGCGGGCTCGATGACCGTCAGACCGGCACCCGCCGTCACATCGTGAAGGTGGACTGGAAGAAATTGGCCCAGATGAAGAAACAAACGCAAACGGAGGAAACCAACTGATATGGCTAAGATAGGCGTTTTTATATGCCACTGCGGCGAGAATATCTCGGCTACGGTGGATTGCGAGAAGGTATCTTCCCTGGCGGCGCAGTTGCCGGGGGTGACTTTCAGCACCGACTATAAATATATGTGCTCCGACCCGGGGCAGACCAAAATAAAGGAGGCTATCAAGGAGCACGGGCTCACCGGAGTGGTGGTGTCGGCCTGCTCGCCCCGTATGCACGAACCCACGTTCCGCAAGGCGTGTTCGGAGGCGGGGATGAACCCCTACATGTGCGAGATGGCCAATATCCGCGAGCATTGCTCGTGGGTGCATGAGAAGGGCGAGGCCACTACACAGAAGGCCTTCGACCTGGTGCGCACGCTGGTCGAAAAGGTGAAGAACAACCATCCGCTGGAGCCTATCAAGGTGCCGGTGAACAAGACAGCTGTGGTGGTGGGCGGCGGCGTGGCCGGGATTCAGGCTGCGCTCGACATAGCCAACGGCGGCCATAAGGTCATCATGGTGGAGCGCGATCCTTCGATTGGGGGCCACATGTCACAGCTTTCTGAAACGTTCCCCACGCTCGACTGTTCGCAGTGTATCCTCACACCGCGCATGGTGGAGGTGGCGCAGCATCCCAATATCACGCTCTACACCTACGCCGAGCTCGAGAGCATGGACGGTTTTATCGGCAACTTCAACGTGAAGATACGCCGCAAGGCCAAGAGCATCGACGAGAAGCTCTGCACCGGCTGCGGATTGTGTACCACGAAGTGTCCGCAGAAGAAGATCCCCAGCGAATTCGAGCAGGGCCTTGCCAACCGTACGGCCATCTACGTGCCGTTCCCGCAGGCCGTGCCCAACAAGCCCGTGATCGATAGGGTCAACTGTACCTATTTCAAGACCGGCAAGTGCGGCGTGTGCAGTAAGATATGCCCCACGGGAGCTATAAACTATGAACAGCAGGACGAGATAATCGAAGTGCAGGCAGGGGCGATAGTCCTGGCCACGGGCTTCGAGGTGAAGGGCACGGATTTCTTCCCCGAATACGGCTACGGCAAGTATAAGGACGTGATCACAGGCCTCCAGTTCGAGCGCCTGGCGTCGGCTTCGGGTCCGACCAAGGGCGAGATACGCCGCCCCTCGGACGGCAAGGTGCCCGAAAAGGTGGTTTTCATGGCCTGCGCAGGGTCGCGTGACCCGCAGAAGGGCATTCCCTACTGTTCGAAGATATGCTGTATGTACACAGCCAAGCATGCCATGCTCTATAAGCATAAGGTACACGATGGTACTCCCTACGTATTCTATATGGATATCCGTGCGGCGGGAAAGAACTACGATGAATTTACCCGCAGGGCCATAGAGGAGGACGGAGCAAAGTATATACGCGGCAGGATCTCGACCATATATGAGAAGGACGGAAAGCTGATCGTCAAGGGTGCGGATACCCTGATGGGCGGCCGTCCCGTGGAGATCGAGGCCGACATGGTTGTGCTGGCGACGGCGGCCGTGTCATGCGAGGGGTCCGAATCCCTGGCTCAAAAGCTCCACGTTTCCTATGACTCATATAAGTTCTTCGCCGAGGCCCACCCCAAACTCAAGCCGGTGGAGACCAATACGGCGGGGATATTCCTTGCCGGAGCCTGCCAGGCCCCGAAAGATATTCCCGAGTCGGTGTCCGCCGCATCTGGCGCTGCGGCCAAGGTCATAGGTCTGTTCTCCAACAGCGAGCTCACCAGGGAGCCTGTCGTGGCGAGGGTCAACCGGATGCCGCCGCCCATATTCTCGACCTGTATGGGTTGTGGAATGTGCGCTTCGGTGTGTCCCTATCAGGCCATCGACCGTGAGGAGATCAAGAACCGCGCAGGCGAAACGGTCAAGACCATAGCCCGCATCAATCCCGGCTTGTGCCAAGGGTGCGGTACGTGCGTGTCGTTCTGCCGCTCGAAATCTATCGACCTCGACGGCTATTCCAACAAGCAGGTTTACGAGGAAGTTATCGCGTTGCTAAATAACTGATGATTATGGAATTCAATCCTAAAATAGTAGCCTTCGTCGGCAACTGGTGTACCTATGCCGGGGCCGACCTTACGGGCACGAGCCGTATCAAGTATTCGCCCGACGTGAAGATAATCCGTTTCCCGTGTACGGGGCGTATCGACTTCATGTTGTTGCTCAAGGCTTTCGCCAACGGCGCCGACGGGATCATAGTGTCGGGGTGCCACCCCAACGACTGCCACTATACCTCGGGCAACTTCCACGCCCGCAGGAGGTGGACCGTGTTCCGCTCGCTGCTGGAATTCATGGGCATTGAGGTGGAGCGCGTGAATTTCACATGGGTATCGGCTGCCGAGGGAGCCAAGTGGGCCGACGTGGTCAACTCCACCGTGGAGAAGATCAAGGAGCTGGGCCCCTACGAAAAGTATCACCGCACGGCTAACGAAATCTGGGAGCAATAAAGATTATGGAAAACGTGAAAGATATAGCCGCCGCGTTGCTCTCTTCGGGAGATGCACAGGTGGTGATAGGTTACGGAGAGGGTAGCGGCGGCGGAGTCCGCCCCATGTTCGCCACTACGGCCGAGCAGGCCGCGGCAATGGTATACGACAAACGTTGCGTGAGGAATCTTGCGATGTACCTTTATAAAAAGGAAATAGTCCGCATGGGTAAGCCCGCTATCGTGGGCGGAGCGCAGACGGTGCGTAGCGTTATACGCCTTGCCGCCGAGAAGCAGCTTGCCGACGGAGGTATCGTGGTGATCGCGATGGATAAGGATGGCGCGGCCACAGTTCTCCGCACTTTCGGTGAAATGGAGGCCTGGGTGGCAGCTAACACTCCTGCCCTGAGCGAGCACGACGCGGCGCTTATGGCCCGTATCGAGGCGATGACCCCCGAGCAGCGCCACGAGTTCTGGCAAGCCGAAATGGAGAACTGCATCAAGTGCTACGCCTGCCGCCAGGCTTGCCCGCTGTGCTACTGTACGCAGTGTACCGTGGAAATGAACCAACCGCAGTGGATACAGGTGGCGTCCAGCAATCTGGGCAATATGGAGTGGCATATAATGAGGGCGATGCACCTTTCAGGGCGTTGCATCGAGTGCGGCGAGTGTTACAGGGCCTGCCCCGTGAACATACCCATCCACCTGCTCACCATGAAGCTGGCCAAGGACGTGAGGGAGACCTACGGTGCGGGTACGGGTTTCAACGTGAACGAAGGGTGCGCGATGTCTACATTCCGCCCCGACGATAAAGAAAATTTCATAGGATAAGCCATGGCACATAATATCAAACTGCTACGAGGGGATAAATACCCCGGTTTCCTGAATAAATTGCTGGAAACCACGCAGGTCTACGGCCCTGTGGAGATGAACGACCGTCTGGGCTACCGCCGCATAAAGGAGGCGGGAGAGATTGCGGAGGATTATATCCTGCCGGATATGTCGGTCAAGTCGTTCCTGTTCCCCAAGATCGAGAAACTGTTCTCATATACCAAGGACAAAGAGGGCGTGGAGGTTAAGGATTTCGATCCCGACTCGATTCCCCGCCGCGTGGTGCTGGGCGTGCGTCCGTGCGACGCCTCGGGCATGGAGAGCCTCAGGGCTATATTCAACTGGGATCCGGCCGATCCGATCTTCGAGGAGCGCCTGGCCCGTACCACCCTGATAAGTTATGCCTGCTCCAAGGCGGACGCTTACTGCTTCTGTACCTCTATCGGAGGCGGTCCCGGCAATACCAAGGGCAGCGACGTGATGCTTACCCGTACCGATAAGGGCGACTATATCGTGGAGGTTTTAACTCCCAAGGGCGAGGCTCTGGCCGCTTCAGTGGCCGACCTGCTGGAAGATTACGCCGGAGCGGATAAGGAGGCATTCCTGGCCAATGTGCCGAAGCGTTTCGACGACTCGAAACTTGAGGAAAAGATGAAGGCCGCGTTCGATACCGACCTGTTCGACGACTATGCCATGCGCTGTATCGGTTGCGCGGCATGCGCCTACGTGTGTCCCACGTGCGCCTGCTTCGACATACAGGACGAAACCCGTGGTAAAGAGGGTCAGCGTATGCGCCTGTGGGACAGCTGCGGTGCTAAACTCTTCACCCTGCACACCTCTGGACACAACCCCCGCGAAACGCAGGGTGCGCGCTGGAGGCAGAGGCTGATGCACAAGTTCTCATATATGCCCGAGAGGCTGAATGTACGCGGATGCGCCGGCTGCGGCCGTTGCTCGCGCCGTTGCCCCGCAGATATGGAGATCGCCGAGAGCCTCGCTATTATTACTAACTCTTAACCGTTGAAAATGGAACGCAATATATATCTTCCCTACCGTATGAAGGTGGCCAAGATCACCGTCGAAGCCCCCGGCGTACGTACCTTCCGCCTTGAATTCATGGACGAAGCCGACGCGGCATCATTCGAGTTCCGCACGGGACAGTTCGCCGAGTATTCGGTGTTCGGCGAGGGCGAATCGACATTCTGTATCGCCTCGCCGCATACTCGTAAGGGGTATGTGGAATGCACCTTCCGCCAGGCGGGTAGGGTGACCACGGCTCTATCCAACGTCGAGGAGGGCGATACGGTGGGATTCCGCGGCCCGTACGGCAATACATTCCCCATCGACAGCTGGAAGGGTAAGAACCTGGTGTTTATCGCCGGGGGTATCGCCCTGCCACCTATGAGGAGCGTGATCTGGAGCTGCCTCGATAACCGTAAGGACTATGGTGACGTGACCATATTCTACGGTGCGCGTACCCCGAACGACCTAGTGTACAAACATGAGTTGAAGGAGTGGGAGGAGCGTCCCGACGTGAAGCTCGTTACCACCGTCGACCCCGGCGGTGAAAATCCCGACTGGAAAGGAGAGGTGGGCTTTGTGCCATCGATAGTGGAGAAGCATGCCCCATCCGCCGCTAATACCATCGCTATCGTATGCGGGCCCCCGATCATGATCAAGAATACCTTCCCCGTGCTGAAAAAATTGGGTTTCGAGGATGAGAATATCTTTACCACGCTCGAAAACCGTATGAAGTGCGGATTCGGCAAGTGCGGCCGTTGTAACGTTGGCAAGACCTACGTATGCAAGGACGGCCCCGTGTTCACCGCCGCCGAACTGGCAAAGCTGCCCGCGGAGTATTAGGGGTAGGGTAAGGCCTCTTGTAAACGATTATCGCCGGACATATTTATGTCCGGCGATAATCGTTTTATGTCCCTCGACTTAATTTTCGGTTATGGTCGGCACCGGCGGGCGGACGAATACAGGCTTGGGAATAACCACCGGTATATCCCTCAGGCTGAACACTTCGGCGCCGTTTACCAGGGTGGAGGCTTTGAGTAGGTACATGCCTATTTCTTTAGGTATAGCTACCTCAATCTCGATGATCTTCACGCCGTAAGGCTCGACGGTCACCCTTTGAGAGTATTTTTCAGGCATGTCGTTACCCTCTTTAGAGAAAGTGACGGTCACCTCCTGTTCGGCGGGGGCTTCAAGATCGTTTATCACGTATACGGGCACGGTGATCTTTGATCCTGAGGTGTACTCCTTCTCCCATAGGTCTACCATCAGTCCCACCGGGGCGAAGGCGGGCTTCACGTATTTGTAGAAGCTCGGCTCGAAGGTGAGGTTGCGGATGTCGATCCAGCTGTCGGAAGTCTGGCCGCGGGGCTCTTCCGGGCGCGAGTAGCCGAGGCCACAGAAGTGCATCACGGCGAAAGCGCGGCGGTGTGCGCGCCAGTATTCGGTCATCATGGCAAGATGGCGGGCGTATATTTCGAGGCGTTGCTCCCCGGTGAGGCTCTTGCCGTTCCAGAGCACGTCGTAGACGCGGTCGGTGAGGGTGGTGCTGCTGCCGTCACGATTAAGCCACAGCCAGGCGTACTCGTTAATTATCGAAAGGTTGGGGAATATGTATCCCGTGGCCTTGGAGCGTAGCGAGCGCTCGCTGGGGTCGTTCATAGGGCGGCGGGGATGGCCGAACACCTCCTTGCGGTAACCTTCCTTAGGCTCCAGTTTCTTATTGTCGGCGTACCAGTAGTCAATGAATATGTAAGGGTGCGACTCCACCGGGTCGGTGGGGCGGTCGGGTTCCGACCAGCCGTTGTCCCACGGCCTGTTGCTGAGGTCGAGGCCCCGCACGGCGCGTATGGCTTCGCCTGTCTTGAGGGTTATAGATTCATTCTGGGCGTCCCAGATAACGACGCTGGGGTGGTTCCAGCGCTCCCTCATCCAACGTTTGTACTCCTCGGCGAGGGTGGATACCTTTATCTTTTCGGCCCTCTGTACGGAGGCCCACACGGGGAATTCGTCCTGGAGCAGGAACCCCATGCTGTCGCAGATGTCGTACCAGCGTTCGGGCGGGAAACCTATGCAGTAGCGCATGGAATTCCACCCCATATCCTTGAAGCATTCGTGTAGGGTGAGCGGCCACTGTGCCTCCCACGGCAGGGTGCCACGGTCGGGATCTTCGAAGAAGCGAAAGATGCATACGTTGGTGCCGCGCAGGTAGTAGGGCTTATCGTTGAGCAGGGCCACGCCGCGCTCGGGGTCGAGGCGGAACGAACGCATCCCGAAGTTAACCGTCCGGGCGTCGCCGCCTGTAGAGAGCGTGAGGCTGTAGAGGAACGGCGATTCGGGGCTCCAGAGCTTGAAATCCTTTATGTCTATTGTGAAGTCGGCCTTGGTTATGCCGTTTTCGACCGTCACCTCGGGCTTGAAACTCTTCGAGGCCACTTTTTTGTCTGAAGCGGCCTCAGCTACTTTGTATGACAGGCATAGCTTTTCAGGCTCGTCGGTTTCGATCTCCGCTACCACACGTACACGACCGTTCTCTATGTCGGGAACGCACTGGATATTATCGATATAGGGCTTGCCGGCGAGGATCACCTCCACGTTGTCGTAGATGCCCGGGATGTATTTCAGCTTCTCGTTGTCGTAGCCGTTGGGTATGCTGTCGGGGAGCTGACTCATACACCCGATACCTATCACTATCTCGTTGGGCTCTCCCGTGGGCGACAGAAAGGGCTTTATGTCGAAGTAGGAGGGGGTGAAGCAGAAGAGGTTCTCGCCCGCAAACTTGCCGTTGACGTAGACCTTGGTGTGGTACTTGGCCTTGAATATTTTGAGTATTATCTTGTCGAAGGAGGTGTCCTTCAGTTCGAACGTCCTGCGGTGCCAGTACCAGCCGTCGAGGAACATGGCTCCCGTCGAATCGAGTGCGGGAGAGGCGAGGTCGACGAGCCCGGGGACGAGGACTTTGGAGGTATAGTCTGCAGGCATTTCGCCCGCGGTCTTGGCAATGTTCCACTCTCCATTAAGGCTTAGTATGGTGCGTTCGGGCTTCGTGGAGCACGAACACAGCAATAGTAGAGCGAGAAAGGTTACGAGTGATCTCACGTTATTCATAGGTCAGGTTGTTTTAGGTAACCCAAGATAATAAGAGTTTATTTAAAACTCCATATTTTATTCTTTTTCACCTCTCACCGCCGCTTTTTTCATCCGACTCCCTCACCGTAGGCCCGCTACGATTCGGTCGTCGGACGTAAAAATCATCCGATGAAAGACGTAAAATCATTTCATCTGGAGATTTAAATAAACTCTAACATAAAACCAACTTTCAATAACCTGTACACAGGATTGTGTCGCTATGAACGGCAAACACGCTTATCGTGGCTGCCCCAGGAATATGTGCCGGGTGATGCGGAACCTGCCGAATATCCAGTATGCCGCCACGGACATGCAGAGGGCGAAAAGTAATTTAACCCACGATCCCGCCAAGGCAGGCAGAGTGAATTTGAAAGCAAGGAATTCAGTTATAAAGAAAAAGAAAGGGTGAAGGCAAAGCACTACCATAGATGCCGTGCCGGTGTAACGTACGGGTTTGGATAGTATAGGGAATCGATCGCACAAGGACTTAGAGACAAGTATAAGGGCATGGATCATCACCAGGCCTATGGCGAAAGTCACTACGGGCCAGCCGTATCGGTTGATGAAAATGCCGGGATGCATCGACGGCCAGATGTAAACCCCGACTATCGCCGCCGCCACGAGGACTGCTATCAGGATCGTGGATATATGTAGTTTGTCCTCTACGTATTTACGATACAGGTAACCGGAGTAGAATATGGGGAGTGCGTAAAAAACATTGTTCGCCGACCAGGGGAAGAATATTTTCGGGAATAAAAATTCATTTACATAGGCCGCCGCCAGCGATAAAGCCATTATGACAATTATCGTCCTTTCCCTGCATTTGGTGGCCAGAATGTTGAACAGTTGTTGTGTTATAAAGAAGCAGGTGATGAACCAGTAAGGTTCCATCCACCCTGTATCCGATAATTTGATACCTCCGAGTATAAATCTTTCGATCATCACTCCCAACGGAGCGTGATCGGTACGCAGGTATTGTACGAAAGTCAATACTATACAAAACGCGAAATAAGGGACCAGGAGGTGTTGTGTTTTACGTTTTAGAAATCCCCTGTAATCATTGGTGGGCCTAAGGAGATATCCCCCGATGAAAAAGAATAGGGGCATGTGGAACAGGTAGATGGTATTGTGACCGAAGCCTTCCGTGAAAATATGTCCCGCTACCACACAAGTTATCCCCACGCCTTTGGCGAAGTCGATCCAGTCGAGTCGTTTCTTGTCGTAGGGCATACCTTTAATATATCTGCGGGGAAGAAGTTTAACAGGGGGATTTTACTCCCAGGAATAACCGCCTTGTGATCCTGAATTTATTAAACACCCAGTATGAAGCGACCGACATGGAGGTGGCGAAAAGCAACTCTATCCAGGGATTTTTAAATATAGGTATGGCGTACCGGAATGCGAAATATTCGGCGGCAAAGATGAAGAAGGTGTGTAGACAAAGCACTACCATAGAGGCCTTGCCTGTATAGCATAACGGTTTTATGGCCAGGGGGAACCGGTCGCACAGGAATTTGGAGACGAGTATAAGGGCGCCAATCATTGTCAGTCCTGCGATGAAAGTTACTACGGGCCATCCGTAATCGGCCGGCCATATGTCGAGCGTCATGGAGGGCCATAAGTAGACCCCGACTAACGCTGCTGCCGATAAAACGAATATAAGGATCGAGGGTATGCGTATCTTATCTTCCACATATTTGCGGTACAGGTAGCCGGTATAGAATATCGGAAGAGTGTATAGGACGTTGTTGATAGACCATGGGAAAAACATCTTTGGGAAGAAAAATTCATTCACATAGGCTGCCGCGAGCGCCAGCGCCAGAGTCACTATTATCGTCCTCTCCTTGCATTTGGTTATAAGCAGATTGCAGAACTGTTGGGTGAAGAAGAAACAGGTGATGAACCAATAGGGCCCCATCCACCAGGTATCTTCCAGCTTCAATCCTCCGAGCATGAATCTTTCGATCATCACTCCCAGAGGAGCGTGGTCGGTGCGCATATATTGTATGGCAGTAAGCAGGATGCAGAACGCGAAATAGGGCACGAGCAGATGCTGTGCTTTGTGCTTGAGGAATCCCTTGTAGTCGACAGAGGGTTTGAGAAGGTATCCCCCGATGAAAAAGAATAGCGGCATATGGAACAGGTATATGACCCTTACGCCGAATTCTTTTTCCAAGAATACATGTCCGATAACCATGCAGATGATACCCACGCCTTTGGCGAAGTCGATCCAATCAAGTCTTTTCTTATCCATAAATCTGTCTTTAGAAAGATTATACAGAAACCAATATTACTTCATGCCCAAGAATAAAACCCTCGTAATCCTGGATTTGGTGAATACCCAGTAGGCCACGAGGCACATCGATATGACGAGCCATAATATTATCCAATGATTGTTCAGAATAGGCAAGGCTAACCTGAATGCAAGCGATTTGATGGCAGAAATGAAGAACATATTAAGACAGAGTACTGCCAGAGTGGCCTTACCGGCATAACGCAGTGGCTTTGCCACTACAGGTAACCGCTTGCACAAGAATTTGGAAAGTAGTATGACGGCGTGTATCATTATAAGACCTATCACGAAGGTCAACACCGGCCAGCCATAGACTACGCCATATATGGCAAGTATCATAGACGGCCATACACAAGCTGCCGCTAACGAGGCTACGACAAGCGCAGTTACAAGGATAGGGCGTGGAGGTAGATTGTTCTCCACGTACTTACGATAAAGGTAACCGGAGTATAATACTGGAAATGCGTAAAGAGCGTTGTTTGCCGACCAGGGGAAGAATACTTCCTTAAAGAAATACTCATTCATATAAGCCATGGCCAGCGATAACACCGCTATGATGATGACGGTTCTCTCTTTGTAGTTGTTTACAAGAAAATTACATGCCTGTTGGGCGATAAAGAAACAGGTGATGAACCAGCAGGGCCCCATCCACCGCGTAGCCACCAACTTGGTGCCGCCGAGTAAGATTCTTTCTATCATCACCCCCAAAGGCGCGTGATCGGTAAATAGGTATTGTATAACAGACAAAGCCGTGCAATATGCAAAATAGGGCACTAGCAGGTGCCACCATTTACGTATAAGGTAACCTTTGTAGTCGGTGTTTGGCTTGAACAGATATCCTGCAATAAAGAAAAACAAGGGCATGCGTAACAGACCCAGAACATCGGTCAAGGCATCAATGAAAAACACGTGCCCTGCCACCATGCAGATGATACCCACGCCTTTGGCACAGTCTATCCAGTCGAGTCGTTTTTTCTCCATAACTATCCGCCAGCCAAGAGATGGGTAGGGGGTGGTTTACTGTTTATTCTTGCAATATAGCGTTAATTGCTGAATATTCGCACGTTACGAGGAATTTGCAGCTAATAACTTGGGTAGAGTTCGGAGTGGATGGCCTTGCCCGCCATCTGCTGTATCTCGCGGAAGAGCATGTGTTCCTCCATCGAACAGAACGATATGGCCCGGCCCCTCTTGCCCGCGCGGCCTGTGCGGCCAATGCGGTGGACGTAGGTCTCGGCCAGGTCGGGCATGTCGTAGTTTATCACTATCGGCAGGTCGTTGATGTCGAGGCCGCGCGCGGCGATGTCGGTGGCGATCATCACGCGGGTCTTGCCGCTCTTGAAGTTGGCCAGCGCGCGCTCCCTGGCTCCCTGGGTCTTGTCGCCGTGGATGGAGTCGCTCGGGATGCCGGCCTTGGAGAGTATCTTGGTGATCTTGTCGGCGCCGTGCTTGGTGCGCGAGAAAACCAGCACCGATTCGCCCTTATGCTTGCGCAGGAGCTCTATGAGAAGGTCTTTCTTATCGGTCTTCTCAACGAAATATATCATCTGGTCGATAGTCTCCACCACCGGGGCCTCGGGGCTGATCTCTATGCGAGAGGGGTGATGGAGCATGCTGTGCGAGAGTGATACGATGGCAGAGGGCATGGTGGCCGAGAAGAAGAGCGTCTGGCGGTCGGTGGGCAGCTTGGGCAACAGGCGCTTGATGTCGCCGATGAAACCCATGTCGAGCATCCTGTCGGCCTCGTCGAGCACGAAGTGCTTAACATAGTCGAGCGAGATGAAGCCCTGGCCCATAAGGTCGCCCAGGCGGCCCGGAGTGGCGATGAGTATGTCGACGCCCTTCAAGAGCTTTTCGGTCTGCGGTTTCTGTTTCACGCCGCCGAAGATAACGCACTGCCTGAGGCCTGTGTGCTTTGAGTAGTCTCTGAAACAGTCGCTGATCTGGGCGGCCAGTTCGCGGGTGGGAGTGAGTATCAACGCCCTGATCTGGCGGTCGAGGGCGGCCTTTTCTTTGTTACGTTCCTTACCCCTGAATTTACCCTTATCCTTGCCTTTATCCTTGTTGCGGCCCTCCTCTTTTTCGGGAGCAGAGTCCTTGAGCAGTTGCTCTATGATGGGAATGGCGAAGGCGGCCGTCTTGCCTGTGCCGGTCTGTGCCGTGCCTAACAGGTCTTTGCCCGAGAGGGCTATGGGTATGGCCTGTTCCTGAATGGGGGTGGGGGTTACGTATCCTTTTTCGGTAATTGCTTTTAATATCGGCTCTGAAATGCCGAATTCGTCGAATGTCATCCTATGTAGTTGATGCCCGCCTATGGGGCTTGATTGTTAATATGATAGAAGATATGGCGCCGCTGTCCGGGAGAAGTTTTCCGCTCGGGAAACGAAGCAGAGGCTTTACCGTCGCAAAATTACGCATAGTTGGCGGACTTTTCAATAAAACCGCGATTAATTCACCTGCTTCCATCGGAATAATAGGCACAGGCGTGTAGAAGAGGCATTTGGCGGGCTTGTGCGAAATTTGTAATTTTGCAGAATAATATATAAAACCACTTCGGACCATGAAATATTCTAACGATAAAGTACGGCGGCAGGACAGGCTGCTCGACGAAACAGAGGCCACGGAACTTCTCCGGGGCGGCGAATACGGAGTGCTCTCTATGAACGACGGGGAGGGCGGGGCCTACGGCATTCCCATAAATTACGTGTGGGACGGAGCCGGAGCCATATACCTCCACTGTGCGCCCGAGGGTAGGAAGTTGCGGTATATTGCGGGGCGAGCTAAAGTGTCGTTCTGTGTGGTGGGGGAGACGGAGGTTGTTTCCGATAAGTTCACCACTGCCTACCGGAGTATAATCCTCGACTGCCGCGCCTGTACGGGTCTGCCGGAGAAAGAGAGGATGCGGGCGCTGGAGCTGTTACTTGATAAATATTCGCCCGGAGACAAGGCTATGGGTATGAAGTACGCCGCGGGCTCGTTCCATCGTACGGAGATCGTGCGGCTCGATATAGTGGAGTGGTCGGGGAAGTGCAAGAGGAAAGCGGGGGTTGCGGGCTGAAAGGACGAGTTTATTATTTCCAAAGTATCCACTTATTTTCAGGCACGGAAATTGACTATATAGAACACAGATCAAATTCAGTTTAACAGCGAGGAACGTAAAATCCCGCCCCTAAAAAACACGTAGTCATGAAAGAAGTGAAAAAAGACGCCTCATGCGTTATTCCTACCCCCAAGAACATCAAAACCCGCACGCAGCTCACCCCCGAAGATATGGATACAGGCAAGAAGGCTGTCAAAAAACCAGGGGACTCACCCTCTGAGGAGGAGATAGACGAGGATACGATCCTGATCAATCCCGATGTGGACAGCATGGAGAGCAGGGGATAGGCGGTGATTATACCGGCGATATATCCTGTGGCGCCGGGTATGGCATAAATTAATTTGGGCGGCTTCTGATGAAGCCGCCCAAATTCTTTACCCTTGCAAGGTGCGTTATAACCGTAGTTATTCTTGCTTTGACGCAGGTTTGGCTGCAGTCTTACGTATACGCTTGGTATCTACCTTCTCATGGAGTGACTTCAGTGTGAAGGACAGGGATATGCGATAGATACCGTAGAGGATCAATGCCATCGAAATGAAAGTCACCATAAATACGCCGCTGAAGAAGGGGCTGAACAGGAATATAAGCGAGAACAACAGGCTCAATATGGCCAGCGTGAGGAATCCTCCCCAGCCCTTTATGCCCACGGTCTGCATCCTGAAGGCTTCGCCGATGGCCCAGAAAGAGCGGAACATGATCCAGAAGCCCACGAAGTAGAACAGTATGGCCGTTACCACCACAAGCGGCATGAACAGCATTATAATACCCAGGGCCGCTTCGATAATACCGCTGGTGAGGGTCCAACCCCATCCCTCGAGCCGTTTTTTATTGTCGAGGGCGAAGATTATCTCGAACAGGCCCGTCACGATAAAGGCTGCTATAAACAGGTAAACAAGTGCGGCCAGCGTCACGTCCGGTGTCATAAAACACCATATACCCAGGATGATGGCGAAGACGCCTCCGATAAGGGATACCCACCAATATTTGACGGCTTCCCTGGCTGTGTTCATCAATTCGTTTTCCATAACAGTTGTTTTTAAGGTTAAAAAAATATGTTCAGTAGTGTGCCGGAATGTGAATTATATGAGGGGCGCGTTATCGGTAGGGGTCAGGGTCGACGCCGATAGGGGTGGCTTTGTGCCGGGGCTCAGGCTTTGTCCTTGCCTCGGCCATCGACCCAGTAGTAGGTCAGCGCGCGCGAGGGACAACGGTCTATCTGCTCGATGAGTTCCTCGGTGGTGGCATTTTTGATGCTCACCCACGGCCTCCGGGTCACGTTGTAGACCTTGGGCAGCAGCCGTACGCAGATACCTATGTGTATACATTTGGCCGGACGCCAGACGATCGTTATCTCGCCGTTAGAATACTCTTTTACTACCTCTTCTTTCGATTCTTTTTTTTCTGACATGGCTATTTGTTGTTAGGGGTTTGTCTTGGTCTTGTAAGGCGCTGCCACTTCGGGTGGTTGTTTATATAGCGCATCACGAACGGACATCGCGGCACTACGCGCAGTCCCCGGCGATCTATACCCTCAAAGGCCAGCTCTAAAAGCGTCGACCCGAGGCCTCGTCCGGCGAGCGATACAGGCACGTGGGTGTATAGCAGCTCTATCTCTCCGCCGGGGGTTATGGCATATTTCAGCCGCGGGCGGGGATCGCCTACCTGCAGTTCGTACTGCTTCATGGGGGCGTTGTCGAAGAGTTCCGGTTTTTCCATATCGGGGAGGCGTCACGGCATGTGCCTGTCTTTCACTTGCAATCTTCGCACCAAATTATATAAAATTAAGGGATATATGATATCCAGGTATATTTACATTGGGTATATCTCGAATAAAAAGTGGCTGATATTGTGTGTAATAGATTTAAAGAGTGTATATTTGCGACAGTAATCATTAACTCTTAACCTATTATGAAAAGAACAGGACTTATAATCTTATCGGCCATAGTAGCCGTATGCCTGGCTTCTTGCACATGCAACAAGAAGGCAAATCCGCTTAAGGGCGTTATCTATGACGCTACAATGAACACCGTTACCGTTATCGATGCCGCCGGCGATACCGTCACTTTCAGCACTATGGACGCCGACCGCTCAGAGGCTCACGGCCTGCTGTTGGGCGACACAGCCGTTGTGACCTACACAGGTGAGCTCGGCGTGGAAGGTTCGGTGCCCGCCGCCACTAAGGTCGTGGTTATCCGCACTCCCCGCGATGCCGACAAACTCGTAGGCTCATGGGTACAGCCCATCGCCGGTCAGGAAGGCAAGGTACAGGGTATCAAGATAGGTGAGGACGGTCAGGCCGAATCTATCAACATGGCCACTCTCGTTTACCAGGGTTGGTACTCTTTCGGCGCCAATGACATCAATAACGCCGACATGATCGTGCTTCGCGGCCAGAGTATCGGCAACAAGCAGACCATCGATTTCACAGACACAATGCGCGTGGTGAAGCTCACAGCCGATTCGCTCGTGCTGTCAGAGGGCGCCGTAGTGCTTGAATTTGTGCGTCAGTAGAGTATTTACCTGTAAGTTAAAAATAGAGGAGCGGAACCTGTGCAGGTTCCGCTCCTCTAATATATCCGGCGAGGCCGACTTACTCTCTTTGAGCTGTACTTAGAATAGAGCCTTGCCGTCACTCACCAGCACCAGCCTCTTGACTGAGAAGAATGCTTCGGCGATGGCGTCCCCGCCGTTGGAGATGGAGCACAGGGAGATATCTTCGCCCTGCACCTTCCTGACCCTTACCTTGCCGATCTGCTTGCGGCTGGGAACTCCGGCCACCTCCTCTTCGAGGTAAACTAAGAACAGGTCGCCGTTCTGTACGCCCATGTTAGAGCCGCAGTGTATGTATAGCTGGCTGAAACGGCCTTTCTTGTCCTGCTCTTCGATGCGCAGGATCTCGGTGAGGAACTTATAGTGGTTGTCTATATAGTACTCCATACGCGAGGATACGCTGGCTATGGCCCTCCTGTCGGCGTCGGCGGGGCTGTTGCCCGAGCCGGTGACCTTGAATTGTTCGGGGTCGGTGCTGGCGCCGGTTTTAAGGTCGTGGCTCACGAGGTTGAAGACGATCGTAGTCATGAAGTGGTCTTTCCCTCCCTGCGAGTCATTGACGAATACACAGGATGTAACTCCGCCCGATACCACATAGCGGGCGCCGGTCGACTCTATAACCTGGGCACGCCTCGCTTCGGCGTCGCGCTGGGTGTTGACGATGGAGGCGGGATTACTTATCATATTACTCTGGGGGATATTCATCAGCCCCAGCGAGGCGGCATCGATAACGTTCTGACGGTTGCGCTTGAGGAAGCCGTCTATCACTCCCGCGCGTACCATATCGGCGTAGGAAGGCGACACGTCGCGCGCACGAGCGAAGTAGTCGACGATAACGGTATAGCGCGACGGGGGAGCCACCGTACCCGGCTGTGAGAAGGCGGGGAGCGAGGCCAGGGCCGCGAGCGACAGTGCGACAAGGAGCTTTTTCATATCTGTGTGATTAAGGATTACTGTTAGGGACATATATGACTGTATAGTGTTATTTCGCCTTCGGCGACCTACTTTTAGCTTCGCTTTCATTTCTCGCGACTCGGCATAGTCCGCAAGCGGCCTCTGCCCTCACTGCTCGAAATGTTGTCATTGCCGCAAAAGTAGGCAAAAGGTCTAGCCGCGTCTTCTGCCGGGGT
>JAVBKU010000022.1:0-45993 GCA_031553875.1 Rikenellaceae bacterium | reverse complement strand
TTTACCATTGCCGTAAAAGTAGGCAAAAGGTCTAGCCGCGTCTTCTGCCGGGGTCTCTTCCGGGAGCTTCCCTCGTTACACGATAACTGAGGGTGATCTCCCTCACGAGACCTATTTCCGGCAGAAGCCCAAAGCGGCATTCGCACGAGGCTTGCGCCTCGTTAGTGTGTGTGAATATCTCGCAATTGGCGGAGGGCAGGTGCCAGACGGGGATCTAACTTAACTGCAAAACTACCTTGCCCTACAAACGCAGGCCGCCGCGAAAAGTTTCGCGGCGGCCTCGTTTATCTTTGGATTTGAGGAGCGACTACACCATCGTCTTTCCGTCCCTGTCGGTGAAGCGCACCTCGGTGAAGCCCATCTTCTTGTCGCTCACAACCTTGATGCGGCACTTGTATTTCCATGCCCATTTGGTGCGAAGCGAGATAAGGCCTCGGGTGAGGAAAGCCGCCACGAAGGGACTGACCACCAGGCAGATGTAATCCTGCTTTTGGTCCTGTGCGAAATAGATCACCTGGTTCTCTATGGTCTGGTCGAGAAGCAGAGTGGGGGCGATTTTGCCGGTACCGGAGCATGTGGGGCACATTTCGCTGCTATCGATCTTGGTCTCGGGACGCACCCTCTGGCGGGTGATCTGCATCAGTCCGAACTTCGACAGCGGCAGTATGGTGTGTTTGGCTCGGTCGGTGGACATCAGCTTGTGCATGGCGTCGGCCAGGGCCGTGCGGTTCTCGCCCTTGTGCAGGTCGATGAAGTCGATCACTATGATGCCGCCCATATCCCTCAGGCGCAACTGGCGCGCTATTTCGGCCGCGGCGTTGAGGTTGACCTCCATGGCGGTTTGCTCCTGGTCGTTGTCGGCCTTGGTGCGGTTGCCGCTGTTCACGTCGACCACGTGCAGGGCCTCGGTATGTTCGATTATGAGGTAGGCGCCCTTCTTCAGCGATACGTACTTGCTGAAAAGAGATTTTATCTGGCGTGTGACGTCGAAATTATCGAATATCGGTGTGCTGCCCTTGTAGAGCTTTACGATCTTCTCCTTCTCGGGGGCGATGGTCTTGATGTACTCCTTCACCTCCTCGTACACGCCCTGGTTGTCGACGTGGATACTGCTGAACGAGCCGTTGAGCAGGTCGCGCAGGATCGAGGTGGTGCGGTTCATTTCGTTGAGGAGCAACATGGGCTTGTCGGCGCCGCGGAGCTTGGCGATGACGCTTTCCCACTTGGCCACCAGCGATTTGATGTCGGCGGCGATCTCGGCCTCCTGCTGGCCTACGGCCGCGGTGCGCACGATCACCCCGTAGTTGTGGGGCAGGACGCTCTCGACTATGGCCTTGAGGCGCTTGCGCTCTTCGTTGGAACGTATTTTCTGCGAGAGAGATATCTTGTTATTGAAGGGGATGAGTACCACGTGGCGTCCCGCGATGGAGACGTCGGAGGTGAGCCTGGGGCCCTTGGTCGAGATGGCCTCCTTGGCGATCTGTACCACTATGTGCTGGCCGGAGGAGATGTAGGAGGATATCTTGCCGCCTTTGCCAAGGTCCTTGCCAAGACGCAGGGACTCAAACTTTATCTTCTTGCCGTTGTTGTCGGCGAGTGACGATGTGAATTTGTGCAGAGCCTCGAATTGGGGACCGAGGTCGAGGTAGTGGATGAACGCATCCTTCTCGTAGCCTATGTTGACGAACGCTGCGTTGAGGCCGGGCATTATCTTGCGGACCTTGCCGAGGTATATGTCGCCTACGGCGAACCCTCCCTGGGCACGCTCGTTGTTGAACTCCACCATCTGTTTGTCCTCAAACATGGCGATGGAGATCTCGCTGGGCGTTGCGTTTATTATCAGTTCTTTATTCATGGAGTATCGGGGTGCCCGGTTTTACATGTGGGCTGTGTTCGTGGAATGGGTTTTGGAGGAGGCTCTGAGGCCTCCTGTCCATTCCCCGCCGGCACCCGCAGATGCAGGGCCGGAGTGTAAATTTCGAATAGTTGAACGCATGGCGCCTTCGCGGCACGGGGTTCGTTGACGATTTACGGAAACGTTTAAAAACTCTAAACTGTTTCTAAGCAACAAACCTAAAGAACGTGTCGCTCTTTAGGTTTATTTGCAAAATCAGCTTACAAAGTGAGCCTACCCTATTTTTTCTTCTTATGCCTGTTTCTTCTCAGGCGTTTCTTCCTTTTGTGGGTAGACATTTTATGCCGCTTCCTTTTTTTACCGCTTGGCATGATGATTTGGTTTTAAATTTGGAAAATATTTATTTGGTGCTTGTCTTAACCTTTGCGGCGAAGCTCTTGGCGGGCTTGAAAGCCGGAATGTTGTGCGCGGGAATTGTTATAGTGGTGTTCTTAGAGATGTTGCGGGCTACTTTTTCTGCCCTTCTCTTCACTATAAAGCTACCGAAGCCACGGAGGTAAACGTTCTTGTTACCAGTAACGGAACCCTTTATGCTGTCCATAAAAGCTTCCACAATCTGCTGAACCTGAGCTTTTTCAACTCCAGTGCTCTTTGCAATTTCGTTAACGATATCAGCCTTTGTCATAATCGTAGGTATTATTTTGGTTTGGTTTTGTGCGTTCTGCGGATTGCAAATATAGGTTTTTTATTTAAACAAACCAGAGAATGCAGCATTTTTTTTGCACTTACATAACGTGTTACTCAAAAAACCCGCCTAACTGCTTATTTTGTGGAATAAAAATTTATTTACACGCAATAAAAGCCCTATTTTTGCATTATAAGGCATAAAACCGTTAAAGAACACACGATTATGAACAGAACAAAAATCCTCTGGGTCGACGATGAAGTCGAATTGTTAAAGCCGCATATTCTGTTCCTTGAATCGAAGGGGTACGATGTGGAGGTGTGTAACAACGGTTACGACGCCGTGGACATGGCCAAAGCCACCGATTACGCCCTCATCATCCTCGACGAGATGATGCCCGGGATGACGGGGCTCGAGACGCTCCCCCTGATAAAGGAGGCGAGGGCCACCACTCCTATAATAATGGTCACCAAGAGCGAGGAGGAGAACATCATGGACCGCGCCGTGGGCTCGAAGATCGCCGACTACCTTATCAAGCCGGTCAACCCCAACCAGGTGCTGCTGTCGATAAAGAAAAACGTCCACGTGCAGCAGTTGGTCACCGAGAAGAACACCTCCGACTATCGCGCGCAGTTCGCCGGGATTTCGGCGTCGCTGGGCGAGGCGAGGACCTTCGCCGACTGGGTGGCCATATACAAGAAGCTGGGTAACTGGGAATTGGAGCTTACCGACAGCGACGACCAGGGCATAAAGGAGATTCTGGCCTACCAGAAAGACGAGGCCAACAACGAGTACGCCAAGTTCATCAAGCGCGTCTACCCGGGGTGGTTTACAGGCAAGGATGCCGACACTCCCGTGATGTCGCACAACCTGATGCGCTCGAAGATATTTCCCGTGGCCGACAAACGCAAGACCACGTTCCTGCTTATCGACAACTTCCGCTACGACCAGTGGAGGGCGATACAACCCCTCCTGCATAATATATATGAAGTGGAGAGCGAGGATTTCTATTGCAGTATCCTGCCCACCGCGACGCAATATGCCCGCAACTCCATATTCGCGGGCCTCACGCCCTTGGATATAGGCAAGATAATGCCCAACCTTTGGCTCAACGACAACGACGAGGGCGGCAAGAACCAGTACGAGGAGGACTTCCTCAAACGCCAGATGCAGTCGCAGGGCAAGACACAAAAGCTCTTCTTCGGTAAGATCATAAAGAGCGAACAGGGCAAGCGCCTCATCGAGAATATCGACAAGGTGGCGGCGGCGGACTTCTCGGTGATCGTCTACAACTTCCTCGACATCCTGTCCCACGCCCGTACCGAGACGGAAATTATCCGCGAGCTGGCCGAGGACGACGCGGCATTCCGCTCCCTGACACGTTCGTGGTTCGAACACTCTGACCTGCTGGTGCTTATGAAGCTGCTGGCCGAGAGGGGACACACGGTGGTGATAAGCTCCGACCACGGCACCATCCGCGTGAACAATCCCATCAAGGTGGTGGGCGACCGCGAGACATCCACCAACCTCCGCTACAAGACCGGACGCAACCTATCCTACAATGCCAAGGAGGTGTTCGCCGTGACCAAGCCCGAGGAGATATGCCTGCCCAAGAGCAATATCACGTCGAGCTATATCTTCGCCTACAACCGCGATTTTTTCATTTACCAGAACAATAGCAACCAATTCATTCGTTACTACAAGGATACTTTCCAGCACGGGGGTATATCCATGGAGGAGATGATGGTGCCGTTTATTGTGTTGAATCCCAGGTAGATGATATTTATGTGTGTTTATGTTGCGGCGGGACTTGAGGGTCCCGCCGCAATGTTTTAATGGAGTGGCGAATAATTTTCTTCCCTGGTGTATTTTTTATACCCGGGAGTATCATCTTGGGAAATAATACTTACCTTCGTATGCATTGTTTCAAAAAATATTAATCCTAAAAATAGTTTCTGATGATCACTTTTATACTCTGTTTGGCTCTTCTGGTGATTTCCTATTTCACCTATGCGAAGTACCTCGAACGTACATGCGAGGTGAAGGGATCGCTCGAAGTCCCCTCTAAAACCCACTATGACGGCGTGGACTACTGTCCCCTGCCCAAGTGGAAAACGTTCCTGATCCAGTTACTCAACATCGCCGGTCTCGGGCCCATCTTCGGTGCGGTGCTGGGTGCGGCCTACGGCCCCGTGGCGTTCCTGTGGATCACCTTCGGGGGTATCTTCTTCGGCGCGATGCACGACTACGTGTCGGGGATGATCTCCATCAAGCACAACGGACTGAGCCTGCCCGAGATTATCGGACACTACCTCGGAGGCAACGTAAAGCAGTTTATGAGGGTGTTCACCATCCTGCTGATGGTGCTCGTGGGCGCCGTGTTCATGAAGGGCCCGGCCGATATCCTCGGTAATATGACTGGGTGGAATCCCAATATATGGCTCTATATCATTCTGGTGTATTATATATTGGCCACTTTGCTGCCTGTGGATAAGATCATAGGCAAGATATATCCTGTGTTCGGCGCCTCGCTGATGTTCATGGCTCTCGGTATCCTTGCCGTGTTGCTTTCGGGCAGGTTCGAGCTGACAGAGCTTACCTCGATACAGAACATGAAGTTCAACGCCTCGGACTTCCCGCTTATACCCACCATGTTCGTCACAATAGCCTGCGGGGCTATCTCCGGTTTCCATGCCACGCAGTCGCCTCTGATGGCGCGTTGCGTGACCAACGACAATCAGGGCCGCCCCGTGTTCTTCGGCGCGATGATCGCCGAGAGTATCATAGCCATGATCTGGGCCGCCGCCGGTATGGCGTTCTTCGGGGGCGTAGACGGGCTTAACGGTTGGCTGGCCTCAAACGGTGGTAACGCCGCCGTGGCCGTGGATATAATGTCTAAGGATATGCTCGGATTTGTGGGCGGCATGCTGGCCCTGATCGGTGTGGTGGTCGCTCCCATAACCTCGGGCGATACCGCTTTCCGCAGCGCGCGCCTTATCGTGGCCGACTTTATCAAGGTGGAACAGAAGACCCTTATAAAGAGGATATATATCTGTATCCCGTTGTTCGTACTGGGCTTCGCCATCACACAGATGCCGTTCGACGTGATCTGGCGCTACTTCGCCTGGGCTAACCAGACCCTCGCTATGATGACCCTATGGATGATCGCCGTATACCTGTTCATTAACAAGAAGAATGTTATCATCGCCATCGTGCCCGCCGTGTTCATGACGTTCATATGTATGCTCTACTTCTTCGTTTCGAGGGAGATGCTCCATCTGGATTACTCTTTGGGCGTAGTGCTGGCGATAGTGACCACATTTGTAATCGCCGGCGCGTTCACAGGCCTGCTCACCGAAAAGAAGAATGGATAAACCGCAACTGCGACCGACCCCGGACAATACTTACATTATAGAGCGCCCCTCGGATGAGAGGGGCGCTCTCAATCCATACGACTTCCGGGGGGTGTTGATACGCTCTAAGAAGCTGGAAGCCGGGGGCGACATACGCCGTGCGTGCGATATGCGTTACGAGGCGTTCCAGAAATTGATGGAAATATTCCCCGAGGAGGAGGTGATACTGGAGTGGGAGGATGAGGTGAACCAGGCCGCCATAGAGCTGGTGCACAGTTCGTCTATCGACCACTTCCTTGCGGGCGACTTCGAGATGGCGGCTGCCATGATGGAGTTCCTGCTGGAGCTCGACCCGGAGGACCATATGGATGCCACGCGTACCCTGGCCTACTGCTACGTGGCCCTGGGCGAGGACGAGCTTTTCGATGAGGTGATAAACGACATTAGCGATAAATATCCTGAGAAGGAGATACTCAAGCTCTGGAGCGATTTCCGCCGTGGGGGGCAGATACCCAAGGGCGAGCTGATGCACTTCCGTAAGAGCCACCCTGTGTTTTTCAGTGAATTTATCGCCGACGAACATCCTGCCGACGCGAAATTCCTTGCAGATATCGACGGCGAGAGGCCCTCACGGGAGGCGCTGGCAAGGGAGTTGTGGCTCCAGACCGAACACCTCTGGACCTTGCACCCCGACTTTATACAGGCGCTCAAGGCGGCTTCGGTGTAGGTGGTAGTCGAAAAGTGTTGTAACATATTTATAAAATCCCAGAATAGGTTAAGACTTCGTTAAAATGGTAAGTCCCCCTTCGCAAAGGGGGATTTAGGGGGTTTGTCAACAAATTAAGGGTATCTCTGATACCCTTAGTGAAAATTTACGGGGTCAAATAATAGAATAAGTCGTACGTGGATCGATTTTGCATATTTGATCCCGCAAATTTCCACTAATCATGTACCCTTGGGGCGACGACAGGCGTTTTAACAGCTACTCCGGCTACTTCCGCAGGACTTTCGGCGGAAGGGTGCAGAAATTGTCCGTGAACGCGGGCTTCACCTGCCCCAACCGTGACGGCACTGTGGGCATCGGAGGGTGTACTTTCTGTGATAATAGCGCCTTCACGCCCTCGTATTGCACCCCCTCCAAAAGTGTAAAACAACAACTGGAGGAGGGCATCGAATTCCATGTCAACCGATATCGCCGGGCGGAGAAATATCTCGCCTATTTCCAGTCGTTTTCCAATACCCATGCCCCCGTGGAGCGTCTGAGGGAGATATATTCGCAGGTGTTCGAGGTGCCGGGCGTGGTGGGTGTGGTCGTGGGTACGCGGCCCGATTGTATAGATGCAGATAGGCTCGACCTATTCGCCGAACTGGCCGAAAAATATTACGTCGCGATAGAATACGGCGTGGAGTCGTGCTACGACAAGACCCTGCGCGATATAAACCGCGGGCATAGCTTCGGCGATGCCCGCCGTGCCATCGAGATGACCTCCGAGCGAGGCATCCATACCGGGGCGCATTTTATCCTCGGCCTGCCGGGCGAGAGTAAGGAGATGTTGCTGGAACAGTGCGGCGAGATAAATTCTTTGCGCCTCGATACCGTGAAATTCCACCAGTTGCAGATATTCCGCGATACGCCTATGGGCGAGGATTACGATCTGCATCCCGAAAAATACCGGCTGTTCGACCTGCCCGAATATATCGACCTGTTTTGCGATATCACCTCCCGCCTGCGTCCGGGGCTTGTCATCGAACGCTTTGCTTCCGAGGCTCCGCCTCGGTTCCTTAAGACCTCTGCATGGGGGCTGATACGCAACGAGCAACTGCTCGCCATGTTCGAAAAACGCCTCAAGGAACGGGATTTGTGGCAGGGAAAGTGTCTGCCGACACAAGGATAAAGTTACCTGTTGCAAAAACATCTTATAGTTCTTGAAGCGTCGTAGACGCTTGCCCTCCCCGCATCTGAAGATTTCCGCCCGGAATAGCAGCGCAGCAAATCCGTTAAAAACTCCCAGCATGTCTGACGACGTTAGGCGAACGCCATTTTATGGCGGAGACTAAAAGGAGGAGTTCTGGGATTTAGGATTTACAAGCGAATATTCAGGAAATCTTCATCGGTGGGGCGCATTTTGGTCAGCATCTTTTGTGCGTTCAAAAGGTACGAAAATTTTTTATTCGTGTTTAAGTGAGTTTCTCTTGTACCTTTTGTGCACACAAAAGGTACCCAAAAAGTGCCGCCTGTGGATATTCACTGACAGGGGGTCTTCGTACATCCTAAAACGTCGAACTCCTCCTTTTTAGCAGGACCTTCGTCCCTGCTAACAGTCGTTAGACACAGCGTCGTTTTTTAACGGATTCCCTCGACCCCTGCCCGGGCGTGAATATCGCGCAATTGGCGGGAGCGAGCGCCGGAGGCGCTTTAAGAATTTAACATACCCGGTGTCGGCAGATACTCCGTGTACTGGTAAGCACCTGCATCGCGTTACCGCGATGCTTATCTCCTCGGCTCGCACCTCCGGTGCGACCCCCATGGCCGCGGAGATGAATATGATTGCATTTTGTTCATTGGGCGAGGGGTGGAACGGCTTGAACAGAGGCATGTATTATGGGAGTAGATAGAAAGCAAACAGGGCCTGCGCATTCGCGCAGGCCCTGTTTAATTTGTATCAGACCGGTCCTAACTATGCCGTCTCCTCGATAAAGTCGGCCTCGATCTTGAGGTTGTCGATGATGAAACCCTGGCGGTCGGGGGTGTTCTTGCCCATGTAGAACTCGAGCAGGTCGTGTATCGGGTCGGCCTTGGTGAGCTTCACCTTGTCGAGCCTCATATTCTCGCCGATAAACTCCTTGAATTCGTCGGCCGAGATCTCGCCCAGACCCTTGAACCGGGTTATTTCGGGGTTGGGCCCCAGCTTGTTTATGGCCTCCACGCGTTCCTCCTCGGTGTAGCAGTAGCGCGTTTCCTTCTTGTTGCGCACGCGGAACAGCGGGGTCTGGAGTATGTACAGGTGGCCACGGCCGATGATGTCGGGGAAGAATTGCAGGAAGAAGGTCAGCATCAGCAGCCTGATGTGCATGCCGTCGACGTCGGCGTCGGTAGCCAGGATCACCTTGTTGTAGCGCAGGTTGTCCATGTCCTCTTCGATGTTGAGGGCGGCTTGCAGGAGGTTGAACTCCTCGTTCTCGTAGACGATCTTCTTGGTGAGGCCGAAAGTGTTGAGGGGCTTACCCTTGAGGCTGAACACGGCCTGCGTGTTGACGTCCCTCGATTTGGTGATTGAGCCGCTGGCCGAGTTGCCCTCGGTGATGAATATCATCGTATCCTCATTCCGGTCGTTCTTGTCGCCCAGGTGGACGCGGCAGTCGCGCAGCTTTTTGTTGTTGAGGCTCACCTTCTTGGCCATTTCGCGGGCTTTCTTCTGGATACCTGATATGGCCTTGCGCTCCTTCTCGCTCTCGATGATCTTCTTGTTGAGGATATCGGCGGTCTCGGGGTGTTTATGGAGGTAGTTGTCTAAGTTTTCCTTGAGGAAGTCTACTATAAAGTTACGCACCGTGGGGCCGCCCGGGCCCATGTCCTTGCTGCCGAGCTTGGTCTTGGTCTGGCTCTCGAACATGGGCTCTTCGACCTTGACGCTTATGGCCGCGATGATAGAGGTGCGGATGTCGGCGGGGTCGTAGTCCTTGCGGTAGAACTCCTTGATGGTCTTGGCGATACCCTCGCGGAAGGCAGTCTGGTGGGTGCCTCCCTGGGTGGTGTGCTGGCCGTTGACGAACGAATAATATGTCTCGTTGTAGCCGCTGCCGTGGGTTATGGCTATCTCTATGTCTTCGCCGCGGATATGGATGGGAGGGTAGAGGGGTTCTTCGCTTATGTTTTCGTTGAGCAGGTCCAAAAGGCCGTTGGTCGACACGAACACCTGGTCGTTGACCTTGATCTGCAGGCCCGCGTTGAGGTAGGTGTAGTTGCGCACCATGGCCTCGACGTACTCCATTTGGTAAGCGTAGGGGCCGAAGACACTCTGGTCGGCGACGAAAGATACCATCGTGCCGTTCTTGTCCTTAACACCCGCCTCCTTGTTGTCAGAGGTCTCGTTGCCGGCGGAGAAGGTCACGGTGCGGGCCTCGCCGTCGCGTACGCTTCGGATGGTGAACTCGCTCGAAAGGGCGTTCACGGCCTTGATACCTACGCCATTGAGACCGACGGATTTCTTGAAGGCCTTGGAGTCGTACTTGGCGCCGGTGTTCATCTTCGAGGCCACGTCGGTGAGCTTGCCCAGGGGCACGCCGCGCCCGTAGTCGCGGATGGTCACCTTGCCCTCCTCGATGGAGATGTCGATGCCCTTGCCGAAGCCCATCATGTATTCGTCGATGGAGTTGTCGAGCACCTCCTTCATCAGGATGTAGATACCGTCGTCGGACGAGGTGCCGTCGCCGAGCTTACCGATATACATACCGGGGCGGCGGCGGATGTGTTCCTTCCAGTCGAGGGTTTGTATGTGTTCGTCACTGTAAGTTAACGAAGAAGCGCTCATGGTTGTCCTCCTTGTTTAGGGTCTTTTTAATTGGTGCAAAGGTAGCAAAAATTAAATATTTTCGCCCTTGCCGCACTCATGTAAATTTTATTGTATACCAATCGTTCAGTCCTGACGCCGGCGGCGGGGCAGTGACGAGCCCGGGGCGAGTAGCAGCCCGCCGCGTGGGGCGGCGGCAGGCTGCCGGTCTTTGACTCTGCAAAGGCCGAACCAGATACGGACTTGATGTTATTTCTGGTTCTCGTAAACCTCGGGGGCTATCTGTCTGTGGGCGGCCTCCATTATGCTGTGTACCTCCTCGGCGAGCTCCTTGATATCTTTGGAGGCTATGTAGTCGGCCTTGATGGGCTCGAGTACGCGCACGGTAAAGGTATGTGGGGAGCGGACTTTCCAGCCGTCCATTATATTGCGGTTACCGTCGGCCACTACCGGCAGCAGGTCGACCCCCGCGCTCTTGGCAAGCGAGAAGGCTCCAGGTTTAAAGCGGTTTATGCGCCCTGTGCGGCTGCGGGTGCCCTCGGGAAATATTATCACCGAGGTGCCGCGCGAGAGGCGGGCGACGCTCTGGCGTATCATCTTCTTCAGGCCGTCGGACGAGCCGCGCTCGATGGCGATGTCGCCGTGCATGTAAAGCACCATGCCGAATATGGGCATCTTATACACCTCTTTTTTTGATATCCACTTGAAGTTGAGCGGTATGACGTACATCAACGGGATGTCGAGGAACGACTGGTGGTTGACCAGAATAACGTAAGGCTTACTCTTGTCGATATTCTCCAGCCCCTCGACCTTCGTATGCCAGCCTATGCCCATGCGGTAGATACCCTTGCCCCAGAATCCGGAGGCGCGGTGAAGCACCAGACGCTCCTTGTCGAACGGCAGGGTGACGAGGTATACAAGGATGAATATGGGGAAATAGAGCAGTATGAAAAAGAAGAAACAAAAATAATAGATAACAGATATCATGAGAGTGTGTTTTAGCTCTTGCGTTTGCGTAAGGCGTGTCCGGCGGCGGATTTAGTGGTGGCGCGGGTTACCGCGTTTACATAGCTTATAATCTATGCAAGTTTAAGGTTTTTTTGCCATTTTTACTACCTTTGCCCCGTCAAAGAAACTGACGAAATATGAACATTTCGAGCAGCGAGGGTAGAGGCCGCTTGCGGACTATGCCGAGTCGTGAAGAAATGAGCACAACGTGAACAGTTTCTAAATAATGTAAATCATTAACCAAACCAGATAGATATGAAAGCTTATGTTTTCCCCGGTCAGGGCGCGCAGTTCGTAGGTATGGGCAAGGACCTGTACGACAATGTACCCCTGGCGAAAGAGATGTTCGAGAAGGCCAACGAGATCCTCGGCTTCCGCATCACCGACATCATGTTCTCGGGTACCGACGAACAGCTCAAGGAAACGAAGGTGACGCAGCCTGCCATCTTCCTCCACTCTGTGATCCTGGCCAAGAGCCTCGGCGACGCGTTCAGGCCCGACATGGTAGCCGGTCACTCACTGGGCGAATTCAGCGCCCTGGTATCTGCCGGAGCCCTCGGCTTTGAGGACGGCCTGAAGCTCGTGTCGAAGCGCGCCATGGCTATGCAGAAGGCCTGTGAGATGAATCCCTCGACCATGGCTGCGATCATTGGCCTCGAGGATAAGGCGGTGGAAGATATCTGCGCCTCTATCGACGGCGTGGTGGTTGCCGCCAACTACAACTGCCCGGGGCAGCTGGTTATCTCCGGCTCTAACGAAGCCGTTGACGCGGCCTGTGCCAAGCTGACCGAAGCCGGAGCCAAAAGGGCGCTGAAACTCAATGTGGGCGGTGCGTTCCACTCTCCGCTGATGGAACCCGCGCGTGTGGAGCTGGAAGCCGCCATCAAGGCCGCCCCGTTCGCAAAGCCCGTATGCCCAGTGTACCAGAACGTGGACGCCAAACCCTATACCGATCCGCAGTCGATACAGGCCAACCTCGTGGCGCAGCTCACAGCTCCCGTGCGTTGGACGCAGATAGTGCAGAACATGCTCTCCGACGGCGCCGATGAATTCATCGAACTCGGACCCGGCAGCGTGCTCGCCGGCCTGATCAAAAAAGTAAACAGGGAAGCTGTGTGCCAATCCATGCAGTCGCTGTAATATACCGTTACGTCCGTAAACGTAACGCCTTCGGGTGCAAAAAAGCGGAACCGCCTTATGGTGGTTCCGCTTTTTTAATATTACACACCTGGGTAATTTACAGAAAATCACTCTCTTCGTTGGCATTCATTAAATTATTTCTAACTTTACCAGTAAATACTAATCCCGTTTATTATGAAACCTAAATCAAAATTATTTATTCTAGCATTATTGTGTGTGTCGATATGCAATGTCGGTTATTCCCAGGCCGATAAATTTGGGTCGTATATAATAGCTTCCTCGCTTCAAACCTCACTGCGAGAGTCTGCCGTTTCCGGTGCAAGCGTGATAGCAAGGATTGTGCCCGGAGATACGTTGATAGTCGTTAGTGTGAACGCGGACGACAAATACAGGGCATATGTCGAAACGGTGGTGGATGGCAAGCGGGGCTTTGTCACTATATCGACTATAAACGAAAATGACAATAATATTGTAAAACAAGTGGTGCAAACGCTTAAGGTGTCGAAAGATACTCCGGCGCAGAGGGCTGGACTTGCATTTGACTATGATCAACTTAAAAAGAACAGAGATTCGAACAAGGATTCCGAATTGCCGTATTGTACAGGTACGGACCAGATCGAGATACTGAACAGCAATAGGGAAGTGATAGGCAAAATGGCGGAAAAGGATTATCTGATAGTCTATTCCATGATTTCCGATAAGAGTGAAAAGGGTAACGGTTATATTAATGATTATTACCGCGCGATATGGAATAACCAGGATGTCCTTATCTCGATGAATGCGATGGTAGGGAAGAGTTATCTATCGAAGTTCGTCGGCGATATGGCCTACATACGCAGTAGCAAGTACATAGGTGAAAATGTAAGGCGGAAGTATGCTATGGAAAAGTATCCCGTCCTGGTCGCGGAGCAAGAAAAGATCGCGAAGGAAAGGATAACAGGAAGCCCTGAGATAGACAAGTTGTTACTGGAAAGGAGAAAGAGTGCCGAAGAGGAATTAGCACGCTACAGGCAACAATACGAAACGAATAAAGGCACGGATCAAACCCATGTGTTCCCGTTAGTGGATCCATCCAAGCAGGAAATCGGCCAGAGGGTAAGTGCCGCTCTACCGAAGATAAACCCTGTCCCCATAGGTACGCTTACGACGGCTAAGGGATGGAAGTTGTGCCAAGACGGACAGTGGGTCAGCAGGCTCAACCGGATACCTACCGCAGAGGCAAGTACCTCGCCAAGCCAGGAAAATTATGAAGGCAGGGCTCTGGGCGAAGAGAATTTTATATCCTATACCGTCTACAATATGTCTTATGACAGTAAGGAATATATCTTATTGGTTTGGAAGACAAGGTACGGGTCTTACAGGTATCCTGCGATAAGCAAGGAGTGGTTTACCTACACGGTAGCTGAATACTGGGTGCTAGATAAAGCGGATTTTATGAATATCGGTAAGGTACAGGACGGACAGGCGACGGTGGTAACGGTAAAAGCCTTAGTATCCAATTGTCTTGATCTGGACCAGAGCCTGACTGCGATCTCAAAGGATATTGTAAGCTGTGCCGCAGAGGATAATAAGAAAGAATCCCTACATAGGTCTTACAGTAACCTTAATTTTGTAATAATGCCGTCCAAAGAGAAGAATAAGGTGCTGTTCCTGCTTCAGGGGAGCTCGCTTAGAGATTATACACTTATTTTGACGCATGTTCAGAAAGAGAAGCTGGGTATGGACAAATCCGATAAAATCTTCGTTGAAAGTAACAAGCCTACTATCGATATACTCAGAGATAAATATTATGAAACACCGTACACGACATTCTTGGGTTTCATAAAGTTACCATAGCGTTTTTTATCGTATAACGCAGTGAATTTTTACAAGAAAGCCGTCTCCGTAATGAGGCGGCTTTTTTGAGGCGGAACCTCGTGGCGCAGCTCACAGCTCCCGTGCGTTGGACGCAGATAGTGCAGAACAT
The DNA here is from genome assembly GCA_031553875.1 of Rikenellaceae bacterium. GTDB lineage: Bacteria > Bacteroidota > Bacteroidia > Bacteroidales > Rikenellaceae > JAVBKU01. Next base: position 31,475 of record JAVBKU010000022.1, on the reverse strand, counting down.
GTTCTCCGACGGCGCCGATGAATTCATCGAACTCGGACCCGGCAGCGTGCTCGCCGGCCTGATCAAAAAAGTAAACAGGGAAGCTGTGTGCCAATCCATGCAGTCGCTGTAATATAGCGTTACGTCGCGGAGCATAGCGCTCCCGGTCGCAAAAAAGCGGAATCGCCAAACGGCGGTTCCGCTTTTTTGTAAAAAATGCAAAATATTTTAAGAAAAATTACTAATGCTATTGTTTTTTATTTATAAAAAATTTAAGTTTGATGTGCCGCAGCGCTCCGGGTTTCCGTGAATATGTATCTCAATCATACTCAGGCATAAAGCTGGTGCCGCCTGCGGGACAATTTAACGTTTTAAAAATCATGACTACACTACGCGAGTTTTTCAGCATCGATGAGAATGATCTCAAAGGGATAGTGCAAAAGAACAATCTCCTCAAGAAGAGCATCATCGCCTACATGGCCATCCGTACCGAGTGTACACTCTCCGACCTTGCGGCCCACCTGCATATCAGCATTCCCACCACGACCAAGCTCGTGGCTGAGCTCGTGGCTGAGAAGATCGTGGTCGACAACGGCAAGATAGAGACCGCCGGAGGCCGCCGCCCCAACATATTCGGGCTGGCCAACTCGGCGATATATTTCGCGGGCGTGGAAGTGGGCCGTGACAAGATCAATATGACCATTATCGACCTGCATAACAATATAATAATCCATGATAGCCTCGAAGATTTCACCCTCGCCGACACGCCGCAGTGTCTGGAGTTGATAGGCGATACGATCGAGAATTTCCTGGAGAAGTGCGGCATAGATCGTCAGAAAATTCTCGGTGTGGGCGTGTGTATCACCGGCAGGGTCAACCAGCAGACCGGGCGCAGCTACAAGTATTTCACCTCGCAGAAAAAATCCCTGCGCGAGATACTCGAACAGCGTACGGGGCACAAGGTGCTCATCGAGAACGACACCAGGGCCATGTGTTATGCCGAGTACAACCAGTGCTGCCCCGACCTCAAGAATATCCTCTACCTTAACCTGGGCCAGGGCGTGGGTATCGGCATAATCATCGACGGCAAGCTATACTACGGCAAGAGCGGGTTTGCGGGCGAGTTCGGCCACATCCCATTCTTCGACAACGAAATAATATGCGCCTGCGGCAAGAAGGGGTGCCTCGAGACCGAGGTGTCGGGCCCGGCCATAGAGAAAAAAATGAGGAATAAGATAGCCTCCGGTAGCAGCACCATACTTTGTAACAACGGCAAGTGCAAGCCCGAAGAGATACACCTAAAGGACATTATCGAGGCGGCGAAGAAAGACGACATGCTCTCCATAGAGCTGATCGAGCAGGCGAGCGAGAAAATAGGCAAGGGAGTGGCCATGCTGGTCAATCTCTACAATCCCGAGCTTATAATAATAGGGGGCGACCTCTCCACCGCGGGTGACTACATGCTCCTGCCGCTGAAGGCCGCGGCCAACAAGTTCTCGCTGAGCCTGGTCGCCAACGACACCGAGTACCGCCTTTCCGACGGCAACGAACAGGTGGGCGCCTTCGGTGTGGCGATGCTCATCCACGACAGGATATTGGGTTTGTAGCCGTGCGCCAGCCTTCTGGCCGGCCACGCGTGCAAAAATGAAATAAAGATGGATATACTTGAAAACGATCTTGTGAGGTTGAGGGCCCTGGAGCCGGAGGATATCAACATACTTTACAAGTGGGAGAACGATACCAATATATGGAGGGTGAGCAATACCATCTCACCCTTTTCGAAATATATACTGCGGGAGTTCATAGAGAACCAGAAGTACGACATCTATGAGACCAGGCAGCTGCGCCTGATCATAGAGGACAAGGAGTCGTGCCGCCCGGTGGGAGCCATAGACCTCTTCGATATAGACCCCAACAACCGCAGGGCGGGAGTGGGGATACTGATATATAATTCGGAGGATCAGGGTGTGGGGTATGCATCGTCGGCTCTTAACGCCCTGATAATGTACAGTTTCCAGATACTGGGAATGAATCAGCTTTACTGTAATATACCTTTGAGCAATAAGCAGAGCCTGTCCCTGTTCAGGGCTAAGGGCTTCTCGATAGTGGGGTTGAAGAAGGAGTGGATACGCACTACCGTGGATTGGGAGAGCGAGTATATGCTCCAGCTGCTTAATCCGAAGAAGTCGTAAGGATCTCCGAGACTGTACTATGACCGTTATCGCCCATGTCCGCTATAGGATATGGGCGATAATGTTATTTGATGGCCGGTAATTGTTGCGGTATGATGTGAAAAGTGAAATTATATGACCTGTATTAATTATATCGTGTATTTTGTCGTACATTAGTAGCCGTATATAGATGCAGAATAACAGTCTCTGAATGAGTAAGTCAAAACAGCGAAACCCGCAAGCCCCCCGGAAGCAACAGCCCAAGGCCGCACATCCCCCAAAGGGCGTAGCAAAAGAGTTCCTGCTACGGTTTTTCGGTTTGAAAAGTATCCTGGTAGGCATAGCGGGATTAGTGATATTGTGCTCCGCCATCAGCAACACTCCCGTTTATTCATGGGTGTGGAATACTATGATGGTGAAAAGTTGGAAGCTTGCACGTAAATTTCCGGATACGACCCTCGATCAGCGTTACAGAATGAAATTGGGGTTTTTGTATACCTACTATATGTTTATAAAGGACCATACTTCGGAGAATGCCATTATCCTGTTTCCTAACCCCGGTCAGATATTCGAAGGACGCAAGGATGTGGACCAACGGCTCACGGATAAATACTGCCTGACCTATTTCCTTTACCCGCGTAACGTAGTGATGAAAGGCGAGGTCGACAATCCTTTGATGGGAAAGGTGACGCACGTCGCCATCGCTTCCGGACACGGTTATGAGGATCTGGGGTATGAGACCAGCAATAAACCCGAGTTCACCGTCATTCCCAAACGATAATTAAGGCAGGTATTTATATGACTACGATAGCTGTTATCATCTCTTTCCTGCTCGGGGCGGTATTGCTCCTGTCCATATCATCCAAGCTCGGGTTGTTGGAGCTTGCGGGTCTGTCGTTTCCTGTGGGTATCGGGGTGCAGACCGTTATTATGGTCCTGCTCGACGCCATCGGTGTGCGCCTGAGCATAAACTCCATGCTCTGGAGCTCTGTTCTGTTTATTTTATTGCTCTCAGGATGGATGTTCTATAAAAAAGAGAATCTCCTGAGGTGGAAACAGGAGGCGTTCAAGGTCGATCTTTCGGGGTTGAACCTTTTATGGCTGGTGTTTGTCGCCGCTATGATAGTGGTGGAGGTGATGAATTTTTCGAGGTGCGTTTATTTTCCGGTTATAGACCGGGACAGCCTGGCCGGGTTCGACCTTTTGGGTAAAGTCATTGCAAGCGAGGGTACGATCCGTAACCTGAGCCTGTTCAATTCCCCCAATTTTTACGAATCGGCCAGAAGCGCGGGCTCGTATATCTCTTATACTCCTTTCACCCAGTGCAGTTACGCCTATGTTTATATGGCGGGGGCGGAGACCTCTAAAATAGTGAACGCCCTGCATTACCTTTCGTTCATTATAGCGTTCTACGGGGTGTTGAGGCGCTTTGCGGTCCCCGCACTTGCAGCCGTCGTGACATTCTTTGCCTTTATAACCCCTGAATTTATCTCCTTTTCGTCGCTCTCCTCCACCAATGTGATGCATGCCTTCTACGCCTCCCTGGGGGTGCTGTTCTTCGTGGCGTGGTATTACAAACGGGAACGGTCGCTACTATGGATATCGACTCTGCTCTTGATGTTAAATATTTGGACCAGAAGCGAAGGCATCGTTTTCATCGGCGCCTGTTGCTGTATCCTGCTTTGGGATACGCTGCGCAGTAAGAACTGGAGACAACTTATCGTCTTCTCACTTCTGTGCGTACTTCCGTTCATATTCTGGAACCTATTCCTTAAATTCAATAATCTTGAAGCGGTCCAGGTCTTTATCTTCAAGCCTTTCTGGGATGCGAAGAAGTTGATGATCATCCATCATGAGATGTGGAATAATCTGATAACCAGTATCCCTCTTTTCGGATGGACGTTCCTGTTTTTTGCAATAGCCGTGGTTTCCAATATCTATTGGATCGTCAAACGGGGAGATCAGGCGATTGCTTTGCTGTTGATCGGCCTGTCTGCAATTTTTTATCTGGTGCTTATCTATCAGGTCGATTATGTCTGGGACGACATCGTCAATGTACTTCGTTTTTCGTGTAAACGATTCATCTTCTGCTTTGTTCCTTTGGCGTGGTTTTACGTAGGGGCCAATAAGAATGTCAAATGGTTGTTTGAAAAAATAACTTAAACGGCACCGACTAATCGACGGTAAAAAACGCGGACTTTGCCTGATGGCAAAGTCCGCGTCCTGTATGAAGCCGTTTATGGCATATGTCTACTTGAAGAAATTTGCCAGGTCGGGCAGTTCTACCATCGAGCCGTAGCGGCCGGTCTCCGCGTCGAGCGTGCAGCACAGGTGCCTGAGGCCGTTGGTCACAACCACATAGCGTGCCTTGATCACACTGTTGTAGCGCACCGCTTGGCGGAACACCTTCTCCGTGATCTCCACGTCGGGGCATTTGCACTCGATGAGCATCAGCGGCTCGAGCGAGGCGCCGAAGATCACGATGTCGGCCCTCTGTTGGGTCTTGTTCAGCTGCACGGGGTACTCCTGCGACACGTGGCCGGGCGACACGCCGCGGTGTTCCACCATGTAGCGTATGAAGTTCTGCCGTACCCACTCCTCGGGGGTGATCACCAGCCACTGGCGGCGTATTCCGTCCCATATCCGGCAACTGCCGCCCCCCTCGTCGCAGAGTATCCTGAACGAAAATTTCGGAAAATTAAGTTGCGGCAGAGAGTTCATTTTTCGAATAAAAAGTTATAACTTTAACCCAGTTTGTCTTGAAATAAACTCGAAAACACAAACGCGGTAAATTTTTAACAAAAAGTGGATTTTTGTGCGATTTTATTCACCGTGACGCCGGAGTAACTTGGCGAATGATTACGGTAAAGGGGTGGTGGCGAGTGCTTCGCCGGCGGCAAATGTACGACTTAATTGCGAAAATAAGAAACAGTATCTGAAAATGGGATCAACAGTCAAGAGCAAAAGAGAAGAGGCTCTCCTCTACCATTCGGAGGGGAGGCCGGGGAAGATCGAAGTGGTGCCTACAAAACCGTACAGCACTCAGAAGGACTTGTCTATGGCCTACTCGCCGGGAGTGGCTGAGCCGTGCCTGGAGATCGAGAAAAATCCCGAAGACGCATATAAATATACGGCCAAGGGCAACCTCGTGGCTGTGATATCCAATGGCACGGCGGTGCTGGGCCTGGGCGACATAGGCGCGATGGCCGGCAAGCCCGTGATGGAGGGCAAGGGGCTGCTGTTCAAGATATTCGCCGATATAGACGTGTTCGACATCGAGGTTGATACCAAGAACGTCGACGAATTCATACAGACCGTAAAAAACATATCGGTGACCTTCGGGGGGATAAATCTCGAGGACATCAAGGCCCCCGAGTGCTTCGAGATCGAGGAGAGGCTCAAGAAGGAGCTGTCGATACCCGTGATGCACGACGACCAGCACGGCACGGCTATAATTTCTTCGGCCGCACTGCTCAACGCCCTCGAGATCACCGGCAAGAAGATCGACAAGGTGAAGGTGGTGGTGAACGGGGCTGGCGCGGCGTCGGTGTCGTGCTCCAAACTCTATATCGCCCTGGGCGTGAAGCCCGAAAACCTCGTGATGTGCGACAGCAAGGGGGTGATAACTGCCAAGCGCACAGACCTTAACAATATCAAGAAGCAATTCGCCACCTCGCGCAATATATCCACCCTCGAGGAGGCTGTGAAGGACGCAGATGTATTCCTGGGCCTGTCGGTTGCCGACGTACTGACGGAGAAGATGGTGCAAAGCATGGCCGCCGACCCGATAGTCTTCGCGCTGGCCAACCCCAATCCCGAGATATCCTACGACAAGGCCATGGCCTCACGTAAGGATATAATCTTCGCCACCGGCCGCTCGGACTATCCCAATCAGGTGAATAACGTGCTTGGCTTTCCCTATATATTCCGCGGCGCGCTCGACGTGATGGCCACGACCATCAATGAGGAAATGAAGATAGCCGCCGTGAAGGCGCTCGCAGCCCTCACTAAAGAGCCTGTTCCTGAGATAGTTACGGCGGCGTATAACGATAGCAATATCACTTTCGGCAGAGAGTACCTTATCCCCAAGCCGCTCGATTCGCGCCTTATATCCCACATCTCCGTAGCTGTGGCCAAGGCGGCCATCGAGTCCGGCGTGGCCCGCCGCGGTATCGACGACTGGGATGCATACACCTCAGGCCTTGAGGATAGGATGGGCCTCAGCGACAAGCTGTTGCGCGCCATGCGCTCCAAGGCCCTGGCCCTGGGTCCCCGCCGCATAGTGTTCAGCGACGGCGACAAGGAGAACACCGTCAAGGCCGCCATACATATGATGAACGACGGCACTATAACCCCCATACTCGTGGGCAGCCGCAAGAAGATAGAGGCCATACTCGTCAAGAACAACCTCGAGATCAATCCCTCGCTCATAGTCGACTTCCGCAGCGACGAGGAGTGCGCGCGCCGCGATAAATACGCCGCCCTGCTCTACTCGAAGCTCAGCCGCAAGGGGGCCAGCCATATCGAGTCCCGCAAATATATGATGATGCGCGACTGGTTCTCGCTGATGCTCCTGGCCTCGGGCGAGGCCGAGTCGGCCGTACTGGCCTACAGCCGCCGCTACACCAAGGCTCTGGAGCCGGTGAGGCAGGTGTTCGGGATGAATAACCAGCTGCTCTCCTCGATGGAGATCGTGACCACGCGCCGCGGCCCGATGTTCTTCGCCGACATGGCGGTGAACACCTCGCCCACGACCGAGGAGCTCGTGCAGATAACCCTACAGGCCGCCAGCACCGTGCGCAAGTTCGGTCTCGAGCCGGTAATAGCCCTGCTGTCGCACTCCAACTTCGGTACGGATACGGAATCGGAAACGGTGAAGGTGGGTAAGGCAGTGGAGATACTCCACGACAGCTATCCCGACCTGCTGGTCGACGGCGAAATGAAGGCCGACATAGCCCTTGACCGCAAGAAGCGCCAGGAGCTATTCCCGTTCAACCGCCTGGGCGATCGCGAGGTCAATACGCTGATATTCCCCAACCTCTCCGCAGCCAACGTGTCATACAGGATCATGGAGCAGATCGGGGGTGCCGACATCACCGGGCCGATACTTATGGGTCTCACCTCGGCCAACGTGCACCTCATTGCCGAGAACGCCAGCGTGCGCTCGATAATCAACCTCGCCACCATCGCCGCCGCCATCGCGGGGCCGGAGAAAAAATAAACCGGGGGGGGAGCGCAGGTTTAGTCCGCGTGGATTGGAACGAAGGCAGGAGTTTCGCTTTTTTGGTGCGAAACTCCTGCTTATTTTTTGATGTAGTGTGGAGGAAAGTGCGTATCTTGCGGGGGTATTGCCCAAAGGGCAGGCCAGAGACCATGATTATATAGAGAAAACATATGTCAGTGAGATATTTATTGATATGCGCCGCGTTGGCGGCATGGTGCGCAGGAGAGGTTTCGGCGCAGGTTTCTTCGCGCGGCGGCGCCCAGCGCAGGGTGTCCTCATCCAGACCGCAGGCTGCAAAGCCCGCCCCGCAGCCGTCGCTCTTCCTGGCCCCGGAGCGCAGGCAGTCGCCCCTGCCCGAAATAGAGTGGCGCAGGGAGTCACCCCGCACGCCGCTTGTGAGCTATAACAGTGCCGCGTTGGCCGTGGCGGGGAATCCGTTAGCCTCGTCGTACGTGATAGATATGTCGGGAGAGTGGAAGGTGAAGGCTCTGCCGGAGGGCGGATTCGACCCCGCCGTGTTGAAGGGAAGTGCCGACGGCGCGGGCTGGGCCAAGGTATCCGTACCCCAGAAACAGCCGCTTGCCACCCCCATAGCCGTGTACCGCAAAGAATTCAAGGTGCCTTTCGCATGGGTCGAGCGGGCGGTGTTCGTCCGTGTGGAGTCTGTTAACGGGCCGTTCGAGCTATATGTGAACGGGCAAAAGGCGGGCGCGTTCACCGACCCGTGCGCCGTGAGTGAATTCGACATCACGCCCTACGTGAGCGACGGGAAGAACGAAATGGCCGTTGTCGTGCGCAGCGGCGGCGCGACCTCCGTGCTACAGGATAATATATCACACACTGCGGGCACGTTCATCGCTCGCGGCATACAGGTAATTTCCCAGCCGAAGTTGAGGCTAATGGATTACGTTTATTCCGTGTCGTTCAGCGAGTTCAACAGTGACGCCACGCTCTATTTCGGCGCCGTGATGAAAACGGGCCTGCTCAACAAACGTACGACCAAGGTCTATATCGAGCTATACTCGCCATCGGGGGAGAAAATATCGCACGCTTCGCAGGATGTGACCCTGGGAATGAAGGGCGAGGATACCGTCAAATTCTATATCCCCGTGCCCGCCGCCCGCATGTGGAGCCATGAGTCGCCCGAGCTCTACACCGTGCAGCTGCGCACCCAGTACGAGGGCCGTTTCGGCGAGTATATGGCCGTGAAAGTGGGGCTGAGGAGGGTCGAGATGAGGTGGGACGGCCTGTTCTTAAACGGTAAAAAGGTAAATATGAGGGCCGTGAAATACGCTCCCGCCGAGGGGGCGCAGATAGAGAAGGATATCCTGCGCTTCAAGGCCGCCGATGTGAATATGTTGCTGCTTTCCGGCTGCCCGAGGAGCGAAGAGATATATTCGCTGTGCGACCGCTACGGCCTCTACGTTTGCCCGCAGGCTAATATCGATACGCGCCGCTCGGGCTTATCTCGTGAATTAGGCGGCACGCCGGCCAACGATCCCAAGTGGGGGGAGGCATACGTGCAGAGGGCCCTGAGCGCCTACTGCTCGTCGCAGGGGCACCCCTGTGCCGTGATGTTCTCCATCGGTGGGCAGGGCGGCAACGGCTATAACCTCTACGAATCATACCTGAGGCTCAAGAAGGCCGAAGCTTCGAGGCCCATAGTTTATGAATGGGCCGCAGGGGAGTGGAACACCGATATTGTGATATCCGGCGGCGGTGCCAAGGGCGAGGGAGCTGCTTCGGCGCGTACGACGGCGTCTCGCCCGGAGATAAATTATTACGATATATCCTATTTTGAACGTCCGGAGCGCCGCGACCAGAGGGTGGCCATGCGCATGGAAGGCCGGAGCGCGATAGAGATAACCAACAACAGCCTTTTCGACGACCTGAGCGGGGCGGAACTGCGCTGCGAGGTGACCTTCGCAAGCAATAAAAAGCCGCTGAACAGCGTTCCCGTGAAGTTGGGGATCGCCCCGGGAGCTAAGGCCGTGGTCGAAGTGCCGGAGCTTAAACGCCTGAAAAAAGGTGGCTATACGGTCATAGCACGTGTGGTGCGTACCGCAGAGCCCTCGATAGTGATATCTACCGACAGGTTGAGGGTGGAGTAGTCCACGGCCCCTGCCCGGAAGAAAAAAGCATCCGCAGGCTGTTCGCATTTATCGATTTAAATAATACCTTTGCGGCTGAAATCCAACGTAATTCAGCTTCGCGCCCAAACTTCTATGTCGAAGAAAACGCTCAAAGAAAAACTATCCACACCCCAGGCCGTGAAATGGTTCTGGATCATCGTGGGTACGCCGTTCGCCGTACTGCTCCTGATGCTCATTCTGACCAGGCTCGGCGTGTTCGGCAAGCTCCCCTCGTTCGAAGAGTTGGAGAACCCCAAGAGCAACCTCTCCACCGAGATATACTCCGAGGACGGGGATATGATAGGCAGTTTCTTTATCCAGAACCGATCCTACGTCGACTTCGACGAGCTGTCGCCCAACCTTGTCGCGGCGCTTGTAGCTACCGAAGACGTGCGCTTCTACTCCCATTCCGGCATAGACTTCATCTCCCTGGCGAGGGTGGCCGTGAAGACCGTGGCACTCGGCAATACCGCCCAGGGCGGGGGCAGCACCCTCACCCAGCAGCTCGCCAAGAACCTCTATCCCCGCGATACGACCATATATTCCAATCCCATATCGAAGGGGTCGGTGCTGGTGGTGTCTAAGCTCAAGGAGTGGATCACCGCCGTGATGCTCGAGTACAACTACACCAAGGAGGAGATCATAGCCATGTATCTCAATACGGTGCCCTACGGCAGTAACGCCTACGGCATCCGCTCCGCGTCGCGCACGTTCTTCGGCAAGAATCCCCGCGAACTGACCGTCGAGGAGGCGGCGATGTTGGTGGGGGTGGTCAATGCGCCCACGAGATATAGCCCCGTGCGTAACTACGACCGCGCGATGGCAAGGCGCAATACGGTGATCTCGCGTATGGCAGTGGACGATTTTATCACCAAGCAGCAGCGGGATTCGCTCTCCGCGCTGCCTATAAAGCTCGACTATCACCCCGTGTCGCACAACGAAGGCAGGGCCACATATTTCCGCGAGATGCTGCGCCTGGTGATGACCGCCGACAAGCCCCGCCGATCGCAGTATGCCAACGAGTGGGATTACGAGCAGGAAGTACGCCGTTGGGAGAATAACCCCATATATGGATGGTGCAAGAAGAACCGCAAGGCCGACGGCAACGAATACAACCTCTACCGCGACGGGCTGAAGATATATACCACTATCAACGCCGACATGCAGCAGTATGCCGAGGAGGCTATGTACGACCGTATGTCCAAAGACGTGCAGCCCGCCCTCGACGCGCAGGTGAAGTGGCGCAGGAGTATCTTCGTGAATCTTGACAAGAGCGAGATAGAGAAGATCATCCGCAACGCCATGCGCCAGACCGAACGCTACCGCCTGATGAAGCGCGCCGGCGCGTCGGACGCCGAGATAGACAAGGCTTTCACCACGCCGACCGAGATGAGGATATTCTCTTACAAGGGCGGCATCGATACGGTGATGACCCCGAGGGACTCGATACTCTATTTCAAAAAGTTCATGCGCGGGTCGTTCATGGCCCTCGACCCCTCCAACGGCCATGTTAGGGCCTATGTGGGCGGTCCGGATTTCAAATATTTCAAGTACGACATGGTGAAGCAGGGCAAGAGGCAGGTGGGATCGACCGTAAAGCCTTTTATCTACACCTTCGCCGTCGATCACCTGGGGTATAATCCCTGTACCATGGTGCCCAACCTGCCGGTGACCATCGAGACCGCCACGGGCGACGCATGGCAGCCCAAGGAGGCTGGTAATGTGGTCTACGACGGGGTGATGAAGCCTCTGAAGTGGGGCCTCGCCAACAGCCGCAACAACTACTCGGCATGGATCATGAAGCAGGCCAAGCAGCCCGCCGCCGTGGCCGACTTTATCCATAAGATGGGGATACACAGCTACATAGACCCCGTTTATGCCCTCTGCCTGGGGACTGCCGACGTGTCGCTGTTCGAGATGGTGGGGGCTTATGCCACCTATGCTAACAGGGGCGTGTTCAGCGAGCCGCTGTTCGTCACCCGTATCGAGGACAGGCACGGTAACCTTCTGGCCTCGTTCAACACGTCGAGCGCCGACGCCATCAGCGAGCAGACGGCTTATACCATGCTGGAAATGCTGCGCGGGGTTATCAACGCAGGTACTGCCGGCCGCCTGAGATGGGTGTACGGCTTCAAGGGCGATATGGGAGGTAAGACGGGTACGTCGCAGAATAACTCCGACGCCTGGTTCATCGGTATAACGCCCAAGCTTGTGGCGGGAGCATGGGTCGGCGGCGAGGACCGCAGTATCCACCTCACGGCCCGGGGCGAAGGTTCGGCTCTGGCTCTACCCATATACGGCGAATTTATGAAGAAGGTGTACGCCAACAAGGCCTTAGGCGTTTCGCAGGAGGATGTGTTCCCCGTGCCGGTGGGCGTGGTGGTGCATAACTGCGATCCCGACGGGGTGCAGGGCCCCGATTCCACCCAGGGTGGGTCGGGGGGAGTGGACGACTTCTTCAATTAGCGCCCGGGAAATCCATTATATATAAGGTAAACTATTGCCTGAGTATTATAATTTGTGTGTTTTCGCACAATTATAATAAAATTTTAACAAGTTGTTGCGGATTGCCGCGAAACAGCTACTTTTGCGGCATGGGATGGGGGGGAGAATGTGTGTCCGTGAGTGACGTTAAGAACAGCAAAATAATCGCCGCTTTGGGAGGTCTCGTGAGGGAGATCACCCTCAGTTATCGTGTAACGAGGGAAGCTCCCGGAAGAGACCCCAGCAGAAGACGCGGCTAGACCTTTTGCCTACTTTTGGGGCAATGCCAAAAGTAGGAAGACCGAAGGTAAATAACTCATGTAAAATCGTATCTTACCCCAATAAATATCATTAAGGGAAGTAAGGCCAACCTGAATCATTGAAGTAACATACATAAATAATAAAACATTACAGACATATGAAAGTTGCGATTGTAGGAGCGAGCGGAGCCGTTGGACAGGAATTCCTGCGCGTGCTCTCGGAGAGGGAGTTCCCCATCAGCGAATTGTTGTTGTTCGGCTCGGAACGTAGCGCCGGCAAGGTGTACGAGTTCTGCGGCAAGAAGATCGAAGTGAAGCTCCTGCGTCACGGCGACGACTTCAAGGGCGTGGACATAGCCTTCACTTCCGCCGGGGCAGGGACCTCCAAGGAGTTTGCCGATACCATCACAAAGCACGGAACTATAATGATCGACAATTCGAGCGCCTTCCGTATGGACGAAGATGTGCCCTTGGTTGTGCCCGAGGTCAACCCGAGGGATGCGGTCAATCCTCCCCGCGGTATCATCGCCAACCCCAACTGTACCACCATACAGATGGTCGTGGCCCTGCAGGCTATCGAGAAACTGTCGCATATACGCCGTGTGCATGTGTCGACCTATCAGGCGGCCAGCGGCGCCGGGGCGGCTGCGATGGACGAGCTGAACCACCAATACGAGCAGATCGTGGCGGGCGAGGAGCCCACCGTCGACAAGTTCGCCTATCAACTGGCGTTCAACGTGATACCCCAGGTGGACGTGTTCATGGACAACGGCTATACCAAGGAGGAGATGAAGATGTACCACGAAACGCGCAAGATAATGCACTCGGATATCGAGGTGAGCGCCATGTGCGTGAGGGTGCCGGTGATGAGGGCCCACTCGGAGTCGATATGGGTCGAGACCGAAGCTCCCGTGTCGGCGGAGAACGCCCGCAAGGCTTTCGCGAGCGCCGAAGGTATCGTGCTATGCGACGATCCCGCCAACAAGAAGTATCCGATGCCCCTGTTCCTTGCGGGCGAGAGCCCCGTGTATGTGGGCCGCATACGTAAGGATATATCCAATCCCAACGGCCTGACCTTTTGGTGCGTGAGCGACCAGATCAAGAAGGGCGCGGCGCTCAATGCCGTGCAGATCGCCGAATACCTGGTGGCTAACGGCCATATCAGGAAGTAAGGCCCCCCCTTCCCGGGATATACGGGACAGAGTTTTCGACGCCGCCGGAGGTTATGCCTCCGGCGGCGTCATTGTTTTAGGGCGTGATGCGCGGGAGCGGTTGCCTGTTCTCTGTTCTGTAGCGGTCGGGCGTATACAATATTAGGCGCAAGTTATGCGTTATTCCGGTGGCGATATGTGTGATCCCCAGCAAGAAAACTTGCACGATAGTTAGGGTGAAATTTGTGGCTTATTTCCTGTTGTCAAAGAAGGAGGAATAGATGCCGTTAATTTTTGTGAATTAGGTTATTGTGTCTTAGATAAACGGTGTGGTTGCTGGATTACAAGAAATAGACACTGATTTAAAAAGCTGTGTGGATGCCATGAAAAATACATGGAGTTAGCGTAAAAAACTCGGATATTAAGAATAGCAGTTTATTTTCTTTGAAATTATTGATTGTGTGAGTATATTTGCATCGTGGTATGGTTTCATTTGTTTGCATGCGGTGCGAACAGAGAATTATACCGAAGCGGGTCCCGGTATTTCATGGGAGAATTTGAAATTAAGTTAAAATTTAGGCGGAAATGAAAACAAAGTTACTTGTAGGATTATGTTTGTTGTTTGGCTTCTCGAGCTGTCTTAAGTCTCCCGAAGAGGGTGGCGGCGCAGGCGGAGGTACAGGCGGTAGCTACTTTGACTATGCGACCGTAAAGTCGAGCACTGTCAATATAAGCTACGGGGTTAATTACAAATTGGAGTTTCAGGTATTCTCTGAAAATCCGTTGAATATCTACGGTCAGCTCGACGTCAACAAGACGCCGCTGTTCCGTGGTTTCACTAACGAGAACGGTGTGTTCTCTGGGAAAATACCTTTCCCTATCGCGGTTACCAATGTGTATGTGTACACCTCTGCTCCCGGCGTTAACGACGCCGACAGGTTGTTGTACTCTACAATCAATAACCTCAGCAACTTCACTCCCGTGGCTGCAGCCTCTCCGGCTAAGCTGATGGCGGCTTCAAGGGCTGGCACTTACACTTTCAGGGGTTCGTTCCTTGACAGCATCGCCGGTTCATTTGTCGAAGGCCAGGACCTCGAGATCGCTCACCCCGAATTCTTCGACGGCTCATATTCTAACGTTATAACCACCTCTGCTACCGATTCGGCCTCCGTTTCCGTGGCCTTTATCTCAAGGCAGGGTACGTTCCACAACAAGATAGGTTACTACACCTATCCCGCGGGAACCACTTACACTCCCAACCAGGCTCAAGAAGACAACCAGGTGATCTTTGCCAATACCACCGCTGTCAGCGTGGGTCAGATGGTCGACCTCAGGTATTGGGACGGAAGCAAGTGGTGCGCCAAGTTCCCGGCCAATACCTGCATCGGTTTCTACATGATACAGGATGCGGACAATTGCTACAATCTGGGTACTCCCAGGTTCAGGACTACCGATTCGGGTTACAAGCAGCTGGTAGTTCTCAAAGCCGGCGATATGAGGATCGTGGCCTGTGAAGACCTTAAACCCGGCCAGGGCCCCTGGGCCGATGGCGACCATAACGATGCCATCTTCGGCGTGATCATAACTCCCGACCCCGTGAATGACAACCCGCCCATCGACGGTCCCGAAGAGGAAACAGTGCTGAATTTCAGCGGTACTATGTATTTTGAAGACCTCTGGCCTTACGAGGGCGACTACGACGTGAACGACGTGGTGGTTGAGTTCTCATCCAAGGTGTATGTCAACAAGGATAACAAGGTTACAAGGGTAGAGGACGAGTGGAAGCCCATATTCAAGGGTGCCGGTCCGGGTTACTACGATGCCTTCGGCTATCAGTACGGTGTTGTCGGTGGCGAGATCAAGTCGCTGACATGGAATACTACATCTCCCCTCGGAGCTCCTACAGCTTATAGCGTTACGGCTAACTGCATGGAGAATAACCAGACCTATGCCACTGTAATGTTGTTCGACGACGTGAGGTCATTCCCCGGCGGTCAGTTCGTGATAAACGGCAACCCGACCTATACCGTGAATACCGAGTTCAATTCGCCACAGCTTCTCGAAAAGGTTACGCCTCCTTACAACTCGTTCATCGTGATCAAGGCGGGCGCGGAATATACAGCAGGGTCTCCCACAGACCTGCGTAAGGAAGTGCACTTCGCCGGGCAGAAGCCTACAGACCTGGCCAATCCCAGGTGGTTTGGTTACGGCCACGACAGGACTGATCCCTCGAAGGGTCGTTTCTATGTGAACCAGGGCGATATGCCGTGGGCCATATACATCCCCGTGAAGGGCTTTGTGAACAGCGACGAAAAGAAGAGGCTCGACGTGATGTATCCCGACTTCTCCAAGTGGGTTAATAGCGGCGGCACTCAGTACAAGAGCTGGTACCTGAATAAGGCTCAGTAGAGGTAAGCGACGTGATTAAATAGGGTCGGCAATTTTGCCGACCCTATTTTTATTTTGCTGTGCGGGATGATTTAAGCCGTGCGGATGATTTAACAAGGGGGCGCTTGCCGACCGACAGTAATAGTGGGGCCGGGGCTATGTTAAAGATGCAGAAGGTAATGTGGTGGGGCGTTTGGCGGATTGGTGCAGCTCTGGGGCCGGGGGCTGAGGCAGGGGGCTGAACCCTGAGGCAGAATACATAGGTTGAGTCCGGGGGTTGAATCCTGGGGCTGAGAATAGAAAACTGCAATCCGGGAATGCTGGTGGGTTAGAGTGGGCAGCAATGTTTGGAATCTCGTAGGTGGCGTGCCGTGAAAAGAATGCGGGCGGCTGTTGTGCAACAGCCGCCCGCATTTCATCCGGACTCCGGCAATATTATGCGGACCTTATTTTCCGCATAGGCCGGCATGCCTTTCCGTGGCCTATTCCGAACGCTTCTTCACGAGGTTGAAGGTATCGGAGGCGATGACGAGCTCTTCGTCGGTCAGGGCGGTAACCACCTTCACCCTCGAATCGGGAGTGGAGAGGATGGTGTCCTTGCTCTTGAGGCCGTCGTTGATCTTCTTGTCGAACTTGATGCCGAGGAACTCCATGTTGTCGCACACCCATTCGCGTATCTTGAAGTCGTTCTCGCCGACACCGCCGGTGAAGACGATCAGGTCTACGCCGCCCATCTGGGCTATGTAGGCGCCGATGAACTCCTTCATGCGCGCTACGTACATCTGGAGCGCCACCTTGGCCTTGTCGTCGCCGCCATCGGCACCCACGTGTATATCGCGCATGTCTGAAGATATGCCTGTGAGGCCGTAAACGCCTGACTCCTTGTTTATCACGTCGCTGAGTTTGTTGAGGCTCAGGCCTTCTTTCTCAGCTATATATATAAGTGCGCCGGGGTCGGTGCTACCGCTGCGGGTGCCCATTATAAGGCCATCCACGGGAGTGAAGCCCATCGAGGTGTTGTATGATTCGCCATTGAGAATGGCAGTTATCGACGCGCCGTTACCGATGTGGCAGGTGATGATCTTCGATTTGGCGAAGTCGAGCCCGGTCATGCCGCACGCCTTCTGCGCCACGAACTTGTGGCTGGTGCCGTGGAAACCGTATTTGCGCACGCGGTATGTTTCATAGTACTTGTAGGGCAGGGCGTAGAGGTAGTGCTTGGCGGGGATGGTCTGGTGGAACGAGGTGTCGAACACTGCCACCTGGGGCGTGTTGGGCAGAATGTTCTCGATACACATGATACCCTTGAGGTGGGCGGGGTTGTGCAGGGGAGCGAGGTCGAAGCACGACTCGATCTTCTGCTTCACCGACTTGTCGATCACGACGCTCTTGGAGAAATATTCACCTCCGTGTGCCACGCGGTGGCCTACAGCTGATATCTCCGAGATGCTGGATATCACGCCGTGCTCGGGGTGTGTGATGGCGTCGATGATGAGGTTGATGCCCGAGGTGTGGTCGGGAATGCTCTTCACCAGTTCGAACTTGTCCTTGTCGGAGGGTTTGTGAGAGAAGACACCGTCGGATAGACCGATGCGCTCCACCTGGCCCTTTGCCATGAGTGAATAGTCGCTGGGCGAAGACATCTTGATCACCTGGTATTTGATCGAAGAACTGCCGCAGTTAAGTACTAAGATAGTCATTGTTATATGGTTGTTTTTGGTTTAATATCTACTAATTCGGTTCCTCGCCGCTCCGGGAGCGCATTATACCTTCATTTCTGCGGCTGAGGGGGTCGGCACTTTGTACCGAGCCGCAGAAATGAGCATCGCGGAACGCGATACAGGGCCTTAACGATATACACTAACTTGCCGCGAGTTCGTTAGTTTGTGCTTGCTGCCCAGTGGTTACTTCATCGCCGCCTGGCAGGCTGTGATGGCTACGAGGCTTACGATATCGTCCACCGAGCAGCCCCTCGAGAGGTCGTTGATGGGGGCGGCCATACCCTGGAGGATGGGGCCGATGGCTTCGGCGTGGGCCATACGTTGAACGAGCTTGTAGGCGATGTTGCCCACTTCTAAGGTGGGGAACACCAGCACGTTGGCCCTACCTGCGATCTTGCTGCCGGGGGCTTTGGTACTGCCGATCCCGGGGACTATGGCTGCGTCGGCCTGCAGTTCGCCGTCGATCATAAGCGAGGGGTCCATCTCCTGGGCCAGGCGTGTGGCTTCGACGACCTTGTCCACCATTTCATGCTTGGCCGAGCCCTTGGTCGAGAAACTCAACATAGCGATGCGGGGCTCGAAACCTGCGATGGCACGCGTAGTGCGGCCTGTCATAACGGCTATTTGGGCGAGCTCGGGGGCGGTGGGGTTGGGGTGCACGGCGCAGTCGGCGAATACCAGCATGCCGTCCTCTCCGTAGAGGGTTTCGGGCAGCTTCATTATGTAGGCGCCGGATACGACGTTGATGCCGGGGATGGTCTTAACATACTGGAACGCGGGGCGCAGGACGTTGCCTGTGGTGTTGCCCGCTCCGGCCACCTCGCCGTCGGCGTCGCCCGCCTTGACCATCAGCGCGGCCAGGTAGAGGGGGTCTTCGATCAGCTTGTCGGCCTGCTCTTCGGTGAGCCCCTTGGAGCGGCGCATATCGAGCATTATGGAGGTGTAGTGGCTCTTCTTGGGGTTGTTCTTGGGGTCTACTATAGTAGCCTTGGATATGTTCTTGAGGTAGTATTCCGACGCCAGATGGTTGATCTCTTCGGGGTTGCCAATGAGGATCACTTCGGCGAAACCCTCTTCCATGATCTTGTCGGCGGCCTTGAGCGTGCGCTCTTCGGTTCCTTCGGGAAGGACTATACGCCTGATGTTTTGTGAAGCCTGTTTTTTGATTTTTTCGATGAATTCCATATTATATAGTTTTTAAGTTTTATTTATCTCAATTTCGTTGCGATGTATATCCCCCCGATCACGGCCGCTACCGACATTACGAGGCTCGATATGATGTAAAGCGCGCCCCCGGCGACGTTGCCCGCCCGGAACATCTCCACCACCTCGAGCGAAAAGGCCGAGAACGTGGTAAATCCTCCGCAAAACCCTATGGCCAGCAGGTAGAACCACACCTGCTCGCGGCATAATCCCGCCAGGATACCTATCAGCAGCCCACCGGCTACATTCACGGTCAGCGTCCCCACGGGGAACCCCACGCGCAGACACCAAGGGAGTAATGCCATCGACACGGCATATCTGAGCATACTTCCCGCCATGCCGCCGAGGCCCACTAAAAGTATTTTCATTATCCTTGTTGTGTTAAGTCCGCTGTCGTAGTTGCTTACGGGCAGTAGGTCGTGCGGCTTGTATTGACGAGCCAATGCGCCCATGTAACATTTTGTTTGCTAAATCATTGGGGTGATGATCGGTTGGCAAGGGCACGGAGTTTTCTGCTTTCGGCATACAAAAATAAAGATTAAACGCTCGAATCGGAAATAAAAACGGATAAATTTAACTGTTAAAAATATAACAGCTTTAATCATATGTGTTGTTTTATTATTAACACTCCGATGGCGGTTAGTTACTGAGTAATAGGGCGTATGATTGTTTTACCCGACGAAAGTGATGGCCGGCGTGGGATTGGGGCAGAAATTACCCGGTTGTTTTCGCCGGAAATCTCCCCGGAAACCTCCCCGAATCGATAAATTATTACGGTTTCTTCGGCCTAGGCAATAATTATTTAAAATATAAAATATAGTTTGTTGGTATAATTAATAAAAAACCATATATTCGTTATAGTGAAATGTCAGGATCAAGGCAATAATTGGGAGTGCGGGGAGTTTTAATTATTGCAGATAAATTAACTAAGACATAGTAATTTACCCCATAATCCAACCGATAAAAGATGTACTAAAAACGGCTCATGCTCTGTGAGTAGTGATAATATATGCGAGCGTTTTTATGCTCCAATTATTGGCCGCCAGTGATATAATATTTTGACTTACCCTTAAACTTACCCCTTTATGAAGCATTTATTACGCATTTCATCAGTCGTTCTTATGGTCGCCGGAGCGTGGCCGCTAATGGCCCAGGAGGCTCAACCCGCCCCCGATCCCGTCACCCAGGAAGCACAGGCAGCCTCCGCAGCACAGGAGCCGCAGGCCGTGCCCGCTGCGCAGGAGGCACAGGCCCCAGCCGAAGCAGCACCGGAGAAATCAGATACAGTAGTCGTTACAAAAAAGGATAAAAAGTCTGTGGATGGCGAATACCGCCGTAGCTCGCTGTGCCTTATGCTCCTGGATGAGAACATAGACATGAAGGATATTATCCAGAAAGCTTTCCTCGAGGCCCCGATGCCTGATAAATATAACGATCATAATGTTTCAGCGAGGGTGATCAAGAGTACAAGCAAGGTTACCGACAGCGACAGGAAGGCTTTCCGTGCGGCAGTAGCTTCATCGGACGGCGCTTCGGCCCCGAAGAAAGGGGGGGGCTTCGGCGCGTTTATGGGAGCCATGGCAGGGACCAGCTCCGGCAGCTCGGTCGTTGCGGACGATAACGACCGCGAATACTATGCGGCCGTAGCCCATAAACACCTGTTGGAGAAGAATATCGCCAAAGAGCTCTTCGACAAGTGGTTTTTCGACAGCCTCGGCAATTTCACCATGGACCTTGTTAGGGAGAGAGGGCTGTACGGCGCTTCGCTGATGGATGTGCAGACCGCCAAGAGCTCTGTCCGCGGTATGGGTATGCTCGAAGACGCGGGCGAGGAGCTGATCGGCAACACCTTTGTGGTGGTGTCTCGCTTCCGTTATATGAGCAAAGAGGAGCTCGTGAAGGAGATAAACGCGGCTACGCAGGCTGTTTCCAATCAGATAGGCGGTAGCGTGGGTGCTTATATGTCTATGGCTGCCAGCCTCGGCTCGATGGGGTCGCAGGTGGCTCTGGGCTCGGGATATTACGTGAGGAGCACGTCGTTTCTGTTTAAACTCCATTGGAATAAGGACGTTGCTGCCAAACTGTATGAAATGTGGGATAACAAAGACGCTTACCAGGCTTCGGATATTTTCACTCTAAAGTATGTGGGCATGGAGAGCGCCTTCTCCGGAGTTAAGGCGGGGATTTTCACAAACAAGTCAAATCAGGAGCTTATCCGTATAGCTACCGTCAACTCCACCGACGCCGTGCTGGCGAAGTTGCAGAAGAAGTACGATGTCTTCAAGACCAAGACCCCTCTGCTTTCGGTAGACCCGCTCACCGCCGCCATAGGTATGAAGGAAGGCGTTGCCCCGGGCGACAAGTACGAAGTGCTTGAAAAGAGCGAGAATCCGGAAACAGGCAAGACAGCATATAAGAGGATAGGCGTGATCAAGGCCTGCAAGGACGGTGTGTGCGACAACCGCTACATGGCCGCCGAAGAGCTTGCCCTCAAGGGCGTGCAGCAGGGTGCCACCGTTACTACTTTCGAAGGTAAAGTCCCGGGCCTTTATCCCGGAGTGTTGATACGACAGATAAAATAAACTAATCTTTAAAGACCATGAGAAATATTGTAATATTGATGTTGTGTGTATTCCCTGTCCTGGTTTGGGGCGGGAAGGTTCGTAGGCAGGGGATGGCTGATACCCAGACCACTCAGTGGCGTTACGAAATTGAACCGGTGTCGGTCGGGACTCAGGGTTCGGCCGTGGTAAAGGTCTGGAGCTATTTGAAGGACCCGAAGATCGCCAGGGAGCAGTGTAAGAAGAATGCCGTCCACGGCGTGATATTCAAGGGCATTCCATCCAAGGAGAGGATCCCAGGTAAGAAGCCGCTGGTTACTGCCGCCGAAGCGTCGCAGCATGCAGACTTTTTCGATAAATTCTTCGCCGCGGGAGGAGATTACATGAAGTTCGTGGCGCTGACCAATACAGGCGCCGGCGGAGGTGAAAGCGTCCTTAAGGTGAGCAAGAAAGAGTACAAGGTCGGCGTGACGGTAACAGTGAATTACAATAACCTGCGCAGCTACCTGGAGGGCAAGGGTATAATAAAGAAGCTCGACGCGGGGTTCTAAAAACATTTAAAGAGAATTATGAAAAGGATATTATTGATATTTGCGTTCGTTCTGGCCGCTGTGGCCGGATTCTCGCAGGCGAAGAAACCTATTATAATGGTCGTGCCGAGCGATGTGTGGTGTAACCAGCGCGGTTATATGATGGAGTTCAATAACCAGGGCGTCAAAGAGCGCCTCCCGGATTATAACGCCGCGTTGCAGGGCGATCCCGACCTGTTGCTCGCCATCAGTAAGCTTGGTGAGATCATGTCGGAACGCGGTTTTCCTCTCAAGGACCTGGGCGCCAGCCTCAAGAGCCTGAGAACACAGGAGGCTGAGGATGCTGTTACCACTTCTAAGGACGGTGACGCGATGGCCGCCTCTCCTCTCGACAAACTGAAGGATGTGGCCAAGGCGGACATCTGGATACAGCTTACCTATAAGGTCAACCAGATAGGCCCGAAGCGCTCACTGACTCTCAACCTACAGGGTCTGGACGCGTATAGCGATAAGCAGGTGGCTGCCGCGTCGGGTACCAGTGCGCCCTCGTTCAGCGTGGAAGTCCCCGTGCTGATACAGGAGGCTATCATAGCCCATATGGACCAGTTCACTTCGCAGCTTCAGGCTCATTTCGACGATCTGTTCGAAAAGGGACGCGAGGTGTCGTTGCTGTGCCGCCGCTGGAGCGGTAGCTCGACCGACTTCGAAACTGAATTCGGCGGCAAGGAGCTCAACTCCATAATCGAAGATTGGGCTGCTGCCAACACCGTTAACGGCTCGTTCTCCCTCACCGAATCGAGCGAGAACCGCATGACGTTCGAGCAGGTGCGCATACCGATGATAGCTGCCAGCGGCCGCGGCCTCGACGCCCGCACCTGGGCCAACGGCCTGCGTAAGGAGCTGAAAGAAAAGTATAATATCGACGCCAAACTCTCGATGAAAGGTCTGGGCAAGGCGATCATAACCATAGGAGGCAAGTAGATCATGATAAAGAAATTGCTATTGGCGGCACTGCTGTGCTGCCCGGCGCTGTCGCTCGTGGCGCAGCAGCCCCTCTCCTCAAAGGAAATGCTGGCTATATGCCCGAAGGTGTCCAACGCGCTGGATTTGCCCGACGACGCTAAGATGTCGTTGGCTGTGAAGCTCGGCCAGATGGTCACCCAGAACGGTTTCGGCTCGGGAAGGAGCCAGTTTGTGATCACTCCCAACGTGGTGATCCTGGACAAGCAGGCTACCGCCACCGCCCCGGTGAAATTCGCCGTACAGGTGGAAGTTTCAGTGTACGTGGTGGACCTGATCGAGAATGTAGTTTTCGGCCAGACTGCCTTTACAGTGCAGGGTGTTGACAGGCTTGAGAATAAAGCCGTGATACAGGCGATCAATCAGATCAGCCCCAGCAGCTCCAAGGCTCAGACCTTTATGAACTCGGTGCGTGACAAGATAATCGACTACTACAACACGCGTATCCCGACCCTTATGACCAAGGCCCAGGCTCTGGCGGAACGTAACGATTACGCTTCGGCGCTCAAGGTGCTGTCGGCTATTCCCGAAAATGTCGACCAGTATCCCGCTATCGCCGACCAGATGACCGCCATGTATAAAAAGATGGTGGCCCGAGATTCCGATGCGGCGCTTGCAAGGGCTAAGGCCCTGGTGGCGACCAAGGATTACTCCGGCGCGGTGGAAGCGCTCGGGGGCGTTGACCCCGCGAGCGATGCCGCCAAACAGGTAGGAGCGGTGGTAGACCAGCTCAAAAAACAGGTCGATGCCGACGAACAGACCAAACTCGAAAAGGAGTTGCGCGAATACGAGATAGCATCGCGCATCTACGACGACAAGATGGAGCTGGCCAGGATAAGGGCCAAGAGCATGTTGGGGCAGGACGATTCCCAGATCAACGCTTCGCTCAACGAGTGGTTTATACGTAATATCATGAAGAAATAATCGGGGAGAATCCGTCTCCGGCGTCGTATATGCGCCCTACAACGTTTAGGGCGGCTGTAATTTGCCGGAGGGACTTGCTGATAATAAAACCATAATGATTATGAGAGGCGTTCTTATTTTCGCATTCATGGCTTTGAGTCTCTCCGTGGCAGGCGCCAAGGGGGATATCAAGGTGGTTGAGAAAAGTGCCAAGAAACCGCCCGTATGGGTGGGGACGACGCAGACCGATTACATCGTGACCTCGGCCATCGCTCCCGATATTGAGACGGCCAAGGCGCAGTGTATGGACAATGTGCGCAAGCAGATCATCGATGCCGTGGCGCAGAATATTTCGTCTGAAAGCACGTCAACGATCGACCAGCAGAGCGTGAACAGCCAGATCACCGGCTTTCTCGATACTTTCTCCTCCACTACGCGCACGCAATCGGCCCCGGTGCCTTACCTGAAGGGTATATCGCCGTCGAAGATAGAGGAATCGTACTGGGAGAAGAGGCTTGACAAATCGAGTTCTACGACCACTGTCCTGTATGCCATAAAGTATCCGTTCCCGAGAGTTGAGCTGAAGGAACTGACCTATCAGTTCGAGAAGAACGACAAGGCTATATGGGGCAAGTATCTGGCGTTGGCCGACCAGATAGATAACCTGGAATCTGTGGAGCAGATCGACAGGGCTATCGTCGACCTTAACCCGGTGATCGACTACCTGTTCGACAACACCCGCAAGAACGCCGCCAAGGCGCTCCAGACCAATTATCAGGAGTTGTACAAGGCGATAACGTTCCGCACCCTTTCCAACCAGCCGGGAGAGTATCGTTTTTGCATGATGCTTAACGGCAAGCTGATAACCACTTCGCAGAGGATGACCTTCGATTCCGAGTGCGCGACGCAACTCTCTGCCGAACGCCAGGACGACGGATCGTTCCTGGTGAGGTACCGCTACGACAATTGCCGTTACGACAGGGAGAATCAGGTGACTGTCAGGCTGAAGCTTGCGGGGAGGACCGTGCCCCATACCTTCTATGTGACTATCAAGAAGTACGAGGTCGAACTGTGGGCAGAGAAGATCATCTACTTCGATGCTACGGAGCGAGCCGATAGCGTAACGTTGACGGGTATAGGTGTCAGGATGTACGTGAAGTCGGGCCTGGGCGCGCCTTACACCATCCGTTCCATGACTTTCGAAGTGCCCGGATTGTCGGCGCCCTTGTTCCTCGATGGTCTCGACCTGCAGTATTCGGCCAAGGAATCGACGGTAAATGCGTCGTGGAAAGGCAGTGTTAAGGTGCTGAGCGGTCAGGGCCAGTTCCAGAACATGTTGCGTGGTAGCATGGAGGTGCAACTCTCCGGCGACGAGGCCACCAAACGTATAAATTTCGCACTACCCATGCGAGCTAATTGGTAACCCTAAAACATTTGAGATATGAAAACTATTGCTAAAATTATGCTCCTCGCGGCCGCTTTCTTCCTTGCCGCCCCTGTGGCCAACGCCCAGATGAAAGACAGCAAACTCAAAAAAGAACTTAACAAGAAGGTCGACAGCGACTCGCGCAAGGAGGCCAAGAAGCTCGTCAAGGACGGCTGGCAGGTTATGCCCGGCAAGCTCCCTATCGAGAAGCAGATACAGGCTACTAAGTATGCCGAGCTGGATAAGACGCCCGACGGACAGAAGAGGTTTTTCGTGGGTACGCATAAGTCTGTAGGGGGCAATTACACCGCCGCCCGCCAGATCGCGGATGACCGCGCCCGCGTGGAACTAGCCCGCAGCATACACGCCGAGGTGGCTCAGAAGATAGAACAGCAGGTGTCCAATACCGACTACGGTCAGGGCGATATCAAGGTGATCGATGAATTCGTATCGGCCAACAAGAGCGTTATCTCGGCCCAGTTGCAGGGTGTGGTCCCCACGCTGGAGATCTACCGTCCCGGCAAGGATGGCCAGTATGAGGTGATGGTGGCCCTGAAGGTTGAAGCCGCGCAGGCTCTCAAAGATGCCAAGAGGGGTCTTACCGACGGTCTGAAGAAGAAATCGGACAAGTTGGCCAAGGACCTCGATAAGATATTGCCCTACTAAAGGGGAGGTTTCACCGTAATGAGTAAGTCGGCGGGCGCCATAAAGGGCCCGCCGACTCTGTTTTATATGGTTTTATACATCGGTTTTTTCGCTTTTAGAGCGATTTGTTGTGAACACCGTATGAATATATTGTGTATATTTGTCGAATATGAGCAATTGTTTTTGTTTGTGAAGCAAGCGCTTAAATTATTGACCTGATTATGGCTAAGACCAAAGAAACCTCTGTTCCTCAGGAACAAGTCGGCGTTAACGCTGCCGAAGATGCCGTAAAGGGCACGGCGCCCGCCGCACCCGAAACCGGAGTTGAAAAGCCCGCTCGCAAGAGGAGCGTAAAAAAGACCGTCGAACCCGCCACGACCGTAAAAGCGAAGGCGGCGAAACCATCGACTGCAAAGACCGCCGCAAAGGAGGCGTCTCCCGCTGAGAGCGAAGAAAAGCCTGCACCCAAGGCAAAGACCGCTCCCAAGGCGAAGACTGTTGCCAAATCGGCCGCTACCGCGAAGGAAACCCCCGCAAAAGAAGCCGCCGTCAAACCTGCCGCCAAGCCCGCCGCTCCTGCCAAAACAAAGAAGACCGCCCCAAAAGTGGAGGAAGACGACCTCGACGATAACGAAGGCGCCGTAAACCAGGAGGACTTCTCCGAGGAGGATGCCGCCCTGGCGGCCAGCGCTCCCGAGTTCGATATGGGCGAGGAGTCGGAGGCGGAGACAAGCGCCGAGGCAGGCGACGACACCGACTACTCAGGCAAGAGCAAGGAGGAGATCGTGGCGGCGATGGAGTCGTTACTCAAGACCAAACCCGTGCAGGCTATACGCCGCGACGCGGAAAAGATAAAGATAGCATTCTACAAACTGCATAAGGCCGAGGCCGAGCAGGCCCGCAAGGCGTTCGCCGAGACGGGAGGCGACCTGGCCGAATTCGTGCCTCAGGCCGACGCCATGGAGGGCAGGCTCAAAGAGCTGTTCGCCGAGTACCGCCGCAAGAGGGACGAATATATCTCGGGCCTCGAAAAGGCTAAGGAGGAGAACTACAAGGCCAAGCTGGGCATCATCGAGGAGTTGAAAGAGCTCATCGGCAGCAGCGAGACCATGGAGCACACCTTCACCGCCTTCCGCGAGCTGCAGCGCCGCTGGAAGGAGCAGGGTATCGTGCCCCAGACCTATGTGAAGGACCTCTGGGAGACATACAACCACCATGTAGAGAACTTCTACAACTTCATAAAGATAAATAAAGAGCTCCGCGACCTCGATCTCAAGAAGAACTACGAGGCCAAGATAGCCCTGTGCGAGGAGGCCGAGGCCCTGGTGCTGGAGTCGTCGCCCGTGAACTCGTTCAACAAGCTCCAGAAACTCCACGAGGAGTGGAGGGAGACAGGCCCCGTGGCCATGGAGTACAAGGAACAACTCTGGGACCGCTTCCGTGAGGCCAGCCTCAAGATCAACAAGAGGCATCAGGAGTATTACGAAGGCCTCAAAGCCGAACAGAAGCACAACCTCGAGCTCAAGGCCGAGCTTTGCGCCAAGGTGGAGGAGATGTCCTCCCAGGGCTCGATGTCGCGCAAGGAATGGAACAAGGCCTCGAACAAGCTCCTCGAGATACAGAAGATGTGGAAGACCATAGGCTTCGCCCCCAAGAAAGACAACGCCAAGATATACG
The DNA here is from genome assembly GCA_031553875.1 of Rikenellaceae bacterium. Lineage (GTDB taxonomy): Bacteria > Bacteroidota > Bacteroidia > Bacteroidales > Rikenellaceae > JAVBKU01. The sequence continues at coordinate 4,000 of JAVBKU010000022.1, read as the reverse complement.
AGCGCTTCCGCAAGGCTTGCGACTCGTTCTTCGAGAACAAGCGCGGCTACTACTCCCAGCTAAAGGCTGAGATGGAGGAAAATCTCAACGTCAAGAACGAAATAATCGCCCTCGCCGAATCTATCAAGAGCAGCGAGGAGTGGAAGAAGGCCACCGAGGAGTTCATCGCTCTCCAGAAGCGCTGGAAGGAGATAGGCCCCGTGTCGAGGCGCTATTCCGACGCCGTGTGGAAGAAGTTCAGGGGTGCGGCCGACGAGTTCTTCGAACGTAAGTCCAAGTTCTTCTCAGAGGTGGACAACAAGTACGCCGAGAACCTCGAAAAGAAGCGCGCCCTGCTCGACGAGATGGCCGCGTTCGACTTCGGTGGTGAGAAGGAGAAGGGTTTTGAGGCCCTGAAAGAGTTCCAGAGGAGGTGGATGGAGATAGGTTTCGTGCCCATGAAGAACAAGGAGGAGATGCAGAACAAGTACCGCAAGGTAGTCGACGCTGCATTCGCCAAATTGCGCGGGGGAGAGCGTGAACGCAGCTTCGACCGCTTTAAGGGTAAGGTGGCCGGCATGCGTGAGAACCCCAACCAGGGCCGCCTACGCCATGAGAGGGACAAACTTTATAATAAGGTTAAGCAGTTGGAATCCGACATCGCCGTGCTGGAAAACAACATCGGCTTCTTCGCCAAGAGCAAGGGCGCGGAGGCTATGATCAAAGAGGTGAATAACAAGATAGAGAGGGCCAAGGAAGAGATGGCCCAGACGATAGAGAAAATTAAATTGATAGATCAAGGAGAGAGTAAAGATGGAAGCAAGTAGTAAAAGCAATGGGGTTAAATATATTTTCGTTACCGGGGGCGTGGCCTCCTCGCTTGGCAAGGGTATTATCTCTGCCTCGCTGGGTAAGTTGTTGCAGGCAAGGGGTTATTCGGTGACGATCCAAAAGCTCGATCCTTATATCAATATAGACCCGGGAACATTAAATCCCTACGAACACGGCGAATGTTACGTTACAGAGGACGGCATCGAGACCGATCTCGACCTGGGACACTACGAAAGGTTCCTCGGCGTACCTACATCAACAGCCAACAGCGTCACCACGGGTAAAATTTACCAGGCCGTGATCGACAAGGAGCGCAGGGGTGAATTTCTTGGTAAGACCGTGCAGGTGATCCCACATATCACCGACGAGATCAAGCGCCGCATCAAGATGCTTAGCACCAAGAAGAAGTATAACGTGATAATCACCGAGATAGGCGGCACGGTGGGCGACATCGAGTCGCTGCCCTATATCGAGGCCGTGCGTCAGTTGCGCTATGAGCTGGGCTACCAGAACAGCCTCGTGGTGCACCTCACGCTTATTCCCTACATGGCTGCCTCGGGCGAGTTGAAGACCAAGCCCACCCAGCATTCCGTGAAGACCCTGCTTGAGAACGGGGTACAGCCCGATATCCTCGTGCTGAGGACGGAGAAACCGCTTAATACGGAAGTTAAGCATAAGGTGGCCCTGTTCTGCAACGTAGATCAGAACGCCGTGGTGGAGTCTATCGACGTTCCCACAATATACGAAGTGCCGCTTAAGATGCACGAACAGGGGCTCGATAACGTAGCCCTCCAGAAGCTCGGCCTGCCCACGACCGGCAAGCCCGACCTCAAGGAGTGGAGCAAGTTTGTGGATAAGATCAAGAATCCCGCAGGGATGCTCGATATCGCCCTCGTGGGTAAGTATACCGCACTGCCCGACGCTTACAAGTCTATCGTGGAATCGTTCATCCACGCGGGTGCGGCCAACAATGTTAAGGTGAAGCTTCACTACGTAAATTCTGAAAAGATAAACCCCGAAAATATAGCCGCCTCGCTCGAGGGCATGTGCGGTATATTAGTGGCTCCCGGCTTCGGCAACAGAGGCGTGGAGGGCAAGATCGAGGCCGTGAGGTATGCCAGGGAGAACAATATCCCCTTCTTCGGTATCTGCCTGGGTATGCAGTGCTCGGTTATCGAGTTCGCCCGCAACGTGCTCAAGCTGAGCGGCGCAGGTAGCGAGGAGATGGGCTCTGCCGAGCATCCCGTGATCGACCTTATGGAGGAACAGAAGAACGTTACCGAGAAGGGCGGTACTATGCGTCTGGGCGCCTATACCTGCAACCTTACCGCCGGCAGTAAGGCGGCGCAGGCCTATGGTAAGAAAAATATCAAGGAGCGCCACCGCCACCGCTACGAGTTCAACAACGCCTATATGGATCAGTTTGCCAAGGCCGGTATGAAACCCGTGGGCGTGAATCCCGATACGGGCCTGGTCGAAGTGGTTGAGGTCGAGGGACATCCCTGGTTTGTGGGTGTGCAGTACCATCCCGAGTACAGCAGTACGGCCGTCACGCCCCATCCGTTGTTCGTGAGTTTCGTGGCTGCCGCCAAAGAATATTGCGGAAAAAAGAAAAAGTAAATATCGTGGTACGGGGAAACGGCCTTTAGAGACCGTTTTCGTGTGAATTGTAAAGCAGTGCTCCGGGGAAGTGCGGAAGCGGAAGGCCCCGGAAAAATAAAATCGTAATGGATAAGAAAACACTTTTAGGATTAGTAATAATAGGAGCTATACTCCTGGGCTTCTCGATGTTCAACGCCAAGAATGCCGAAGAACATACCCGGCAGGTGGCGATAGAGAAAGCGAGGGTCGACTCGATAAACAGGGCTAACGGCGTCGTCGATACCATGCCTGCGGAAGCCAGCCAGGCGGCCCCCGCCGGAACACAGACGCAGACCATGCAGGCTGCCGACAGTCTGTCGCAGGCCCGCGCCGATAAGGATGCCGAACACAGCAGGAACCACCTCGGTGACAGGCTCTACGACGCCTCGCAGGCAGCCGAAGAGTTCTATACCGTGGAGAACGACCTGATGACGCTGACCTTTTCCAATAAGGGCGGTCGCATAGCTTCTGTCGAGCTCAAGGATTACAAGACTTACGACAAACAGCCCCTGGTGCTGTTCGAGGCAGCCACATCGAAGTTCGACCTTTCGTTCTTCGTCAAGAGCGGTTTCCGCGACGTGCAGGTAAATACCTCGGACTACGCTTTCGTGCCGGTGGGCGTTGTGCCTTCTTTTGGCGAAGGCGACCAGGTGAAAGACTTCACCCTCAGGCTTCCGGTCGATTCGGCGGCATATGTGGAGTATGTCTACACCATCCGCAAGGATAATTACATGGTCGACTTCGACGTGCGCCTCGTGGGCATGGATGGGAAGATGATACCCAACCAGAAAGATATAGCACTGGTGTGGGAGAACGTGGGTAAGCACAACGAAAAGGGCTTCGAGAACGAGAACAACTACACCACCATAGCCTATAACTACCCCGGCGAAAGCTCTATCGAACAGCTCTCTATGTCCAAGGACGACAAGAGCGAGGATATCCGATCAGAGATAAAGTGGGTGGCTTTCAAGCAGCAGTTCTTCTCCACGGTGCTCGTGGCGCAGGACAATTTCATGAACGGCCATGTGGAATACAAAACGCAGGCCCCCACATCCGGCGACATCAAAAAGTTCCGCGCCGAGCTGTCGTTGCCCTATTCGTCGGGGGTGACCAACTACGACATGCAGTTCTACATGGGGCCCAACAAATACACGACCCTAAAGAAGTATGACCTCAATTTCGAGCAGCTTGTACCCCTGGGGTGGTGGATCATCGGTTGGATCAACCGCCTGGTTGTAATAACCGTGTTCGATCTTTTGGGCCAGAGTATAGCAAGCTACGGGCTGATAATCTTATTGTTGACCATATTTATCAAGATAATCATCGCGCCGCTGACCTATAAATCATACCTCTCCACGGCCAAGATGAGGCTGCTGAAGCCCGACATCGACAAGCTGTCGGAGAAGTATCCCAAGCAGGAGGACGCGATGAAGAAACAGCAGGCCGTGATGGAGATATACAAGAGCGCGGGCGTGAATCCCATGGGAGGGTGTCTACCGCTGTTGATACAGTTCCCCATTCTGATCGCCATGTTCCGCTTCTTCCCCGC
>JAVBKU010000013.1:0-88189 GCA_031553875.1 Rikenellaceae bacterium | reverse complement strand
GGTTGAGAATTGAATCACTATCAGATATTATATCGTATCAACTCTATCCGTGTGCCGGGAGGCACCCTTTTGTGTGCACAAAAGGTACAAGAGATTATTATTGATTTTACAGTAGTTTGTTTGCCTTCCTACTTTTGGCATTGCCCCAAAAGTAGGCAAAAGGTCTAGCCGCGTCTTCTGCCGGGGTCTCTTACGGGAGCTTCCCTCGTTACACGATAACTGAGGGTGATCTCCCTCACGAGACCTGCTCCCGGCAGAAGCCCGAAGCGGCGGATTATTTCACTCCTCCAGGCGTAAATCTTCAGATGCGGGGAGTGCAGGCGCTTACGCGCCTTAAAACAAACAACTCTATCCGTGTGTGGTAGACACCCTGCATCGCGCACCGCGATGCTCATCCGGGCGGCTCGGCCTTCGGCCGACCCCCGCAGCCGCCCGGATGAAATATTTTCAACTCCGGAGCAGATAATTAAGGATTGATATCTATCGGTACCTGCACCCGCTTGCCGGGAGATACTGCCGTCACCCCGCCCCCCCCGAGGCGCGAAGCGCCTGGGGTGACGGCAAGGGTCGCCTCTCCGGCGATCCTAAAAAGCGGTTCGGGCTTGTAGAAACAAGCCCGAACCATCTGTATATCTCAATCTCTTCCCGTAGCCGGAGGCACCTACTCGTTCATCACCTCATTCTGGCGGTTGATACTTTCGAGGTGGATGGCTTCGAGCACCGTGCGCAGGAACTCTTCCGAGAGGCCCAACTGCTTGGACTGTGATACCACGCGGTCGACGATATTCGACCAACGACCTCCCTGGAGGATGGCCACGTTGTTCTCCTTCTTCACCCTACCGATATTCTCGGCCACCTTCATACGCCTGCTGAGTATCTCGAACAGCTCGGCGTCGACCTGATCGATCTCGGCGCGGAGCTTGGACAGGGCCTTCTGGAACGAAGGCTCGTCGGTGGTAGAACGCCTCCACACCACCTTGTCGAGCAGTTCGCCGAGGGCCGCAGGAGTCAATTGCTGTGAAGCGTCGCTCCAAGCCTTGTCGGGGCAGATGTGGCTCTCGATGATAAGGCCGTCGTAGTCGAGGTCGGCAGCCTTCTGCGACACTTCGAGGAGGTACTCACGCTTGCCTGTGATATGTGACGGGTCGCAGACCATAGGCAGGTCGGGGAAGCGGTTGCGCATCTCGAACACCAGGTGCCACATGGGGTTGTTGCGGTATTTACTGTTGCCGTACACCGAGAATCCGCGGTGGATAAGGCCTATCTTCTTGATACCCACGTTGCGCAGGCGCGCCACGGCACCGGCCCACAGGTCGATATCGGGATTCATCGGATTCTTCACCAGCACGGATATATCACTGCCCTTGAGGGCGTCGGCCACGTCCTGCACGCTGAACGGGTTGCCCGTGGTGCGCGCGCCTATCCACACGGCGTCGACGCCGAACTCCAGCGCGCCCTCAACGTGCTTGGAGGTCGCTACCTCCACCCCTATGGGAAGGCCCGTAACCTTACGGGCTTCGGCCATCCAGGCCAGTCCCTTGAGGCCCACGCCCTCGAACGAGCCGGGTTTGGTGCGGGGCTTCCATATCCCCGCGCGCAGCAGGTCGACCTTGCCCGTGGCGGCGATCTGTTTACATGTTTCGATGGTCTGTTCTTCGGTTTCCGCGCTGCATGGGCCGGCAATGATAACCGGTTTCTGCGCTTTTAGATCAAATGTTTTCATATGTTTTTTCTGTTGTTTTCGTCTTGTGGTGGCCGGATGGTGTCCGATCTTATTTAAGTATGCGAGAGATGGTATTGGCCTTCTCCATCAAAGCCCGCAGGCCCTCGATATCGTCTTTTTCGAGCAGGCGGCGCATGATCTGGAGCTGGTGTATATGCTCGCGAAGCACGTCCAGCACGTTGTATTTGTTCTGCATCAGGATAGGCGCCCACATAGAGGGCGAGCTCTTGGCCAGACGCACCGTACTCTCGAAACCGCTGCCCGCGAGGTCGAAAATGTGTTCCTCCTCGCGCTCCTTTTCCATGACCGTGAGGGCCAGGGCGAAGGAGGTGATATGGCTGATATGGCTGATGTAGGCGGAGTGCATATCCTGCTCGTCGCAGGCCATATATTTTATGGGCATCCCTATGCGGGTGTAAATATCTTCGACCAGTTCCACGGCATCGGGCGCGCTGTTCTCCTTCTCGCAAATGACCACCGTACGGCCCTTGAACGCTCCGTGTATCGCGGCTTCCGGGCCGCTGAACTCCGTACCCCACATGGGGTGCGTGGCCACGAAACGGCTGCGGCGCGGGTGCTGGGCGATGATCTCGCACAGCTCCTGCTTGGTGGAGCCCATATCCATCACCACCTGCTTGGGGCCTATCTTGTTGAGCGTCTTGACGGTCAGCATCGGAATGGCGTCGACAGGCACGGCGAGGACTATAAGGTCGGCCTCTTTAACCGCCTTGTCGAAATCCGCCACGCGGTCGACCAGACCGAGTTCCAGGGCTTTGCGCCTGTTGGCTTCCGAGGCGTCGACCCCGATAATATCATCGCTCAGGCCGTTGTCCTTCAAGGCCAGGGCGAACGAGCCCCCTATAAGACCTATACCTACTATCGCTGTTTTCATCTTGTTTATTTTTGTGTCGGCGACCTTAACCTTGGCCGCCCCTTTCATTTTACAGTTTCAGGCCCGCTTTTATTTTATTTTTGGCCTTTTCGAGCGCGGGCTCGTCGGCGCAGAGGCTGATGCGGACGTAATTATTGCCCTCGTCGCCGAAGATACCTCCGGGAGTGATGAACACGCCGCAGTCGTAGAGTATCTTGTCGGTAAATTGGTAACAGTCGCCGCTACCCTCGGGCAGCCTGCCCCAGAGGAACAGTCCCGCCTGTCCGGGCGCGCAGGTACAACCTATCATGTCCATTATCTCTTTGGCTTTCACCTCCCTGCGGCGGTACATTTCGTTGAGCGAAGTGTACCACTCGTCGCCCAGATCGAGCGCAACGGCGGCAGCGGCCTGCATCGGGTAGAACATCCCCGAATCCATATTACTCTTAAAACGCATTATCTCGGATATCCTCTTCGCCGCGCCCCCGATCATCCCGATACGCCACCCGGCCATGCTGTGGGCCTTGCTCAGGGAGTTGAGCTCGATGGCCACGTCTTTAGCGCCCTCTACGGAGAGCAGGCTCATAGGTTCGGCGTTGCGGATAAAGCTATATGGGTTGTCATGCACCAAAAGGATGCCGTGGCGGCGGGCGAAGGCCACCAGGTCCTCGAACAGCCCTCGCGTGGGCGTGGAGCCGGTGGGCATCTGGGGGTAGTTGACGATCATTATCTTCACACCATCGAGGCCCGCCTTCTCGAGGGCGGCGAGGTCTGGTTTCCAGTCGTTACCCTCACGCAATTTGTAGTCTACACACACGCCTCCGGCGATTGAAACGGCGGCGCGGTAGGTGGGGTATCCGGGATTGGGGATCAGCACCTTATCGCCCTTGTCGAGGTAGGTCATGCAGATGTGCATGATACCCTCCTTCGATCCTATCAGGGGGAGTATCTCACTCGCGGGATCGAGGCTGACGCCGTAGCGCTTGGAGTACCAGCGACCGAACGCCTCGCGGAGCACCTTCGTACCCATCGTAGGCTGGTAGGCGTGATTAGCGGGGTTGAGGGACTCGCGGTTAAGGGCTTCTATCACACTGGGGTGCGGCGGGGTGTCGGGGCTGCCGATGCCCAGGCTGATTATTTCCTTACCTTCGGAACGCAGTTTGTCTATCTCCTTGAGCTTCACTGAGAAATAGTATTCCCCCACTCCTTCGAGCCTGTCAGCCACCTTTATATCGAGTATCTGTCCCATATTTTGATTTTGTCGTTTTACTTTTGGTGTTAATATATTTCACAATGGCATTTTTACTTTCGATTCTCTACTTTTAGCTTCGCTTTCGTTTATCGCGACTCGGCATAGTCCGTAAACGGCCTCTGCCCTCACTGCTCAAAACGTTGCCATTGCCCCAAAAGTAGGCAAAAGGTCTAGCCGCGTCTTCTGCCGGGGTCTCTTCCGGGAGCTTCCCTCGTTACACGATAACTGAGGGTGATCTCCCTCACGAGACCTATTTCCGGCAGAAGCCAGAAGCGGCGATTATTTATTTTCGAACCGTTGTAATTGTACATAAATGTTTTACTTCTTTATTCCGCCCGTGGCGTTTTCATTGCCCCTTATGCCTCTGGGGTAGACGCCGTAGACGTGCAGCTCGTTGGCGGCGGCCTTCATCTTGTCTATCACCCTCTCGTAGTCGGGGAGCGCGTCGAACTCCATATCAACATGGAACAGGTAGTGCCATGGCTCGGCGGGAATGGGATAAGACTGGAGTTTGGTCATGTTTATCGAGCTGTCCTCCATCTCGCGCATCACCTTGAGCAGGGAGCCCTTGCGGTGGTCGGTCTTGAAGTAGAGCGAGGCCTTGTTCGCCCCTTCGGGGGTCGTACCGTTGGCCTTGCGCAGTATAAGGAAGCGTGTGGCATTATTCTTAATGGAGTGGATGTCGGGGGCGATGATGTCGAGGCCGAAGAGTTCGGCGGCCAGCGTCCCCGCGATGGCGGCCACATGCTTCATCCCCCGGCGGGCCACATGTCTGGCACTGAGGGCAGTATCTTCGGTTTCGACCAGCTTCCACTTGTGCTGGTCGAGGTAGTCGATACACTGCAACAGGGCCATCGGATGGGAGTGCACCTCGGTGACGTCCTCGAGCTTCACGCCCGGAAGCACCATAAGGTTCTGCCTGATAGGCAGGTAGTACTCGCCCACCACCTGCAATTCGCCGCTCTGCAGGAGGCTGTGGTTGGGCAGGATACTCCCCGCGATAGAGTTCTCGATGGCCATAACTCCGTAAGGCGTTTCGCCCGAAGCCACCGCCCTCACCACGTCGCGGAAGGTGGCGCAGGAGAGTATATCTACCTTTTCGCCGAAATATTCGTTAGCCACGATCTGGTGGAAACACCCCTCGTAACCCTGTATGGCGACTTTCAATTTACTTTTTTCCTTATTCATTTCCATATCTCACATATCAATAAAAAATCCCGTTCCAACTTCTGGAACGGGATTCTTCAACTCTTTTATCTCTGTTTTATTCGTCGAGTTTTAGCAACACAATTCCAGTCCACTTTTGGTAAAGTAGAAATAAAAATAGTTGCTATAAAACGGCGAACACATATTCATATCCTTGATCCTTATGATGCAGCTTCAAACTTCGCAGCTCACTGCCTGCACCCTTAGTAACGCACAAATGTATGAAAAAATGATTTAAAACAACAAGAATCCGTCTAAATCGTAAAAAAAACTTAAAAACTTCGCTCCCCGGCTTCCGGACTGCATAGGCGGAGCGGCTGTCCGGCGGGGCTTTCACACACCCCGCCGGGGCCGTCCTTAATATATCCTTACTGTCTGAAGACCCAGACTTGAGGGGAAGAGTCTTACTTGCTCCTTTCGGGCCTCAGGCTACGCACTGTAGCGCCTGCCTGCCACATTTCGCTCTCGCGGAGCTCCTTCAGCTCGGCTTCGAGCTTCTCGCGGTAGTCTGGCTTGCTGTTCAGATCGATCGAGCGCTGGGCTTCGTTACCGGCGGCAACTTCAGCGTAGAGCTTCTGGAACACGGGCAGGGTGGCGTCGCGGAAAGGCTTCCACCAGTCGAGGGCACCGCGCTGGGCTGTGGTCGAGCAGTTGGCGTACATCCAGTCCATACCGTTCTCGGCAACCAGCGGCATCAGGCTCTGTGTCAGCTCCTCAACGGTTTCGTTGAAAGCCTCCGAGGGAGTGTGGCCGTTGTCGCGAAGCACCTTGTACTGCGCGGCGAAGATACCCTGTATGGCACCCATCAGCGTACCGCGTTCGCCTGTAAGGTCGGAGTAAACCTCCTTCTTGAAGGTAGTTTCGAACAGGTAGCCCGAGCCTACGCCGATACCCAGGGCAACGACCCTGTCCATAGCCTTGCCGGTAGCGTCCTGGAAGATGGCGAAGCTCGAGTTAAGCCCGCGGCCTTCCACGAACAGGCGGCGAAGCGAGGTACCCGAACCCTTGGGGGCTACGAGGATCACGTCGACGTCGGCGGGAGGAACGATGTTTGTCCTCTCCTTGTATGTGATGGCGAAGCCGTGCGAGAAGTAGAGGGCCTTACCGGGAGTGAGGCACTTCTTAACGGTGGGCCATACGGCGATCTGGGCGGCGTCAGAGAGCAGGTACTGTATGATGGTGGCCTTCTGGCAAGCCTCTTCGATATCGAAAAGGGTTTCGCCCGGCACCCAGCCGTCGGCAACGGCCTTGTCCCATGTCTTGGAATTCTTCCTCTGACCCACGATCACATTGAAGCCGTTGTCGCGCAGGTTGAGCGACTGGCCCGGACCCTGCACGCCGTAGCCGATAACGGCTATGGTCTCGTTCTTCAATACTTCCTGAGCCTTGCTCAAGGGGAACTCCTCACGTGTTACGACGTTTTCGGTAACGCCGCCAAAATTCATTTTTGCCATAATAGTTTACTCTGTTAATTTATGATTGTTATTGTTAAGTTTATCCTCTATGTCGACCATATCCCTGTGCAACACCACGCTGCCCGAGCGGGTATACTCCAGCAGCTGGCCTTTGTCCTCGAGCTCCTGGCGCAGGGCTTCGGTCTCTTCCCTGGTGCCGGTCTTCTCGATTACGAGGAACGACGGGGTGATCTCGATGATACGCCCGTTCCACTGGCGCATGATGCTGTCGATGCGGCCGTTCTCCTTCACCAGGCTCGACGACACCTTATAAAGGGCTATCTCCTGGGTGATGAGCTCGTCGCCGCTGTAGTAGTCGACGTCGATGACTTCGATTATGTTCTTTATCTGGCGTACCAGCTTGTCGATGATGGTCTCGGAGGTGAACGCCGAGATCACGAACATACTGATGCCCTTGATGGCCGATTCCGATACCTTGAGGCTCTCGATATTGATCTTGCGCCTCAGGTACAGCGAGGTGATACGGTTGAGTACACCCGCCTGGTTCTCGGTAAAAGCTATTACTATATATTCCTTTGTCATGACTCTGTCCTCCTATTCGTTAAACATCACTTTGGACAGCGGCGCTCCCGCCGGTATCATCGGGAATACGTTCCCTTCGTTCTCTACGACCACTTCAAGGAAGTAGGCCCCGTCGGCCTTAACAAGCCTCTGGATCGCGGCGTCGAGATCGGCCGCATCCTTCACCCTCTCGGCGGGAATGTCGTAAGCCGAGGCTATCTTCACGAAGTCGGGGTTAACCATCTCGGTGAAAGAATATCTGCGGTCGAAGAACAGCTGCTGCCACTGGCGTACCATACCCAGGAATGAGTTGTTGAGTACTATCATCTTCAAGCCTACCTTGCTCTGCATGATGGTGCCCAGCTCCTGCATGGTCATCTGAAAGCCGCCGTCGCCCATAATGGCGACAACTTCCTTATCGGGTACGCCGATCTTGGCCCCTACCCCCGCGGGCAGGCCGAAGCCCATGGTACCCAGACCGCCCGAAGTGATGAAGCTGCGGGTGGAGCGGAAGCGGGAGTAGCGGGCGGCGAACATCTGGTTCTGACCTACGTCGGTAACGATAACGGCATTGGAGTCCTCGGCGATCGCCAGCCTCTGCAACACGTCGGCCATTGTGATAGCCCCGTTCCCATCGATACTCTTGCTTATGACCACGTCGTACTCGTGAGCATACCTCTCCTTCGCGAAGGCGAGCCATGCATCGTGTTCGCGGTACTTCACGCCCTTCTTCATCTCCTCTATCGCCTCGCGGGCGTCGGCGAGGATGCCGATAAAGGGGGCAACGCTCTTGCCTATCTGGGCGGCGTCTATATCTATATGTACCACCTTGGCCTTGGGAGCGTAGTTGGCTATGTCGCCGGTAACACGGTCCGAAAAGCGCATACCTATCGCGAGGATAAGGTCGCTCTCCTGGGTCATGTCGTTGGCGGCAATGTTGCCGTGCATGCCGAGGTTGCCCACGAACAGCGGGTGGTCGCTCGGTACGGCCGATATGCCCATGATGGTGGTAGCCATCGGGATATTAGCCATCTCGGCCAGCTCTATAAGGCTCTGTTCCGCGCCGGCGAGCTTTACGCCCTGCCCTACGAGGATCAGCGGCTTCTCGGCGGAGTTTATCAGCTCCACGGCCTGCTCTATGAGTGACATATCCATCAGCGGCCTGGGCTCATACCCGCGCAGGGAGATACAGGGCTTGTAGGCGTAGTCGAACAGCTCTATCTGGGCGTTCTTAGTGATATCTATAACCACCGGACCGGGACGACCAGTACGGGCTATGTAGAAGGCCTTGGCGATGGCGCCGGGGATCTCCGAAGCCGTGGTAACCTGGTAGTTCCACTTGGAGATGGGCATGGTCATAGTGATCATATCCGCCTCTTGGAAGGCGTCGGTGCCCAGCACCGAAGCTGTTACCTGCGCCGTGATACATACTAACGGCGTAGAATCGATCATGGCATCGGCAATGCCGGTCACGAGGTTGGTGGCCCCGGGACCCGATGTGGCGAAACACACGCCCACCTTACCTGTGGCGCGGGCATAACCCTGCGCTGCATGTGCTGCGCCCTGCTCGTGGCGGGTGAGTATATGCCTTATCCTGTCCTTGAAAAAATATAGGCTGTCGTATATCGGTATGATAGACCCCCCCGGATAACCGAAGATGGTGGTCGCCTCCTCCTCTATGAGCGAAAGCAACAGGGCTTCCGACCCACTTATTCTCTGTTTATTTGCCATAACACAAAATTGAAAGATAACGGATATCGTCCGCGAAGGGCGCAAGGTAGATATTACTGCCGCGCACCTAAAACATTATTATGCGAAAAACACGATACCCAAACTATAAATTCACTCGAAGAAACTGCTTAGATCAACAGGTCTAACCAGCCCCTAAATAGTCCTAACGGCGCCCCTGTCAGCGGACGACACCATCGAGGCGTACGCCCTGAGCGCCCCGCTGACGACTCGGTTACGCCCGATGGGCTCGAATTTTTCCATTGCCTCACGGCGACGGTCCAATTCGGCCTGAGTGATATCTATATCTATCTTTCGGTTGGGAATGTCGATTATTATCTTGTCATTGTCATGTACCAGGGCGATGTTGCCTCCGGCGGCGGCTTCGGGCGACACGTGGCCGATGGACAGCCCCGAGGTACCCCCCGAGAAGCGTCCGTCGGTGATCAGCGCGCACTGCTTGTCGATCTTCACGCTCTTGAGGAAGGAGGTCGGGTAGAGCATCTCCTGCATACCCGGACCACCCTTGGGGCCCTCGTAGCGGATGATAACCACGTCGCCTTCCTTTACCTTGCCGCCCAGGATACCTGCGCAGGCAGATTCCTGCGATTCGAAAACCCTTGCGGTGCCCTCGAAACGGAGGATAGACTCATCCACGCCGGCGGTCTTAACGATGCAGCCGTTGGGAGCGAGGTTGCCGAACAGCACGGCCAGCCCGCCGTCCTTGGAGTAGGCGTGCGAGGCGCTACGGATACATCCCGCGGCTCTATCGGTGTCGAGGCTGTCGTAGCGAGCCTCCTGCGAACCGAGCACAAGGTTGAACTTGCCCCCCGGAGCGGCAGCGGCACGCTTCAGCGCCTCGGGCGTAACCTTCGGGCTCATTATATCATTAGAGGCGATGGCCTCCTTCAGACTCTTGTAGTCGACCCTGCTTACGGCGGCATCAAGCAGCGACGCCCTTTCGAGCTCGCCCATGATGGAGAGTATGCCGCCCGCGCGGTTAACGTCCTGTATATGGTACTTCTGCGTATTGGGGGCCACCTTGCAAAGCACCGGCACCCTGCGCGAGAGCATGTCTATATCCTTCATGGTGAAGTCTACGCCCGCCTCATTGGCCACGGCCAGCAGGTGCAGAACGGTATTCGACGAGCCGCCCATCGCGATGTCGAGCGACATGGCGTTGAGGAAGGCCGCCCTGGTCGCTATAGAGCGGGGCAGTACAGATTCGTCGTCGTCGAAATAGTAGGCGCGGGCGTTCTTTACGATAAGCGCGGCCGCTTTCTTGAACAAGTCGGTACGGTCGGCGTGAGTGGCCACAACGGTACCGTTGCCCGGCAGCGAGAGCCCTAAGGCTTCGGTTAGGCAGTTCATGGAGTTGGCCGTGAACATCCCCGAGCACGAGCCGCACGTGGGGCAGGCGCTCTGCTCCAGCTGCTCGAGTTTGTCGTCGGGGTAGCTGTCGTCGGCGCCCTTTACCATCACGTCGATAAGGTCGTAATCTACGCCCTCTACCCTTCCGGCCTCCATCGGGCCGCCGGAAACGAAGATGGCGGGTATGTTGAGCCTCATGGCGGCCATAAGCATACCGGGGGTGATCTTGTCGCAGTTGGATATGCACACCATCGCGTCGGCGCGGTGGGCGTTGCACATATATTCCACGCTGTCGGCGATGAGGTCGCGCGAGGGGAGCGAGTAGAGCATGCCCTCGTGGCCCATGGCTATACCGTCGTCGATGGCTATGGTGTTGAACTCGGCGGCGAAACACCCCTGCTCCTCGATCCAGCCCTTTACCTTCTGGCCGATCTCGTGGAGGTGTACGTGGCCGGGGACGAACTGCGTGAAGGAGTTGACCACGGCGATAATCGGCTGGCCCTTGTGTTCTTCCTTCATTCCGTTCGCCTTCCAGAGGCTACGCGCTCCGGCCATCCTGCGGCCGGTGGTGTTGATACTGCTCCTGAGTTCTTTCATGGTCGTGTTACTAAATGTTACCTCCGCCTCACATTGCGGTCTGACCCGCAAAGTTATAACAATAAACGCAGAATGTCTAAAATGAAGGCTTATTTTTTACACAAAAACCTCTGCCGCAGGCTATCCGGGCAGTCAAAATACATCTCTCCCACCCTATTTTTGAATTATAGGAGAAAATAATACCTTTGTGTATCCAAAAATCCACAGTATGAAACCCGAATACATACCCTTCGTAGACGCACTCATAGAGCAATCCATAAAAGAAGATATCGGCGACGGCGACCACTCGTCGCTCTCATGCATTCCCGCTTCGGCGAAAGGCAGAATGAAGCTACTGGTAAAGCAGGACGGCATTATCGCAGGCGTGGAGATAGCCGAGCGCATACTGCGCCGACTCGACCCCGAGGTGCGCTTCGAGAAGCTTATAGACGACGGCACGAGCGTGAAGGTGGGCGACATAGTGTTCTACGTCGAGGGTCGTACCATAACTCTCTTGCAAGCCGAACGCATACTGCTCAACGTGATGCAGCGCATGAGCGGCGTGGCCACGCAGACGGCCCTCTACGTGAAGGCTCTCGAAGGGACGGGAACTAGGGTACTCGATACCCGCAAGACAACCCCCGGGATGAGGGTGCTGGATAAGATGGCGGTGAAACTGGGCGGAGGCGAAAATCACCGTATGGGCCTCTTCGACATGATAATCCTCAAGGACAACCACATAGACTTCGCCGGAGGTATCACCAAGGCGCTTGCCAAGACCCGCGCCTATCTCGCTTCCAAAGGCAAGGATATCAAGATAGAGGTCGAAGTGCGCAGCCTGGACGATATCCGCGAAGTATTCGCCGCAGGAGGCGCCGACCGCATAATGCTCGACAACTTCACCCCGGAGCTTACCCGCGAGGCTGTGGCGCTTATCGACCATCGCTGCGAGGTGGAATCCTCGGGAGGTATCACCATGGCCAACATGCGCGAATACGCCGAAGCGGGAGTGGATTTCATCTCCGTGGGCGCCCTCACACACCAGATCAAGAGCCTCGACCTGAGCCTAAAAGCCTGCTAAAAACGGCCTTTTCAGCCCCACAGGCAACTATTTAAAAGCGTCGCAGACGTTTATCGTCCCGACTCTGAAAATTTACGCCCGGAATAGCCGCGAAGTAAATCCGTTAAGAACTCCCAGCATGTCTGACGACGTTAGCGGGGACACAGACCTCGCTAAAAGGAGGAGTTCTGGGATTTAGGATTTAAAAGCGGCTATTCAGGAAATTTTCATCGGAGGGCACGTTTTGGCAGTACCTTTTGCGTGTTCAAAAGGTACTAAAGAAATTAATGTCGTTAAAGTTTTAGTTACAATGAAAAAATACATCTTACTGTCAGCCCTGATCGTGCTGACGGGTGCAAGCCTGTCGGCCAGAGCCGCCGAGAAAGAGCCCGTGGATTACGTGAGTACCCTCGTGGGTACGGCCTCGACCATGGAACTCTCCAACGGCAACACCTACCCCGCCATGTGCCTGCCCTACGCCATGAACACCTGGGGGCCGCAGACGGGCACCAACAAAGACAACTTCCAGTACCAGTACGAGAAGAATTTCATCTATGGTTTCCGCCAATCGCGCCAGCCGAGCCTCTGGGTGGGCGACTACGGGCAGTTCAGCATCATGCCGGTGATAAGCCGCGCCAACTTCACTGAGGAGGCCCGCCGCAGCTGGCACTCGCACAAGGAAGAAACAGCCACTCCCTACTACTATTCGGGCTACATGGGCGACGCGCACACCCGCGTGGAGATGACCCCCACGGAACGCGCGGCGATGTTCCGCTTCCACTTCCATGAGGCAGACAGCTCGTTCGTGGTGATCGACGCTTTCGACGGAGGGTCGAAGGTGGAGATACTTCCCGAGCTGGGTATCGTGCGGGGGTACAGCACCAAGAACCGCGGCGGCGTGCCCGATAATTTCCGTAACTATTTCGTTTTCAAGTTTAACAAGCCGTTCCTCAACACCGCCGTATGGCAGGGCGACAAGATGTCGACGAGAGCCATCGGCACCACCGGGGATCACTCGGGCGCCGTGGTGGGCTTTAAGCTCGCCAAGGGAGAGGCTCTGATAGCGGAAGTTTCGTCTTCTTTCATAAGCCCCGAACAGGCTATGGTAAACCTCGGCGAGATAGGGGGCCGCACGTTCGAGGAGGTGAAGGACGACGCGCGGGAAATATGGAACAACGAACTGGGCCGCATAAGGGTCGAGGGCGGCACGGAGGAGCAGATGCGCACCTTCTACTCGTGCCTCTACCGCACGATGATATTCCCGCGCAAATTCTACGAAATATCCGCTTCGGGCGACCCCATACACTACAGCCCTTTCGACGGGAAAGTCCACGCAGGATATATGTTCACCGACAACGGCTTCTGGGATACGTTCCGCGCCCAACTGCCGCTTATCACCCTCCTGCAACCCTCCCTGAGCTCGCAGATATTGCAGGGCATAGAGAACGTATACAAGGAGAGCGGCTGGCTGCCTGAATGGCTCAGCCCCGGACACCGCGACTGCATGATCGGCTCGCATTCGGCGGCCGTGATAGCCGACGCATACCTCAAGGGGATACGCGGATTCGACATCAATAAGCTCTACGAGGGCATCATCAAGAACACCACGGCGGCAGGACCGGTCAGCTCCGTGGGGCGCACAGGATACGAAGAATACAACCGCCTCGGCTACATCCCCCACGACACTGGGATCAACCAGAACGTGTCGCGTACACTCGAATACGCCTATGACGATTACGCCATCTACGAGCTGTCTAAAGCCCTCGGGCGGCCCAAAAAAGAGAGCGAGACTTTCCTCCGCCGCAGCCTCAACTACCGCAACCTGTTCGACCCGCAGACCCGCCTGATGCGCCCGCGAGGCAAGGACGGCAAGTTCCAACCGGGTTTCGACCCGTTCCGCTGGGGCGATCACTTCACCGAGGCCAACAGCTGGCAATATTCATGGGCTGTGATGCACGACCCCCAAGGCCTGGCCACCCTGATGGGCGGACGCGAGGAATTGGCCTTGAAGCTCGACTCGATCTTCACACTGCCTCCCATTTTCGATATTTCATATTACAAGAGGGGGGTGATCCACCTCGTGCGCGAGATGCAGGGCGCGGATATGGGCCAATATGCCCACAACAACGAGCCGATGCACCACGTGGCCTACCTGTACACCTACTGCCGGCAGCCGTGGAAGACGCAGTATCATGTGCGCGAGGTGATGAACCGCCTCTACAACTCTCACCCCGACGGCTATTGCGGCGACGAGGACAACGGGCAGATGTCGGCCTGGTATGTGTTCTCGGCCCTGGGGATGTACCCGGTATGCCCCGGCAGCGGGCAGTACGTGCTGGGCGCTCCCCTGTTCAAGAAGGCGACGATAACCCTCGAGAACGGCAAGAAGATAATCATAAACGCTCCGGAAAATTCGGCTGAAACCCGTTACATAGGCGGCATGACCGTAGGAGGACGCCCCTATGGCTTCAACTATATAGACCACAGCGTATTGGAGGGAGGGACGGTGATAAATATAATCATGGATTCCACGCCCAACAAGAGCCGTGGCATGTCGCTCGAGGCGGCTCCGTATTCCGTGAGCAGCGAGTTTGATAAGGCGAAGCGTAGGAGGTAGGGGGGGGAAAGGTTTTGTAGTTTGAGATTGTTAATGCCCCGGGGCTTTCGTTCCGGGGCATTAATTTGTACGAGGTCAGGATCGTATGGTTTTTTTCGTACCTGTATCGCTAAACGCGATGCTCATCTCTGCGTTCGACGCTTTATAAGGCGCATAAGCGCCTGCCATCCCCGCATTTGAAAACTTTATCGAGGCGCAAGCCTCGTGCAGACGCCGCTTCGGGCTTCTGCCGGAAATAGGTCTCGTGAGGGAGATCACCCTCGGTTATCGCGTAACGAGGGAAGCTCCCGGAAGAGACCCCGGCAGAAGGCGCGGCTAGACCTTTTGCCTACTTTTAGGGCGATGCTAAAAGTAGGTCCCGCTGAAGGCGAAATAACCTATTGTAAATATTTCTCTCTGTACCTTTTGTGCACACAAAAGGTACCCAAAAAGTGCCGCCTGCAGATATTCACTGACAGGGGCCTTCGTACATCCTAAAACGTCGAACTCCTCCTTTTTAGACAGGCCTGCGGCCTGTCTAACAGTCGTTAGACACAGCGTCGTTTTTTAACGGATTCCCTCGACCCCTGTCCGGGCGTGAATATCTCGCAATTGGCGGAGGGCAAGCGCCACAGGCGCTTTAAGGATTGGATAATCTTCTACAAAAACCAATTCTATCCGGGTATCGGCAGACACTCCGTGTGCTGGTAAGCACCTGCATCGCGAATCGCGATGCTCATCTCTGCGGCTCGGCCTTCGGCCGCCCCCCGCAGCCGCAGAGATGAAGATGTTTCTGGTGGGCTACCCGGTTAAAAGGCCTTGCATAACTGACGATCCTGCTCGCCGAAAGGCACTACCTTTTGCGTGCTCAAAAGGTGCGAAAAAGATATAAATGAAGTGGCCAGGACAAATATCCCGGCCACTTAAGAACTATGTACAGTTTTACTTCATCTCCACCCTTATCACCCTGATATCGAAGCGTTCCAGATCGGCCGACAGCACATCTGCATTCTTATGCCGTGAATGTCCCACCGACTGCGGGCCGCTCATATTGACCACCTGGCCAGTCTTGCGGCCCACTACCAAAGGACGGAGCGTGAGGGCCACCTGCTGCCTGTGGTCGGAACTGTTGAGCAGTATGGCGTAGAGATATTTACCATTCACCGTCATGGCCGTAAGCAGGTCGACATTGGCGTTATCCACGCCAGCCAAGCCCTCTTTAAGTACCAAATTGGCCTTGTCGCCGTAGATAGTGCCTGGGGCGAAGCCTGTCATCTGATGGGGGCCCACCTTGGGTGCGCAGAAGCCGCGCGGGAAGCTCACCTCGCCGCCCGAGCGCAACTGGGCCTCGGCTAGGAGGTAGTCGGTGATCCAGCCTATCTGCCACCAGGCATGCATGGGGAACGATCCGGGGCCGTTGCTGAACTTATTCCAGTAGTATGACGACACCTTATTCTCCGGATTGAGGTGCGCCTCGCGTGAGATGGCCGCGGCACGGGCCATATCGAGGAAGAGGCGGTCGCCGGTCAGGGCGTGCATCCTCACGAACAGGCCGCAATGGCTCGCCAGCAGGATCGGGCCGTGGATATTGGCCGAGCCCGCGGTACCCCCGTGTTCGAACGAGAGGCCAACCTGCGAGATCTGCCAGTCTTGGAACTGTTTACCAGCGACGCTCTTAACAACATCCGTGGCGCGGGCATGGGTATATACGGATGTGGTATAGAACGTGGCCGCGCGTATGGCCGCCTCCTTATATCGTTCCATGTTGCTCGCTCCGAACTTACTGCCTGAGATATCGTACAGGTCCAACAGGGCCTGGGCGCTCTGGCCCGTGGCGAAGTCGTTGATAAAGCGGGTGTCACCGCATACGCCGATGAAGAAACCCTTATCCGAGGCATTCTTGATAAACCAGTCGGCCCCCTTCATGGCGGCGTCGAGGTACTTCTGCTCGCCAGTGATACGGTAAGCCACCACGAAGCCGTAGAACGTGGGGCGCAGGTCCTTGAGGTCGGTATAAAGCGGCTTATGCGTACGCCTGTCGTAGGCCACATCGAAACTGCCGTCAGGCTTCTGCCAGGCCAACAACCTGTCGGCCCCGGCGCGGAACAGCTTCATAAGCTCCTTGTCGCCCGGCTCAAAAAGCAGGATGTTGCCTATGTCCACAAGGGTATAATAGGTGAGCGCGATAGGCTCCACATGGTCGCCCCACTCCTCCACGAACTTCTTTTTCTTCCAGAGGAAATACTGTCCCTGGGCCGCCCCGGTAAGGAACGGATCGCCGTCCTGTATCTGTTGGGCTATCTTGAAATTGCGGATGTAGGGAAGCCTGTCCTGCGTGAGGCGCGGGTCGCCGGTCATGGCCGCCATCATCCACACCGACCCCACGTCGGAGTTCTTCATGGCGTCCTTATCCGAGCCTGTCACCCCGCCCATATAGCTCTGGGCGCCGATCTTCATGCCGTTATATTCCTCCACGCGCCACAGCGAGCTCTTGTCGTCGACAACGTATTTGTGCATGGCCGAGAGGCGATCGGTGAGCGAGAAGGTCGAATTCTTGAACTTGATCATGTCGCGCAACCCGTACACGTCGTATATGGCGTGCTGGAAGGGAACGTTCCACGCCATGGGGATAAGCGAATAACGGAAGGCGAACTCTATCTTGTCGCCCTTCTTGAGGTACGAGCCCCGTTCGCCGAGTATGGGGTGGTAGGCCGTGGGCACGAGCCTCCCGGCGCGGTCCATATGCGAGAGGCCGGTGAGCCAGAGATTGATATTGGTCTCCTGGTCCTTCTCATAGGCGTTGCGGTCGTAGCCCGATTCGGGGATCACGGCGAGCGACACGTGGTGATCGGACTGCATGGTGGAGATCATGGTGGTAATGGTCCTCTCCTCGCATATCACGGGCAGCTCGGGCAGGCCGTGGCCGTAGAGGTACGACATACGGAACTCGGGATTGAGCTTCGCCCCCATGAAATATCCGGGGATCACGCCCCAGACCATATTCTTGCGCGGCAACTCGGCCACGGTGGGCGTGGCGAGGGAATAATATCCGTCCTTGCCCGCCGTGAACTCATACTTCACCATTATATCGTTGGGGAACTTGCGGTTGAGGCTCCACTCGGCCTGTAACTCGCCCACGGGACTCTGCGAGGTGAATATCGCCTTGCCGCCGTCCTTGCGCCCCTCCGAAGGGAAGAACGTGAAGGCCTCCCCCGCCCTGTTCATGCGCACGGGGCTCAGGGCCTTGTCGCGGCTCTTGAGCAGGTAGTGGAAGTTGTCCTCGACGAATTTCACGGTGTCGCCATTGTTCCTCAACACCACCACCGGCTCTTCGGATGGCTTCTGCTCGCTGTATAGTATCGTGTAGCTGCCTATGGGATTGCCGAACGACTTCATGATGCCCATATCCTCTACCTCCATGCGGCCCAGGCGCCACTCTCCCCCGTTCTGCTCCCATGTCACGCGCACGTCGGCGTTGCGCAATTCTATCTTTTCCGAGGCCGCAGCCGTGATGACGGCAAGCGACATCGCAAAACAAAATAATGCTTTCATATATCGTTATTATAATTATTCAGAGGCATGCGTTCGGACTGAACGCCCTGTAAGACAATCATTTAGCAAATATACGATTTTTATGCGAGAAAGCCGAGGCCGAGGCGGGGGAAATCGCGTTGCCCCGCTCGTGTTATGCCGCCCGGAGCTTGTTCCGGGAATGGCTAACGGCCTTTTGTTCATTGCCGCCACACAATCCTAACGTTTATTTCCTTATTTTTGGATTTAAACTAAATTTGTCTAAATTTGCACCTCGTAACCTACCGACGCCGTACTCTCAAGAGGCAAGCGCGAGCAAGCCCCCACAGGCAAGGCGACGACGGAAAAGAGGTTGCGGAAATAACCACCTGGAGGGGTGGGTGAGTGGCTGAAACCACCAGTTTGCTAAACTGACGTACTGGATTCCCGGTACCGGGGGTTCGAATCCCCCTCCCTCCGCCAAAATCAACGACAGCGCGCCCCATTCCGGGGCGCGCTGCATTTAAGGCCATGGAGCGAAGGAAATTTATTTCCGGAGAACCGTGGCCTTAAATGTAATAAGGCTTACGCAGTAAGGCTTGTCGTTGATTTTTGCAAGGACGCCCGCGGCAGCGAGGGGAAAAACGAGCTCGCGAAGCGAGTGAAGTTAATCCCTCCATAACAAATAACAGACTCCGCAGGGATGTGATGAGATGAGAAACCCCTATCAAAGTAATTTGAATGGTGGTTTTTTATTTTAGCGCGTGAACGCGAAGCGATCCGCAATTTCTTGTTGCAGGGAAACCACCGGCAGACCGGGAAAACAAAGCGTAAGCGCAGATACCCCCCCTTCCACTAAAAGCTCAAATGCAGGCGCGCCCCGGAATGGGGCGCGCTTACTTTTAATTTAATAGGCCGGGATTTCCCTATAGTTGGGGATTCGTTCCTTGCGATCTTTTTGAACGGCGGTCAATATGTCTCCACGGAAAAAGAGATAATATCCTCTAGATTCATAATACCACTGCTCACCGACGCCGTCCTGGCTCTGTGCATGGCGTACATCGGAGGGTTCGCCCCAAGCCAATTTGCACATTTTCTTACTCATTCCGACCCTGAGCTCCATGTTGGCGATCGCATTCCCGAACTCGCCCCCGTACATGTTTATGTATTTCTGCCTTTCAGCAGCCCACTGCATATCCATCTTACGGTTATCTTCCTTTATTTCTTTATCCCTCGCGAGACGCTTCTCCTCCTCAATCTGGAACAATCGTCTGTCCTCCAAGTATTTTTGCTCCGTGATAAATATATTAGACGAACCTCCAAAACTATTCGGACCTAGTTCCTGCGGCATCTCTATTTTTACCGTATTGCCTGCCTGATCTTCCAAAATGAAATACGGCTTCATAAGATCGACATGGGTTGACACCAGAGAGATTTCCCTGCATATCCATTTACTATCCTTGCTAATAGCTACTTTTTCGCCCGTACTGATCTCCAGCCCAGTACTATTATATATAGGTATAAGCGTCTTACCCTCAAAAAGGTTCTTCGCCTTTGTAACGTATGAGGATGCGAGCGCTATAGTCCTCTGCCATTGAGCGATGATCATACCGGGCTCATAAAAGTACCAGAGCAGATACCTTCCTCTATCTCTCTCTTTTAATAAAAAGGCCAGATCAGAAGTGTATTTCTGAGTTTTGGACGTTATGCTCTTTTCTGCACTTCCATTAAGGCTGCACATCAACACGTCGACTATCGTATAATATTTATTTTGCACGTCGGCATACGGAACTACCGACGTGATCTTACCCACGGAATCGCATCCATAAAAAGCCCGGTGCGTAGACTTGTAAGCATAGACGTCGGGGTACGTGTCAAACGGACTGTATGGATATTTGTATTTGGATATCTCGTATTTCAGCCTATCCCTTTCTGCTGGGCTGGGCGAAGATAAACGATCTAACCTCCTGTTAAGAGAGTCTAACTTGGCCAGCCGGATAGCCTCGCTCGCCGCCTTCTTGCTGGACATGGGGATAATAAATATCTCCTGCCCTATGTATCTCAAGACATTATGCTCCTCGCCTTTTTTCGGCGGCTGGATATTCTCAAGGCTGTCGTACGGTTTGGGCCGCTTTACGGCCTCTGGGATTTCACGTATGGTGACCTGCGCCCCGGCCTCACATGCGCAACCCGAAAGGGCAGCTACGGCCAACACTATGATAAAATTTTTCATATCCTGAAATTTTGACGTTAAACATGTAGACCATAAATAAACCCCTGGAGATATAGGCGTTGGCTCCATCCCTGCGGAGACATTATATTAATTCAAATATAGAAATTTTAATTAATATATCCGATATGATTACATAAATTAAAAAAAGCCCCCGATTTCTCGGAGGGCCTTAATCATATTAATGCGGACTCTCTTTACTTAGGCAAATTGAACGCGATCCGCAGGGCGTCGATATCGGCCATGGAGGTGCCTTCAGGGTCGAATCCCATCGACTTGCCCGACATGTAGATCTGGGCCGATTTGGAAAGCGTGTCGACCATGTCGAACGCCTCCATAATGTTCTCGCTAACGGCGACGGAGCCGTGCTTTTCCCACATCACCACGTCGTATTCGTCAAGGGCCTTTAGAGATTCGTCAGCCAACTCCATCGAGCCGGGCATCGTGTAGGGGATGATACCCAGTCCCTTGGGGCAGAAGGCCCTGGTCTCGGGGATCATGCTCCACAGGAGGTAGGTGAGCTTATCCTTCTTGAGGAATTCGGGGTTGTGCGTCATGGCGATCAGCTCGATCGGGTGGGTGTGCAGCGCCGCCTTATAGTTAGAGCCTTTACCGATAAGGTAGTTGTGCAAGGCCAGGTGCGAGGGCAGTTCCGAGGTGGGGCGCACGGGGTTGTCGGCGATTATCTCGTAGCTGGCGCAATCGTCAAGGATGCGGATCACGGCGCCGTTTTCCATCGGCCAGCGGGCCAGGTCGCGCATGCGTTTGTTGTTGCCCTTGCAGAAGAAGTAGCACCCCTTGAGGTGGGGCATCACTTTACCTATCGACATCCTTTCGGCGATGGGCTTCATCTTTCGTATCTTGTCGTCGACCAGGTCGGTGATGTTGATGGTAATATTGCCGCCGTTGCGTTCGGCCCAGCCCTTTTGCCACAGGTACCCGGCGACTTCGGCGACGTCATTAACCTGCCTGGCCAACTCGGGGCGGTTCTTTAAAATTGATTTCATATTGTTTGGTTTACAGTTTTTAGTTTTGCGACATGGCGACGACTATTATCGACGAAATAAGTATCACGAGCCCTACTGAGAGTATTAAGATCGTCGCGCGGCCCGCGCCTTTCCACTCTTTGAGGATTATCCCCCAGACGTTACTGAACAGGACGTTGAGCGACATCAGAATACTCCATGAGAAGGCCAGCAGCACGGGGCTTTCCGCGAGGAAACTTTTACCCATCTCTAGTCCGAAGAACTGCGAGTACCACAAAGCGCCCGCTAAAGTACAAAAGAGGATATTATTCACCAAAACGCTACCCGGCACCGACAAATAATCCCTGCCCGTTTTGTTCTTGATATTCTGCTGTATACAGTAGACAGCATTGGTAAAAAAGCCCCCCAGCGTCACCAGGAATACAACCGGCAGGCCCGCGAAAAGCGGCCTGACGCCTCCCTCCAGGGCCGCCTCCTTGATAGGTTCGCCGGCATCGAGCCCCAGGGCGAAGCAGGCGCTCATCACCCCTGCCAGCAGGGCCACAAGCAGGCCTTTGGAGAGGGCGAAATCCTTGATGGCGGCCTTTCGCTCCTCCTCGCTCATGTTCTTAGAGCGGAGGCTGCCCGCGTAGCCGATAACAGCGATACCCGCGATGGTGATACACACGCCGATAAGCAGCATCAGCCCCTCGCCGTGGAACAGGTCTTTCCCTTTTAGCAGGGCGGGAAAGAGCGTGCCGAAAGCGGCGCAGGTACCCAGAGCAATACTTTGCCCGAGGGCGACGCCCAGGTAGCGCATGCTGAGGCCGAACGTGAGGCCGCCTATACCCCACAGAGCACCGAAGATAACGGTCTTAAACGCTCCTCCCGAGGCCCACAGGCTGCAAAGGTTTCCGCCCTCGGGCACACCCAACAGGGCACCAAGAAACGGGAACAGCAGCCAGGCAAATACGCCCTGCGTGAGCCAGAAGCACTCCCACGACCAATCCTTGACTTTCTTGATAGGTACGTACGAGCTCGACTGCCCGAAGCTGCCTATGGCTATGATTATTAAACCGATAATCGTATTCATATACAATATTTATTGTCCGCGGCGGGGCGACCGGCGGCCGCCCATGCAGGCCGGTTGTTTTATCGTTTTGAGGTCACTTCCTTTTCGTATTTCTGTATTTCGCCGATGTAGTCTTCGCCCAAGGCGACGCCGTTCTTCAGGCAGAAGTAGTCCCACACGGCGTTCCAGGGCAATACCTTCGACTCTTCGAGCAGGGCCAGCCTTTCGAAATATTGCCCGGCGGCCTCGTACTCGCGCAGCTTGCCGAGAGGCTCTAACAGGGCCTGCAGGAATGCCTTCTGTGTGGCGCGGATGCCGATAACGTAGGCGCCGATACGGTTGATGGAGGCGTCGAAGAAGTCGAGCCCTACGTGTATCTTCTTAAGCGCGTCGGCACGGACTATCTCTTTGGCCAATTCCAAGATTTCATCATTGAGGATGACCACATGGTCGGAATCCCAGCGCACCGGGCGGCTCACGTGGAGCATTATCTCGGGGGTGAACAGCAGGAGAGAGGATATCTTATCGGCCACGCTTTCGGAGAGGTGGAAGTGGCCCATGTCGAGGGTGACCATCTTCTGCTTCTTCGCCCCGTAACCCAGATAGAAATCGTGCGAACCCACCGTGTAGCTCTCCAGCGCGATGCCGAAAAGTTTCGACTCGATACAGTCCTTCATGTTCCTGTACTCCTTGGCGAATATCTCGTCGAGCGACTTTTCGAGTATGGAGCGGTACTTGTAGCGGTTGACTGTGAGGTCCTTCATCCCGTCGTGTATCCAGAGGTTCATGATGCAGGGATCACCCTGGGCCTTACCCATCTCTTCGGATATGGCGCGGCAACGTTTGGTGTGCTCGATCCAGAAGTTGCGGATCGCGGGGTCGGGGTTGGACAGGGTGAGGTCGCCGCTCTTGGGGTGGCCGAACGATGTCGAGTTGAAGTCGAGTTTAATATTCTTCTCCTTGCCCCATTGTATCCAACTTGCGAAGTGCGAGGCGTCGACCTGGTCGCGGTCAACGGCACGGCCGCCGAAGTCGCCGTATATCTCGTGGAGGTTTAGTCTGTGCTTGTTGCCGCCCACCAGGGTAAGCACCTTCTCTATATCGGCCCTCAACTCCGCGATATTGCGCGCCTTGCCGGGGTAGTTGCCTGTGGCCTGTATCCCGCCGCCGCCGAGGTTGTCGAGGGTTTCGAAGCCTGTGACGTCGTCGGCCTGCCAGCAATGTATCGAGATGGCCAGGTCCTGTAATTTCGCGAGTACCGCATCCGTGTCAATACCCATCGCGGCGTAACGTTCCTTGGCGATGTCGTACGACTTTTGCACTGTTTCCTTTTTAATCATGGCTGTATGTTTTTAAGTTATTGTATTGAGCTTTACAGTAGTTACTTTGCCTTGGCGTCCTACTTTTGGCATTGCCCCAAAAGTAGGCAAAAGGTCTAGCCGCGTCTTCTGCCGGGGTCTCTTCCGGGAGCTTCCCTCGTTACACGATAACTGAGGGTGATCTCCCTCACGAGACCTGTTTCCGGCAGAAGCCAAAAGCGGCGGATTATTTTGCTGTTCTGAATAATACTTTGACGGACAAAAGTCCATTCTGAACCTCTATGGTTTTACATATTAGTTACTTTATATAAGTTACGAATCGTTGATAGGCCTCGTCCCAAATTCCGGTATCCTTGGGCAGGAAGACCTCGGGAGTGACCGATTTTTTGATAATATCGCGTATCTCCTGCAACGAGTCGACCACTCCCAACCCCTTGGCCTGCAACATGATATTGCCTATGGCCGTGGCCTCTCCCGGGCCGGCTACCACGGGCATGCCGATAGCGTCGGCCGTAGCCTGGTTCAGCAGCTTGTTCTGCGACCCGCCGCCTATCACGTGCAGTTTCTCGATATGGAACGGAGCCACCTCCTGCAGGCGCTCGAGCACGTAGCGGTACTTCAAAGCCAGGCTGTCGAAGATGCAGCGGATAAATCCGGCGTCGCTCTCCGGAGCACTCTGTCCGGTCCTGCGACAATAGTCTGCAATGGCGGAGGTCATGCTCTCCGGGTTGGCGAACGAGCTATGGTCGGGGTCGATCATCGAATGGAATCCCTCCACGGAGCCCGACATTTCGACGATCTCGGGATAGGAATAGCTCTTGCCCTGCCCCTCCCACTCCTTGCGGCACCGTTCGAGCAGCCACATGCCCGTGATATTTTTCAGGAAACGCGTCGTTCCCTCCACGCCGCCTTCATTGGTGAAATTCATCCGGAACGAGTCGGCGGTGATAATGGGGTCCTTGACCTCTATACCCATCAGCGACCAAGTACCCGAACTCAGGTAGGCGAAATTTTCGTTCTCGGCGGGCACGGCTGCCACGGCCGACCCTGTATCGTGCCCCGCGACGGCAACGACCGGAACCTCCTCCACCCCGCACTCTTTTGAGATATGCTCCAGGGTATGTCCGATCACCGTGCCGGGCATAACCACAGGCTGCATGATCGCGGGATCGACGCCCATAGCGGCGAACAGCTCCGGCTCGAACTTCTTTGTACGCGGATTAAGCAGCCCGGAAGTAGAGGCTATCGAATACTCGCAGACCTTCTTCCCGGATAGCATATAAGATAAGGCGTCGGGAATAAAAAGCAGGCCTTCGGCCGTCCCCAACGCGGAAGAACCCTCGCGACGGGCGGCATATAACTGGAAAATGGTGTTGAAATTCATTATCTGTATGCCCGTGAGGTCATACACCCTTTCGCGGGAGATGAGCTTGAAATATTCCCCGGGCACGCCATCGGTATAGGGATCGCGGTAGGAGCGCGGCTGGCTCAGTATCGCGCCGTCGGCGCCCAGATAAACAAAGTCGACGCCCCACGTATCGACGCCGATGGAGTCTATCTCCACACCGAGGGTCGAGGCGGCCTTCAGCCCGTTTTTCAGCTCCTCGAAAAGGGCGAAGATGTCCCAGTAGTATTTGTCGTGTACGCGGATTATCCTGTTGGGGAAACGGGTCAGTTCTTTCATCTCGAGCTTACCGCCTGAGAGGGTGCCGAGGATCGAGCGACCGCTTGTCGCGCCGATGTCGAATGCGAAGAAATGATGGACGTTTTTCATGCCGCGCGTATTTATATATTGTGGTAGTACAAAAATAGCGTGCGTTTTCAACCGCATACTATTGAATTTGATTTATATGCTTTGAAAAATGACACGATGATACTTTCATTTTTATTTTCTATATTTGACAGTATCCAATATCAGTCTGCAGTAGCGCACTATTTTAAACCCTGCTTCAAAATGAGCGAATCTATACATCTCAAATATTTGATAGCAAACGAGCAGGACGTCCTGTGGGGGTTGACCGTGAATACCGTGGGCTATCAGCACATCCGCCAAGGCGAAGATTACCCGCCCAAGAATCACCCGACGCGCTACCTGTTCTCCGCCGAGAAAGGCCGCGTACTGGACGAATATCAGCTTTTGTATATCACCCAGGGGGGAGGCTCTTTCGCGTCGGCCTCGCAGAAACGGGTCGAGGTGAAGGCGGGGAATATGTTCCTGCTCTTCCCGGGTGAGTGGCACAGCTACAAACCGGACAAGGAGACGGGATGGAGCGAATACTGGATAGGATTTACGGGGGTGAATATCGACAATAGGATCCGGCACGGGTTCTTCGACAAACGAAAGCCCGTATTCAATGTGGGGCTGAGGGAAGATATCGTCGCACTGTACAAGCAGGCCATAGACGTGGCTAAAGAACAGACGACGGGCTTCCAGCAGATGCTCGCGGGGGTTGTCAACCACCTGCTGGGCTTCGCCTATTCGCAGAACAAGCACGCCTCGTTCGAGGATATGCAGGTGACGTCGCAGATCAACAAGGCCAAGATGATAATGTATGAAGATTTTCAGGGGGAGATCACCCCGGAGGAGGTCGCCCGGAGAGTGAATATGAGCTACTCGTGGTTCAGACGGATTTTCAAACAGTATACAGGCTTCGCCCCGTCGCAGTATATCATGGAGCTGAAAATACAGAAAAGTAAGGACCTGCTGACCAACACGATGAAGAACAGTCGCGAAATAGCATTCGAAGTGGGGTTTGACAACGCAGACTATTTCTGCACTGTATTCAAGCGCGCGACCGGACACACACCCACCGCCTACAGGATAATCACGCAGGGGAAGAATATGTAGCGGGGTAAGAGAAATGTCGGCCTGTCAGAAGCGCGGGCCGACATTATTATTCACGAATGGCCGGGAAACCTCTCCCGGCCATTTTTCAATGGTCTCCCTCCTGACATAAAAGGCCGCAAACTCTACGCGGCGGTAAAAAAGCGCGGCCCTCCGAGAACGGAGGGCCGCTGGAGTGGGGTTGCCGAGGCGGGATGGCTACCCCACTATAATGTCCGGAACGGACTGTACCTGAACGGGATGCGCTCCGTTCTTCCGGGTTATATCAAAACTGCCGATCAGACCTTTCACTTCATCTCAAATTCCGCCTGACCGCTACACAAATGTAAGCCGGGAAGCTTGCTTGCTATTGAAAAATCGTAAATAAAAATTGTAAAATCGTATATTTCATCCCTCGGGGATAATAAAATACTTAATACCCCCAATAGGACAGGTGTCATTATTGCAAAATATTTTTTGACACGTATATTTTATTCTAAAATCGGGCCACAAAATACCCGAAATATCTCTACAGATCCGATTGAGATACGGAGTTCTCCTCTTGCCAATCGCGGCAGGTCATCCCCGTAAGCTTACGGAACATCCGGCTGAAATAGGTCACATGGGTGAAACCCGAGCTCTCGGCCACCAATTCCAGAGGCATTGACGGGGCGGAACGCATAACCTCTTGGGCGTAGGCTATCCTGCGGCGGTTGACCACGTCGGAGAAAGTCTCGCCGAAGCATTCGTTTATCATGCGGGATATGTAGGTGCGGTTGGTATGCATCATCCGGGCGACGTCGTCGAGACGCAGGTCGCTCTGCAGGAATATCTCCCGGTCCTGCATAAGCTGTTCGAAAGCCAGGAATAACTCCCTCTGGCGACCTTCTCTCGGCCCGCCGTATAGAACCTCGTCGGTCGTTTCGCCTGTCAGGGCATAGCCTTCAGCCTCGGCCTCCATGTCGCCCTGGTGTTCTTCGAGGGCCAGGTCGGAGGCGGTATATTTGAGTTTGAACACATTATATCCCATGTAGTAATTTACCGCGGCGGCAAATACCATAACACCGGCGGCCAGTGCCTCGTGTTCCACATAGTAATAGCGGCCCAGCGAAAATGTGACGGCGCACACCAGGAAAAGATACAGGCTATAGACCATGGCCCGGCTGTTATTGATCGACTTGCCCTCGGGGTTGGAGAAGAATTCATCGATCCTGCGCCTGTAACGCAAGTACCTCACGACGGAATAGACCACGACCAGCACCAGCTGTATCCTAATAACGATATTCAACAGCGTCGTCCCTATGAAATACATCGCCCTGTACTCCAACGGCATCGTAAGCCTTACCTCCGGGCCTCCCGTAGACATCTGGTGTATAATGGCCGGCATGTGGGGTCCTCCTATTTTTACATATAAAGCGGCATGTACGCCACCTATGGCTACCATGGGCAGGAACCATATATAATCCTTCCAACCGAACGGGCGTTCGTCGGTCAGGGATTTAAAACATAAAAGGAATAGGGGGATACTGGCGAGCAGGGCGAACTCTTCGACTATCTCCAGACGGTAGAATACCTCTTTGCGGATAAAACCCGTGATCGACACCGCCCATATGAAGGAAAGCACCGCCGCCACCATGGACAGGATCATGAACACGTTCTGGGTACGCAGGTTGCGCCCGGGTTTTGTCAACAGGGTGACAGCCCAGAAAATATTTATAAAGCAGGAAGAAAGTAGAGCAAAATGGTATAGCATAACGCCGTAATATACAGATATATATACGGACCGCACACATTCCCGCCAAAGAACGGCCAAACTCATCCTCCGGGCATTTTGTCTCCCGGAAACCGTGGCAAAAGTAAAAAAAATTAATTATTGTACCATCCTCTTATCTACACCATAGACCGGGAGATCGGGGGCAATACCCTGAAACACGTTATATTACGCCCTGTTCCGCAGAAAGATCGCGGCTGTAAAAATATGCGGGTCTCCATGTGTATGGAGACCCGCATATATGCATAGAACATAGTCCCTGTTAATCGTTAACGGACCTTACTCTCTCGCCCCGCCCAGGCCCTTGACGTCGTCGAGCTCGACGAGCTTATTGACGATGGCGTATATGGTAAGTCCGGCGGTAGAGTGTATCTGCAGCTTGGCCGATATGTTGCGGCGGTGGGTGATGATCGTGTGGGTCGAGAGGAAGAGCTTCTCCGCTATCTGTTTATTGGTCATGCCCTGTATCACACACACTATGACCTCTTTCTCGCGGGCGCTGAGCGACTCGTGGCGCTTGTCCTCACGGGGTTTGCTAAGAAGGGACGATATCTTGTCGTTGATCTGCTCCACGCTGTCGTATGCCGAGATCACCTCGTCGTACTCTTTCAGCACAGAGCTGTCGTATAACGAGAACTGAAGGGCGATACACTTCATCTCAGAGTCGGGCGACTCCCTCTTTATCTGTTGGAGGGAGAGCGACCCCAGGTTCATCGGATTGACGATCAGCACCCCGGGAGCTTTCGCACGTACCTGGCCGCGCAACTGTTCCATATCACCCACTTCGTACACCTCGATGTGCAGGCCGCCGTGCCTCCTGAGCACCGACAGCACGCCGCCGCGGATGATGACCGACGGCTCGGCGACCATTATTCTCACTGTGGCGCTCATTGGGCTTTGCGTTTTTTACCGCTTTCGAGCCCTACGACAAGCGGCACGAACAACCTGTCTTCCACGGCGTTGTGGAACGCAAGGTCCTGCTCGCAGTTGAAAATATCGAAGAGGATGCTGTTTATCTCGTTGGCGTTATCGGCGGTGTAGTATCTTATAATAATGTTCTTGAATTCCGAAAGGCGTGCCTCGACCTGGTCGTGCTGCTTGCGGAACACGTCGATGCTGTATCCGTCTTTTTTCTCCCCGCGGAGCAGGGCGTGGACATAAGGGAACACGGTCTTCTCTTCATAAGTCATGTGCTTGCCCACCTCGCCGACATACTCGTCGAAGTAGTACATTATGGCCTTGGAGAGGTCGTTCTTCTTTTGCCCCAGGGCCTCGAAAAGCTTGGCGCGGATAGCGGGAAGGCGGAAATCGAGGAAGTAGTCGTGCGAATTGTGGAGATAGCGCAGCAGGGCCTCAACAGACACGCTGCCGTCGGCCACGGGAGCATCACTCTCCTCTTCGAACAACATATTGGCCACAGCCAGGAACGTGGGGGTGTCGACGCCGCTGTCGGCGCACACCTCTCCGATGGTCTTGTCGCCGAAACCTATGGATATATCGAAACGGCTCATCACCAGCAGTATGCGGTAGTCGTCATTGACCAGCCCGCTCATGCTGTCGCCGCTCTCGTATCTTCCGAGTCTGTGCATATCGTATTATTATTTAGTACAAAGATAGTATTTTCAGTGTGCCGCGGATCAATAAATATCCGTAATCGGTGGAATCTCAAAAATCCAGAGCCTATTACCAAAATAAAGGCCCGGCAATATCGCTACCGCCGGGCCCCTACCCTTATCTGATTTGGCTTACAGAACTTTGACAAAGGTATGGCAGTCAAGCAGCACGTCAAATACCTATAATGAGTGAAATATCGGCTGTTTGCTAATTATTTAACGCGAGGTGTCCACCGACACACGTATAAAAGTAATACTCATAACAGCGAAACAATCCGCCGCTTCGGGCTTCTGCCGGAAACAGGTCTCGCGAGGGAGATCACCCTCGGTTATCGTGTAACGAGGGAAGCTCCCGGAAGAGACCCCGGCAGAAGACGCGGCTAGACCTTTTGCTACTTTTGCGGCAATGGCAAAAGTAGGAAGACCGTAATTTTGTGTTAATAATATTTCTCTTCGCACCTTTTGAGCGCACAAAAGGTGCTGACCAAAATGCGCCCCTCCGATGAAAATTTCCTGATGAGCAACTTCGTACGTCCTAAAACGCCAAACTTCTCCTTATAGTCAAATCTACGATTTGCCTAACGTTCGTCGAACAAGTGGCGTTTTCTAACGGACTCCCTCATCGCTCCTCCGGGCGTAAATTTTCAAAGTCGGGAGTCGTAGGCGCTTCGCGCCTTATGATTTTGTGGGCGTGAATATCGCGCAATTGGCGGAGGGCAAGCGTCCT
This sequence comes from Rikenellaceae bacterium, assembly GCA_031553875.1. Classification (GTDB taxonomy): domain Bacteria; phylum Bacteroidota; class Bacteroidia; order Bacteroidales; family Rikenellaceae; genus JAVBKU01. Next base: position 57,799 of record JAVBKU010000013.1, on the reverse strand, counting down.
GCGGACGCTTTAGGGGAGGTTTGCTTGGCAATATATCTGATTCCTATCTAACGAAGTGCGAACCTTGTGCAAAAAACAAGGCCCGCCCGAATGATTTCGGCGGGCCTTATTATATAGGAAGCAACTCCCTCGTTTTAGAATATAAAGCGCGAGCTGATCTCCTTATAGTTATGTACGCGTTCCATCACGTCGGCGAATATGTCGGCCACACTCAGCACAGTGAACTTGCTCACGTCCTCGCCCGCCTTGAGGGGGATGGTGTCTGTGACGATCACTTCCTGTAGGGCGCTCTTGTTGATCCTGTCGTATGCCGGGCCGCTCAGCACGGGGTGAGTTACGGCGGCGCGAACGCTCTTGGCTCCGCGCTCCATGAACATGTCGGCGGCCTTGGTGATGGTGCCTGCGGTGTCGATCATGTCGTCGAGGATTATCACGTTGCGGCCTTCCACGTCGCCGATGGCGGTCATCTGGCCCACGACGTTGGCCTTCTCCCTCTGCTTGTGGCTGATGATCATCGGGGCGTCGAGGAACTGCGAATAGGCTCCGGCCCTCTTCGCGCCACCCATATCAGGAGCGGCGATGGAGAGGTCCTCTATATTCAGACTCTTGATATAGGGAATGAAAATACCGCTGGCGTATATGTGGTCGACGGGAATATCGAAGAATCCCTGTATCTGGTCGGCGTGGAGGTCCATGGTCATGATACGGTCGACCCCCGCGGCGCAGAGCAGGTTGGCCACCAGCTTGGCGCCGATGGAGACCCTCGGGCGGTCCTTACGGTCCTGACGGGCCCAACCGAAGTAGGGCATCACGGCTATCACCCTGTAGGCCGAGGCCCTGTGAGCGGCGTCGATCATCAGGAGCAGCTCCATGAGATTGTCTGCAGGCGGGAAGGTGGACTGCACGATAAACACCGTACATCCCCTGATGCTCTCGTTGAAGGCGGGCTGGAATTCGCCGTCGCTGAATTCGAGGACTGTAGAATCGCCCAGCTCGGTGCCGTAGCTCTTCGCAATCTTGTGGGCGAGATCGTGCGACTCCCTGCAGGCAAAGATCTTAAGTCTGTGTATAGCCATGATATTAAGAGGTTGGTAGTATGATGACGCAAATGTAATAGATTACCCCCAGAGCTGAAACTTATTTCGTTATATTTTATTAACAATTTAATGTACCGCACGAGGGCGGAGGCTGCGAAGCCCGTAGTGGTCATTTTTTCTTCTCAACCTTATACTCCAGCACCCTCAGGGGCGACGGAGCGCCGGAAGAGGCGGGAGTCTCCTGCACATAGACGGAAAACATCCCCTCGGAAGCCATCCTGCGGTTGTCGATCAGGGGGTCGCCCAGCAGCGACAAACCCTCCTCCTGGTAGACCACCTTCCAGTCGCGCCATAGCTTGTCGGCGCTCGCCGTGGCGATGATCAGCGTACCTCGGGTGTAGTGAAAACCCTTGTCCCTGGGGTCCTTGGCATTCTTGACGGTGTATACCATGATGAGATTGTCATCCTTGTCGAAAGCTATCTTAGCCCGCGAGCCCACCGGCGAGGATAACTCGACCCTCGCCCACTGCCCGTTGTTCTTGCGCCAATAGTGGAAGTAGGCCGAGGAGGGGAGATCCCACCACTTGCCCGGCTCCATGGGGATGCCGTCCTTCTTGTGCCATATCACCGCGTGGATGCGGTTCAGCGCGTCGACAGCCTGGGCCTGCTGGTTCATCAGCGACTTGTCGCGGCCTATGTCCGCCACTTTGAGGTCGGGAGAAGTGATCGACACCAGCGTATTTTTGGCCGTACTGCCTATCACCACATTCTTATTGTTGTACCATGTGTCGCCGAAATCGGGGCTGTACATGTAGAGCAGGTCGTGGTTGGTACCGCCGCTGCGCTCCCGCCACATGCCGGTGGAGTGAAGTACGCCCATATTATCGTAGGTGAGGCCGTTGCGGTAGAGGGAACGATAGATACTGCTGTCCTTGAAATCCTTGAACGTACCCAGGCGGCTGTCGATCTGGCGGACCTTCACCCACTTGGCCGTAGCAGGGTCGTAGTCGGCGATGAATCCTTCGCCGTTACTGCTGTGACCCACACGGTAGGCCAGCTGCAATCCCTTGTCGGGAGTGGAGAGAAACCTCGGGTAGCATACGTCAAGTATGGTCTTGCCTGCTATCTGGTCGTCCATGGGGCGGAATATCGAGCTGTTCCACTTCACCTTGGCCTGCCCCGCCACGCCGGGAAGCGTGCCGACGTAGTTGAGCGTGTCGTTGTGGTGGTCGAAGGAGAGGTGGAGGCTGCGGTCGACCTCGCAAAGACCCACGGACACGGTGTTATGGACGTCGCTACCTTTCTTCCCACCGATAAAGGTGTAACCCGGCACACGGGCGATCTCGACCTTGCCCGAGGAGAGATTGCGGCGGGCGAGGCACACCTTGCGATCCTTGTCGTAGTAGGCCACGTACTGGTAGCCGTCGAAAGTTATGAGCGCCTCCTGCTGGAAGCTCTCGCCGTTGATGGCGTCGCCGAACTGACCGTTAGGTACCGTGAGGGCCTCAGGGTCGATGACCACATTGGCCACCCTGGTCACCGTGTAACGGGCCGCAGGGTCGACGAGCGCACCCGGATCCGAAACTACCGTCTGCGCTCCCGCGCCGAGATAAGCCGCCACACACGCGGCGGTCAGGAATGTTTTAATGTTTTTCATATCTGTGGTATTTATTTATGCCTGATGATTTCCGGCCCTGTGCCCACCCCCGCTGGCGCTATGCGCCATGGGCACAAGGCCGCGGGTCGCACGCGACCCGGAATATATATGATTAACATACAACCTTGCAGTGGTTTATTTGTCTTCTTCATCCTACTTTTGGCATTGCCCCAAAAGTAGGCAAAAGGTCTAGCCGCGTCTTCTGCCGGGGTCTCTTCCGGGAGCTTCCCTCGTTACACGATAACTGAGGGTGATCTCCCTCACGAGACCTATTCCCGGCAGAAGCCCGAAGCGGCGATTATTTTGCTGTCCTGAATGTTAATTTGACTGACATACGTTTTTGAGCCGCTGAATTTTGCATGTTAATACAAACTATTTATCCTCTATCGCACCCAGGCACTCCCCTATAAAATCGAGCACCTCGGCCCTGCCCCGCTTCTTCTCGGAGGAGGTGATGAAAATGGGGGGCAGCTCCTCCCAATACTCGGCGAGGTGACGCTTATAGTGGGCCACGTTGGAAGCCACCTGGTCGGCGGAAAGCTTGTCGGCCTTGGTGAACACTATCCCGAAAGGCACGCCCTTCTCCCCTAACATATTTATGAATTTGACGTCTATCTTCTGCGGCTCGAGCCTCGAATCCACCAGCACGAAGAGAAAATGTAACGCCTCCCTCTTAAGCACATAGCCGGAAATAAGCGACGAGAACTCCTCCTTGGCACTCTTCGACACACGCGCGTAGCCGTAGCCGGGCAGGTCGACGAGATACCACCTCTGGTCGATGGTAAAGTGGTTTATGAGCTTGGTCTTCCCGGGCGTGGACGATACCTTGGCAAGCCCCGCCTGGCCCGTAAGCATGTTGATGAGCGACGACTTACCCACGTTCGAGCGCCCGATAAAGGCGAATTCGGGCAGGCCGTCCCCGGGGCATTGCGAAAGCTTCTGGCTGCTGCACTTGAACTCGGCCGAACGTATTTCCATGGGATGTATCAATTATTTGGACACAGGACAGATAAAATACCGTGTTTGTTTGTATATTTGTAGAATATCCGATCTCTTCATACAAAAGTAACCAAAAAAAGCATTATGGCAACAATATCCACGCTCTACCTGGGCGATATGCGCACCGAGATGACACACAACGCCTCGGGCAACAAGATAATCACCGACGCCCCCGTAGACAACAAGGGCAAGGGCGAATTCTTCTCCCCCACCGACATGGTGGCCGGAGCGCTGGGCAGCTGCATGCTGACCCTGATGGCACAGGCGGCCGACACGGGCGGCTTCGACATCGACGGCACGAAGCTCGAGATAAACAAGGTAATGGCCTCCAATCCCCGCCGCATAGCGGAGATAGTAGTGGACGTGCACTTCGCCCACGGATATACCCCCAAGCAAAAAGCAATCCTGGAACGTGCGGCGGCCCTGTGCCCCGTGGCGGCGTCGCTCCACCCCGACACCAAGGAGACCATGAACTTCATATACCCCGAAGAATAAGCCCTCTTAAACACCTCCGGATATTTTTGCTATTCGGGAAAAAATCCCGACATTTGCACTCCCCACGGGTCTATAGTTTGTATAGACCCCACGGGAAACACAACTCGCGATGGATATATCTTCAGTCAAACAGCGGTTCGGCATTATCGGCACCAACGAGGCTCTCGAGAGGGCCCTCGAGGTGGCGGTGCGCGTCGCTTCGACCGACCTCTCGGTGCTTATAACAGGCGAGAGCGGGGTGGGGAAAGAGTTCTTCCCCCAGATAATCCATGCCTACAGCCCGCGCAAGCACGGCTCGTACATCGCCGTCAACTGCGGAGCGATACCCGAGGGGACCATAGACTCGGAGCTTTTCGGCCATGAAAAAGGCTCGTTCACCGGGGCTTCGGAGAGCCGCAAGGGCTACTTCGAAGTGGCCAATGGAGGTACCATATTCCTCGACGAGGTGGCCGAGCTTCCACAGACCACGCAGGTGAGGCTTCTGCGCGTGTTGCAGACCGGGGAATTTATGAAGGTCGGCTCGTCGAAGACCCAGAAGACCGACGTAAGGGTGGTGGCCGCGACCAACATCGACCTCTTGGGAGCCATAAGCGGCGGCCGCTTCCGCGAAGACCTCTACTACCGCCTCAACACCGTGCCCATCGCCGTGCCTCCGCTGCGCGAGCGCAGGGGCGATATATACCTGCTTTTCAGGCGTTTCGCCACAGATATAGCCCAGCAGTACAGGATGCCCGCCGTGTCGCTCGACGAGGGGGCCCGCGAGATGCTGGAGGAGTACTACTGGCCGGGGAACATCCGCCAGCTCAAGAACGTAGCCGAGCAGATATCGGCTATCGAGGAGTCGAGGCTCATAACCGCCGACATACTCGCAAAATACCTGCCCGACGGCACCCACGCCCCCGTATTTGTCGGAGGCGGCAGGCGCAGCGAAGGCTTCGGCGACGAACGCGAACTGCTCTATAAGGTGTTGTTCGATATGAAGGCCGATATAAACGACCTCAAGCGGATGGTCGCCGAACTGTCGACAAAGGCCGGCGCCACGCACCAGGGCGCGGAGATCACCACCTTCCTGCCCCAGCACGCCACCCAGCGCGCCCCGATCATAACCCCGCCCCCCGGAAGTGACTTCGACGACACGGCCGAGGAGGTGACCGAAGAGGGCCAGGGAGAAGTGATGACCAAGGAAAAAATGCAGCGCGAGGCCATCGTCAAGGCCCTGAAGCGCAACGGCGGCAAGCGACGCGAAACGGCCAAGGAGCTGTTCATGTCGGAGCGTACGCTGTACCGGAAAATTAAAGACCTCGGAATAGAATGAGATTCAATATACTGACAAAGGCGGCCCTGCTCCTGGTGTGCTTAGCGGCATTCACGGGGTGTAAGGTGAAATATTCGCTCTCGGGAGCCTCCATCTCCCCCGACGCCAAGACGGTGAGCATCGCCCGCTTCCCCAACAACGCCCTGCTGGTGGCCCCCATACTGAGCTCCACGCTCACCGAGGCCCTGCAGGACAGGTTCTCCCGCCAGACGCGCCTGACGCTCATTCCCGAGGGCGGCGACCTCAACTTCGAGGGCGAGATCACGGGCTACACCTCCGTACCCGCCTCGATCTCGGCTGACGAATACGCCGTGAAGAACCGCCTCACGATCACCGTGAGGGTGCGTTTCATCAACGCCATCGAGCCCAACCTCAACTACAACAAGACCTTCTCCGCATATTCCGAGTACGACAGCAGCAAGCTCCTCCAGGAGGTGGAGCCCACGCTTATACCCGAGATCGTGGAGATGCTCGTGGAGGATATATTCAACGCCGCCGTAGCCAACTGGTAACCTAAAAATCCCTGTTATATGGATCCCGTGATAAAATACATCGCCGACCCGGCGGGTACGCCCATCCCCAGCGTTACGGAGATACGCGAAACTCTCGACCGCTATCCGTGGTTTTCGCCCGCGAGAGTGTTACTGTACAGGTTTACGGGTAACGCCGGACTGCGCACCAAGCTGGCCATGGCCGCCCTGCGCAGCAACGGACTGCTTAACGACGCCCCCTCTCCCGAGCAAATTCTCAGGCCCGGGACCAATGAGATAATCGACCGTTTTCTGCAGGTGGAGCCGCAGAAGATATCGGCCTCCGAGTCGACGACCGAGGAGGATAAGGCGGAGACTTCGGCCACCGACAGCGACGACGAAATGGTGTCCGAAGAGCTCGCCATGATATACGCCATGCAGGGCGCCACGGAGCGCGCGAAGGAGATATATCTAAAATTAAGTTTGCTATATCCGGAAAAAAGTGTTTATTTTGCCGAACTTATCGCCGGCCTGGATAGTCAGGACAGCAAATAGGGAGGCCGCCGGAGCCGCTTTGAGCAGCAAAACGGCGCGCCGGGGCACAGACAGAAAAGCTAATCAAATAACTCAAGAACAATGTATACTTTCTTTGTAGTACTTATCCTTATCGCGAGCGTTATCCTCGTACTTTCGGTCCTCTCGCAGAATCCCAAGAGCGGTATGGCTGCCAACTTCGGCGCCTCAAACCAGGTGATGGGCGTGCGCCAGACGGCCGACTTCCTTGAAAAGCTCACATGGGGCATGGCCATATCGATCGTAGTGTTGAGCCTGGCCGCCACAATGGTGATCCCCAAGAGCCGTATCGCCGCCAGCAGCGACGGCGTCGACAAGGCCATCCTCCAGAAACAGGAGACCAATCAGATGCTCCTCCAGGATCCCGCCCGTCTGCCGCTGACCCAACCCGCAGAAGGCGAACAGCCCGCCCAGAGCGCGGAATAAGGAGCGCTGTCTGTTGGGGGCGTACATACGTTCAAAGCGAACAAGAATAAAAAGAGATGCATATGCATCTCTTTTTTGTTAAGTAGTAAAATTAAGAATTATAAGGCCCCGAATAAATCTGTGTCTGTTAAAGTAACTTCGGAATAGCAAAATAATTCGCCGCTTCGGGCTTCTGCCGGAAATAGGTCTCATGAGGGAGATCACCTGAGTTACCGTGTAGCGAGGGAAGCCTCCCGGAAGAGACCCCGGCAGAAGACGCGGCTAGACCTTTTGCCTACTTTTGTGGCAATGGACAACATTTCGAGCAGTGAGGGCAGAGACCGCTTGCGGACTATGCCGAGTCGCGAGAAATGAAAGCGTAGCTAAAAGTAGGTCGCCGAAGGCGAAAAAACTACTGTGAGATAATATGTCAGTCTCATTTTTCACAACCACCCCTCCCCCGAAGCGGCGTTTTAACGAGGTGAAACGTTAGGTGTTTTGCGAAATTTTTCTATATCTTTGTATAGATGTACTATTATGTACCGCAAAGCAACTCCGCACGATATTCCACATAGCAAACACGACAACTTAAATAACAACTCTAAAACCTATCAAAAACTTCAAAAAATGAAAAAAATCTTGACCCTGGTCCTCTGCCTTGCGACCCTGTCGCTCGCTGCCCAGACAAAATGGACACCGCTGTTTAACGGCAAGAACCTCAAGGGATGGACAAAAATGGGCGGCACGGCCGAATATAAGATCGTAGACGGCGCTGTCGTAGGCGTAAGCAAGCTCATCAAAGAAAACACTTTCCTCTCTACTACCAAAAACTATGGCGACTTCATCCTCGAACTCGAAGTGAAGGTGGACGACGGCCTCAACTCGGGTATACAGTTCCGCAGCCTGTCTAATAAAGATTATAAGGACTACCGCGTACACGGCTACCAGTATGAGCTCGATCCCTCGTCAAGGGCGTGGAGCGCGGGTATCTACGACGAAGCGCGCCGCGGCTGGCTCTATCCCATGAGCAAGAACCCCGACGCGATGAAGGCGTTTAAGAATAACCAGTGGAATACTGTGCGTATCGAAGCTATCGGCAACTCTATCCGCACATGGCTCAACGGCATACCTTGCGCCGACCTGCTCGACGATATGACCCCCAGCGGCTTCATCTCGCTCCAGGTGCACGGCATCAACAAGGAGGAACTCGTGGGCAAGGAAATAGCATGGCGCAACATCCGCATCTGCACCGAAGGCCTGGAAAAAGAACGTACTCCCGAGTTCAGTCAGATACCCCAGGTTAACGCTATCGCCAATACCATAAGCGCGCGCGAGGCCGAAGACGGCTGGGAGCTCCTGTGGGACGGCAAAACATCCGCAGGCTGGCAGAGTGTGAAACGAAACGGTTTCCCCGCCAAGGGCTGGAAGATCGAGAACGGCGTGCTCCAGGTGATGAAATCCGGCGGCGGCGAATCGACAAACGGCGGCGACATCATCACGACCAGGAAATATCAGAACTTCGAGCTGGTGGTAGACTTCATGATCACCGAGGGCGCCAACAGCGGCGTGAAATATTTCGTGGATCCCGACCTCAACAAGGGTCCCGGTTCGGCTATCGGCTGCGAGTTCCAGATCCTCGACGATAAAATTCACGAAGACGCCAAGAAGGGCGTGAAGGGCAACCGTACTCTCGGCTCTCTGTACGACCTGATCCCCGCTCCCGCCAACAAACCTTTCAGGGGTGGATTCTTCAACACGGCCCGCATCGTGGTGAACGGCAACCACGTAGAACATTGGCTCAACGACGTGAAGATCGTGGAGTACGATCGCAACAACCAGATGTTCAATGCGCTGGTGGCCTACAGCAAGTATCGCGACTGGCCCAACTTCGGCAACCTCGCCGAGGGCTACATCCTCCTGCAGGACCATGGCGACGACGTGTTCTTCAAGAACATCAAGATCAAGGAATTGAAGTAAGCCTTCGACCCCAAACCCAAGTTTGAAAAATCTAAAACCATATAACCATGGAAGAGAACAAAAAAGAGCAGAAAGGAAGCATCTCAAGGCGTGATTTTCTCAAGCAGGCGGGCGCCGTATCGGCGGGCCTGATGCTGGGCGGCATAGCCCTCAGCCCCAAGAGCTACGCGAGGGTGATTGGCGCCAATGACAGGGTGAACGTCGGCATCGTCGGCTTCTCCGATCGCTCAAAGGGGACGCTTATCCCCTGCTTCACACACCATAACAAGAGGCTCAACTTCGACATCATCGGCGTGTCGGATATCTGGAAACGTCGCCGCGAAGAGGGCGTGCAGTTCCTCTCCGACAAGATGGGCCACTCTATCCGCCCCTATATCAACAACGAAGAGCTGTACAGGGATAAGGACATCGACGCGGTAATCATCGCCACCTCCGACTTCCAGCACGCCCTTCACACCATCGAGGCCGCAGAAGCTGGCAAAGACTGTTACGTGGAGAAGCCCTTCGCCGAGACCATGGAGGACAACCGCAGGGCCAGGGCCGCGGTCGACAAGGCGGGCATCATATTCCAGATGGGCTCGCAGAGGCGCAGCGGCGCCAACTACCATGCCGCCAACGACTATATCCGCTCGGGTAAGTTCGGCGACATCGTGATGTGCGAAATGACATGGAACGTCAACCAGCCCGACAGGTGGCGCAGGCCCGAACTCGTGGCCAAGTGTAAGAAGGAGGACCTCGATTGGCTGCGCTTCCTCATGAACCGCCCCTATGTAGACTTCGACCCCCGCAAATACCTCGAGTACCGCCTCTTCTGGCCTTACTCATCAGGTATCCCCGGACAGTGGATGGCTCACCAGATCGACACCGTGCACTGGTTCACCGGCCTTAAGCACCCCAGGAGCGTGACCGCCAACGGCGGTATCTACATGTGGAAGGACGGCCGCACCAACATGGACACAATGACCGCTGTGATGGACTACGGTCCCGACAACGACATGACCAAGGGCTTCCAGGTGCTCTACTCGTCGCGTTTCTCCAACTCGGCGGGCGGCGTCAAGGAGATATACTATTCGAACGGCGGCGAGCTCAACCTCGACACCAACATGGTGACTCCCACAGGCTATCTCAAGGCTGAGAACGCCAACAAGATGGGCCTCAAAGAGAATAAGCTCGACACATTCAAGCTCCAGGGCGAGGCCGTGCAGAACGAAGCCTTCATGGGCGGCGACTCTCTTTCTTCGGCCCACGTGGCCAACTGGATGGAGTGCGTGCGGAGCCGCAAGCAGCCCAACGCTCCTGTGGAAGCAGCATACGACCACTCTGTGGCTTGTATCATGGTCAACGCTGCCATACGCACCAAGCAGTACGTGACATTCGACTCCGACCACCAGGAGGTGATCGCCGGAGATAAGGTGTTCAGGTACTAAGTTAAGCGGACGGAAGGTCGCGCGACAATATTAAATACAAGATCCACGGACTTTCCCTCTCGAGGGGGAGTCCGTTGGATTTAGATATTTCCCGCACGGGCGGGAAGCATTTGCAACCCAAGTATTAATGAAGGACAACAAACTTTCACGCCGCGAGTTCCTGCAGGAATTCGGGGCCGTGATGGGTACTACGGCGCTGTTCGCCTCATATCCGTGGCTTGAAGGGCTGTCGGAAGAGAGGCAGGCCTTATCAAAAGGCGAGAAACTCCGGATCGGGGTCATAGGCCCCGGATCGAGGGGCCAGTATCTCATGGGGCTGGCGCTGAGCAATCCCAAAGCCGAGATCACATACCTGTGCGACGACTACGCCCCCAATCTCGAGGCGGCGGGAGCCCTCGCGCCTAAGGCCAGGAGGTGCACCGACTACCGCGAACTGCTCTCATCCAAAGAGGTAGACGCCGTGATAATAGCCACGCCGCTCAACCTGCACAGAGCCATGGCCATCGACGCGCTGGAAGCGGGCAAGCACGTCTTCTGCGAGAAGTCGATATGCATGACCCTACCCGACACGTTAGAAGTCTACAAGAAATTCAAAAGTACCGGCCGCGTGTTCTTCACCGGGCAGCAGCGCCTTTACGACCCCTGCTACATCAAGGCTATGGAGATGATCCGCTCGGGGATATTCGGTGAGATTCAGGGTATCAAGACTTTCTGGTACCGCAACGGCGACTGGCGCAGGCCTGTGCCCTCGCCCGAACTGGAGCGCAAGATCAACTGGCGACTCTACCGCGAATATTCGCTGGGGCTGATGACCGAGCTGGCCTGCCACCAGATACAGATGGGCACGTGGATATGGAAAGACCTGCCCGCGACCATCATGGGCAGCGGCACAATATCCTTCTGGAAGGACGGCCGCGAGGTGGAGGACAACGTGGGCGTCATCTATACATATAAGGACGGCCGACGCATGAGCTTCGACTCGATAATCTCCAACAAATTTTACGGCCTCGAGGAGCAGATCATCGGCAACCGGGGTACTATCGAGCCCGAAGTGGGCAAGTACTACTTCGAACAGACTCCCCCCATGCCCGGATTCCTGCAGATGATAAACAACATCGAGAAGGACCTGTTCAGCTCCATCCCTCTGGCCGGGCCGAGCTGGGACCCCGAGATCGCCCGCAAGAACAGCGGCGAGTATATCCTGGGCCGCAAGAGGGACTATGCCGACGGCTCGCCATTCCTGATGGACGCCTTCGTGGAGGCCTCTATCAGCGGTATTCAGCCGCCGCAGATCGCTGAAGAGGGCTATTACGCCACCATACTCTCGCTCCTGGGCCAGCAGGCCATCGACGAGAAGAGGATAATCGACTTCCCCGAGGAGTACCGGATAGATTACAATTACGCCTAAAGTGGCGGCATTTAAGAGGTTGTAAGCCTTATGAAAGACATTACGATAAAAGGTAAATACGTAAAGCGCGAACTGCTGGTGCTGTTGGCCTGCTTCATAGTGGTCAACGTGCTGAATGTGTGCGCCATCTGCCAGCACGACACCTGCTGGAGGGAAATTTACAGCGTGTGGTACGCGCTGATATTCGTGACCGTAATACTCTACATCCTGCTTATCCCCGTGAGGTATCTCCTCTGCTGGGCGGGTAAGGGTGTAAAGGCGTTGTGGGCACGGCGAAAGGGGAAATAAGGCTGTGGTCGGACCTTTAATGCGGTCCATAATCACATTTAACTCCTCATGCCATAGATAAATCGGATTGCAAGGCAATCCGTGCCGCCTCCCCAGGCACGAAGTGCCTCGGGGGGATGGGGAGGCGGCAGGTGTCTGCCGACACTCGGATGCTTCCCTGCACGCGGATAAAATTTCCAATAGTAACCGTAATTATTAAAGCGGCCGTAGGGCGCTTGTGCCCCCGACTCTGAAAATTTACGCCCGGACGAGTGACAAGAAAGTCCGTGTAAAAACGCGGGATGTCCGACGAACGTTAGACAAATCGCAGATTTGACTAAAAGGAGGAGTTCGGCGTTTTAGGACTTACGAAGTCGCTCGTCAGGAAATTTTCATCGGAGGGTGTATTTTGGGCACCTTTTGTACAAGCAAAAGGTGCGAAGAAGAATTATGTCAGTAAATACCCCAATAGTATGGAATCCCCCAACCACACCTTTAAAATATCGCCTTCAGGGCTCGGACTATTCTACGGATGGTTCGGGGGGATGCACTCGCGCCTCGACCTTATCATTACAGGCATGGATGAGGGACGGTGCGCGCGCCTGCTGGACGATATGTACTCCAATACGGAACGGCTCGAAAAGATGCTCAACCGCTTCGATCCCGATAGCGACCTGTACCAGCTCAACAGCCTGGGCAAAGGCTCCTACCCCATCGACGACGAGTTGATAGAGATAATAGCGCGCGCCCTGGCTTATAAGTCACTAACCCTCGGGGCTTTCGATATTGCCATCGGTAGCGAGAACTACGATCCCACCGTCCAATATATAGACATAGATTTCGAGAACCGTATCCTCACCAAGACCGCCGACGGCGTTACCCTCGACATGGGCGGATACGCCAAGGGGCTGGCACTTGAAGCGATGATAGAGATTCTGCGCGCGGGAGGCGTGGAGAATGCACTGGTAAGCTTCGGAAACAGCTCGGTGTACGGCATAGGCAACCATCCTGCCGGTAAGCCGTGGAACGTGGGTGTAGAGCAGACCGCGGGGAAGACTGTAAACACAAACGGCGGGGCGGGCGGACAGGACGGCGTATTTATCGACCTGTGCGACTGCGGAATGTCGACCTCGGGGAATAATCCCACGAACCGGGGCCATATAATCTCGCCATACACCCGGCGCCCTGTGACCGACTCGCGCCTGGTGTCGGTAGCGGGGGCCTCGCCGCTGGATTGCGAGGTGCTCTCCACCGCCCTTTTTGTGGCAATGGCGGAAGATGGTTACGAAGACAAGTCCGAAGTCTCCCTCGACCGTACACAACCCGCCCGGGACATACTCTCCAACTTCGCCGCAGCGGGCATTTCGCGGGCGGTAGACATTGCCTTCACGGGCGATTCATTGGCGGTAACGGAGCTTATCGCGGGATAAAAGAACGCTATCGTTCCGGGGTGCGCATATTTTTAGAGGCCGTTTAAATATTTTATCGTACCTTTGTCGCCTCAAAAAACATCAGATGCAGAATTTACGCAACATCGCTATCATAGCGCACGTCGACCACGGTAAAACCACGATGGTCGATAAAATGATCCTCCAGGGCAACCTTCTCCGCGACAAGGACCGCACCAGCGGCGAGCTGATAATGGACAACAACGACCTCGAACGCGAGAGGGGTATCACCATTCTCTCGAAGAACGTGTCGGTCATCTATAAAGACTACAAAATCAACATCATAGACACTCCGGGCCACGCCGACTTCGGTGGCGAGGTGGAACGCGTACTCAATATGTGTGACGGCGTATTGCTGCTCGTCGACGCCTTCGAGGGCACAATGCCGCAGACCCGTTTCGTGTTGCAGAAGGCCCTGGCCCTGGGCAAGAAACCCATCGTGGTGGTCAACAAGGTCGACAAACCCAACTGCAAGCCCGAAGAGGTGTACGAACAGGTGTTCGACCTGATGTTCACCCTCGACGCCACAGAAGATCAGCTCGATTTCAAGGTGATGTACGGCAGCGCCAAGCAGGGCTGGATGTCGCACGTGTGGAAGGAAAAAACTTCTGACATCACCCCCCTGTTAGACGCCATAATCGACGAAATACCCGAGCCGCAGGTGGCTGAAGGCACGCCCCAGATGCTTATAACCTCGCTCGAATACTCCTCATACGTGGGTCGTATCGCCATCGGCAAGCTCACACGCGGGACGCTCAAATCCGGCATGCCCGTGACTCTCGCCAAGCGCGACGGGGTGACGATGGTGAAGACCAGGATCAAGGAGCTGATGGTATTCGACGGGCTGGGCAAGGCTAAGGTAGACGAGGTGCAGTGCGGCGAGATATGCGCCCTGGTGGGTATAGAAGGCTTCGAGATCGGGGATACAATCTGCGATTTCGAGAATCCCGAACCCCTGGAGCCCATCGCCATCGACGAGCCCACGATGAGCATGCTCTTCACAATAAACGACTCCCCTTTCTTCGGCAAAGAGGGCAAGTACGTCACCTCGCGCCACATAAAAGACCGCCTCGACAAGGAACTCGAAAAGAACCTCGCCCTGCGCGTGTCGCCCGGCGAAACCGCCGACAGCTTCATAGTCTACGGCCGCGGGGTGCTCCACCTCTCGGTGCTTATCGAGACCATGCGTCGCGAGGGCTACGAATTGCAGGTAGGCCAGCCGCAGGTGATCATCAAGGAGATAGACGGCAAGAAGTGCGAGCCGGTGGAGGAACTCATGATCGACCTTCCCGACGAATTCTCGGGCAGGGCCATAGAGCTCGCCACCAAGCGCAAGGCCACGCTCAAGAATATGACCTCTAACGCCGAGCGCGTGCGCCTCGAATTTGAGATTCCCTCGCGCGGTATCATCGGCCTGAGGAGCAACCTGCTCACAGCTACAGCGGGCGAAGCCGTGATGTCGCACCGCCTGATAGGCTTCGAGCCGTTCAAGGGCGATATAGAACTGCGTCAGAACGGGTCGCTGATAGCCATGGAAACCGGCACGGCCTACGCCTACGCCATCAACAAGCTGCAGGACAGGGGTAAATTCTTCATCTCGCCCCAGGACGAAATTTACTGCGGCCAGGTGGTGGGCGAGAGCAATCGCCATGAGGATATCACCATCAACCTCACCAAGAGCAAGAAGCTGACCAACATGCGCGCCAGCGGCAGCGATGAGAAGACCAGCATCGCCCCTCCCGTTATATTCTCGCTGGAGGAGGCCCTCGAATACATCAAGGCCGACGAATACGTGGAGCTCACGCCCAAGTCGATACGCCTGCGCAAGATTCTCCTCGACGAGAACGCCCGCAAGCGCAGCGCGAAGGAATAGCGAAGCCCGCTCTAGGCGGCAGAATAATAGGGGAGTCGGCCAAAGGGCGGGCTCCCTTTCTTTATTCCGGATGCTCCCTATATCTTCTCCCGTAGCCAGCGTAGAGGGTGAAATAAGCCGCCAGGCGATAAATTTTAGCCCTACGCCCAGGGTGGCTACGGGCTGACGGCACTGCGAGGCAATGCCGAAAAGATTTATGGTAGAAATTCATTGGCAAACTACGTTATTTATTGTTTATAGCCGAAAAAACACTACTTTTGGTTTGTCGCGAGCCGCTTCGCAAGAGAGCGTAGAAGCGACAAGTACAAGGCTCTATGCACGAAACTATCGAAATACGTAACAGCGAAGGACGGGTATCGAGGATACTCATCGGGGAGGTCATCGGCCTCCTCGGCGGGATGCTGCCAGAGGGCAGGGTCATAGCCGTGACCGATGGTAATCTGCTACGCCGCCATCCGGCCTTAATAGGCGCCTTCGACCATATAATAATAGAGCGAGGCGAGGAGCACAAGACCCTCTCCACGGTAGAATATATCCACTCGGAGCTGTTGCGCATGGGCGCCGACCGCAAGACATTCATCCTCGGTATCGGAGGCGGCATCGTGACCGACGTCACGGGATTCGTGGCCTCGACATATATGCGCGGCGTGCGTTTCGGATTCGTGGCCACCTCTCTTTTGGCCCAGGTCGACGCCAGCGTCGGCGGCAAGAACGGCGTGAACTTAGGCGGATACAAAAATATCGTCGGCACGTTCAACCAGCCCGAATTCGTGCTGTGCGACACGGGCCTGCTCTCCACCCTGCCCGAAGCGGAGTTCCGCACGGGACTTTCGGAGATCATCAAGGCCGGCATCATCGCCGACCCCGAACTTTTCGGATTGTTCGAGAAACACGCCGTGGAGGAGCTACGGGAGGGCGGCGAACTGTTGCGCGAAGCGATATACAGAACCGTGAAGGTCAAGGCCGACATAGTGGGCCGCGACGAGAGGGAGGGAGGCGAGCGCAAAAAGCTCAACTTAGGCCACACCCTCGGCCACGCCATAGAAAAGTGCAGCCGCGAGTTCTCTCACGGCGAGGCGGTGGCCATAGGCACAGCCTTTATCGCCAGGCTGTCGGAAAGCATGGGTCTTATCGACATAGCCACCCGCGAGCGCATCCTTAACGTTATAGAAGGCGTGGGGCTGCCTATCGACTGCGATATCGACCGCAGTAAATTGATCGACGCCCTGAAGCTCGACAAAAAGAAAGAGGAAGACACTATCAGCGTGGTGCTGATAAACGGCATCGGCAGTTGCGAGGTACGCAAGATGCCACTCCAGGAATTTGAAAAGTTGGCCTCCGTCTGAATTTGTGCGGACTTATGAAGGCGAGGCCCTTTATATACCAGCGTGACCCCTATTTAAGATAGAGTTCACGTAACATACCCCTAATTTCCACGACATATTAGATCTATGCCGGTGAGGCTTCTGCTTCTATCGGTATTGCTGTGCGCGGCAGTGCCGATAGCGCATGCACAGAGCGTGTCCAACGACACTGAGGAGTTAAGATTCGCAGACGACGATCTGAATCCCCTGTCGGAGGAGCTGCGTATGCGTTCATTGTTGTCAATACCCCTCGATGCGGTCGTAGACCCGGTGTCGGGGACGCTCGGCTACAACCCGTTCGAAACGAGGTTCCGCAGGCGTGGGCTGCCCGACTCTTACCGGAGCCTGTCGGTGGGCGGGATCGACCTCGCGCGCGTATTCCACGGGCAATACTACGGCGTGCTCTCGGCCATGGGCTGGAGGTTCCAGGCCACGGCACGCCCCTGCGGCGACATCGCCGCCTCGCACAGCGTGGGGGATGCGGCCGCCATCGTGGAGTACGACCTCCGGCCGTCGTCCATGCCCGAGGCAAGCGGGATAAGCTACGCCCTGAGCGACAAGGATTTTCGCAATCGCATAAGGGTATACTCGACCGGAGGAGGCAAGAGCCTCGCCTATCATGTAGGCCTTTCGCGCACCTGGGGCCGCGACGCCCACGTCGGAGGGGTGTTCACCGATGCCGCCTCGCTGTGTGCGGGAGTGGAAAAGAAATTCAAAAAATTCGATATATCCCTACTCGCCGGGATCGCCCCGGCGCAGAGGGGCGAACGTTCCTATTCCGTGGAGGAGGCTTTCTCTCTTGCCGGCGACAATCTGTACAATCCTTCGTGGGGCTATCAAAACGGCAAGGAGCGTAACTCGCGTGTGAGAGAGGAAATGACCCCGTTCGCGATACTTTCTGCTCGGACCAAGCTGGACGAGGGTTTATATTTCAACACCTCGTTGTCGGTGATCCTGGAAAGTGCGAGCCGTTCAGCACTGGGCTGGTATGACGCCCGCAACCCGCGCCCCGACTACTATCTCTCGCTTCCTTCTGCTTTCGACGATCTCGTGAGGCGCGAACAGATAACGCGGCTGTGGCGCGACGGTGACACCCGCGTCACACAGATAGACTGGCGGAGGCTCTACGCCGCGGGCGAGGGCGACCCGGCGGAATATTTCGTGGAAAGACGCCATGAGAACACCCGCTCAATACAGTGGTACGCCTCGCTGGAGTACGCCATTGCGCCGGGGGTAGACCTCAACACGGGCGTCAGGCTTCGCTCCGACCGGGGCGACTACTATAAAACCATGGCCGACCTCTTAGGCGGCGCGCCCCGATCCGACATAGACCCCTACCTCGACAGCGGCAACGGGCTGTACGACCTGTCGCTCAACGACCTGCGCTCGCCAGGCCGCAACGTGAATACCGGCGACCGTTTCGGCTACGACTACATACTGCGCTCCACGGGAGGCCACGTGTACGGCATACTTGACATTACCCGGGGTAAATTCTCATCCAATATAGCCCTCGAAGCGGGATGGACCGAGGTATCGCGCGAGGGGCTCTACGAAAAGGCCATATATCCCGGCAGGGAGTCGTACGGCCGCTCGGACAAGATACGTTTCATGCCCTACACCCTCGGGACGTCGGTACAGAGGGCCCTGGGTGGCAACAGTCACATATCCCTCTCGGCGATGGTGGGTAATATCCTCCCTTCGCTCGACGGGGTGTTCCTCGAACCCGAATACCGCAACACACCGCTACCGGAGGCGGGTAACGTGCACATACAATCCCTCGACCTAACATTCCGCCGCCGCACCTCGCGCCTCGACCTCTCGGCCTCGCTCTACTACACCGCCACGCAGAATGAGACCAAGGCCTACAATCACTACAACGACCTGCTGGAGGCCTACACTTTCGTGGCCGTGGAGGGTATAAACAAACGTTATTACGGGGTGGAATTGGGCGTAAACTACGATATATCGAGGTTGTTCTCGGTATCGGGCGTGGCGGCGTTGAGCCGTAACCAGTATTCCTCCGACCCCCTGATGCGTTTCAATCCTTCCAAGACGGGTTATCCCGATCTTGGTCTGTCATCTAATGTACACTGGAAGGGGTTATACCTGGGTAACTCGCCACAGATAGTGGCCGTGGCGGCACTGTCACTCCATACGCGGAAGATGTTCAACGCAAAATTATCGGCAAACTATACCGGACAGAATTATATAGACATAAACCCCATATTCCGGAGCGATGCGTGGGACTACTTATACGCTTCCAGCAAAACGTCCGTACCGGCGCAAGAACGCTACGACGATGCCGTCACCTTATCGGCAGAAATATCCAAGACATTTAAGATCAGGAAGAGGTATTACCTCTCCGCCGGCGTGCGCGTGGACAATCTGTTAGATAATACCTCCATCGTCTACAGCGGCTATGAATCCTCAAGAAGGACGGTAACCGAGCAAAAGGACGGCGTTGTACTCACACCCCACACCTCACGCTATCTCTACGGCTACGGACGGACATTCATGTTGAACATAAGCTTTAAGATGTGATGCGACACACTATAAAAATATTATGTCTTATGTGGGTTACGCTCTCAGCGTGGCGTTGCGGTTACAACGAGTTCGACACCCCGTCGACTTCCGAACAGAGCGACCCTCAGAGCATCTCCGTAGTTCAACTCAGAGGGATGTATAATGGCCGTACATCAATGATAACCCGCGATTATATACTAACGGGTTATGTGTCATCCAGCGACAAACATGGCAATTTCAACCGCGTATTATATATAGACGACACCTTCGGCGGAGTGCAGATACTTACCGGCCTCTACGATACCTACAACTACTACAAGTACGGTCAGATGGTACACATTCATCTAAAAGGATTGGTAATGGATATATCCGACGGGCTGATACGGCTGGGGTATTCCAATTTTGTTGGCAATATATCGGCCATAGGAAACACCGCCCTGCTCGAAGACCATATAATCCGCGATTCGCGTTATCGGGAAACGCCGCCGAGAGAGGTCAGGGCCGCCGACCTCACACTCGCCGATGTGGGGAGCCTGGTCACCGTCCGCGGCCTCACGTTCATCCCCGGAGCCACAGACATTTGGGCAAGCAGGCCCTACTCATACAGCAGGATATACACAGAAATCCCGTTCCGTACACCCGAAGGCGGCACCATGTATGTGTCGACTTACTATTACGCCGATTTTGCCTGGAAAGCCGTTCCTACGGCCACGGTCAGCATCACGGGCATAGTGATCCGCGATACGACCTCGCCTATAAGCTCCCTTATGCTGCGTATCTCCTCGCCGGAGGATGTGGTGGAAGAGTAACTAACCACTGCCAATAAAATAACCGTATCGCAAATTGCGATACTCATCCGGGCGGCTCGGCCTTCGGCCGACCCTCACAGTCGCCCGGATTAAAATATTTTCGAGGCTCCGTACAGGGAATATCAGGCACATCCGAAAACGTATAAATTCTCCTTCCCATAAGGCCATATCTTCGCACAAAAAAAGATTTATGGCCAATACTATCGCAGATATCGTAAACCTTTGTCCGTCGGACGGAAGTGCGAGGATGATCAATTTCGACAAGATCACAGGCAACATTATCATAACTTCCGACGCCCGGAGCGGCTGTTTCTACCAGCGTGTGGCCTTGAGTGATGAAACCGGTTATATAGAGGTACTGGTGGACACCAAGGGGCGTGAAAGTAGGTTCCCTGTGGGAGCAAGGGTGTCATTCATATGTTCGGGGCTGTATGTCTGGACATGGAGGAATGTGGTAGTAGTGGGGAATATTGAAGTGATCAGTTATCCCGACGGCGAAACAGTAAAAGAATACCCGCCGCTCTCGACCCCCTCCGAACTCTCGAGAATACAGGTACTCGAACAGACCGACCTGCGCCCCAGGGACGGCGAGATATGGAATCCCACCGCCCGCAAGGAGGGCGATATAGTGTATTTCGACGACGTGCAGTTCACCGACGACTACCTCGGGCAGGCATGGGGCGACTACCGCAGCCGTACCGACCTCTTCCGACATATCGTCGACCGCGAGGGGAATACATTCCCTGTAATGGTACCCTCGTACGCATGGTTCGCCTACCGTATGCTCCCCTCGGGAAGCGGCCGCATAGAGGGCCTAATGCAGCGCTCACGCCGCATACCCTACCAATACCTCAAGGTATTCGACGCGCGGAAAATACATATGGAGGGAGAGCGTTTCGAGGTGACCCCTAAAGGACCATTCCTGTCAGGAACAGAATTAATGTGGTCATAACCACCGGTATCGCATACCGCATCAGCACTCTGAAAGCGGGGTACATACGCTCGCCGTACAACCCCCGGTTGGTGAGCTCGTCGTGGAAGGCCGAGGGCTTCATGACCCACCCCGCGAACAGCACTATGAACAGACCCCCGATGGGAAGCAGGTAGACCGACGAAAGATTGTCGAATATGTCGAACAGGTTCCTCCCGCCTATGAGCAATGGCGAGTCCGGCATCTGCGACAGAGCGCAAAAAACACTCGTGATCATCACCAGGGGTGTATTGATCGCCACGGCCTTGATGCGCGGTATCCTCATCTCCTCCGACACATAAGCCGTGATCACCTCGAACAGCGATATCGACGAGGTGATAGCCGCCACGAACACCAGAAAGAAGAATATTATCGATATGAAATACCCGCCGACCATCTGCTGGAACACCATCGGCAGGGTGATGAATATCAGCTCGGGGCCCGAGGTGGGACTAACGCCGAAAGCGAATACCGCCGGGAATATCGCCAGGCCCGAGAGTATGGCTATGGAGAGGTCGGACAGGGCCACCGTACCCGCCACCTTGAACATATTCTGCTCCTTCTTGATATAAGAGCCGTAAGTTATCATCGCCCCCATCCCCAGACTCAGCGAGAAGAAGGCCTGTCCCATAGCCTGAAGCACCACCGAGGGGCTTATCTTGCTGAAATCGGGCCTGAACAGGAACGATATACCCTCCATGCCTCCCGGGAGCATCGAAGAATTTATGGCCATCCCCAGAAGCAGCACCGCCATCGCGGGCATCAGTATCTTGGTGTAGCGTTCTATCCCCTTCTCCACTCCCGACAGCACTATGAAGGCGGTCATGAACACGAATATCAGCGTCCATATCACGGGCATCGTACCTCCCGCCACGAAGCTGTCGAAGTTGGCGCGTATATCCGCCGCACCCATCCCGGCGAACTCTCCCATAACCGAAGAGCGCAGGAATTCCAGCGCCCACCCGGCCACCACCGAGTAGAACGACAGTATTACGAACGCCGTGAACACCCCCATATAACCTATGGCGGGCCATGCCGTCCCGGGAGCGAGCTTCTTGAAAGCGCGGTAGGGATTGCGGCGGGTGCTGCGGCCGATGGAGAACTCCGACAGCATGATAGGCACCGCTATAAGGAAGCTCACGCAAAGGTAGACGAGTATAAAGGCTGCGCCCCCGTTCTCCCCCGCCACGTAGGGGAAACGCCAGATATTACCCAATCCCACGACCGATCCGCCCACGGCGGCGACGGCTCCGAACATTCCTCCGAACGATCCTCTTTTACGGGTACTCATTAGCGGGCGGTTTGGCAGGTTTATACGATTAATGAAGTTAAAAGTAATTTTTTTGCGGTAACTTTGCAAGCGTCCAAACGCTTTTTTACGGGTAATCGCCCGAAGCCGCAATGAATTTCAATCCACAGACATACGCCATCCCCGACCTCCCGCAGAGGCCCTTTATCGACCCGCAGGAGATACGGGAGATGCTTCTTGCCGCCCACCCGGACGAGGCGGAGATACGTCGTATCGTGGATAAATCCCTCTCGCTCCAGCGCCTTTCGATGCAGGAAACGGCCGCCCTCATCGCCGCCGACGCCCCCGGGAGCGTGAGCCTCATACTCGATGCCGCGAGGGAGCTGAAACAGAGGGTCTACGGTAGCCGCATGGTGCTTTTCGCACCGCTGTACGTGGGGAATATGTGCGTCAACAACTGCCTATATTGCGGTTTCCGCGCCTCTAACAGCAAGTCGCACAGGGTCACCCTCTCTGACGAGAGACTCGACGCGGAGGTGAGGGCGTTGGAGCGCGGGGGGCACAAGCGCCTCATCCTGGTCTACGGCGAACACCCCGTCTACGACGCGCGCTTTATCGCCGACAATGTGCGGAGGGTATACTCTATAAAAGAGGGTAACGGCGAGATAAGGCGCGTCAACATCAACGCCGCGCCGATGGACATAGAGGGATTCCGCACTATCAAGGAGTCGGGCATCGGCACCTACCAGATATTCCAGGAGACGTACGACCCTGACCGCTACCGACGGTTCCACCCCTCGGGCCGCAAGGCCGACTTCGACTACCGCCTGACCTCACTCGACAGGGCTATGGAGGCGGGGATCGATGACGTGGGCTTAGGGGTGCTGCTCGGCCTCGCCGACTGGCGCTACGAACTGCTGGCGCTCATCCGCCACACCAACCACCTCGAAGCGTGCTACGGCGTGGGGCCGCACACCATATCGTTCCCCCGCATCAAGAACGCATCCTCGATAGACCGCACGGCCGTGGAACACGTCTCCGACGATGATTTCGTACGTATGGTAGCCATCCTGCGCCTCGCCGTACCCTACACGGGACTTATCCTCACGGCCCGCGAGGAGCCGGCCCTGCGCGATCGACTTATAGAATACGGCGTGTCGCAGATCGATGCCGGCACCAAGTTGGAGATCGGAGGATATTCGGAAGAGAGCACCCTTGCGGCGGCACGCACCTGCTGCCCGGACAATAACTCACCGTCTCAGGACCTTAACCGCGAGCAATTCGAGCTGGGCGATCCGCGCTCGCTGGGCGAGATAACCGCCAACCTTATCAGTGGCGGCCATATTCCCTCGTTCTGCACGGCCTGTTATCGCAAGGGGCGCACGGGCGAACACTTTATGGAGTTCTCGGCCAAGGGCTTTATCAAGCGCTTCTGCACCCCCAACGCCCTGCTCACATTCGCCGAATACCTCGAAGATTACGCCTCTCCCGAGTTACGAGAGGAGGGTTTGCGGCTTATCGATAAAGAGTTGGAGGGACTGGGTAATGACTCTGCTGAGCTCCGCTCACGCCTCGAACGAATCCGCAGCGGGGAGAGGGATTTGCTGTTTTAAGGGGGGATATTACAATTTTGTATTTCTTTTCTTCGTACCTTTTGCTTGTACAAAAGGTACCCAAAATACACCCTCCGATGAAAATTTCCTGAATATCCGCTTGTAAATCCTAAATCCCAGAACTCCTCCTTTTAGTCTCCGCCCTTTCAGGGCTTCGCCTAACGTCGTCAGACATGCTGGGAGTTTTTAACGGATTTACTGCACTTCTATTCCGGGCGTAAATTTTCAGAGTCGGGATCGTAGGCGCTTCGCGCCTTTAAAAAAACCTGAAACGAGTCACTCTTTCCGCGTGCTGGCAAGCGCCTACCCCTCAATCTCGCTCAATTCGAGCCAGCGCATGCTTTTGGAGTCGATAAGGCCGATAAGTTCGCCGATGCGTTCAGAGGCTTTCATAAGTTCTTCGGGCGGCATGGAGCCGCTGCTCATCCGCTGTTCGAGAACGCTTTTCTCCTCTTCGAGGGCGGGGATCTCGGCATCGAGAGCCTTCAATTCCTCCTTCTCCTTGAAGCTCATGCGGCGGGCGCGCGCAGGGGCCGAAGGGTCGCTCCGCTCGGCCTTGGGCACGGGTGGTTTCGCTGCTGAAGTGCCGCCGGAAGCAACCGTCGCACCGCCAGCCTGCTCCATCTCCCCGCTTTCGAGATAGTCGGTGTACGACCCGGGGAAATCCTTCACCACTCCCCCGCCACGGAACACGAGCAGATGATCTGCCACCTTATCCATAAAGAAGCGGTCATGCGAAACGACTATCAGGCAGCCGTCGAAGCTGCGTAGGTAATCCTCCAATATGTTGAGGGTGATGATATCGAGGTCGTTGGTCGGTTCGTCGAGGATCAGGAAATTGGGATTGCCTATAAGCACCGAACACAAATACAGCCTCCGCCGCTCGCCGCCGCTTAATTTAGCCACTAAATTATGCTGGGTTTCGGGCGAAAATAGGAAGTGCTGCAAGAACTGGGAGGCCGAGAGCTTGCGCCCCCCTCCCATATCTATCACCTCGGCAATGTCGGTAATAATCTCCAGCACTTTCTTTTCCGGCGGAAAATCCAGCCCGTCCTGCGAATAGTAGCCGAACTTGACCGTCTCGCCTACGTCGAAACTACCTCTGTCGGGCGGCACGACGCCTAAGAGCATCTTTATAAAGGTGGATTTGCCCGTGCCGTTGTCGCCGATTATGCCCAGCTTCTCGCCGCGCGAAAACGTATAGTCGAAATTATCGAGTATAACTTTATCGCCAAAGCGCTTGCTCACGCCCTTGGCCTCGAAGATTTTGGTCCCGATATACGACGATTTGACCTCAAGGCGTACGTTGCCCTCCCTGCGCGAGGTGCGGAGCTTATCCTCCAGGCGGCCGAAGCTGTCGATGCGGGCCTGCGCCTTGGTGGCCCGGGCCTGCGGTTGGCGGCGCATCCACTCCAGCTCGCGGCGGTAAAGGTTGAGGTCCTTGGCGCGCTCGGCCTCGGCGGTGTCGAGGCGCTCCTGGCGCTTGGTGAGGTAGTAGGAGTAGTTACCGCGGTAGGTATAGACGGTACGGTCGTCGATCTCGATGATGAGATTGCACACCTTGTCGAGGAAGTAGCGGTCGTGGGTCACCATCAGAAGCGTCATGCCCGAGCGTGCGAGATACTCCTCCAGCCAGCGGGTCATCTCGATGTCGAGGTGGTTGGTAGGCTCGTCGAGGATCAGCATCTCGGGCTCCTCGATAAGCACCGCCGCCAGAGCCAGCCTCTTGAGCTGCCCGCCGGAGAGGGTTTCCACGCGTTGGTTATGGTCGAGCAGGCGCAGGCGGGAGAGTATCTGCTGGGCGCGGGTCTCGTAGTCCCACGCGCCGAGGCGGTCCATCTCGGCCATAGCTTCCTGTATCTCACGCTCCTCTCCCCCCGCAAGGGCTTTTTCGTAACGTGCGCAGGCGCGCGCCGCCTCGCCGCCGCTATCGCAGCAGGCCTCTATCACGGTGAGCCCGGGGGCGAAAGAGGGATTCTGGCTCAGGTAGCCCACGCGGATATCTTTATTGACCAAAACCCTGCCACCCTCGGCCTTCTCGCCCGAAACGATGGTATCCAACAGGGTGCTCTTGCCGGCGCCATTGCGGGCTATAAGGCCCACCTTGTCGCCCTGATCTATGGAAAAGGAGATGCCCTCGAAGAGCACGCGCTCGCCGAACGACCGGGTAAGGGAATTTACCTCTATGTAGTTCATGGGATTACTTGGTGTAGACGTACTCCTCGCCTCCCTTGCGGATGGTGACGGTCGGAGTATCCGAGGGTTCGACGCGGCCCACAACGCGGGCGTCGACGCCGAAGCTCTTAGAAATGGAGATTATCTCTTCGGCCGCCGCGGGGTCGACGTACAGCTCCATGCGGTGGCCCATATTGAACACGGCGTACATCTCTTTCCAGGATGTCATCGACTCCTCCTGTATGATCTTGAACAGGGGAGGCGTGTCGAAGAGGTTGTCCTTGACCACGTGCATGCTGTCGATAAAGTGGAGCACCTTGGTCTGCGCCCCGCCGCTGCAATGCACCATGCCCTGCACGGCGCTGCGGCAGTTGGCAAGCACCTGCTTGATAATCGGGGCGTAGGTACGCGTGGGCGAGAGCACTAACTTGCCCATATCTATGCCGGGAAGGCCGGGGGCTTCATCGGTGAGGCCGTAGCGGCCCGTGTAGACCAAACCCTCGGGCACGCCGCCGTCGTATGTTTCCGGGTAGGCGTCGCCCACCACATTGGAGAAGACGTCATGGCGCGCGGAGGTGAGGCCGTTGCTGCCCATACCGCCGTTGTACGCGTCCTCGTAAGTGGCCTGCCCGAAGGAGCTGAGGCCCACGATAACCGAACCGGGCTTAATGTCTGAATTGGAAATTATATCCTTGCGCGCGGCCCTTGCCGTCACAGTACTGTCCACTATTATGGTACGCACGAGGTCGCCAACGTCGGCCGTTTCGCCGCCGGTGGAGATCATGTTAACACCCAGGTCGCGCATCCTCTGCAGGAACTCTTCGGTGCCGTTGATTATGGCCGAGATCACCTCGCCGGGAATGTGCCTCTTATTACGTCCGATTGTCGAGGAGAGAAGTATATTGTCGGTGATGCCCACGCACAGCAGGTCGTCGGTATTCATCACCACGGCGTCCTGCGCTATGCCTTTCCATACGGAGAGGTCGCCGGTCTGCTTCCAGTAGGCGTAAGCGAGCGACGACTTGGTGCCCGCGCCGTCGGCGTGCATTACAAGGCACGACTCAGGGTCTCCTGTGAGATAGTCGGGAATGACCTTGCAGAAGGCTTTGGGGAACAAGCCCTTGTCAATATTTTTTATGGCCGCGTGTACGTCCTCCTTGGCGAACGACACCCCTCTTTGTGCATATCTCGACGTTTGCGACATCTCTCTACGGGTGTGGGTTGTGAAAATAGATTAGGGTATAAAGGTATGAATAATTTCATTTCTTTAAAAAAATTAGATAATTTTGTTCCGCTGGCTACGTTACAGCGAAAACAGCGAAAACAGCGAAAATGAGCGTAAAGAGAGAACCCGTATTCGACCTGATAAAGAGCATGAGTAAGGCTGAAAAGCGTAACTTCAAGCTCTATGCCACGCGCCTGTCAGGCAACCAGGAGGCCAAGTTCGTCGCCCTGTTCGACTACCTCGACTCGGTGGAAGAGTACAACGAGCCGCGCCTGCTCTCCAAGTGCCCTGTGAAGAAGGAGCAGCTTCCCAACATGAAAGCGCATCTTTACCGACAGATCCTTGTCAGCATACGCCTGCTGAACGTGCAGCATACCCTGCCGATGACCCTGCGCGAGCAGATCGACTTCGCGTGGATACTCTACGACCGTGGCCTCTACCGCCAGAGTCTAAAGGTACTCGACAAGGCCAAGGAGCAGGCCACCGAGGCCGAGCTCTCCACCGCCGCCATCGACATCATCAACCTCAAGAAAAAGATCGAGACCCTCTCCATAGCCCACGGTATGGTCTCCTCGGCCGGAGCCATGGAGCACGAGCTCAAGAGCATACTCGACAGCGAGTCGCAGCTCAACGAGCTCTCTACAATCAGCACACAGCTCTACAGCCTCTACCTCAAGCTGGGCTACGCCCGCACGCAGAAAGACCTCGACCTCATAACCCAATATTTTCGGGAGAAGATCCAGAAGTTTGACTACGCGACCCTCTCATTCCAGGCCAAGATAGCCTACTGCCAGACCTCGGCCTGGTACTGCTACATCAAGCACGACTTCCTGGGCAGCTACCGCTACGCCTGTAGGTGGGTGGGCCTGTTCGAGGACAACAAGGGGATGAAGGAACTGATGTACGACGAGTACCTCAAGGGTTATTCGAGGCTACTGGACGGACTGTTCTTAATGCGCAGCCACAAGCGCCTAGTGGAGAAGATCGCCAAGCTGGAGGCCGAGTACCAGGACGAGGAGCGTATCACGGGCGACAACTGCCGCATGCTCCTGTTCCAGATGATATTTACCAGCAAGGTCAACCTTGCGTTCATGGAGGGCAATTTCACCGAGGGGATGAAGCTGCTGCCCTCGATAGAGGCATTCTTAGAGGAGTATCAGGGTCGGTTAGATATACACCACAGCATGCTCCTGTATTATAAGATGGCATGCCTGTGCTTCGGCAACGGCAACTACTCGCGATGCATGAAATACCTATCGCAGGTCATTTCCACGCGCGACCCGCAGATACGCCGCGACCTGCAATGCTACGCCCGTATCCTCAACCTCATCTCCTCCTACGAGCTGGGTATCGACTACAATATCGACTACCAGATCCGCGCCGTGTACTCTTTCTTAAAGAAGATGAACGACATGCAGATGGTGCAGAAGGAGATGATGGCCTTTCTCAAGAGGCTGGGCGGTGTCTACGCCACCAATATGAAAGAGGAGCTGACCAACCTCTACGAGCGCCTCAAACCCTACGAGAACCACCCCTACGAGCGGCGTACGTTCTACTACCTCGACATCATCGGCTGGCTCGAGAGCAAGATCAGCGGCGTCCCCGTGGCGGAGATCATCCGGCGGAGGTTCGAGAGGATGTGAAAAATTTTTCACAAAAAACTTTAATCCTTATTATTTCGGCCCATATCGGCTGTTTCGGTTGCGGATTTCAATCGATATGGCCCTGTGAGCCATTATCGTTAATCAGAATTTGTGTTTAAATTTTAACATACTGGGTGCTGCGCATACTGCTTTCTAACAAAATTTTCAGCTGCGGGGCCGATGTATTACTTTTGTCGTTGTATAGAATATAAATCGAAAAAGACGAAAAAATGGAAAAGCGTGTTCAGCAGTATGTCGATGACTTCATGGCGAGGATCATCGAAAAGAATCCCGGTGAAAAAGAGTTCCACCAGGCGGTACACGAGGTGGCGGAGAGCCTTGCTCCCTACATTCTCGACAACCCCGTATTACAGAAGATGAAAGTTCTGGAACGCATAGCCGAGCCCGAGAGGGTGATCATGTTCCGCGTGCCCTGGCTCAACGACAAGGGCGAAGTGGAGATCAACAAAGGCTACCGCGTGCAGATGAACAGCGCCATAGGCCCCTACAAAGGCGGTATCCGTTTCCACTCGAGCGTGAACCTCAGCATCCTGAAGTTCCTCGCCTTCGAGCAGACATTCAAGAATAGCCTCACCACCCTGCCCATGGGCGGCGGTAAGGGCGGCTCCGACTTCAACCCCAAGGGCAAGTCAGACAACGAAGTGATGAAGTTCTGCCAGTCGTTCATCAACGAACTGCACCGACACATCGGCCAGGACACCGACGTTCCCGCCGGCGACATCGGCGTGGGAGCCCGCGAAATAGGCTTCATGTACGGCCAGTATAAGCGCCTGCGCAACGAGTTCACCGGCACCTTCACAGGCAAGGGCCTGGGTTGGGGCGGCAGTCCCCTGCGTCCCGAAGCCACAGGCTACGGTACATGCTACTTCGCCGCTGAAATGCTCGCCGCCAAGGGCGAAAGTTTCAAGGGCAAGATCGTCGCCATCTCCGGCTCGGGTAACGTGGCACAGTATGGCGCCCAGAAGGTCGACCAGCTCGGCGGCAAAGTGGTAACACTCTCTGATTCTAATGGTTACATATACGACACCGACGGTATCTCAGGCGAAAAGCTGGAATATGTAATGGAGCTCAAGAACGTTTTCCGCGGCCGCATCAAGGAGTACGTGACCAAGTATCCCTCAGCGAAATATTTCGAGGGACAGCGTCCCTGGAGTGTGAAGTGCGACATCGCCCTGCCCTGCGCCACACAGAACGAGCTCAACGGCGACGAGGCCAAAATGCTCGTTAAGAACGGCTGTATCTGCGTTGCCGAAGGCGCCAACATGCCCTCGACTCCCGAGGCCGTGAAGACTTTCCAGGACAGCAAGATACTGTTCGCTCCCGGCAAGGCGTCGAACGCCGGCGGCGTGGCCACGTCAGGCCTGGAAATGACCCAGAACTCAATGCGTCTGAAGTGGACTCCCGAAGAGGTGGACGCCAAGCTCCACACCATCATGAAGGATATCCACGAGTCATGCGTGAAGTATGGCCGCCAGCCCGACGGTTATATCAACTATGTGAACGGCGCCAACATCGCCGGATTCATCAAGGTGGCTAACGCCATGCTTGCACAGGGGTTGGTGTAGTTAATCATAGGAATTAATCTGAGGTCCGGGGTCACGCTATGCAGCGTGG
Source organism: Rikenellaceae bacterium (assembly GCA_031553875.1). GTDB lineage: Bacteria > Bacteroidota > Bacteroidia > Bacteroidales > Rikenellaceae > JAVBKU01. Next base: position 27,242 of record JAVBKU010000013.1, on the reverse strand, counting down.
CCCCGGATTGTTTTTGTGTGTTGGGAATGTACTTAAGGCATCCATCAGATGCCTGCTTTCCGCCAATTGGGGATATTCACGCCCGGACAGGGGTCAAGGGAATCCGTTAAAAAACGACGCTGTGTATAACGACTGTTAGATAGGCCGTAGGCCTGGCTAAAAAGGAGGAGTTCGACGTTTTAGGATGGACGAAGACCCCTGTCAGTGAATATCCGCAGGCGGCACTTTTTGGGTACCTTTTGAACGCACAAAAGGTACAAGAGAAACTCACTTAAATACGAATAAAAGATTTTCGCACCTTTTGAACGCACAAAAGGTGCTGACCAAAATGCGCCCCGCCGATGAAGATTTTCTGAATATACGCTTGTAAATCCTAAATCCCAGAACTCCTCCTTTTAGTCTCCGCCCTTTCAGGGCTTCGCCTAACGTCGTCAGACATGCTGGGAGTTTTAACGGATTTACCGCGCTACTATTCCGGGCGGAAATCTTCAAATGCGGGGATTATAGGCGCTTACGCGCCTCGATATAAATAACTATACTGTTTATTTAGAGCACCCTGCATCTTGCTACCGCGATGCTCATCTCTGCGGCTCGGCCTTCGGCCGACCCCCGCAGCCGCGGAGATGAATATTTTTAGCAACAAGAGGCTTCTCAACGGGAACCCGAAAAACAAAGCGGCCGGCGTAAAAACGCCGGCCGCCTGTTCCTAAAACGGAGAAACCTACTCTACTACCCTAACTCCTCCGCGCGAAACCGAGGTAGTAGATGAGCGTCGCGATAGCCGAGAGAGCCGCTACTAGGTAAGTCCTCGCCGCCCACGACAGGGCCTCCTTGGCCTGCCCAAGCTGTTCGCCCTGAAGCGTATAGCTCGACTGCAACCACGCCAGCGCCCTGCTTGAGGCGTTGTATTCGACCGGCAGGGTCACGATACTGAACAGCGCCGACATCGCGATCATGAATATCCCCACCCAGAACAGGGCCGGGAACGTATTCATCACCATGATACCCGCGATAATTACCCATGTGGCCCACATAGCCGAAAAGCTCACCACCGGCACCAGGAACGAGCGCAGTTGCAGGGGCGCGTAGTCCTTGTCGTGCTGCACCGCGTGGCCGCACTCGTGGGCCGCCACAGCCGCCGCAGCAACGCTGTTGCTGTTATATACCGAGTCGCTGAGGTTCACGGTCTTGGTCTTGGGATTGTAGTGGTCGGTGAGGTGTCCGGGGGTGGAGGTCACCTTCACATCATAAATACCGTTGTCGCGGAGCATCTTCTCGGCCACCTCGCGGCCTGTGAGCCCGCCGGGGAACATCACCTGCGAATATTTCTTGAACACCGACTGAAGCTTCATCTGCACGATGATGCCGATCACACCTATTACGATAAGAAGAATGAAATTGGGATTCATTGTAATTTGAGTTTAAGCTATTTTACTGTTTTAATTGTCAGCACAGGTACTCCCGCCAACTGCAAATATACGTTTTAAAGTCGAAATCCGCGGGCTGCGGGCACAAGTTATTCCATTTTAGAGTCTCTTTCGCCTAAAGTTCCGCGCTGTCACGGGGCGGCCTATCGGAATTTTTCGTTACTTTGCGAAGCAAACTATCAAACCAGCCTCACTTGGAACGCCTCGATACCGAACTGTTTATTGCAAAACGCATCTCGCGCCGTAATATTGCGGACCGTAGCGGTATAATGCTGCGTATCGCATCGCTCAGCGTGGGTATCAGCGTGGCGGTGATGATAATTTCGCTGGCGGTGATCTTCGGTTTCAAGCGCGAGATCACGGGGCGCCTCTCGGGCTTCGGGGCCCATATCGAGATCACCAACCTCGACGGCAATCACTCTTTCGAGATGTTCCCAGTGAGTACCACCCATCCCCTGTTCGCCCGCATCCACGAGGTGCCTAATATCGCTAATATCAGCCCGTTCGCCATCAAGGCCGGTATCATCAACGGGGTCGATGCCATAGGAGGCATCGTACTCAAAGGGGTTGACAGCACCTACGACTGGAAATTTTTCCACGACCATCTGACCTCCGGCGAACTACCCCGCGTGGGAGGCGCCGAGCGTTTTAAGGACGTGATAATCTCCGAGAGCCTGGCCTCGACCATGCAATTGGGCATAGGCGATCCGGCCGATATGCTCTTCATTCAGGACCCGCCGCGCCGCGACCGTTTCCGCATCACGGGAATATACAACACCCACTACGAGGAACTGGACAAAATGGTGATACTCACTGACATCCGCAACGTGCAGAGGCTCAACCGCTGGGATTCGACGCTCGTCTCGGGCGTGGAGGTCAATGTGAAGGATTTCGGCCGCCTGGGCCGTACTACGGATGATATAGAGGAATTGAAATTCGAGATCGAAGAGAGCTCTCCCGACGATGCTATACTTATGGTGTCGGACATCAAAAGCCGCAACCCCATCATCTTCGACTGGCTAGACGCACACAACATCAACGCGGGGATCATCATCACGATCATGGTTGTGGTGGCCCTGTTCAATATGATCACGGCCCTGCTTATCATCCTGCTCGAAAAGACCTCGATGATCGGCATCCTCAAGACCCTCGGGATGACCAACCGCTCGCTCCAGAAAATATTCCTGATCCGGGCCTCGCGCATAATCCTGGGCGGAATGCTGTGGGGAAACATTGCGGGGATAACCCTCTGCCTGATACAACATTACACGGGCATAGTGCCGTTGGACAGCAGCGGCTACTTCCTCGACGTGGTGCCGGTGTACCTGAATTGGGGATGGCTCGTGACTATGAACTTGGCGGTATTCGCGCTGGTGATCTCGCTGCTTTGTTTGCCGACAATGATTATTTCGCTAATTTTACCGGAGAAAACCATAAAGTATGAGTAACTCGGTCAACCCGCATATGGCGACTGCGCGCCCCTCGAAGAAGGAGGTGGCCTCGATGTTCGACTCCATCGCCCCCCGCTACGACATGCTCAACCACCTGCTCTCGGGCTCTATCGACCGCGTGTGGCGCAGGAAACTATTAAAGCCCCTGCGCGGCAGCGCTACCCGTATCCTGGACGTGGCCACCGGCACGGGCGACCTCGCCATCATGGAGGCCGCGATGATACCGGGAGCCAAGATCACCGGCGTGGACATATCCTCCGGCATGCTCGCCAAGGCGGCCCTCAAGGTAAAGAAAAAGGGCTTGGAGAACCGTATAACCCTTATGGAAGGCGACGTGGAGCAGCTGCCGTTCGAGGTGGCCAGCTTCGACGCCGCGACCGTGGCCTTCGGCGTACGCAACTTCGAGAACCTCTCCTCGGGCCTCTCCGAGATACGCCGCGTGCTGACCCCAGGGGGTACGCTGGCGGTGCTCGAATTCGGCAAGCCTCGCCGCCGCTTCTTCCGTTCGCTGTACCGCTTCTACTCGGGGCGCATACTGCCCTACGTCGGCGGCACGGTGGCACGCGACTTTTCGGCCTACAAATACCTGCCTGAGTCGATAAACGCCTTTCCCCACGGCGAGGCCTTCATGTATCATATGAGGCTCGTGGGCTTCAAGAACTGCCATTGCCGCCCCTTGAGCGGCGGTATCGCTTACGTATATTACGGCACAAGATAATATTATGAAAAGGATACTTGCGTTTTGCTTCGCCCTCGTGTTCCTGTTCTCGGGATGCGTAAAAGAGGACGACATCGTTTTTCTCGGCTCCGAAGGGGTGACCATCGACAGTGTCGAGGGCACCACGTTCAATATTACCTTACGTTTCTCCGTCGAGAACAAATCGCGCTCGAGGGTCAAACTCTCCGACGGCAATTTCATCGTATACGTGCGCAACAGACCCACACTTAAGATGGCACTCACCGACGACGTGGTCATAAAAGGCCACCGCGTACAGAGTGTTGCCATGCCCGCGAGAGCGAGCGTGGTGGGCGGTATGTGGGCCATACTGCCGCTGGCGGGCGAATTGAGCGCCGCCGGGATCTCCACCGACCAGCTGATGTCGCTCGCCTCCGGGCGCCAGCTTACTCCCGAAGAACGTACCGCCGTGAATAAGATACTGCGCTCGCCCAACATCACGATAAAGGTTTCGGGCAAGGTTAAGTCAGGACTCGCCAAGCGTAACCTGGAATTGGGACCGATGCCCATAAACCAGATGATGAGCCTTATCGGGCCGCGTTTAGGACAGCCGGCGATCTCTCCCGCACAGTAATAATATCTGATATCGAACGTTAGGAATATAATCTTCTCGACCATGAAAAAACTACTGTTCACAAGCCTCGTTCTGCTGCTGTCGCTCACCGCAGCGCAGGCCCAGAGGCACTATGACGCCAAGGCCCGTATCTCGGGCAGGGACTCCATAACCCGCGCCCAGCTTGTGATCGTCGAGCACGGCAGGGCCGCCGAGGTGGTGAAACAGATCAACGACCAGACCACCGGAGGCAAGATCAAGGGTTACAGGGTGAGGATATTCTTCGACAACGGTCAGAACGCCCGCAGCGGCGCGGCGGCGGTACTCAGCCAGTTCCGCGAGCTATACCCCGACATCCCCGCCAAGATGGTATACGAGAACCCTTATTTCAAGGTTACGGTCGGCAACTGCCTTTCGCAGGAGGAAGCCGTGATCCTATGGGGCAGGGTCAAGAACCAGTTCGACAAGGCGTTCGTCACCACCGAGTTGATAGATATAAACTCACTGGGGTTGGAGCCTTCGAAATCGGCATCGCAACCCGTTGAAGAGCAGGAAAATCAGTGATTTTGGCAAAAAAACCGGTAACTGAGTAAAAATTATCGCTTTTTCATTTGTTTTTAAAATCTTATTCATAATTTTGTGGCGTATTTCAAACAACACTAATTAATATTAATTATGAAAGCTATTGTTAAGTCTGTACTTTTCCTGATGGTAGCCGCTGCTGCTGTATCTTGCGGAAGCTCAGCTCCTAAGGCTGAAGCCGTTGATACAACCGCCGTTGCCGTTGTAGCTGATTCAGCTGCCGTTGTTGCTGACTCTACAGCTGTTGCTGCTGACTCTGTTGAGGTAAAGTAATTAACCCAAAAAGTTAAGAGCTAAGAAACTGCCCTCCCTCCGAGGACAGTTTCTTTATTTATACAGCACTGCTATTCAGGCGTTTTCGTGTAATAGCATGATTTCTTTGATGACATAATATCAACGTCCCGCCCGGGGTTCCGGGCGGGACGTTGATATTGATATTGTAGCCTTAAATCTATTCTATACCGTATTTAATATAGAAGTATTCTTTCCTGAGCTGCAGACGTTTGAACTCAAGCACCGCTCTGCTATTGACCAGATCCGAGTATTCCGGCATAAGCCTACAGGAACTCCTTGCGTCGGATCTTATTACGCCTTCGGTAGGCATAGGCATTTTCCTATCCTGATAGTATCTCAACAGATAGGACGTGATATAGATATTCTGGCGGGCAAGCGCCCCGTCCCTCTCCGTTCTGGCAACCACATAATCGGGGCTATCTACGTGCAACCTGGTATATACCGATCGCAACTGGCCCTTTGTGGCATCACTCCGACCTGTTTGCTTTTCCTGCTCCCTGGCAGCGGCATACTCCGGATCTCTCTTTAGTATAACTCCCAACTTGTCATTTGCCTCTATAAATGCCTTGTGGAGTTCCCCGATCTTGGGAACTGTGGCGTATAGTTTATAAGCGTTAATCGTAGGCAGGGCGAATATGGGTATACTCATATTGCCGGAGGAGGCTTGGTCCAACAAGTTTTCATATACCAGCTTGTTGATCTTGAGCTCAATGTTGTATAGCTCATTTTCCACTTCATCGGTATATTTCTTCAACAATGCGAGTCGGTTCTCGGTGTTATCTTGTTTATCAGGCATTTTCGACCGTTTGGCGGCCTGCGAGTATATGGTTACGTTCAGGGCGACTAATACGACCACAGCGAACTTCATAGTTGTTTTCATGATCTTGTATTTAAAAAATTACCATACAGTAAGTCGAGTTCTATTGGGCGGGCATCTCGTATTTCATATTCACGAGCTCTGTCTTAACCCCGGACATTATGGTGTTAATCAACCACCTGTCCTGAGCCATATTTTTGTAGGCTTGCAAATCGGTTATAAACTGCATCTCATTCTTGGTGATCACCCCCGAGGTGGGCATTACATCCCCCCTGCGCTGACAGTCGTTCAACAAATAACGGGCTATAGCAATGTTCCTCGCATTCAGGGCCGCGCTGGTCATGAGACGGGCATCCCTATACTCAGCGTCATTATCCATAAGTCTGGAATATATCTGACTGAACTCAACGCTATACCCAGGGAAATCACCTGCCTTTTTTCGTTTCTGCAGGGCTTGATAGTCGGGATCTTTCATAAGCACGGCCTTCGTTTTTTCATCGGCAGCCTTATATTCACTATTCAGCCGTGCTATTTCAGGGACGGTATCACAGAGTTTTTCCAGATCGAATGTTTTAAGTTTTGTGATTGGTATCGGGTTAAACCTGTCTTTCATATACTCAAGGTATGTTTCATACACGAATTTATTCATCCTCAGATCCAGTAGGCGCAGATCCTCCGCCATTACATCTATCTTCTTTTGCAGAGAGTCCATTTGTTTCTCTTTTGTGGCCTCCGAATGTTCTTTCTTATGGGGGCTCTTATCCGGAGACTTGCTCCCGGCCTGGGCTGGCCCGCCCAGAGTGAGTACAAGAACAGCGAGGGTAATGATTCCTGGTAATGTTTTCATATCAAATGGCTTTAGAGGGACGATATACGAATATAATACATTAAACGCAGATTTAAAATACAGTCCGCTTTAAAAATCTATAGTACAGATTCGCTATAAACAACCCTCGAAAAAAGCAGCCGCCCGCTACGGATATCGTAGCGGGCGGCCCTTGTTTCTATTCAGCGTGTTGCGGCCCGGTGGCCGCGGGGAGGAATCCTACACCATCTCAGGCGCGTATATCTCGACGTCTTCGGCGCTCACTTCGTCGCCGGAGAGGATTATAAGCCGTTCGACCACATTGCGCAGTTCGCGCACGTTACCCGTCCAGGGCTTCTCCTTCAGCATTTCTATCGCTTTCGGGGCCACCTTCTTGGGTTTGATGGCATATTCGGCGCATATCCTGTCCATGAAACTATTGACCAGCAGGGGTATATCGTCGGCGCGCTCCCTTAGGGCCGGCACGCGGATGATGATCACGCTAAGACGGTGGTAGAGGTCTTCCCTGAAATTACACCTGTCGATCTCATCGCGCAGGTTCTTGTTGGTCGCGGCCACCACACGCACATTGACCTCTATATCCTTGTCGCTGCCCACGCGGCTGATCCTGTTCTCCTGCAGGGCACGCAACACTTTGGCCTGGGCGCTGAGGCTCATGTCGCCTATCTCATCAAGGAATAAGGTCCCGCCATGCGCCTGCTCGAACTTACCCTTGCGTTGCTTTATCGCCGAGGTGAAGGAGCCCTTCTCGTGGCCGAAAAGTTCGCTCTCGATAAGTTCTGATGGTATGGCGGCGCAGTTCACCTCTACGAACGGACCTGTGGCGCGCGAACTCTTCTCGTGCAACCACCTGGCTACAAGCTCCTTACCAGTGCCGTTGGAGCCAGTGATAAGCACCCTCGCCTCTGAGGGAGCCACCCGGTCTATAAGGCGTTTAACATGCTTTATGCTGTCCGATTCGCCTATTATCTCCTCGACTGCGGCAACCCTCTTGCGCGAGGGCAGGGAGTCGATGGCCGGGGAGGCGTATGATGCGGTATCTGGTTCTTCCGTCTCTTCGGGCGCGCCTTCGAAACGTCCCCGGGGGGGAGTGGGCATGGAGGCAGCCCCACCCGCAAGCTCATCCATATACTGCATGCGGCCTCGGCCGAGCTCATCTGATTCCAGGTCCGCCTTTGTGAGGTTCTTACCCTTGCGCGACTGTATCTTCTCGGCGGCGCTGCGCAGGGAGCCCAGCAGGCGGTTGTAGTCGACCGGCTTGGGTATGAAGTCGAAGGCCCCGCGGCGGATACAATCCACCGCCAGGGTTATGGAGTAGTCACTGGAAAGTATTATGACCTCCACTAGGGAGTGCTTGCCCAGGATATTGCGCAACAGGCTCAGGTGGTCGTCGCCATTGGGCAGGGAACCACAGAGTATTATGTCGAAAGGAATAAGATCGATCTTCATCAGGCCATCCTGATGGCTCTCGGCGAGGTCTACTTTATACTTTTCGTATTCGAGCCTCTCCTTCAGAGCATTACGCATGCTCCTCTCGCTGTCGATAACAAGAACACGTATCATAATGCAAATATTCTATAGGATATAATATTACTATATATGTATAATCTATATTCCATCTGCTCCGCACCTATGCTTCCTCCATGGGGAAAAAGGAAGATAATTAATCCCACCGATAACCTTTAGAAAACTTCCCGCTTGTTTTCTCGAAAAAATCCGTTAGTTTTGTCTTCCAAAGTTACTAAATAGTACCGCCAATAACCACTCGCAGGCCTACCGCCGCCCCCTTCCGGCAACCGTCACAGAACGACCCGGAAATTCCTCTTGGCGCGCCTAAATGAGGTATTATTTAGATATTATTCGCTATTGCATTCCCGTGGCACTCGCAGTGCCTCAAGCCTTTTAATCGTTTATGGACAAGAACTACAACTACCAAAGGAGCGCCCTGATCCTGCCCGAGTACGGACGCCACATACAGAACATGGTCGACTACCTGTTGACCATAGAAGACCGCGACCTGCGCAGCAAGCAGGCCCGTACGGTAGTCGATATAATGGCCAACGTCAACCCCTCGCTGCGCGAGGCTACCGACTTCAAGCACAAGCTGTGGGACCACCTGTTCATACTTTCAGACTATAAACTCGACGTAGATTCGCCCTATCCCATGCCCGTGCCGGAGGAGGTGAACAAGGCTCCTGAGAGGATACCCTACCCCGCCCGCCACATCTCGCGCAAGCATTACGGGCAGTACGTCGAGGCGATGTTGAAGAGCATAAAAGACGGGGAGGACGAAGAGGACAAAACCATTATTGCAAGTAATATAGCTACGTTCCTGCGCAGCAAAGTATTCGAATTCAACCAGGAGCATCCGAGCAACGATGTGATCATAAATGACATACGCCGAATGTCTGACAATATGATTATTATAGATGAAAGTGCTATTAATAATTCCAAAAACAGCTATAAACAGCCCTTTTTAGCACGCTCTAAAAAGAGCTCCGGCAGCGGTAAAGCCGCTCAGGGCAAGCAGAAGAACAGTCCTTCCAAGCAGGGACAGAAAAACGGCAGTAACAAATTCCGGGGCCACGCCCGCAAAAAAGGCGGCGCGTAGGTTAATCTATTTAAATTTTCCTTACCTTAGCGGCAGTTTTAAGGCCTCGACTTATCAGGCTGATGTCTAACCTATTCGGTATATCTATGGATGATGAAGCGGAGCAGGATCGCAGCGGTATCATACCTGAATACAATACCGTTCATTTACGGTATCGAGCACGGACGTTCTGATCTATGCTTTGAACTGTTATTGTCTCCGCCGAAAGGTTGTACCGAAAAAATGCTCGATGACCGGGCCGATATAGCCCTGGTGCCTGTAGCCTCCATTCCCTACCTCAAAGACGTAACCATAATCTCCGACTACTGCATCGGCGCCTCCGACGTGGTACGCACCGTCGTGCTGTTGTCCTATTCGCCCGTGGAGGAGATACGCAAGATATACCTCGACAGCCACTCGCTCACCTCGGTGATGCTTCTGCGCACCCTATGCGAAGAGGTGTGGAAGATATACCCCGAGTGGGAGGAACTCACCGACTATGACGCCGTCGCCCCCGCGCCCGGGGTCGGATACCTGATGATCGGCGACAAGGTGTTCCCGCAGGAGGGACGCTTCGAATACAGCTACGACCTCGCCCACCACTGGCATAAGCTCACCGGCCTGCCGATGGTCTTCGCCTGCTGGGTAGCGAAGAAAGGGGTCGATATAGACTCCATAAGCGCACTCAACCAGGCCCTATCCTACGGGATCGACAACATCGGCGGAGCTATCCAGGAGTACGGATACGGCTCCACCCCCTACGCTTACGATTATCTCACACGCAATATAGACTTCCTCTTCGACGCCCAGAAAAAACAGGCTCTCGAGCTCTTCTGGGACAAGGGGATGAAATTCGCCCCCCGGGTTAATCCCGGCTGAACTCACGGCCTGTAAGGTCAGGCGCGCCCGGCGGTGCCTGTCCGTCCGAACAAGCGGAATAAGCAACCTTCTAAAGCACGTGAGCAATGATTACAATATACCTGAAACAATACAACAAGATCGTCCGCAACGCCGACCCCAAACTCTTCGACGAGCTGGGCTACGACGACATCCTGTGGATCGACCTGATGAACCCCACGATCAAGGAGCAGAAAAGCGTGGAGACCTACATGGAGATCAACCTCCAGACCCGCCAGCAGCTCGAAGAGATCGAAAGTTCGTCTAAATATTCCGAGACCGAGAACTCGATAATCTGCAACTCCAACTTTTTCGTGTCGACCGAGGACAGCTTCGTCATCGAGCCCGTGTCGTTCATAATCTGCGAGGGGGTGCTGGTATCGATGCGCACCAGCGAGCTGCGTACCTTCAACGAGGTGACCAAGAGGCTGCAGATCAACCACAAGGCATATCCCACGGGGTATCACCTGCTGATCTCTATCCTCGAGATACGTATCGACTACGACGCCGACCTTATCGAGGCCCTGGCGCGCAACATCTCCACCCTGAGCAAGCACGTGAACATGAGCGACAGCGTGAGCAAGGACACCCTGCGCCAGATCAACCACATGCAGGAGAACACGATGCAGATCAGGGAGAACATCTTCGACCGCCAGCGTATCCTCTCGGGTATCCTACGCAGCGAACGCTTCCCCAACGACATCTACCCCAAGCTAACGCTGATGATCAAGGACGTCAACTCGCTAATCAACCACGCCGACTTCAGCTCCGAGCGCCTCGACTACCTGCAGGATACCGCGATCGGTCTCATCAACATCGAGCAGAGCAACATCACCAAGATATTTACGGTGGCGTCGGTATTCTTCATGCCGCCCACGATGATCGCCAGTATTTATGGTATGAACTTCCGTTTCATGCCTGAGTTGGATTGGGAGCACGGCTACCTGTTCGCCATAATTTTCATGGTGTCGATCTCGGTACTGACTTACCTGTTCTTCCGATGGAAGAAGTGGTTGTAATGGGGAGGCAAAAAATAAAGGTGGCCGGGACATATGTTCCGGCCACCTTTTTTGAACTGCATAGGCTCTTTAGATTCTCTAAGACCTGCTCTCCACCAATTGTGTGATATTCACAGACGGTGCGTTTTAGCTAAACCCTTTGCACGCGCAAAGTCTCTTTCTCATTTTAATTGTCGCATATAGGAATAGATATCTTTCAGCCTTTTCTCTCTTTTCTCTTTTGGAACATTCTGGATCATGTCCAGTTTGAACCATTTCACTTTCTGAACCCCACAGAACTTCAAAGCCCCTTTTATCAAAACGCCTTGAAGCGCATTATTGAAAAACAGCCTATAAACAAGCTTGGGAACTCCCATTGTCGTAATAACGGTAGCATTCAAATGGGTAAGTTGTCCTTGGGGCTGGTTTTTTCCTTTGACTGACTTATAAGCCCAACCGCTGGTAAAGACCTTATCGAAATAACCCTTGAGAATGGCAGGCATAGACTCAAACCATACAGGAAAAATAATTACCAGATGGTTCGTTTTCATAATCCTTTCCTGATACTCCGCAACTTTAGGATCAGCAACCGTTTCTTGGGAGATCGCTCTTAGATCTTCTCGGGTCATTACAGGATTGAAATTATCTTTGTATATATCCAACAGATCCACTGTATGACCTGCGTCTTTAAGCCCTGCTAAAGTGCTTTCTAAGATAGCTCTGTTATAACTACCCTCGTAAGGATGAGCATAAATTACTTTTACATTCATAATATACTTCTTTATGTTCGTATGGGCTGTATTCGTCCTGTAAACTTACATTGTCGAGACTTGTTATTTTAAGCAAATACTAATATTCCTATCTGGCATTTTTCACCTCTTATATATCGTTATCAATTTTTATTCTTCCCCGTAAAGTCTATTATCCAATAGATTACGGTCATTTTTTTCAAAACACAAGTGCCTGCGGCGTTTTAGGATAAATCACTCTTTCGTGTGCCGGGAGGCACTGTCGGCAGACAGCCTACTCTTCCTCCTTGCGGGCGGCGGTGTAGGTGCGCCACTTGTCGAGCACGGTGCGCATATCCTGCGGCGGGTCGCTCTCGAAGTAGACCTCCTTACCCGTAGAGGGATGCGTGAAGCCGAGGCTGCGGGCGTGGAGCGCGTGGCGCGGCATTATCTCGAAGCAGTTCTCGATAAATTGCTTGTACTTCGAGAATGTAGTCCCCTTGAGTATCCTGTCGCCGCCGTAACGTTCGTCGTTGAACAGCGGATGGCCGATATGCTCGAAGTGTACGCGGATCTGGTGGGTACGCCCGGTCTCCAATCGGCACTCGACAAGGGTCACATATCCGAAGCGCTCCAGCACCTTATAGTGGGTCACGGCGTGCTTGCCATTGCTCCCGTCCTCGAACACAGCCATCTTGAGGCGATCGCGCAGGCTGCGTCCTATGTGTCCGGTTATAGTTCCCTCGTCCTGTGGGAGGTTGCCCCACACCAAGGCATTGTAAACGCGGCTTATGGTGTGGTCGAAGAACTGCCTCGCCAGACGGGCGTGGGCGCGCTCGTTCTTGGCGATAACGAGTATCCCGGAGGTATTCTTATCGATACGGTGCACCAATCCCGCGCGCATATCGCCGTTCTGGAACAGGGGCAGATCCTTGAGATGGAACGTGAGGGCATTGACCAGCGTACCGGTGTAGTTCCCGAATCCGGGGTGCACAACCAGTCCCGCCTCCTTGTTGATTATGATCACGTCATCGTCCTCGTAGAGTATGTCGATGGGGATATCCTCAGGGATTATCTCCAGCTCGCGCGGGGGATAGGGCATCACGATGGATATCTCATCGAGCGGCTTGACCTTGTAGCTCGACTTAACAGCTTTGCCGTTCACGAGAATGTTACCCTCATCGGCCGCGGTCTGTATGCGGTTGCGCGAGGCGTTCTCCATGCGGTTGACAAGGAACTTGTCGATGCGCAACAGCCCTTGCCCTTTGTCCACGACAAGGTTAAAGTGCTCGTAGAGCTCCTCCTGCCCCCCCGCCGCCTCGTCGATCTCGTCGAGGACCTCTATGTCGTATTTATCCTGTTTCATCTCTGGTCTGGGAAATTACTATTGCCCGGCTCTGGCCACCGAATCGGCCGCGGCCTCCTCTGCGGCACGGGCTGCCTGCGCGGCACTCTGCTTCCTGCCGCTCGACACCTTGTTGGAGTCGAGGGTGATAGATATGGACACCTGCGTCCCGAGCACATTGCGGGTCATGGCCCCCGGCGACTGCGCGTACACGCGGGCGTCCTTCTCGTTGAGCAGGTCTATGCCCTCGTCGCGCGATATCTTGCCGACGTTGAATCCAGCCTCCCACAGGCGGCTGCAGGCATCCCTGAGGGAAAATCCCACCACCTGCGGCACGGCGGCCACGGAGTACTCTCCCGAGTAGCCCACAACGAGCATAACCCCCGACCCCACTATCCCCTTGAGCGTACTGCCGGGACCTATGGCCTTGCCTTCATAGCTCTGTTTCAGGACGTTATTAGTTGCCATATCAGGGGTGTAGACGAGGCGGTCGATGGTGAACCCCGCCACTTCGAGGTTGTTCTTGGCCTGGCGCAACGAGTAACCCGCCACGTAAGGTATCACAGCCTCCCTCTGGGAGTAGGAGTTGACGGTGAGGAACACCTTGCGGCCCGATTTGACCTTGGCCCCGGGCGACGGCGCCTGCTCTATGATCACACCGCCGGGCATAGCCGGTATGTAGAGCGAGTCGGCGACCACCAGCTTCATCGAGGCCTTGTGGGCGCTACTCTCGGCCTCGTCGATGGTCATCCCCTCGAACTGGGGCACCACGCGTTCCTGCCCGTGGCGCGTGAATACCGCCAGGAGTATCCCCGTGACGGCCACCAGCACAAGTATGCCGCTCGCAGCCAACACCAGATTGCGCGCTATGACGTTGTCGTTGATCTTCTTCACCAGGTCTTCGAGGTATTTTATCATGATCCGAAAATGTTTTGCGGGACTTTCCGCAGATATTTGGCGGGGCCACGCCCCGGAAAAGTTATTTCACTATGTCGTTGTAGAACGTATCACGCTCCTGCGCCTGGTATCCCGCCCGGGAGATTATAGCCGAAAGCTCCTCTTCGTTCATCGAGGGACGCTTGTCCTCGGCACCGGCCATGGAGTATATCCTGGTGGTGTCGTTAATGGTCCCATCCACGTCGTCGGCGCCGAACTGCAGGGCGAGCTCGGTGGTGGTCCTGCCGAACATCGCCCAGTAGGCCTTGATGTGGGGAAAGTTGTCGAGGAATATCCTCGAGAGGGCCAGCATACGCATGTCGTCGGTGATGCTCACTTCGCCTATCTCGGACATGCGGTTGTGCTTGTTGCGGTACTTCAATGGCACCAGGGCGCTGAATCCTCCGGTTTCGTCCTGGAGGCGGCGCAGGCGGTCGAGGTGGTCGATCCTATGGGACATGCTTTCGATATGGCCGTAAAGGATGGTGGCGTTGGTGGGGATACCGAGCCTGTGGGCTTCGCGGTGCACGTCGAGCCACTCCTCCGCTGTCCCCTTTTCGGGGCATATCTTTTCGCGGATCTCGGGCGAGAATATCTCGGCGCCGCCGCCAGGGATGGCCTCCATACCCGCCTCTTTGAGCCTTGCCAGCCCTTCGGAGAGCGACAATCCCGCCTTACGTATCATGTAGTGTAACTCTATGGCCGAGAACGCCTTGACCACGGCATGCGGAAGTTCTTCCTTCACCGCGCGGATCATCTCTATATAGTAATCCAGATTGTGAGCGGGGTGTACGCCGCCCACGATATGCACCTCGGTCGAGCCGGAATCTTTCATAGCCCTCGCCTGCTCCCTTATTTCGTCGAGAGTGTAGTCCCACGCCTCGGGCGAGTCGGCCGGACGGCGGTAGGAGCAGAAGTGGCAGTTGAACACGCAAATGTTGGTTGGCTCCATATGGAAGTTCTTGTTAAAGAACACTTTGCGGCCACTGTAACGCTCCTTGCGGTGCGACGCCAGAAGCCCGAGCAACGACAGGGGCGCCCCTTCGGCAAGCGCCAACGCTTCCTCTGCGGTGATGCGCTCGTCGGCGTCGACCTTCCTTGCTATGTCCGAAAATTCGGGGTACATGTCAAACATCGCCCAAAGATAGAAAAAAATGGTGATGATATGTTATTTGACTGGAGAGGTAATTCGCAGGCACCACAGGTGCCTTGATCCGCCAATTGCGAGATATTCACGCCCGGACAGGGGTCGAGGGAATCCGTATAAAAACGACGCTGTGTCTAACGACTGTTAGACAGGCCGCAGGCCTGGCTAAAAAGGAGGAGTTCGACGTTTTAGGATGGACGAAGACTCCTGTCAGTGAATATCCGCAGGCGGCACTTTTGGGGTACCTTTTGTGTGCACAAAAGGTACAAGAGATTATTATTGATTTTACAGTAGTTTGTTTGTTTGCCTTCCTACTTTTAGCTTCGCTTTCATTTCTCGCGACTCGGCATAGTCCGCAAGCGGCCTCTGCCCTCGCTGCTCGAAATGTTGTCATTGCCATAAAAGTAGACAAAAGGTCTAGCCGTGTCTTCTGCCGGGGTCTCTTCCGGGAGCTTCCCTCGTTACGCGATAACTGAGGGTGATCTCCCTCACGAGACCTATTCCCGGCAGAAGACCGAAGCGGCATTGGCACGAGGTTTATGCCTCGTTAAAGTTTTCAGATGCGGGGAGGATAGTCGCCCACAGGGCGACTTAAGAACATCTTTCGCCAATTCATGAATATCCGCAATTGGCGGAGGGTAGGCGCTCTATGAGCACCTTAGCGATAAATAATCCTATTCCGCCAGAAAAAAAAAAAGCCGCGACAGTACTGTCGCGGCCTCGTAAATTACGCGCCCAAGACGCCCGAGGATACTATTTGAACCTCGCGTCGTCAGACACAGTCAGCTTCTTACGGCCTTTAGCCCTGCGAGCTGCAAGCACCTTACGACCGTTGGCCGTAGACATCCTCTCACGGAAACCGTGCTTGTTAACTTTTTTGCGCTGTGATGGTTGAAATGTCCTTTTCATTGCTGTGATATTTTATTTTTATTCGCTTCTGTACTTGCGCGCCCGCCTGCCCTCTCTCTAATTCACCTCTATTCCCGGCGGTCTATGCGGAGTGCAAAGGTATAATCTTTTTTTCTTTATGCAAAAATTTGGCGGTTTTTTGTTCGCCTGCGGAAGTTTAGCGCTTCAGGTATACTATTTTCTTGGTTTCGAAGAACTCCTCGCCGAAGAAATCCTGAATGTCGAATACCACCGAAGGCTTACCCAGCCCACCCAACTCCTCTTTAAGATCGCCGCCCTTGAGGTACAGTATCCCGTTGGGAAGCTCGCTCCCTTCGCCGCGCTCGATCTTATTCCACACCCATGAGGTGAAAGTGCGCATATCGGTCACCGCGCGGCTCACCACGAAGTCGAATTTGCTGTCCACGCTCTCGATCCTGCCGTTCACAGCCCTGACGTTATCGAGCCCCAACGCCTCTGCCACGCCCTCGACCACCTTTATCTTCTTGCCTATCGAGTCGACCAGCGTAAATCGGGCCTCGGGAAACATCACCGCCAGCGGTATGCCGGGGAATCCGCCCCCGCACCCCACGTCGGCCACCCTCACTCCCGTGGCGAAGCGGCACACCCGGGCAATGGCTAACGAATGGAGTATGTGATGGAGGTATATCTGGTCGATATCCTTACGGGAAATGACATTGATCTTGTCGTTCCACTCCCTGTACAGCTCGCCCATCGCCCCGAAGCGTTCGCGCTGCAAGGGGGTGAGGTCAGGAAAATATTTCAGTATCTCTTTCATGGATAGGCTTGTGGACGAGGAATTTCGCAAAAATCGGGGCAGTGTCAGAGCATTTTCTCGCCGCTGTTGAGGATAAAGCGGCAGAGCTGTTCGCGGGCGCGGTGTATCTGTGTCTTGACCGTCCCCAGCGGCAGCTTCAGCTCGACGGATATCTCCTCGTAACTGAAATCGCGGAAGAAACGCAGCTCGATGAGCATGCGGTAGCGGGGCGTCATGCGGCCCATGAACTCCTCCAGCTGGGCCCTGCTCTGGGCGGTGATAAGCCTCTCCTCGGGGTTCATCGCCCCGGACGGGGTGACCACCTGGCTGTAACCGTCCCGAGAAACGTCTATCGACACCACATTGTCGCGCTTCTTGCGCGTGTAGTCGATAAAGGTATTGCGGGCGATGGCATAGACCCACTGGCCGAAGGTGTAGTCGGTATTGTACTTGTCGAGGTTGAGGTAGACCTTCACGAACGTCTCCTGCAACAGGTCGTCGATGTCTATGCCGAGGCCTCCCGTCTTCTGGTGGTAGAACTGGTACATAGAGTCGCGGTAGCGGCTGAATAGGTGGCTGAAAGCCTCCGTATCACCCCCCAGCACCATCTCGATGAGCTGTGCGTCGGTCGCGACTATATAATTTTCTATTTCCATATTTCAGCGTGGGGGCGGACCCTCCTGTTCACGCACAGCAAGGCCTCGGTTACCGGGGCTATCAGGTCGTATAAGGCGTAGTAGAAGCCCAGGCCCCTGTCTCCGAGCCTGCGGCCTATCCTGCGGATAGATATTTCGAGCACTGCCAGGCGTATCAACCACAATCCCAGCGCCATCACCCCTATCTGCCAGGGCATGACGGCCGCTATGGTTATCACCGCGAGCAGGAACACGAAGCGGCTCACCAGGTCCGCTCCCGTGCGCCACTTCACCCACGAGGGGTAGTAGCGGTAGGCGTAGGAGAAATATTTACGCACCCCGACCCACCAATCGAACCCTCGTATCTGTTGTTCGCGAGTAGTGGCATGGGGATTCATCACCACGCTGACCTTCTCGTTACGTGCTACCTTCTGTATGAAGAGGTCCTCGTCGCCTATGTTGAGGCGCAGGTGGTTGAACCCCCTGTTGCCGAAGTATATCTCCTTGGTATAACCTATATTGTGGGCGATACCACGGTAGGGATGGCCGTGTATGGCGGCCGACAAATATCTGACACCTGTCGACAGGCGGCTGCTGCGGATGATGCCGTTGACAAGCCCGCCGAGGCGTTCTACGCCGCAGTATCCTATCACTATAGATCCGGATATAAAGCCTTTGGCCATAGTGGAAAGCCACTTGTCGGACGAGGGATACGACTCCGTGGTGACCATTATCATATGCTCGTACTTCGCGGCTTTGATACCTACGGTGAGGGCGAGCTTGGTACCGTGCTTGAAGTGGTTGTCGGAGCGGATTATCGTGGTCTTCATATGGGGATTCGCCGGGGTCATCCCCGCCAGCATGATCCTTATATCCTCGCTGTAGCTCACGTCCACCACCACCACCTCGAACTCATGGTACTTCTGGTTGAGCAGCAGGGGCAGGTAGTTGGTTATGTGGAATTCCGAGGACTCCCTCACCACCACGATGACCGACACCGGGGGCGGCATCGTCCCGCGGGCCACCTTCTTATTATTTCTGAAACGGGGTATTCCCCTGTACACGATAAGCAGATAGACCATCTGCACGAGGAACGCGGCCAGCGCCACCGACACCAGAGCGAAGAAACACCACTGCGGCATCCTCTCCATGGCGTTTCCCGCCGCCTCACTAAAAAACGCTGCTAACCTCTCCACGAAAATGTAATTTGCGCAAAGCTATATGTTTTTACGCAAACGGCAAAATCATTTTCCGCTACTTCTACGTCCCCCTCCGCGGGCTCTAACGCTATTTTTTAAGCGCGGGATATACCACCCGAAGCGGCGTCACGAAAAGGCTGTCCATATCATAGGGGAGCCTGTAAACGTCGCCCTTGGAGTTGCAATAATACAGGTACGAAATACCGAAATTGTCAGCGTCGCCGTCGGCCCAGAAACCATAGAACGGATCCTTGGCGTTAAGGGGGCGACGCACGTAGCCGTGGTTGCGGGGGCTGCCTCCGGTGAGCTGGCCAGTCATAGTCCAGGTACGACCACAGTCGCCGCTCTTCCACACGGCGATCTCCCCTCCCGTACCCCAATGCTGTGGGCCGGGGAGCGTGGGGGCGATCACCGTCCACACGCCGTCCTCGATCCAGATGCTGCCGGAGTCGTAGTTGTGGGTGGAGGTGGTAATGTCGCTGTCGATCCACTCCCTGCCGTCCCACCACACCACACTCCACTGCCTCGTGCCGCCCAGGGGGCCGGGCAGGTGGCTGTCGCTGGTGAGGTAAAGTATCACGGGATTACCGAGCGCGTCGTAGTTTATGTCCTTTATATATACGTTGCGGCCCTTCGATTCGTACTCCCTCACAAGGCATATAGAGGCCGAGTCGGTGACGGGTATATCCACGCGGCGACCGTCGGCGGTAGTCCACGTGCGGCCGAAATCCTCGCTCTGGAGGTAGTAGATGTTGGTGCGGCGGTCAACGTCGCCGTTAGGGTGGCGGTTGAAGCAGGTCATTATCTTCTTGCCGAAGTGGGTGCTGAACTGGTAATGTCCCGAGCGCTTCTGCCCGGGGCGGCGGATATCGGCCAGGGCCTGGTCCTGCGACCAGGTGATCCCGTCGCGGCTGGTCTCGAAGAAGAGGCGGCGCACACCCACGTACTTGGTGAAGAAATGGAAGAAGCCCTCGCCCTCGATGTACATGGGCTGCGGGTAGGTCATCTCTTCGGATGTTACCTGCTCGAAACCCGATATGTCGTAGGGATAGATACTGCGATACTTGAACCCGGGCCTGTGGATGCTTCGCCCGCTTACGAATACCCAGATATAGCCGTTGTTGTCGATAAGTATGGAGGGGTTGTCGTGCGGGTCGTCGACGCCCCTCTTGTCATAGACCACGGTGGGCTTGGTCACCTGACCCGTCCTGTGGTCGAACACCCCGATCATGCAGAGCAGGTGGCGGCTGTCCTCCGAGGGCGTACCCCCGTAGACGAAGAACGTCTTGTTGGCCTCGGGGCTGTAGATGGCCACGGGGTTGTGCTTCATGGTGTATGTCGCCAGTCCGCCGGAATATTTGTCGCCGTACTGGGATTTCTGTCCCAGGGCGAACCATATGCCGCGATAGCCGTCTATTGTGGTGTTTTCACGTGTAGGCATATCGGCGAAAGCCACCGACGCCGAAAATATGGCCGCCAGCAGGATGCCGAAAGACAATATATATCCTGGTTTTTTCATGGTCGTTCTTTTTTGTGCAGGTATCGTATACCGACGGAGAGTTCACGAAGTTAGTTAATTAACCCTTATTTTATATCATCGCGCGGGATAAAGATTTTTATTACCTTTACTTCAGTGAAGGTTTTACATACTGATAGATCATCAAAAACCAGACCGCCACTGCCAGTAAAACCCATTGAAATATTATGAAACATCCCTTACCCCTCTTACTCATCCTGCTATTGTTCATCGCCCCGCCGTCGTTCTCCGCCCCGAAGGCAGATAAAGGTAAGGCCAAACCGGTGGCCACGACCCCCTTCGACTACCACAAGGGTATCAATATCAGCACATGGCTGTCGCATGTACATAGCAAACCGGGTAAGCAGAGGCGCGAATATTTCACTCGCGCAGATTTCCAGCAGTTGGTCGATATGGGTTTCGACCATTTCCGCCTGCCGGTGGACGAGAAGCAGCTGTTCGACGTGAACGGTGCCCGTATAGAGGAAACCTTCGAGCTGATACACAACGCCATAAACTGGTGCAAGGAAACTTCTACGAGGATAATCCTCGACTTTCATATGTTTCGCGAAAAGGAGTCCTACATCTGGACCCACCCCAAAGAGCAGGAGCGCCTCATCGGCCTATGGAAGAAGCTGTCGGCCGAATTCGGCAAGTACCCCAATACGCTTCTGGCCTACGAGATATTCAACGAACCCCGCGTGCCCGACGATCAACTGTGGAACGAGTGGTCGACCAGGCTCATAAACACACTACGAAAGAAAGAGCCGGAGCGTATAATATTCCTCGCCTCCAACAGGACAAATTCGGTGTCGACCTTCGGCTCGCTTACCTTCCCTCCGAACGACCCCAATATAATACTCTCCTTTCACTTCTACTACCCCTACCTGCTAACCCACTACAAGGCCAACTTCTTTTCGCGCCTCAAGGATATAGATATAGAGATCACCTACCCCGGCAGGATCATTTCGGACAGCGTGCGCCAAAGCATCACCGACGAGGAGTGGCGCAAGATTGAGGCCTACCAGGGTGTCTACGACCGTGAAACTCTCCTGAAGCGCATACTCCCCGCCATCGAGAAGGCCCGTGCGAGCGGCCTGCGCATCCACTGCGGGGAGTTCGGCTGCAACTTCCTCTACCCCGACTGGGACCTGCAATACCGCTGGACCCAGGACATGGTGAGCATCTTCAGGGAGTACGACATCCCCTACACCTGGTGGGGCTACCGCGCCTCTTTCGGGATCTTCGACAACAACCGCCGTATCAAAGACCAGCGCATCGTGGATGTGCTGACCAAATAGAGATTCTCTTATAAAAACCCTGACGATGAAGAAATTGTTTATTCTCGCCCCGTTTCTGATTGCTGTATATGGCTGTCCTGTTTATGATCCTCCTAGTGGTCATATAGATATTAGGAATTATTCCGATAAGCCTATTTATGTGTATGATTCATGGAACGACAGCTTAGCTCTTTTTCCAAGTCTTAGATTATTTGAATACTATTCAAGTAAAGATACAACTAAAGAGTATAACGGGTGGAGAAGCGAGGATACCATATATTATTCTGCTAATAGAATCGATGCGTATGCTATGGGGAGTGTAAATATTGGGGGAACAAGGAGAAACCCCGGATTTTACATAGATACTCTTACTCTTACGCTATTCTTCATTACAGAAGAAACAATGAGAAATCATTCCTGGAAAGAGATATGGAGAGAACAGATGTATGTAAAGAGAGTTTCGTTCTCCGAGAATGATATGAAAGAAAGACGTTGGAAATATACATACTATCCATAGTGATTATAACAAAAGCAAAAATTTAAAATAGACACATTTAGTAAAATCCCGTTGGTCTTAATATAACCAACGGGGTTTTTGTAATTATGGCCGGGGAAAGTTGTTTATTAGCACCTTAATAAATGTGCCTTATTACCTATTTTCAAAGATTTGCATCCTTTTTGCTTTATCCGGGGATAGTGGGCCGGCCGGGGTGTGACTTGTCGCGCGAATAACCGCTCAGAGCGCAGTAGAAGTATCATTTAAACGTCCCGGCCAGCCACACGACGAAAGGCGTTGACGCACCATATCCTGTTCCATAAGGAGCATTGGCGCGCAAACAGGATGTATTAAATCACAAATCACAGTATATCTTATGGAGAACATGACAAAGTCGGGCATCGCTATGCTCGAGGTGTTAGAGAGTTGGGGTGTAGATCACGTTTACGGCATCCCCGGGGGATCGTTCAATTCGGTTATGGATGCGCTCTACCACAAGCGCGGCTCGGTGCGTTACATACAGGTGAGGCACGAGGAGACGGGGGCTATCGCCGCCTCGGCCGACGCCAAGCTCACCGGCAAGATCGGCGTATGCTTCGGCACCGCCGGGCCCGGGGCGACACACCTGTTCAACGGCCTCTACGACGCGAAGATGGACCACGCCCCGGTGCTCGCACTGGTGGGCCAGGTGTCGTCCAAAGCGATGAATTACAACGCCTTCCAGGAGATGAACGAGAACCCGATGATGGCCGACGTGAGCGTCTACAACCGTACTGTGATGACCCCCGAGAGCCTCCCCTTCGTGATCGACGAGGCCATACGCAAGGCTTACAAGCATAAGGGCGTGGCGGTGGTGACGATTCCCGTGGATTTCGGTTTCGTCGACATCCCTGCGAGGGAAGTGTCGGCAGCGGCTAACCACCGTAAAGGCAAGCTCATGCCCGACCCCAAAGATATCTCCGCCGCCGCCGACCTGATCGCCAAGGCAAAACGCCCGGTACTCTACGTAGGCCAGGGCGCGAGGGACGCGGGCGCGGACGTACTGGCACTCTCCGAACACTTCTCAATGCCCATCATCCTCTCCGTGATGGCCAAGGGTATCATCGCCGACTCCACTGAGAATTTCATGGGCATGGCGGGCAGGGTCGCCACCAAGCCGGCCAACGAAGCCGTGAGGGAGAGCGATCTGATACTGTTCGTGGGCAGCGATTTTCCGTTCGCGAGGGTGGTATTCCCGCCGGAAGTGAAATTTATACAGGTCGACTCCGACGCCTCGAAGCTCGGCAGTCGCCACAAGACCGACGTGGCTATTCTGGGCGACGCTGGCGAGAGCATGAGGCAACTCATTGGGGCCGGGGCCCGCAGGCCTGTCGATAAATTCTTAGACGCCTGTCGCCGCAACCGCCGAGGCTGGCTGGAGTGGCTCAGGAGCTTCGAAGAGAGGGACGACGTGCCCATGAGGACAGAGCCTCTATTCAAGGAGATCAACCGCATAGCCGCCCCCGACGCCATTTTCGTGACCGACGTGGGCAACGTCACCATCCATGCCGTGCGCCTGCTCAATATGAACGGCGCGGGGCAGAGGTTCACCACCTCGGGCCTCTTCGCCACTATGGGATACGGCGTCCCGGGAGGTATCGCGGCCAAGCTGAGCTACCCCGAAAGGCAGGTCTTCACGCTCAGCGGCGACGGCGGATTCTCGATGGTGATGCAGGATATCATCACTCAGGTACGCTATGGCCTGAACGTTATCAATATAGTGTTCTCCAACGATTCGTTCGGCTTTATCGACGCCGAGCAGGAGGAGACCGGGCAGCACGCTTTCGGCGTCGACCTCACCGGGGCCGACTACGCGGGCATAGGCGCGGCCATGGGAGCCGAGGGCTTCACCGTCACCCACCGCAGCCAACTGCGCGAGGTATTCGACAAGGCCCGTAAGGCGACAAAACCCGTAGTTATCGACGTTAAGATCGAGAGCAAGCGGCCCCTGCCGGTCGAGGCTCTGGAACTGGACGAAGAGGTGTTTGGCAAGGAGAGGGTCGCAAAGTTCAAGACCCGTTACGAAGTATCTGGCATGCCAACACTTAAGGAATTACTTAAGTAAACTTGGGCTTATTTATATAACGTAGAAACAGGCGCCGATATAAAATTAAGGCAGCCAAATCACATTTATCTAAAGATTTTACTATCTTTGGCAGTGTATGGCTGTTGTCGCCTGTATTCGAGTGGTGATACGGGGTTACGGCCTGGTTTAGAGAACAATAATACACTGAGATCCATGGCCGGATTCCTCCGCTTTGTACGGCTATCATGCTTCTTGATCCTATCCGTATACCTCACCGGAGGTGTAACGGAGGCAGCTAAGCCCGTGAAATCTGCCCCTCTGACTCCTTTCGAGCATAATCTGGGCATCAATCTCAGCACCTGGCTCTCCCATACTCCGTCTAAAAGCGGGGCCGAGGCGGAGAAGAATTTCACCAAGGCCGACTTCGACGAGTTAGCAGCCATAGGGTTCGACCATATCCGCCTGCCGGTGGCCGAGAATATGTTATACACCTCGGGCCTGAACAGGGACGGCGACACATTCCGCCTGATAGACCAGCTGGTGGGATGGTGTGAAGACGCCAAAATAAAGCTCATTATCAACTTCCACGTCCCGCGCACTCCCAAGCCCGAGATATGGAAGTCTCAGCAGGAGCGCGACAAGATAGCGGCTATCTGGGACGACCTCTCCAAGGCATTCTCCAAGTATCCTTTAGGAGTAGTGGCCTACGAGATATTCAACGAACCCAACTGCCCCGACGACACTATGTGGAACGAGTTCTCGGCGAGCCTCATCAAGGCTATCCGCAAGAGGGAGCCCGCGCGTGTTATCGTCCTGGGTCCGAATAAGGACAATACTATCAGCAAGCTCCCGATGCTCATCCTTCCCGAGGGCGATAACAACCTCATAGTGAGCGTACACTTCTACGGTCCCGCCATCTTCACCCACTACGGCGTGGGCAAGCTCGGCGGCAGGGTCAACGTTAAGCTCAACTACCCGGGACAGATATTAACTCAGGAGGTCCTCGACGGGCTTACCGACGAAGAAAAGAAGTTAGTGGCGCCTTACCGCGGCACCTACACCCGTGAGACACAGCTCAAAAGGCTCTCTCCCGTGGCTGAATTCGCCAAGGAGCGGGGCGTGAGGGTACGTGTGGGCGAGTTCGGCTTCAACGACCGCTACCAGAAGGCCTCCGGCGATACCACCATACAGCCCCTGTGGACGGCCGACATAGTGTCGGTGTTCAGGGAGTTGGGCCTGCCCCACTCGTTCTGGGGCTACAAGGCTTCGTTCGGCCTGTTCAACAGCGACGGTACCCTCAAGGATCCCCGTATCGTCGAGGCGCTGACAAAGTAAATTACTTACGCCCTTTCTCTCAAACAATTATAAAAACACGTTTATAGATTTTAGCCATGTCAGACAACACCTGTAATGTAGGCTCCTCTGAACTCAAAGAGAAGATGGAGAGGCTCGCGAGGCTGGAAAAGGTGGGCCGAGGCTTCGTCAACACCATGTCATGCTTTATTTTCATTTTTGACAAAGACTTTATCTTCCGCGATATAATCCTGCCCAAGGGCATGTCCCTGCTCCACCCCAAGGAACAGTTGTTGGGTACCAGCGGGCGCAATATATTCACGCCCGAGGTTAGCGACATGTACGAGGAGCACATCAGGGAGTGCCTGGCATCGGGGGAGAAGAAGGAGATGGAGTACTATCTCCTCATCGGCGACGTGAAATATTACTTCCAAGCCACTATGACCCCCTATGACGAGGACAAAGTCTTCGCCATGATAACCGATATCGGCGACCGCGTGAAGCGTATGGACGACCTGATGGAGGCGAAGAAGAGGGCCGAATACGCCGACAAGATGAAGTCTATATTCCTGGCCAACATGAGCCACGAGATACGTACGCCGCTCAACTCCATCGTGGGTTTCACCGAGATCCTCGCCGAGGAGGAAGACCCCGCGCTCAAGGCCGAGTACCTGGAGATCATTCGTACCAGCAACAACCTTCTGCTGCAGCTTATCAACGACATCCTCGATATTTCGCGCATAGAGGCCGGCAACGTGGACATGAATTTCCAGGAGACCGACATAATCAAGCTCACCGACGAAGTGGGACAGACCAGCAAGGTGAAGATGCAGAGGGGTGTGGAGTTTGTGCTCGACATGCCTGCGAATGCGGAGATGAACGCGGTCACCGACCGCAACCGCGTGGTGCAGGTGTTGTCCAACTTCATCTCCAACGCCATCAAGAATACCAGGGAAGGCAGTATAACCCTGAAACTCGAGGAGGCCGATAACTTCCTCAAATTCTCCGTGACCGATACCGGGAGCGGGATCCCGGCCGACAAGCTCAAGACCATATTCAACCGCTTCGAGAAGCTCAACGACCAGATCCAGGGTACGGGCCTCGGGCTGGCCATCTGCGAGACGCTCGTGAAGCGCCTGGGCGGCGAGATAGCCGTGGAGTCGGAGGTAGGCAAGGGCAGCACGTTCTCGTTCACGATCCCCTATAACAACCTCGGCGCGAGCGACAAGGACGGCAATAAGGGACGCAAGACGGTCATGATAGTCAACGAGTCGGACGATAGTTACAACCTTATGGGCGCCGCACTCACCGAGGAATTCAATACCCGTATCGTGAGGGTATCCAGTGACATGGAACTCAAGGATTCGCTCATGCGCGACCTGCCCGACCTGATACTCATCAACACGGCCGACTCGGACATGAACGGCATCGAGACGATAAAGAAGATCCGCGAGAAATCTCCCAAGGTGTCCATAGTAGCCGTCACCACCAGCGGCGTGTACATGGAGTCGCAGTGGGCCCTCGAGGGCGGAGCCAACGACGTGCTTTACGGCACATATTCTCCTTCAAAGCTCAAGGAGACCGTGGCGGCTTTTATCTAAGCGACATCAATAGCGGCGAAGACGCTGGGAAACAGAACGTGGGCGGACCAAATGGTCCGCCCACCATTTTTTTTGAAAGGGCACCGGCGTAAACCGGTATACCCGGATGTTATTTTGCGGGGCGTATTATAACCGAACGGTTGTCATAGTCAGGCGAGTTGTAA
>JAVBKU010000006.1:0-122418 GCA_031553875.1 Rikenellaceae bacterium | reverse complement strand
GCCGCTTCGGGCTTCTGCCGGAAACAGGTCTCGTGAGGGAGATCACCCTCAGTTATCGTGTAACGAGGGAAGCTCCCGGAAGAGACCCCGGCAGAAGACGCGGCTAGACCTTTTGCCTACTTTTAGGGCGATGGTAACATTTCGAACAGTGAGGGCAGAGGCCGCTTGCGGACTATGCCGAGTCGCGAGAAATGAAAGCGAAGCTAAAAGTAGGTCACCGAAGGCGAAATAAATCTCTTTTGTATTAATGTTTTTTTCTCTTGTACCTTTTGTGCACACAAAAGGTACCCAAAAAGTGCCGCCTGCGGACGCTTTAAGGATTACGCAATATTTCAAAACAACAATTCTATCCGTGTGCCGACAAGCACCCTGCATCGCGAGTAGCGATGCTCATCTCTGCGGTTCGGCCTTCGGCCGACCCCCGTAGCCGCAGAGATGAAGTTACCTGTAGAACGATTTCCGCAGAGCCACATACCTAAAACGAAGGCGGGCGGTGCATATGCACCGCCCGCCCACTATTCATACACAATATCAAGCTATTCTACTCCCCAAACAGGCTATCCACAAAGTCCCTGCGGTCGAATATGCGCAGTTGGTCGATGCCCTCGCCCACGCCGATATAGCGCACGGGAATATTGAACTGGTCGCTGATGCCTATCACCACGCCGCCTTTGGCCGTGCCGTCGAGCTTGGTCACCGCCAGCGAGGTCACCTGCGTGGCTTGGGTGAATTGTTTGGCCTGTTCGAAAGCGTTCTGGCCTGTGGAGCCGTCGAGCACCAGCATCACGTCGTGCGGCGCGTCGGGGATCACCTTAGCCATCACAGCACGTATCTTGGTCAGCTCGTTCATCAACCCTATCTTGTTGTGCAGGCGGCCCGCGGTATCTATCAGCACCACATCAGCTCCACCCGCAACAGCCGAGCGCAGCGTATCATAAGCCACTGAAGCGGGATCGGAGCCCATATCCTGCCTTATCATCACCACGCCCGCACGCTCAGCCCACACGGCGAGCTGGTCGATAGCCGCGGCACGGAAGGTGTCAGCAGCGCCGATATAGACCTTCTTGCCCTGGCGTTTGAGCTGGGCTGCGATCTTGCCGATGGTGGTGGTCTTACCCACGCCGTTCACCCCCACGACCATTACCACGTAAGGGTTCCCGTTCTTCTTGGGATAGAGTTCGCCCTTAGCCGCGCCGGTATTGTTCTCTGAGAGCATCTCGGCGATCTCATCGCGCAGGATGGAGTTGAGTTCGGCGGTGTTCATATACTTGTCCTCAGCCACCCTCTTCTCTATGCGCTGTATGATCTTCACGGTGGTATCCACGCCCACGTCGGACGTTATGAGCATCTCCTCCAGTTCGTCCAACACCTCGTCGTCGACCTTGCTCTTACCGGCGACCACACGCGCCAGCTTGGAGAATATCCCTTGGCGGGTCTTCTTCAGGCCCTCTGAGAGCTCCTCCTTGCCAGATACAGCCTCCCCGGCAGGCGTTACATCGTCATGTGACGGCTCCACGGGCGCGCCGGTATCCTCGGCCGCAGCCTTGGCTGCCTCCTGCTCTTGCGCTGCGGTTTCCGCCGCCTTATGTCCTTTGGAAAAGATATTAGGAAATTTCATTTTGTCTCTTGTTGATATTATCGTACCGCAAAGGTAATATTTTAGGCAATGATATGCTATTATGTGCGGATTGTTTGGTCTATCAAACCCCGATACTCCTAAAATGGTGCATAGTGTGCGGTCTACCTGAGATTAGGACCGGCATTAAACACAAAAGGCACCCGCTTTGGATGCCTTTTGTATTAGGACGCCCCGGAGGACAACCCTAAATACCGATTCTAACGACTGATTATTTCTTGTCGAAGAAATCCTTGATCTGGTCGTTCAGCACGATGTCGCTCTTGAAAGTGTACGCGCCTGTCTTTTCAGACTTGACCATCTTGATACATTTGGTATACTGCTTACCTGTACCTGTCTTGAGTGTTGCAACTACCTTTTTTGCCATCGTCGAAAATTATTTAATTTCTCTGTGTAAAGTGACCTTCTTCAGAATGGGGTTGTACTTGCGACGCTCCATCCTGTCGGGCGTGTTCTTCTTGTTCTTTGTGGTGATATACCTCGATGTTCCGGGCATACCGCTCTCCTTGTGCTCTGTGCATTCAAGGATAACCTGGACCCTGTTACCTTTTTTTGCCATCTTTCTTCTCTGTTAATAAACCTTTTTGGGAGCAACGGCTTCTTTGATAGCCCCGCTGAGACCCTTCTTGTTAATAGTCTTCATGCCTGCGGCAGTAACCTTCAGGGTAATCCACCTGTTCTCTTCCTCCAGCCAGAAACGTTTTGTTTTGAGGTTCGGATTGAACTTCCTCTTCGTTTTTGTGTTGGAGTGAGCTACATTGTTACCTGACTGGGCAACTTTACCTGTAATTTCACAAACTTTCATTGTACAATGTTTTTTATTATTCCGAAAGGAAGTGCAAAGGAATGAAAATTCTTTCAAATAACCAAAAGGCTATTCGATTTTACGCACATTTTTGGCCACGTCCTGCTTCATGGAGTTCTTGTCTATATTAAACTCCACAGTGTCACCCACTTTGAGTTCGGAGAAATCGCCCAACACATCCTGATAATGGAAGAATAGGTTGTTGTTGGGGTATTTTATGAAGCCGAAGCCGTTCTTGAGGCTCATTATCTCGCTGCGTTCGATAGGCTTGCCTTCGCTCGAAGGAGCGGGCTGTTGGGAGGGCGTGTCGGCCAGGGCCTCGCTTGGCACGAACAGGCCGGTTATCAGGGCGTTGTCCTGCTCCAGGCCGCAGTTTATCACCTCGTGCATAGCCACAGGATAGGTGGCTATCTGGAGAAGTTCGTGCGAGGTTTTGGTCACCATCCTCGTGCCGTCGTCGTTGACGTAATCGAACTCCCAACTGAGGAGCATTACTCTCACACCCAGGCTCGTAAGCTTACGCAGCAGGGGCACGTAGTCGGCATTGGCCACCACCAGCACCACCACGTCGATCTGCCCTCTGATGGCGAGCTCCATGCTTTCGAGCGAAAGCCACACGTCGATGCCGCGCTCCTCCTTGCGCCCAAGCACATTACGCAGGGGCAGGTAGTGGGGCTGCACGCCCTCGGACATCAGGATATCGTCGAACACCCTGTCGTTGTATAGCTGGCTCCCCCTCTGTGAGGCCTCCACGGCGTTGATGCGGCCGCGGAAATAGTGCGATTCGACGATCGAGCACCACTTTACGTCGACCTCCTCCTCTTCGGCCACACGGTGGCGTATGAAGTTGTGGAGGCCCGAAAGGCTCAGCCGGTTACCGCGGGGGTGTATGTAGTTGTAGTAGTTGGATGTGTGCAACAGGAAGTTGCCGTCATAGAATACGCCCAGTTTCAGGACGCGCGATGAGGAGTTCATAATATTAGAGGTTATATTTTATTGCTATTATATGCCGCTAACGGGGTCTTATGCGGAGCGTATATTCTATAATTATTTTACAAATGTAGTTAAAAAATGATACGCCGCTCAACTCAAAGCATCATTTTTTGGCGCTCATTTACCGTAGAAAGCATATTTCGGGCCAAATATTTTTTGTAATATGCGGCGTTACTATTAACTTTGAAATGATTTTACTTTTGCCTCTTTTCGGCATGAAAATTTTTTCGCCTAACGGGCGATAAGGACGGGAAAAAACGAGAAAATTATGAATCCTTCGGATTTAAAAAAAGAGATAAACCGTATCGGGGAGATGATCTCCGGATGGGACGGCGGCGTGAGCGAGATCGAGCGCGCCATAGTACTGGGTAAATTAAAAGACCTCTACGAGGCCGTGATGTTTTCAGGCAAGGAGGGTTGCGCGTCCTCTGACGCCGCATCGAACTGTACCGCTCCCGAGACCATATTCGAACTGCCGACTGCGGGAGAGGCACAGGAGAGAGCCACAGACACTGCCGGAGCGGATGCCGCCGGGGAACGACCCACCGAGGACGAGACTGTTAAAGATACTCCCTCTCCGCAGATACGCAAGCCCATAAGCCGCAGCGTCATAATGTCGCTCTATGGCGACGAGGAGCCGGTAAATATCGCCGTTCCCGCCGGGGTCGAGAGCGAGGAAGATATCCCCGCGCAGCAAACCGCCCCCGAAGTTCCGGCAAACGAGGACGAAGCCCCCACAGAGCAGGACGAAGAGGTGCAGATCGTCATAGAAACTACCACTATATCGGTATCCTCCGCCCCCGATGAGCCTGCAAGCTCCGAAGAACCCGGGGCGTCTCCGGCGGAGCAACCCACTACAGACGAAACGGCCAAAGAAACGGCCCCTCACACCTCTCCCGCCGCTAAGAGCGTACTGGGCGAAGTGATGGGCATGAATATGCGCCCCACCATAGGCGAGAGCCTCCCGGGCCGCGACAGCCAGTACGATACCATGGCCCGCTCGCAGCTGTCGAGCCGCGACCTGCGCCACTCGATAGCCGCCAACGAGCGTTTTATCATTGTGCGCGACCTATTCAGCGGCGACATCTCCACCTACGACAAGGCGGTGGAGGAGTTGGGCGCTTTCACCGACCTGGACGATGCCCTGATATATATCCACGAGAATTTCAGCGGTCTGAATCCCGACTGCGAGGGCGTAATCATCCTTATGGATCTTCTGGAAAAGAGGTTGAAATAACCACCTGCATACATTCCCGCACATACCGCCCGCATGGCCAAACTCTACGTCATCCCCACCCCGATAGGCAACCTCGAGGATATCACCCTCCGGGGAATATCGACGTTGAAAATGGTTGACGTCATCCTGGCCGAGGACACGCGTACCACGGCGGTGCTCCTGCGCCATCTGGGCATCGAGAAGCGCATGTTCTCCCATCACAAGTTCAACGAACACGCCGCTGTGGAGGCCATAGCTTCGCGCATAGCCGGGGGCGAGAACGTGGGGCTGGTATCCGACGCCGGTACGCCCGGTATCTCCGACCCTGGGTTCCTCTTGGTGCGCAAGTGCGTGGAGATGGGCCTGGAGGTGGAAACGCTGCCCGGGGCGACGGCTTTCGTCCCCGCCCTTGTGAATAGCGGTTTCCCGTGCGACAGATTCTTCTTCGAGGGCTTCCTGCCGCAGAAAAAAGGCAGGGTGAAGCGCCTCACGGAGCTCGCCTCGCTGGGCTATACGGTCATTCTCTACGAGTCGCCGTTCCGCTTGATTAAGACCCTCACCCAGCTCTCCGAGCACTTCTCTCCGCAGAGAAGAGTATCGGTATCGCGCGAACTGAGCAAGAAATTCGAGCAGACCGTGCGCGGCACCCTCGCCGAAGTCATAGCCCATTTCTCTGCCCACGCCCCCAAGGGGGAGTTCGTGATAGTGGTGGCGGGCGAGAACGTGGGTAAAACAGAACAGGAAGATACAGGATCAGAGGGAGAAGAATAGCCCCCATTCCAACAAACACAACGATATGGATTACAAGTCGATATGCTTTAAGGTACAGGACATCGCCCGCCGTGCGGGAGAATACATAGCCTCACAACGCGAGGGCTTTTGCTTCGACCGCGTCGAATTCAAGGGAGTGCAAAACATGGTCTCCTATGTAGACAAGGAGGCCGAGAAGATGATCGTGGCCGGCCTGCGCGAGTTGTTGCCCGACAGCGGTTTTATCACCGAGGAAGGCACGGCGGCTCGTGGCAACGAGCAGCTCACATGGATCATCGACCCCCTCGACGGCACCACCAATTTCATCCACGGCCTACCCCCCTACTGCGTCAGCATAGCGCTCAACGAGGGCGAGAAGACGGTCGTGGGCGTGGTCTACGAGGTGACCCATAAGGAGATGTTCTACGCTTGGGAAGGCTCGGACGCCTACATGAACGACTGCAAGATAAGCGTTGCTCCTACCGACAAACTGGAGAACGCTCTGGTGGCAGTGGGGCTGTCGTATAACGTGCTCAACTCGGTGGAAAATTTCCTCGAGGTGGCCGCTTTCTTCCAGAAGAACACCAACGGCATACGCCGCCTGGGCTCTGCCACGGCCGACTTAGTGTATGTGGCCTGCGGGCGTTTCGACGCCTACTTTCAGGCCAAATTGGCTTCGTGGGACGTGGCTGCGGGAGCCTTTATTGCACTGCGCGCGGGAGCGGTCGTTACAGATTATTCGGGCGGAGACAACTACATCTTCGGCGGCGAGATCATAGCCTCCTCTCCGAAAATATACGACGACGTAAAGAAAAATATCGGGTAACATACCCCTGTAAAATACGGTAGCGGGGGCCGGGCCCTAACCCGCGCTGCTTATACCGCACGGTATCCGCTACAGGGCGTAACGGCGTGATACCTAACGACAAAAGACGCACCATGAAAAAACTATGGAACGATATATGCTTCTACCTCCTGCTGGGAGCGAGCAAGGCCGTGGGGTGCCTGCCCTACCGGGTGCTTTACTACGGGGTGGCCGAAGTGATATATTTCTTCCTCTACAAGGTGGTGGGTTACAGGGTGAACATTACGAGGAGTAATCTCACAAGATCTTTCCCCGAGAAGAGCGACGAGGAGCGTATGGGGATAGAGCGGCGTTTCTACCGCCACCTGGCCGAAGTATTCGTCGACACGTTCTACCTTACGGTAATTTCCGAAAAGGCGATGCGCCGCAGGTTCGTCTACGAAAACGTCGATCAGACAGAAGCCACTATCAAAGGCCGCAGTTGGATAGCCGCCATGGCCCACTACGGATCGTGGGAGTATACCGTGGGTTTCAGCCTGTTCGTCGACCACGAGGTGCAGGCCGTCTACCGCCCGGTACATAACGAGGTCTTCGATCGCTTCTACCGCCACCTGCGTTCGCGTTTCGGGGTCAGGCCCGTGCCTATGCACGACGTAATGAGGGAGATGGTCCTGCTATCGCGCAAAGGGGCGCAACCTGCCGTGGTGGCCATGATAGGCGACCAGACCCCGCCCATATTCGAACGCAGACACTGGTACGATTTTCTGGGGCAGGATACGCCGTTTTTCGCAGGAATGGGCAAGATGGCGACCAGATTTCGTATGCCGGTATTCTTCCTCCACATAACTAAACTTAAAAGGGGCTATTATACCTCGCGCTTCATCGAAATATACAACGGCGTGGACGACCTCACCGAACACGAAATAATGGAACGCTATGTACATCACCTCGAGAGCATGATCCGCGAAACCCCCGAACTGTGGATGTGGTCGCACCGGAGGTGGAAGCACAAAAGACGTAAAACAGAGCCGGACCCAACCGGTGAATCCTCTCAGGAATAATGACAACCAAGATCGTCATACTCAACTGGAACGGGGTCGAGCACCTGCGCCGTTTCCTGCCCTCGGTCATCGCCAATACGCCCGAGGATGTGGGTATCATCGTGGCCGACAACGGCTCCGACGACGACTCCGTGGATTTCCTCTCACGGCATTTCAGCGGCATTACGGTCATCTCGCTTGACAAGAATTACGGCTATGCCGAGGGCTACAACCGCACCCTGAAGTTGGTCGACAGCGACTACTACATACTGCTCAATTCTGACGTGGAGCCCGCTCCCGGGTGGGTAACCCCTCTGGTGAAGCTCATGAACGCCCATCGCGACGTGGCGGCTGCGGCGCCCAAGATACTTTCGGTAGTCTCACCGGACCGCTTCGAGTATGCCGGCGGCAGCGGCGGCTTTATCGACTACCTCGGTTACCCCTTCTGCCGCGGTCGTATACTATCCCTCGTGGAGAAAGACCACGGGCAGTACGACGACCGCAGGGAGGTGTTCTGGGCCTCTGGTGCATGTATGATAGTACGCGGGAAGGTATTCCATGAGCTCGGAGGCTTCGACGGCAAATTCTTCGCCCATATGGAGGAGATCGACTTCTGCTGGAGGGCCCTCCTGGCGGGGCATAAGATCATGGTCGAGCCGGCAAGCAAAGTGTACCACCTCGGTGGCGGTACTCTGCCCAACAATACCCCCTACAAGATATACCTCAACTACCGCAACAATCTGGCGATGCTCTATAAGAACCTGGCCCCTAAAGGTTTCAGCATAACGCTTTTCGTGCGCAAGTTGTTCGACGGGGCATCGGCCCTGGCGTTCCTGCTGCAGGGACGCATAACGTTCGTGAGCGCCATAATGTCGGCCCACAAGGATTTCTACAAATGGCATAAGGAGCTAAAGGTCCAGCGCGAGGAGATACAGAAAAACTGCGTGACCCGCCCGGCGAATATCTTCCGGCGCAGTATAATAGTCCGATACATGCTGGGGGAAAAGCGCTTCTCGGCTCTTAAGGGGCTGTGATTAAAAGGCCTAAACAGTATCGTTACAACTCTCTAATTTAGTCCGCAGCCAACGCAGGGGTAAAATAAGCTGTATAGCGTTAAATCAGCCCTGCGCAGGGCGTGGCTGCGGGCTGATGGGCCTGCTGCGTAAGCCCTAACTATCGAAACGTATTCAAGAAAAGTAGAACTTAATGAGGTTCGCAAGAAAACACGGCGGCCGGAGGTTTTCCTCCGGCCGCCGCCGCATACGGAAAGCGCGTAACTGACAGGCGCGCTTACCGCCTCCTAACAACACTTTGTTCGTCTGTACTTCCTGGCCGCCTCTGAAGCGGCTTCGGGATATTATCCCCGCCCGCCACCGGAAAACTTCGCGGGATATCGTTCCTCTTTCGCGGCCATCTGGCGCCAGCACATGGCCGGCCGCGAAGGCTATTTCTTGGCCACCTTGAAATTACGCAGGTTATAACTCAGGTTTATACCCCAGTAACGGCCCATCGTATTGGACGTTACGTTCTCAATGTAGGTATCCGTCACGTTACGCGCGAAACTCTTATTCTGGTCGAATATATCGTACACGCCCACTGTGATCTCGGCCCTCTTGTTCTTGAGGAATTTCTTGCCTATGAAGGCGTTACAGAGCAGGATGTCCTGCGTGAAGGTGTCGGTGATACCGCGGTAGAAGCTGTATGTGGCGTCACCCTGCACGGTGAAACCCTTCCACACCTCGATCTTGAAGCGCCCACGGGCCACCTGATTGAAGTAGTCGTTATTGGCCTCCTTACGCACGCTGTTGCGGGCGGTGTTGTACCCCGCGTCGTACATAAGGGTGAAATCGACCTTCTCGCTTATATTGCTGCCCAGCACGAGGCCCGCGGTGTAGGTAATAGTGTTGGTCTTGTTGGTCACCCCGTTGAGGATACTCGGCGTACCGGTATAGGCCACGCGTCCGAGCATGTTGAAGTTACATTTCACGGGCTTTATGGGCATACCGTAGCTGATACCGGCCTGGGCGTTCCAGTAGCCGTCCATATTCACCGGCTGGGAGAACTGCGCACCGCGCGACAGCACCACGGGGTCGTGTCCGTCGACGGGCACCACTGTACCGTCGGTCTCGGCGATTATGACGTCGTTGGCGATATAGTTCATCTGGTTGGTCACGCCCCCCATAACCATGAATGTGGTTCCCTTGTCGACGTTCGACGACACGTAGTGGAAATGTCCCATATTGGCGTACACAGGGTCGAGGTTCTTGTTACCCACCGACACCGACAGGGGGTTGGAGATGTCCAGCACGTCCTGCAACTGCTTCACAGAGGGGTTATTGGTGTACGAACGCAGGAACATGCGGATCGACCTGGTCTTCGAGAAACGGTAGTGGAGCATACCCATGTACACCACGTTGTTGAACTCGGCCGACATCTCGGGCGAGGTGATCGCGGGATAGGTCTGGTCGCCCTGAAGGGTCGCCCTCTGGTAGTAGACGTTGGCTACAACGGTGGCCTTCTCGTTATTGAGCCTGTACCCGGGCCCTACGCGATGTGTCAGGTAACCACTGTTGTAGGTATTGGAGAGGTCGCTGTTGAAGTCATACTGCTGGTCATTCACATTCCAGAGGTACGATTTGCGGTCGACATCTGAGTAGTTGTAATTTATACGATACGACAGGTTGAGTTGAGAGACCTTGCTCAGGGGTTCGGAGTACATCACGCTACCACCAAGCCTGTAACTGTTCGTATTATTATCGAGGTCCTGCCTCAGGAGGCTGTCTTTGGCCGGATTGAAGTACTCTATCTCCGTATCCTGATAGCTGGTCCCGTCGTTCTTGCTTTTATTGGCCGAGAAATCCACGGTCATATTACGCCCCGAGTTACCGAACTTGTGTCGGTAAATGGTGAATATCGACATGTTGTAGCCAGAATTTTTCGACTTGCTTATATCCTTGAGTATGTTGAGCAGTTCCGTACTGCCGTCGGTATCCTGGAACATATTCATCCCGTCGGAGCTGCCCCTGCGGCTATACGACTGCACACTGGCCTGCGGGCGGATCATGATCGAGTTGTTGTCGTTGATCTTATAGTCGATCTTGGCGTTGAAACGGTGGTTGTAGTTGGTCGAGCGGTTGATGGTGGTATCTCGGTACAACTGTTTCTGCACGGAGTTGTCGCCCAGGAAATATTCGCGGTCGGTGAGCGTGCGGTTATAGTTGTCGGTAGTGTTGAAGAAGTAGCTGGCCTGGGCCTCCACCTTCTTGCCCCACTTGTCGGTATAGTTGACTCCGAACGAGCCTACGGTCGACACGCCGTTCTGCGCCCCCACCATAAAGTCGCCCGCGTCGTTGCGGCGGTATCCTCCGCCGCCACCGCCGCCGCCTCTGCGGCCACCCTGCCCTCCGCGGCCGCGGCCGCTGCCGCTGCCCGAGCCCACCACGCCCAGAATGTCGTCGGTAGAGAAGTTCTGCTGGTTAATATTGTTGGCCATCCCGATAAGCGAGATGCGCGAGTCGCCCTTGAAGATATTGACGTTACCCCCGGCGATGTACTTGTCATCATAGCCGTAGCCCGCGTATATACGGCCAAACTGGCCGTTGCGCATATTGGGCTTGGTGACGATATTGATGGCTTTCACTCCCTCACCGTCGTCCACGCCGGTGAACTGCGCCTGGTCGCTCAACTTGTTGAACACCTCGATCTTGGCCACAGCCTCGGCGGGAAGGTTACGTATGGCGGAGGTCACGTCATCGCCGAAGAACTCACGCCCGTCGACCAATACCTTCTTGACCTGCTCGCCCTGTGCCTCCACCTTGCCGTCGGTGCCCACGGTGATGCCCGGCATCTTCGATATGAGCGTCTCAGTATCTGAATCCTTGGACACCTTGAACGAATTGGCGTTATACACGAGGGTGTCGCCCTTCTGCGAGGTGCGCAGGGCATAAGTATCGACCACCACCTCCTGTATATTCTCTACCGCCTCTTTAAGTTTCACCTGCAACCTCTCCACGGAGCTGTTGAGGGTCACCTCTTTTGTCCAGGGGCCATAGCCGAGGTGTGTTATTTTAACGGTGTAGACGCCATATTTAATGTCCCTGAAGGCAAACCTGCCGCCCTCTCCCGACACCATGACCTTCTTATCCGCGGGAGCGCCGCCCTTGGGGGTGAGTTCAACCGTTGTACCGATAAGCGGGGTAGCACTATCCCCCCCGGTAATGGTACCGGTTATAACTCCCATCCCCGGAGTCGCCTGCTGACGCCCCTGGGTTCCGCCTCCCGTCGTACCCTGTGCGGAAGCCGTGCCGGCCAATAATGCGCAACACATAACGCTTACCGCTATCACCCTCAAAAAAGTGCCGTATTTCATACTTAGAGAACAGGCTTTAATGCCCGCGCACAAATATCGCAATTTTGTGAATATGTCCGACATATATCATCTCCCAAACGGATAATTAAGGGTGCGAAACGCTATAATCGGGCCTCTACCGGCTGCTGGAAAGGATAGCCGCGGTCCTTGCTAACGGCAAAAGCTTCGGGAACATAAATAAAAGGCAGGCCTCACAATACGAAAGGCCTGCCATATCGCGCAAAAGTGGCTGTTTTGGGCAGGATCAGGCACCCCCGCTATCTCTCAGAGAGCCAGCGTTTGAACTCCGACACCTTGGCCCGGCTGATAATGATCCGCTCGGGAGGGGTTACGGTGAGGTTGAGCGACAGGCGGCTGCCGAACCACACGGTCATATCTTTTATGGCCTTGCGGGAGGCGATAAACTGCCTGTTAGCCCTGAAAAAATCGTTCTCGGAGAGCATTCCCGCGATTGTGTCGAGCGACTTGTCCAACGGCAGCTTCTCCCCCTCGAAAGTGTAGGCCCACACCTTGTCCTCGAAGATGTAGAAGAACGCGATCTCTTCTGTCCCCAGCGGGCGGAGCTTATCCTTTACGTATACCAGGAATGTGGTCGCGCCGCGCCCCGAAAGACCCGACAGATGAGCCGAGGTATGCCCGGCGTATTCGGCACGCTCGGCGGGGGCGAAACGCTTGAATTTGTCAACAGCGCGGCGCAATTCCTCTTCCTTGATGGGCTTGAGTAGATAATCTATGCTGTTGACCTTGAAGGCCTCAAGCGCATACTCGTCATAGGCCGTGGCGAATATCACCACAGAGGTGACCTCCACCTGGTCGAATATCCGAAACGCCTGCCCGTCGGCAAGGTGTATATCCATGAATATCAGATCGGGAGCGGGATTATCGTTCAGCCACGCCACCGTGTCAGCAACGCTTTCCACCGCGCCCACTACCTCCGCTCCCGGCTCTATACGCCCAAGCATAGAGCGCAGGTTTACGACGGCGGCGGTTTCATCCTCAACGATCAGTACTTTCATAGCCGTAATGATTTTATTTAGGCCTCGACGGGGTCGATAAGGGGCATGGTCACCGTGAACACGCCGTCCTTATCCGACACTGTGATCTCCTTGCCCGTAAGCAACTTATAGCGGCTCGACAGGTTGGCCAGGCCGATACCTGTGCCGTTACTGCTGTCCATCTTGGGCTGTATGGGGTTGGATACCACGAGATTGCCCTCGGCATCGGTGAATATCTTAATTTTCAACGGTTTGGAGAGGGTTATGGTATTATGCTTCACGGCGTTCTCGATAAGCGGCTGGAGCGACAGCGATGGAATAAGCCACTCCCGGTAGGCGGGATCGGCCTCTATATCCACGAACAGTTTACGGTCGTAGCGTATCTCGTGGAGGTACTTGTAGGCTTCGACGAATTCGAGCTCCTGGCTCAGGGCGGTCATCCCGGAACTGCCGCTGCTTAAGATATAGCGGAACGTATCGGACATACGGTCGATATACACCAGCGCCTTGGCGTTCATATTCTCTCTGACCAGCATCGAAAGCGAGTTGAGCGAGTTGAACAGGAAGTGGGGATTGATCTGGCTGATGAGCATGTTGTAGCGAGTCTGGAGGTTCTCGTTGCGCAGCTGCTGGTTCTCGATGGTGATCTTCTGCTTCTGGTAGGTGAGGTTGAATATGATACCGTAGAGTATGGTCACACTCATCACGAAAGAGAAGCGGGTGATGAACCTGGGAGAGCCCAGCTTATTGGAGGCCACCAGCGCCGACCACTCTCCCAGGTCGCGGCTGAACGTGGGGGCGAACAGGAAGAACACGACCGTGGCGAACACCGTGTACATAGCCTTGCGGGCGCTGTATCCACGGCCGTCGGAGCGGCCGTCACGGTAGGTGTTTATGGTAAGCAATATGAACGCGACCACATAAATATACGACATCTGTATAAGCATGTAGTTGGGCGGAGTGCCCGGCCTCGGCTTATATATGCCCGTAGTGGCGAACAGGATATTCGAGAAGTCCACGAATATGGTTATAGCAAGGGCCACCAACAGGTTGATGACCGTCACCCTCGATCGTTCGGATAGTTTCATATCGCCTTGTGTTTGTTCGTTTACGTGAGGCTAAAGGGCCGAGCCGGTAGCTTCTAACTTACTCTTGCGCAGCAGGGCCTGGATAAAGTAGAAGTCGGTATAAATTATAGGCACGTCTATCTCGGAGTTGCCGGGCAGGTTGCCTGTGCTGTGGTCGAGCAGAAAGCCGGACTTGGTGTAGAGCGGATTGCGGTACGACTTGGCGATGTTCTCAAGTATGGCGTCGGCGCGCTTCTTATATAGCTCGCTCTTACCCTTGTCGTACATGCTCATCTCGTATAGGGCCGAAGCCACCAGCGTCGCGGCGGAGGCGTCACGGGGAGCGTTGGGGATCTTCGGATCGTCATAGTCCCAATAGGGCACCAGGTCGGCGGGAAGGTTCTTGTTCGTGAAGATGAATTCGAGAGTCTTCTGCGCCTGCTTCAGGTATTTCTTGTCCTTGGTCTCGCGGTACATCACAGTGTAGCCGTACACAGCCCAACCCTGGCCTCTGGCCCATGCCGATTCGTGCGCATAACCCTGATGGGTATTCTTCTTCTCCACCTTGCCGGTTTCGGGGTCGTAGCTCACCACGTGGTAGCAACTGCCGTCCTTGCGGAAGTGGTTCTTCAGGGTGGTATTGGCGTGTGTGATAGCTATATCGCGGTACACGGGGTCGCCGCTCTCCTTCGACGCCCAGAAGAGCAGCTCGAGGTTCATCATATTGTCGATGATAACGGGAAACTGCCATTTTTCCTTGGGGCTGTTCCACGATTTGATACAGCCTATTTTTGCATTGTAGCGCGTTATAAGCGACTTGGCCGACTGCAGCAGTATGGGCTTAAATGATGCGTCGCCGGTGAGGCGAAGACCCACCCCGTAGCTGTCGAACATCATGAAACCGATATCATGGGTCCTGGTATTATATTGTTCCGCTTCGAGCATTTTGGTGTAACGCATGGCCGCTTCCTTCCACCTTGCATCCTTGGTATAGTCGTACATGAGCCACAGTTCGCCGGGGAAGAATCCGCAGGTCCAGTCCCCCGAGGAAACCATGAAGATCGTCCCGTCGCGATAAAGGCTACGGGGACCCACAGCAGGTTTATCGTAAAGTCTTTTCTGCTGGGCGGGAGAGGGATTAAGCCTCACGCTGTCGATCACCTTGATGGCGTATCCGAGTTGTTTCTCGGCGAATTTAAAGTTGTCTTTTACGACATCCTGCGCTGTGGCCGCTGTGGCCCATACCATGAGCACGGATGCGGCAGTGAGAAATAGTTTATTCATTTCCGTTATTTTAATTTATGTGAATTTAACCCCTCGCGTCCCAGGCAAAAGAGGCGCGGCAATACCGCCACGCCTCCCTATTTGCCTTGATTTGCCTCGACAGATTACAGTGCCGAGCCGGTCGCTGCAAGCTTACTCTTGCGCAGCAGGGCCTGTATAAAGTAGAAGTCGGCGTAATTGATCGGAGTGTCGATCTCCGATTTGCCGGGCAGGTGGCCTGTGCTGTGGTCGAGCAGGAAGCCGTACTTGGTGTAGAGCTGATTGCGGTACGACTTGGTGATATTTTCAAGGATGGTATCCGCACGCTTCTTATAAAGGTCGCTCTTGCTCTTGTCGTACATGCTCATCTCGTAGAGGGCTGCGGCTACCAGCGTCGCGGCAGAGGCGTCGCGAGGAGCGTTGGGGATCTTCGGATCGTCGTAATCCCAGTAGG
Organism: Rikenellaceae bacterium; assembly: GCA_031553875.1. Taxonomy (GTDB): domain Bacteria; phylum Bacteroidota; class Bacteroidia; order Bacteroidales; family Rikenellaceae; genus JAVBKU01. Next base: position 107,025 of record JAVBKU010000006.1, on the reverse strand, counting down.
GCACCAGGTCGGCGGGAAGGTTCTTGTTCGTGAAGATGAATTCGAGAGTCTTCTGCGCCTGCTTCAGGTACTTCTTGTCCTTGGTCTCGCGGTACATCACAGTGTAGCCGTACACCGCCCAACCCTGACCTCTGGCCCATGCCGATTCGTGAGAGTAACCCTGGTGTGTGTTCTTCTTCTCCACTTTGCCTGTTTCGGGGTCGTAGCTCACCACGTGGTAAGAGCTGCCGTCGGGACGGAAGTGATTAGCCAGAGTGGTATTGGCGTGCTTGATGGCGATATCGCGGTACACGGGGTCGCCGCTCTCCCTCGAGGCCCAGAAGAGCAGTTCGAGGTTCATCATATTGTCGATGATAACGGGGAATTTCCACTTATCCTTGTTGTGGTCCCACGAGCGGATACAACCTATCTTGGCGTTGTAGCGCGAGATGAGCGACTTGGCCGACTGCATGATCACGGGCTTGAGCGAGGCGTCGCCGGTGAGGCGATAACCCACTCCGTAGCTGTCGAACATCATGAAGCCCAGGTCGTGCGTAGTGGTGTTATATTGCTCCGCTTCGAGCATCTTGGTGTAGCGCATCGCCTGCTCTTTCCACTTCACATCCTTTGTGTAGTCATACATCAACCACAGTTCTCCGGGGAAGAATCCGCAGGTCCAATCCCTCGAGGGGATAACGTATAGAGTGCCGTCGGGATAGATGCTGCGGGGGCCTACCACGTTCCTGCCCCTAAGCGGCTTCTGCTGTTCGGGCGAAGGGTTAAGCCTCACGCTGTCTACCACCTTGATGGCATAGCTCAGCTGTTTTTCGGCGAATTTGAAATTGTCCTTTACGATGTCCTGCGCTGTCGCCGCTGTGGCCCATGCAAGGAACGCGGCTGCGGCAGTGAGAAATAGTTTGTTCATTTTCGTCTTTTGATTTTTGTTTGTTGGTTTATTTAGGTTTTAATATTTGGAAACTTTCTTAACGATATTGAAGGCGAAGTCGAACCTCTTGCGTACCTCCTTCATGGCCTTCTTGAGCTGGGCAAGGGCGCCGGCATAGTCGCTCTGCACGGCCATCAGGCGGTCGGCGATCTGCTGTCCGGTAGTCTCCTCTATCTCGAATACCCAGTCAGAGAGGCCCAGATCGTAATACATCTGCCCCTTGATGGTGTCTTCGGGCTGGCGCAGGTAGAACGAGGGTGTGCCGTTGGCAAGCGCCATAATGGGCGAGTGGCAGTCGAAGCTCATCAGGGTATGCGCTCTGGCGTAGAGCGAGCATGCCTCGTCGGGCATCCAGTAGCCCCTCTTTATCACGAAAGGCTTCACGTCGTCGGGAAGCTTCTCGATAAGCGGGTCGTAGAGGTCGACCTGGCACTTCACCTCGGGGCAAAGCAGCACTTTGTTACCGGTCTTGCGCACCCACTCGGTGATGGCCACGCCCACCTTTTCGAGGTCGGGACCACGCTTGAGCAGGTTGTGGGCCTCCACCTCGGCGATACGCTCGGGAGTCCAGTTGGTCTTGCGCATGGTATGGTAAGGGATCCACCTCTGGCGGGGGATCACCACGATAAATTTCTTGTCCTCCAGACCCACGCTCTTGAGATAGGCCGTAGCCTTGTCCTCGTCGAGTATCTTGATGCCGAATACGGCGTCGGGAATGAAATAGAAGTTCTCTCCCATCAGGCCTTTTTTCTCCAATTCCCCGATCGTGGCCGTCTCGCGGGCGAACATGAACGAGGTTTTGGCAAGTATCTCCTTTTGCATCTCGGGGATATCGGTCATGCGGGGACCGTAGAGCGTAACGCCGAATATCCCGAAAGGCTTGCCTGTGTACTGGTACCACGCATGGAGCTGGGGTGCGGCCACGATAGAGGGGCCTGAGCCGTGGATGAAGAAATCGCACTCCTCGAACGCCTTGAGCAGTTCGGGGTTGTCGGGCTTACCGGTCTTCTTATCGTTACGGCCGAAAACTATCTTCACATCGGGATAGTGCACCTTGAGCATATCCTCTACGACGGCGCTGGGGCTGAGTTTCCAGAGCACCAGCTCCGATTTGGGCATATATTCCTTGAGCAGGCCGAGCAGCGCGGGCGTGTGGGCTATATCGCCTATATTCACGTCCTGCCAGCCGGATATGATCATTATCTTGGGGGCTTTCTTACCGCCGTTCTTGGCTACGGCTTCCATTATGGAGGTCGAGAGAAGCACTCCTATAGCTCCGGTGCCTGCCTTTTTTAGAAATTCGCGTCTGTCCATTCCTGAGATTTTATATTTAGTAGTTTTATTCTGACTCGATTTGTGATGGCGGGGCTTGGTTCGCTACCAGGCGGCCATAACCGTTTCCCGCCACTCCCTACCCTCGCGACAAGGGCTAAATAAAATGGCGCGGGGATGGCCACAGGGCCGCCCCCGCGATAAAGGGTAGACAAAATTAAATAAATTATTCCGTATAAACAAAAAGGCCGTCCTGCGTTTGGACGGCCTTTTTTATCATTTGAGTATGGACTCAATTTCTTTATTAATAACTTTAAATCCCTTCTCGTAGAGAGTCGCGACCTCCTTCATAGCCTTCTTTACGCGGACCACTGCCGTGGCGTAATCGCCTTTCACCTCCATGAGTTTGGCGGCTATCTGCTGTCCGTTGCTCTCCTCTATCTCGAACACCCAGTCGCCGAGACCTAAGTCGGCGAACATCTGGCCCTTGATAGTATCCTCGGGCTGGCGCAGGTAGAAGGCGGGCGTGTCGTGCGACAGGGCCATAATAGGCGAATGGCACTCGAAACTCACCACCACGGCGCACCGGGCATAGAGCGATGTGGCCTGGTCGGGCATCCAATAACCTTGGCTCACTACCTTGGGCTTCACATCATCAGGCAGGCGCTTCATTATAAAGGGGTACAACTCCGGCTGTATGGACACCTCGGGGCACAGCACGGCCTTGCCCCCGGTCTGGCGCACCCACTCGGTGATAACCACTACCAGTTGCGACAGGTCCTGCTCCTTTTTGGCTTCGTTGATGGCGTCGACGTACTTGCTCCTGTCTATGGGCCACTTATTATCCACGTTCATGCGGTGGAAGGGGGTGAAGCGGTGGCGAGGGATAACGCAGATGAATTTTTTCTCTTCCAGGGCGTTGTCGGTCATGAATTTTTCAGCCCATGGGTCGTCCGACACCTCCGAGGCGAACACCACGTCGGGCACGAATAGTATATTCTTGCCCTTGAATCCCGCATCGTTCAATATCTTGAGCGACTTGGTCTCCCTCACGAAGAAGAACGAGGCGTTATTGATTATCGACACGTATTTATCCGGAATATAATCCTGCCCGGCGGCGTATATGGTGATAGAGAAGACCCCGTAGGGCTTGTGCGTGATGTCCCACCACGCCTGGATGTATTCGGGGGCGTAGAGCGCTTCACCCGAGCTGTGTATAAGCATATCGTTCTGCGCGAAGGCCTGCAACACACCCTGGTCGTAAGGCTTGCCGGTGATGATGTCGACCTCCCCCGCCACTATCGGCAGATCCGGGAAGTGCTTCTTAAGCATAGCTATCACCTTGGGGCTGTTATCCCTGATCCACAGCGTGATACTTGCGTTGGGGATATAACGCTTGAGCACAGCTACAAGGCCCGAGGTGTGGGCCACGTCACCTATGTTTATCTCCTGCCATCCGGATACTATGAGTATCCTGGGGTCGCGCCCCGGCGCTGCCTTTTTCGCCGCCGCTTCTATTACCGACATCGGCAGCGCCATCGCCATCGCGCCCAAGCCCGCTCTTTTTAAGAATTCCCGTCTGTCCATTTTTATTGTTTTTAGTGAAATACGTCTTACACTTGATATCATTGGCCTGCCAGGCAAGCCTCAGCCAGCAGCTGCCATAACGTTTCATCGTAATGATACTCAGAGCGTCCATACTACAAAAACAGGGCCGCTCTCTTTAAGAGCGGCCCTTGCCTGTCGATATACCCCTAAAAAGAGGCGTATAAAATGTATTAAAGGCTTTCTTTATATCCTGAAGCCCGCGTCGTAGAGACGGTTACCGGACTTAGCGGCCTTACCCGTCTTAGACAGGGCCGGGGCGTAGTCCCCCTGCTCCTCCATGAAGCAGGTTACCCCTACCCTCCCGCCACAGGCTCGTTAGATGTCGATATTGGCGTACTTAGCGTGCTTCTCGATGAACTCCCTGCGGGGAAGCACGTCGTCGCCCATGAGCATAGAGAATATGCGGTCGGCCTCGGCGGCGCTGTCGATATTCACCTGGCGCAGTATCCTTGTCTCGGGGTTCATGGTAGTATCCCAGAGCTGCTGGTCGTTCATTTCACCGAGACCCTTATAGCGCTGTATGTGCAGGCCCTTGCCGCCGAATTCGGCGATGGTGGCCTCGCGCTCCTCCTCGTTCCAGCAATACTTCTCCTGCTTGCCCTTCTTCACAAGGTAGAGGGGAGGTGTGGCGATGTAGAGGTGGCCGTTGGCAATGAGGCTGTTCATATAGCGGAAGAAGAACGTCATCATCAGAGTGGCGATATGGCTACCGTCCACGTCGGCATCGGTCATGATTATGACCTTGCTGTAACGCAGCTTCTCGAGGTTGAGAGCCTTGCTGTCCTCCTCGGTACCGATGGTGACGCCCAGGGCTGTGAATATGTTCTTGATCTCTTCGTTCTCGAATATTTTGTGCTCCATGGCCTTCTCCACGTTGAGAATCTTACCCCTCAGAGGCATGATAGCCTGGAACATACGGTCACGACCCTGCTTGGCCGTACCGCCCGCCGAGTCCCCTTCGACGAAGAAAACTTCGGTCTTCTCGCGGTCGCGTGAAGAACAGTCGGCCAGCTTACCCGGCAGGCCCGAGCCCGAAAGCACGGTCTTGCGCTGTACCAGTTCCCTCGCCTTGCGGGCCGCATGGCGCGCCGTGGCGGCAAGGATCACCTTTGATACTATTGAGCGGGCGTCCTTGGGATTCTCTTCCAGATAGTTGGTCAGCGCCTGCGCAATGGCCTGGTCGACGGCGCCCGCCACCTCGCTGTTACCCAGCTTGGTCTTGGTCTGGCCCTCGAACTGCGGCTCGGCAACCTTCACCGACACCACGGCCGTAAGGCCTTCGCGGAAGTCGTCGCCATTGATCTCGAACTTGAGCTTGGAGAGCATTCCCGAATCCTCGGCGTATTTCTTGAGCGTGCGGGTGAGCGCCCTGCGGAAACCTGTCAGGTGCGTACCGCCCTCTATGGTGTTGATATTGTTGACGTAAGAGTGTACGTTCTCCGAGAAGCTGGTGTTATACTGCATGGCCACCTCCACGGGCACGCCTTCCTTCTCGGTGTCGATATAGATGATATTCTCGATCAGGGCCTCACGTGTGGCATCGAGGAACAGAACGAACTCCTTGAGGCCTTCCTCTGAGTAGAACTCCTCGCGGATATAGTTGTCGTTCTCGTCCTTCTCCCTTCTGTCGGTGATGTTGAGTTTCACCTTCTTATTGAGGTAGGCCAGCTCGCGCAGCCTTGCCGAGAGTATCTCGAAGCTGTACTCCGACACGTTGAAGATAGTGTCGTCGGGCTTGAAGGTTATGATCGTGCCCGAGCGGTCGGTCTTGCCTATGATCTCTACGTCGCTCTGGGGAATACCCTTGCTGTATGTCTGCTTGAATATCTGGCCGTTACGGTGCACTTCGGCCACCAACAGGTTGGACAGGGCGTTGACGCACGACACGCCCACCCCGTGCAGACCGCCCGATACCTTATAGCTGTCCTTGTTGAACTTACCGCCCGCATGGAGTACGGTGAGCACCACTTCGAGGGCCGATTTGCCCTCTTTTTCGTGGAAATCGGTGGGGATACCGCGGCCGTCGTCCTCTACGGTTATCGAGTTGTCCTCGTTGATGTAGACCTCTATCTTGGAACAGTGCCCTGCAAGCGCCTCGTCGATCGAGTTGTCCACGACCTCGTAAACAAGGTGGTGGAGCCCCCTGGTACCGATATCGCCGATGTACATGGCGGGCCTTTTCCTCACGGCCTCAAGGCCTTCGAGGACCTGGATACTGGAGGCCGAATACTCCTCGGGCGATTGCGCTTTGTTGATCTCTTTTTCTTCTGTGCTCATAATATATTGTTAGCGTAGCGGAAAATACGGAATTGGCAAATATAGTGAAAGCCGAGAGGTAAGTCAAATTTATTTGAACTTATCCGAGGCGCATCCTACATCCTGCAAATATAGTAATTTTTCACGAAAAAACACACCCTCCAAAGGTCTAAAATCAGCCTTATTCGTCGCCGAGGATGGCGTTGATATCTATCTCCTCGACCACACCGCGCGAGAAGCGCACGGTACGCGACGGGCACTGGCGTATGTTGTTGATATTGTGGGTAGACATGATTATAGAGCAGCCCCCTTCCACGATCTTGCGGAAGAGGCTCATCACCTCGTCGGCCGCGGCCGGGTCGAGGTTGCCGGTAGGCTCGTCGGCCAGGATCACCTGCGGGTCGTTGATCAGGGCGCGCGCTATGGCCAGCCTCTGCTGTTCGCCGCCCGAGAGCTGGAACGGCATCTTGTACTCCTTGTTGGCGAGGCCCACGAGGCGCAGCACCTCCTCTATCTTCTCCCTCATCCGGTGGCGGTCCTTCCAGCCTGTAGCTTTCATCACGAAATAGAGGTTGTCGAATACATTACGGTCAGTGAGCAGCTTATAGTCCTGGAACACGACGCCTATCTTACGCCTTAAATAGGGGATATCCCTGCGGCGTAGCTTCGAGAGATCGTAACCCACCACCCTGCCGTAGCCATGACACAGCGGAGTCTCGGCGTAGAGCGTGCGCAGGAGAGTGCTTTTACCGCTCCCCACGCGGCCTATGAGGTATACCAGTTCGCCCCTGCCCACGGCGAGGTTTATCCCCGAGAGCACCAGCTCGTCGCACTTGACCTTCTTACAACTGCCCACGCACCGGCCCAGAGGCTTGCGCGAGTGATACAGGGAGACGTCGCGAAGCTCGACGATGCTGCCTTCAGGCATCTGAGAGAGGGTATTATCCGTATTTTGTTCTGTTATATTTTCCATGCTTGCGACACTACTTTTCAGACCATACAAAAATAGCATTTATTTTCCAAACCGCCGCAGTTCACAGCGCCAATAAGGGCAAAAATATCATATCTTTGGAGGGTATTCGCATGGTGTGGCGATATATTAGTCGTGTGCCGTTTCCCCGCGCCTTATCGAAAACACGCCCAGCGTAAAACATCACGCATATGAAACAGTTGTTCATCCTGTTATTCGCCCTGTTTTCGCTCTCCGCATCGGCCCAATACACCCCGGGGCTGAAATTGGTCTGGAGCGACGAGTTTGACCGCCCCGGCCCGCCCGATTCCACCAAGTGGGGCCATGAGGAGGGCTATATCCGCAACGATGAGCTGCAATATTACACCTCCCGCAGCGGGAACGTGAGGGTCGAGGACGGATGCCTCGTGATCGAGGCCCGCAAAGAGAAATATCGCGACTTCGACTACACCTCCGCGAGCGTGAACACCCTCGGCAAGATGGAGTTCCTTTACGGTCGTATCGAAGTGAGGGCCAAAGTCCCCGCAGGCAACGGCACCTGGCCCGCTATCTGGACCCTCGGCACCGACATCTCCACCGCCGGCTATCCCGAATGCGGAGAGATCGACATCATGGAGTATGTGGGCTTCGACCCCAAGGCGTTCTTCACCAATGTACACACCCCGGGCTCGCGTTCTTCGGCCGACCCCAACGCTTTCAGCGCCCGCATGACGCTCCCTGACGCCGCCTCCGCATTCCATGTCTTCGCCCTGGAATGGACACCCGAGGCACTGGCCTTTTTCATTGACGGCAAGAGGGTGCACACCTACACTCGCGATAAGAATAACCCCGGTATGTGGCGCTTCGACAAGCCTCATTATTTGCTGTTAAACCTCGCCATAGGGGGCGTGTGGGGCGGCCAGCAGGGCATCGACGACCGTATCTTCCCCGCGAAGTACTATATCGATTATGTGAGGTATTACAAATAAAACTTTGCCGCCGCCCCTCGGCCGAGACGCTACACGTCTGGGGCGGCGGCAGGTGGTTGCCTCGGCACCCTCCAAAGAGATACAAGATTGTTTTTAGTGCCAACACAATATTTCCCACATAAATTTCGCTATCTTTGCACCAGTAACATCCCTCCCCGCGGATTGCCACGCGGGAGAGAAAGCTAACTCCAAGGGGCTGACCGGTTTTGACAGCAGGCAGAGTCTGACAGTAAGCACGCCGAGCGTTGTATGGGAGCTCGTAAATATCAACATTCAAACTACAAATGGCAATAATAGCTACGCACTCGCTGCTTAATTTTACCAAGTAAAATTGCTTAATTCCCTGCCCCAGGTGGCAAGGGAACGAGTACCCTGCCGAGCGGACGGCCTCTTGCCGCGGAGCGTACAGGGTATCATCTTTTAAGGGGATAGCCGTGGGGAAGTCTGTGACCCTTGGCGAAATTTAACAGGCTGGGGCCGGTTCTGGGTTGTCTCACACCAGGGACCGGCAGGAGGATCAAGCGGAGACTAAGCGTGTAGAAAGCTCTCGGGTTCCTTGTTTGGACGAGGGTTCAACTCCCTCCAGCTCCACAAACGGGTGATGATTATCAGATCATTGCCCGTTTTGTTTTACCGTCTGTTCCACCAAACACCCAGCTGATTGAAGAACAGCGTATACCCAGTTTACAGACAACCTCGCAGGACTTACTTAAGGTATAAACAACGATATTTTAGGAAAAAATATGTTTAACTTCTAAATTTGTTCTGATACGAACAATAATAACCGGAAATATGAAACATTACGTTTTTACATCAGTCGCCATATCATTGATAATCTGCCTGGCTGGTTGCTCGAAATCGGGAGATCACGATACAAAAGTTAAGATACAGGGAGAAAAATTTCTTATCAACGGCGAATATACCTTTAAAGGTAAAACATGGCGTGGTTACCCCATTGAAGGATTACTACCTAATTCACGTATGGTGAACGGTATTTTCGACGACCTCAACGATTCGACTTCTCAATGGTGGGCTTATCCGGATACAGGTGAATGGAGTGCGCAACGTAACACGGATGAGTTCGTAGAGAACATGAAACTGTGGCGCGATAACGGGTTGTTGGCATTTACCATTAATATGCAGGGAGGCAGCCCCGAAGGCTATTCCATCCACAGGGAAAGGGGAAATTGCAGAATACAGCCGTGGATTAACTCGGCCATTGACGATGATGGGAATCTGAGGGAGGCGTATTTAAACAGGTTGGAAAAGATACTGGATAAAGCCGATAAATTGGAGATGGCGGTAATACTCGGCATTTATTATTTCGGACAGGAACACCAAAGAGGGGAGACCTCTATTAAAAACGGTATAAAAAATACTGTTTACTGGGTTTTGAAGAAAGGATACGGAAATGTTCTCATAGAGATTAACAATGAATCCAATTATTACGAACAGGAGCTTCTGTTGCCTGACGGAGTACACGAATTAATCCGTTACGCGAAATCTTTGACACACGACGGCAACAGGCTTCTAGTCGGTACCAGTTTCGGAGGCGGACATATCCCTCCGGATAAAGTTATCGAAGAATCCGACTTCATTCTGCTCCACGGCAACGGAATACATAACCCCGAAGGCATTGTAGGGCATGTCAATAAAGTACGACAGTCGGTCGCGTATACCCCCAAACCTATTGTATATAACGAAGATGATCATTTCGATTTTGACAGTCCGATGAACAATTTCATCGCGGCCACCAGCGTCGGGGCCTCATGGGGATATTTCGATTTCCGGATGGAAAACGAAGGTTTCGACGACGGCTATCAAAGTATCCCCGTAAACTGGGGGATCTCGAGTAAAAGGAAAGAGGGCTTCTTCCGATTATTGTCTGAATGGGGGAAATGATTTTCCCCGCTTACCAGTATTTAAGTCTAACCCTGTAACAGACCAGGTCGAGGCGTTATTAAACGCATAAATATCCTTAATGAAATACTTATGGCAAATAAACCTGGCCCGCCAAGTGTAAATTTCATTAAGAACCTGCGGGCCTCGCCTGCCCCTCGTAATCAGAAACGTCAACGCCCCCCCCTTTTACGGGGCGGCGTTGTTTATAGTACCGGCTATCGTTTCTTCAGATTGAGGTTGCGTTCTTCACCCACGGGCTGGCCATCCGCACCGAAGTAGCGGACGCGCAGGTCGAACGATCTATCCATCGTAAACTCGCTCGTATAGGCACGACTGCGGGCGGTCGGAACGGAGCCGTCGAGGGTGTAGCGGATCGTACCCTCCTTCAGCGGAGTACTCAGACGCACCGCCATCGAATCTACGAAGGCCATCTGGTGCCATACGTCATTTCCGCCGCCATCTTCGCGGATAAGTTCCACCTTCACGGGTTTATTTTCATAAAGAACGGGGCTATAGGAGAGTAGGCGCCCATCCGGAGCGTATTGGGCCACCTTCACCATGGTGGACTTACTCAGGATAATGCTGTCGGGCATAAGCGGCGACGAGGCCGTGGGGAACGAGCCGTCGGTGGTATATCGCAACTGAGCGTCAGCAAGGCGCGATTTTATGGAAAGGGTGAGCGGCGCGGCAAAGTAATTCTCCCAGTTATGGTATTCGCCGTTATAGTTCCTATCTGTGAAGTTGTCCCCCGAGACCTCGAATGGATAAGCCATATTACGGAATTTCTCCTCACTGGCATTCAGACGAGGGTCGAAGGCGCTGTAACCGCCACACTTGAGAGTATCCCATGACACCTCGCAGAAGGTGGCAAGACGCTTCGAGAGGGCCGGATATTCCGCATCCTCGCCGAGCTCCCATGAACAGAACTGACCTCCCATCACCTTTTTACGGTCAACGTCATCCAGCACTATGGGCTCCTTGCCGGCGGGGGCGGCATCCCACCAGTTATCCCATGTATAGTAGTTCCAATCGTACACCCTGTCCGGCATCCAGCGTGGGCAGTATACTACGTAAATAGGTTCCCATGAGGTGTTTATCAGTCTGAATCCCTGCCTTGCCAGAGAGTCGGGACGCTGGTAGAGAGTCTCGAACACGCAGACGATTATATCTTTCGGTATCTTGACCGCAGATTCCGAATCGCTACCGAAGCCCTCCCACACGAGTGTCTGCTTGCCCATCGACTTGACCAGCTCGTGCATCGTGACGATATATTCGAGGTAGAGATCGTGGACGTCCTTATACCCTCTCTCCTTAACGCGCGACTGCGCTTCGGGAAGCTTGGCGAGCTCCGTGAGACACACCTCGTCGGCCCCGATATGGTAGTATGGCGAATTAGGGAACATCTCGAAAACTTCCCTGCTTAGTTGTTTCATGGCCTCGATCGCCTTATCGCTGGCGAGGTTCACGACCATCAATTTCTCGTCGCCGAAGATCTCCGGATATGCCTCGCGTAGCACCCGCGAATGCCCGGGGCCGTCCACCTCGGGGATCACCGTGAGTCCGCGCATTTCGGCATATTCTATAATGTCGCGCATCTGCTCCTGAGTATAGTATTCGCCCTCTTTGAGGCTCTTGGGGAAAAGCTTGGTGGGGAAGACATTGCGGGCATTGTCGTTGAGATGCAGGTGCAGATAATTGATCTTATTCCATCGGGCAAGGTCGATCATGTGCTTCACCGTCTGCGCCTCATGGAATTGGTTGACGAGGTCGAGCATAAATCCACGGTACGACAGATCCGGGAAGTCCCTGACCTCCATAGTATTTATAGCGAAGCTACCCTGACTCGTTTCCGCAGCCTGGAGCACGGTGCTCCACCCGAACGATACGGCGGCGTAGCTGCCTCCTTTGATCTTAATCCCCTTGTTATTCACATCGAGCGTATATTCCTCGTCGGCGAGAGACTTATCGAGCGAGAGGGTGATGGCTACAGGCGCATCGACGGCAGGAGTAACCCCGCAAAGGCGGTAGATATCGTCGCGTATAACGCCGGCGAAAGCTTCGGTCCCCTCGCCCGCCCCTATACCTATACGGGGGGGATCGAGGGTAAGCTGGCGGTCGTAAACAGAAATCTCTTTGGGATAGGGAACGATACCCAATTCTTTCTCTATCAACGTGCCCTTGGACGAACACCCGAAGAGGATAAAACAAACCATAGGAAGCAATAATAACCTATCTTTAATCATAATAATTTAATGCTTATAGTTAACGATAATATTACAAAGGCCTCTTAATCCGGCTATTGGGTTATATAAAGAATGGCGCTATCGTTGAGATAGTAGCGATATTTCGCGTAACGCTCCTCCGACATGGCCGCTTTCTTCTGTTTTTCGAAAACTTCCATAAATTCGCTCTGGGGAGAGAAAGAGTGGGCGCGGTAGGCGGCACAGGCCACCTTTATCTGGGTGGACTCAAAGGTGCCGTCGGCGTATTCCGTGAAATTTTTACCCTTCTTGCCCGTGGTGGCCAGCCACGCCTCGCGGGGACCGCACAGGTAGGGGAGCAGGAATTTCAGCCCGTTCTCGATACTGCGGCCCTCCTTATCGGCATAATAGAGCCGGGGGGCAATCTCCATGGCCATATTGCAGATCTCAAGCAGGTGCGTGATGTTGTACTCGGAATAGTGATAGCCCGAAGTACGCCACGTCTCCACGGGCTGCTCGCCATTGGGCTCTATCAGGCGGAATATCCTGCGTTCGGGGAATGTGTCCACGATACGCCTGGCCTCGGCGTCGTAACCCATGAACAGGGCCAGCGACAGCACCACCTGGTCGTAGGCCACGGAGCGATTGCTGTTGCCCTTGGCTTCATTCAGACCGAAAGCGGAGGTGGTCATCCATGTGTAGAGTTGCCCCACCCACTCCCTCATACCCTTGTCGAATTCGGGAGTGTAGGCCTTAGAGGCGCGTATGAGCGACAATCCCGCCATGGCATAGGTCTGGTTATGAGCGTTGATAAGCCCCACGGGCCTCTCCTCGTACACTCCGGGTTGATCCTTCACGGGATATACCGCGCCATAGCGATAGTGGGGATTCATGCGTGTTTCGAGGTCGAGATACCACACCCGGGCGAACTCCACGGCTTTCTCGGCGTACTTTTCATCCCCGGAGAAAAAATAGGCCAGGCCGAGTGTCTTCAGACGGTACTCGAGTTGGCTCTGGCCCGCCGAGGAGTAGTTCCTCCAGTCGGTGTTAACACCTTTCTTTTCGTCGGTGGCGAGCCATCCCTTGCCGTCGGGCCACACATACTTGCTGGTGTTGATATAATCATGCTTGCTTGCCCCCAGCATCTCGGGTTTCACGAGGCGGTTGGCGTCGTTATCCATCACCGTCACGGGCTTCGCGCTCATCAGCTTATCCGCCGTGGCTATGAGCCTGTCATAGGGGGCTTTGTACTGCGAGCGGTCGTCGTTTTTACGGATGTCAGCACGGGCTTCGACCATTTTGTCGAAGTTCCACACACACACCGCGGGACGCTCTTCCGAGGTTTTGGCAGGACTTTTCTTTTTAGCTTCTGCGGCAGTGAAGCACAGGGCTGCGCAGAGTAGGGTCGATAAGATTCTTTTCAAGGTCATATGTGGGCTATTTTGTAATATAAAGTATCGATCCGGGAGCGAGATGGAAGGCGTATTTGGAGTAGCGGGGATCCGATTCAATTTGCGACCTGAAACGTTCGAACGCCTCCATATAGCCGTTCCCGGGCGAGAAAGAGGCCGCACGATAAGCGATACGGGCTATGTTCACCTGGGAGTATTCATAAATACCGCTGGTATACTCCTTGAAATTCTTACCCGCCTTGCCCGTGGTGGCGAGCCAATCTTCGAGGGGCTTGTCAAGGAACGGCAAGAGGAATTTCAGCGCAGCATCGATACTGCGCCCGTCCTTGTTGGCGTAGTAGAGTCTGGGGTTGATCTCCATTGCCATATCGCAAAACTCCACAAAATGCCACAGATTGTATTGCGAGTACTGGAACCCCGATTCGCGGGCGGTTTCGCGGGGCATTTCGCCGTTGGGTTCGATATGGGTAAATATCCTACGCTCGGGGAAAGCGCCCACGATACGCTCGGCCTCGGAGCGGTCGCCGGTGAACAGGGCGAGGGCGAGCATCGTCTGGTCGTAGGCCACGGCATGGTTGTTACGGGAGTTATCCTCCACTTTGCCATATTCGTGGGTGAGCATCCAGCGGTACAGCTCCGACGCCCAGGCCCGCATCCCCTTGTCAAACTCAGGGGTATATGCCTTCGAGCCTCGTATAAGCGACAGGCCGGCCATGGCGTATAATTGTTCGTGGGAGAATATGAGGCCGGCAAAATTGGTGGTAAACTTGCCGGGGGTATCCTTTACGGGTATCACCACGCCGTACTGATAGTTGGGATTCATGCGCGTTGTCGGATCAAGATACCATGCATGGGCAAGGTCGATGGCTTTATGTGCGTATTTTTCGTCGCCGGTGAAGAACCATGCGAGCCCCAGGGTCACCACCCTGCGCTGCATAACACCCTGCGGGGTCGACGAATAGAGCCGCCAGTCGGTATTCACTCCACGCTTCTCGTCCGAGGCGAGCCACCCCTTGCCATCAGGCCATACGTATTTGCTGGAATTCATAAAGTCGTGGGCGGTAGCGCCTACCATCCCGGGAGAAATCTGACGTTTATCGAGACCGTCCATAACGGTGGTGGGAGTGTCGGGAAGGATTTTATCTGCGTCCCTTATCAGCCTGTCATACGAAGCTTTATACTGTGAGCGGTCGCCGTTCTTGCGGATATCGGCGTGCGCCTCGACCATTTTGTCGAAATTCCACACGCATACCGTGGGACGCTCCTCCGTGGTTTTGGCAGAAGTTTTCTTTTTAGCCTCCGCGACGCTTAAGCACAGAGCCACGCAGAGAGCAGTCGATAAAATTCGCTTGAAGGTCATCGGGGTTGATCGTTTCGGTTTACACTACCTGAACACAACGCACACCGGCTGGGGGATGGCGATACCTCTGCCCGTATCGGTCAAAAGGCCCGTCTGCGGGTCGCGGGAGAAGACCTGTATCATATTGTCCTCCCGGCAGGCCACCAGCAGATAACGGCCGTTAGGAGTTATGGCGAAATTGCGGGGGTGGATGCCCGTGGGTTGGTAACCGGCCTTCGTGAGCATACCCGTAGAACTGTCGACGCTGAATATGGCGATACCGTCGCCCTTGAGGCGGTTGCTCGCGTAAAGAAATTTCCCGTCAGGGCTGAGGTGTATATCGGCGCTACCCCGGGCGTGAAGAGTGTCGGCCTGTATCTCCTGTATGTGGCGCAGATCACCATCCTTATAAGAGAATGCGATAACCGACCCCGACAACTCGTTCAAAAGGTACATATAACGACCGTCGCGGGAGAAAGTGAAGTGGCGCGGACCGGAACCGGTGGGCAGGGTTATCTTCTCCGCGGGCTTATCGGTCACGCTCCCGTCCTTGATCTCAAGGCGGTAGAGGCAGTCCCCTCCCAGGTCGGCGGCGATAAGGTATTTACCGTCGGGGGTGGGTTGCGCGGAGTGGAGGTGGGATTTGGTCTGGCGTTTGGGATCGGGGCCAGTGCCGTGGAACTGCAGTACCTCCTTCGCGGGCTGTAGCAGGCCCTTACCATCGAGCGGGACAAGCGACAGGCTTCCGCCGGAGTAGTTGGATGTAACGACCATCTTTTCGAGGTGTGTAACATAGCACGGCCCCCCGGCATTGATATTTCGCCCACCCAAAGGCCTGAGCGTGCCATCCGAGAGCGAAAGTGAGAGCGCCGCCACACCGGCCGTATCCGCCGGAGCCTCAGCCACTGCATAGACCACGTCGCCCGCGACCGCCACAAACGAGGGGTTGGGCGTAAAGGCGCTGCTCAGCGGCGTCGCCATGCCCGAAAGTTCGTCGAAGCGATAGGTGTAGATACCCTTGCTCTCGCCGTTATTGGTGTATGTGCCTATAAGCATTATAAGCCCTGAAATAATGTCGCCCATGGTGGGAAAATTTATTGTAAAGTGTAAAAATAATAAAAGGACCGGATATTCCGGCCCTTTTATCGATTAATAAGTCGAGCTTAACAAAATCAGCCCGAAAACGGGCACTGCATTTAAATACATACATCGCGAATCCGCGATGCTCATCTCTGCGGCTCGGCCTTCGGCCGACCCCACAGCCGCAGAGATGAAGAATATCACCCCGGAGGATGCAGTGTTAGAGCTTAAAAATATCCGCCCTTCTTGGTGATTTCGTGGATAGTTTCGCCGCTATGCACCCATGAGAATATCTTGTTCTCGTTCTCGCGTATCTCCTCGGCGCGGATAAGCACGTCGTAGGCTATGTCGCGGGGAACCACCAGCACGCCGTCGATATCGCCGACCACCACGTCGCCGGGCCTGATCACCGTGTCGCCGATCTTGATGGGAATCTGGTAGTGGGTTATCAGGCAGCGCCCGAGGCTGCCGTTAGAGATGCGGTACTCGTAGAATACGGGGAAATTGGCGTCGAGTATCTGGTGTGTGTCGCGGATGCCGCCGTCGATACAGGCCGCCTTGAGCTTCTTGCCCTTGGCCGTAGCCGTCATCACGCCGCCCCAGAGGGTAGCTTTATCGTCGCGGCTGGTGTCCCACACCACGAAATCGTCCTCCTTCATCTCGTCGAGCATCTGGGTGCGGTACTCCATCTCGCCGCGGATCTTCACGTTGGGCGCGCTCTTAACGGTAAAGGCGAAGCCCGCCACCGACTGATACTCCCTGAGCGGCTTAACGCGGCCGGGCAAGGCCTGGTCCAGCAGGCACATTTCACGCATAACGTCATTGATAGCCCCTGTGTAAAGCTGTTCGAAACGAGCCAACAACTCCTTGTCGGGAATGGGGAATTTTTTATCGGAAATACCCTCTCTCGTTTCGATTAGACGCTCGAGGTTCATCATCCCGATCTCTTTCTTGTACTGATCTACGCTCATGATAATTTTTAATGAAATTTATGTGTGTTGATAATTGTTTGTTCTTTTTTGTTGACCATACTATTGTTCTTCGGCCCTGCGCCCACCCCCGCTGGCGCTTCGCGCCATGGGCGCAAGGGCCGTGGGTCGCACAGCGACCCGGATTATTGATACAAATAATCTCCTTCTACCCCGGCAACCCCATACCTCCGTCGACGAATATGTCCTGCCCGGTGATGTAGCGGCCTGCGTCGGAGCACAGCACCACCGCCATGGGCGCGCAGTCCTCCGGCTCGCCTATAAAGCCTACGGGTATCTTGGCTTCGGTGGCGCGTTTGTAATCCGCGTCCCTCAACACAGCCTCGTTGCGCCCCGTAGTTATGGCCCCGGGAGCGAGGTTGTTGATCGTCACCCCGTGGGGAGCGAACTGGATAGCAAGGGTCCTCACCATATTCACCTGCGCCGACTTGGCCGCCGAGTAGACCACCATCTGCCCCTGCGGGCGTATCTGCTGCACGCTGCCGATGGTCAGTATCCTGCCCCACTTCCTTTCCTCCATCCCCGGATAAAACCGCTGTATAAGCTGGAGCGAAGAGCGGAAGTTGGTATTCATCTGCATCTCGAACTCTTCGGGGGTTATCTCATTCCATTCCTTGCGTACCTGCACCGAGGCACAAAGCACAAGAATATCCACCGAGAGTCCCTCGCTACGCACAAAATCGGCTATCTCCCCGGCCGCCTCGACGCGGGAAAGGTCGCAGGCGTGGAGGTAACAACGCCGCCCCATGCTCTCGATCTCAGCCTTGGTCTGGAGGGCCTTGTCGTGGCCCGAGCGATAATTTATCACCACGTCCGCGCCACGCTCGGCCAGAGCCAGCGACAGGGCCTTGCCTATACCCTGGCTGCCGCCTGTTATGAGGGCGGTCTTGCCTGTAATATCTGTCAGTTCTGCGATCATCGCCGTATGGTTTTAGATTCCGCCTACATTGGGATACCAGTCCGGGCGACGGAGGTCCTCATGATACCTCGCGTAGTAGTCGCCCATCTTTTCGTAGTAACGCTCGTATTTCTCCATCTTCTCCTCGTCGAGGGCCACGCCCAGACCGGGACCGTCGGGCACCCGGATAGCGCCGTCCACATACTTCATCTTGCCCCCCTGGATAATATCGTCCTCGAGGTAGTGGTAGTGGGCATCACCCTGCATGCTCATCTGCGGGATGGTCGCGGCGGTGTGCAGCATAGCCGCCAGTTCCACGCCGAATTCGACTCCCGAGTGCATCGCCACGCCGAGGTTGAACGTACGGCACACGGCTACCAGGTCCTTCACCCCGCGCGGACCCTCCCAGTAGTGGAGGTCGGTGAGGATAACGTCTATGGAGCGTCCGCGTATCGAGGGGCCTAAGTCGTCGAACTTATTGGGATACATATTGGTGGCCAGGGGGATTCTCACCTGCTCCCTCACGGCCTTCATGCCTTCGAGGCCCCACGACGGGTCTTCGTAGTATTGCAGTTCGAGCTCTTCGAGGCGCTTGCCGGCTCTCACGGCGGTGGGCACGCTCCACATACCGTTGGGATCGATGCGCAGGCCGAATTCGCTGCCCATAGCTTCGCGGCACAGCTTCACGGCCCTCACTTCTTCCATCGGATCCATCACACCCGCCTTGAGCTTCATGGCCGTAACGCCCAGTTCATCGTGCAACTGCTGGCACAGCTCGGCCATATCCTCAGCCCTGGTATCATCGCCGCCGCCCGGGCGGTCGTAGCGCCAGAACAGGTAGGCTATCATCGGCACGGAATCGCGCAGCTTACCGCCCAAGAGCTGGTGCATCGGTACATTGAACGCCTTACCCATAATGTCGAGGCAGGCGATCTCTATGGCCGCGTAGAGCCTCGCGTTGGAGAGATAGTAAATACTGCGCAGCACCTTGAGCTTTATGGCCTCGAGGTCGAGCGGATTCATCCCGATGATCCTCGGCTTGAGCTTGAGCAGCGCGCCCCGGGAGTCGCCGCCGCCCACCTCGCCCAGACCCACGATACCCTCGTCGGTGATGAGTTCGAGGATCGTCCTGAGGAAGTAACCGGGATGCACTCCGGTGTTGTGGCGCAGTTTGGCGTTGGTCGGAATGGCGACGCAACGTACCTTCATGTCAATGATTTTCATAACTCTTATCTGTTTTTATACGTATTCTTATTTCGTTTCAGCCGCGATGTCGACCGCCTGCTCCTCATAGTAATCCTTCTTGAGGAAGTAGCGCAGGGCCACGAATATCACCGCCGCCCCCGCAAGATAGAGAAAACTTAGCGACGATATACCAACCGACAGGCCGTAAGTGCCCTTCATCGCTCCCAGCACCACCGGAGCCATCGACCCGACTATAAAGGCGAAGGCGATCATCACTCCCACGCTCGAGGAGCGGTAGCGCGGCTCTATCACGTCGAAAAGCGCGGCGTAGAGGTTGGAATCGTACACCCCGCGGAAGAATCCGAACAGGGCCAGGGCGGCGTAACTTACATACAGGTCGGAAGTCCACCCCATAATAAATATGAACGGCGCACCTAACAGCAGTCCGAGGAACTCAACCTCGAAACGCACCTGCTTTCTCTTAGGCGCCAGCTTGTCGGACAACCTCGCCCCGATCAGAACACCCAGGATACCCAGGGCGAAATGGAAGAACATGGAAGTGAATCCCGCCGTGGAGAGCGACAGGCTAAACTTCTCATGATAGAATGCCGACATCCAGGTAAGGTAGCCTACGTTCACGAACACCATACAGCCGAAAGCTATGCACAGCATCCACACCGTCCTCTTGGCGAATATCCCCCGCACGACCTGAGTTATGGGGATTATTTTCTGCGTCTGCTCGCCGGATGACGCCTGTGAGGGGTTGGCCACGTCTTTCATCCTGAATATAATATAAAATGCCACTATCAGGCCGCCGATACCGAAGGTGAAGAACGAGAAACGCCACCCGAACATCTCCCCGATATACGCCGCAAGGAAA
Organism: Rikenellaceae bacterium; assembly: GCA_031553875.1. Classification (GTDB taxonomy): domain Bacteria; phylum Bacteroidota; class Bacteroidia; order Bacteroidales; family Rikenellaceae; genus JAVBKU01. Next base: position 87,140 of record JAVBKU010000006.1, on the reverse strand, counting down.
CTACTCGCCACAATACCCACATAGAGCGAGGTCTGGTGGATGGACATGGCCATGGCCCTTGTCTTCTGGTGGTACTGGCTTATGAGCGAGGTGGCCGCCGGATAGTAGAAGGCCTCGCCGCCGCCGGTGGTGATCCCGCGCAGGACGATCAGCGAGATCAATCCTCCGCTGAATCCCGTGAGCAGCGTGCCGATGCTGAACACGAAAAGGCTCGCCACCACTATCCATTTTCTCTTTAGAAAATCGCCCAGATAACCCGCGAAGGGAACGAGACATCCGTAAACTATGGTGAATATCGACGCCACGAGACCGAGCTGTACGTCGCTCAGGTGGAGATCCTCCTTAATAAGGGGGATCACGGCGCTGTATATCTGCCGGTCGCCCTGATTGAGGAAATAGGCGAACCACAACATTATTATCAACTCCCACTTATATGGGATCTTGTATGGAATGGCAATCCTTTTCATTTTACAATGTTATGGAGTGATTTTACATTGCAAAATATGCAAATTATTTCATTCTCCAAAATTTAGCCGTAAAAATGTGATTTTGTTTTACTAAAATTACGATTAATTTTGCATTATAAAATTTGTGCCGATGATACAGGTCATACACAGGGCTTTCAACATACTCGAATTGCTGGCCGAGAACGCCGACCGCGAGCTCGGGCTCTCGGAGATCGCCGACTCGCTGGAGCTCAACCACGGCACCTGCGCCAACATCCTGCGTACGCTCGTGGGCAGGGGCTATGTGGAGCACGTCACCTCTACCAAGAGGGGTTACAAGCTGGGACCCCAGGCCTACCGCCTCGCCGACTCCCGCCTGCGCAACACGGAACTGATAGACGTGGCGCGAAGCACCATGGAGAGTCTGGGGGCTGAGATCGGGGAGCAGGTCATACTTTCGGTCGTAAGGAACGACAAACGCGTCGTACTCCACGAAATACCCTGCACGCGCGAGCTGCAGGTGAGGACCGCAGGCGAGGCCTCCGTATTCAGGACCACCACAGGCAGGATGATACTCTCCCACTACCCCGCCCGGGAACTGGACGAACTCATAAAGAGGGTGGGCCTGCCGACCAAAGAGGATTGGCCCGAAGCCCGTACCAAAGCGGACCTCGTAAGGCTTCTGGGAGATATCCGCGGCAACGGCGTGGAGGTATACTGCAACCGCAACCATGTGGCAGGGCTTGCCGTACCTATATTCAAAGACGGCGAGGTCATCGCCTCCCTGGGCGTCTATCTGCCCGAGATACGCTTCTCTCCCGCAGAGCGGCCCAAACTAATCTCCCTGCTAAAAGAAGCTGCTGCAGAGATCAACGGCAAGCTCAATTCTTAACCTGCGCGAGCCGACAATAATTACATATCCAGCACGACCGTCACCAGCGAGCGCGCGGGGATCAGGTATTTTTCAGGCGACTTGGCGGAGGTGTACACGCGGGCGAGGTCGGTCCTCTCATCGGTACGGTAAACTGAGACCCCTTTAACCTTTTTAGGTCCGCTCAGCACCACCTCCTGGTCAACGAAAGCGCTGTTCACAAAAACGGCCACTATGCGGGAGCCGTCCCCGGAAACGTAGGCCGAAGCGACCAATGTATCCGGATCGTCCGCCCCGCTGAGCTCTATCCTCTTATAACCCGGACGGATAAAGAAACTGTAATTCCCCAGAGCCCAGAGTATCTTGTTGGCCGACACCGTGCCTCCCTCGAATATATTGCTGTTCTGCGCGTGGAGGGCTACCAGCGCATGATTGCCGTTCAATTCCATCCCCTTCCAGTAGCCCCACGCCTCGGAACCCGCGTGGACAAAATCGGTGTATATCAGGCGGCCCATGAGCAGCCCTACCTGTATATCGCCCCTATTGCCTCTGGCCCAGTCAGCAGTGAATCCATCCATGGGAGGCAGGTAACTGGGCAGCATGCACCATTCGGTCTGCTGGTAGGCGATCCCGTATTTCGCGCATTCGTCCTTCACCTTGGCCCGCACCTCGACCATCTCCTTATTCTTCAGATGGTTGTGGTAGCTATGTCCGCACACAAGCGCGGGGACATGCTTCAGGTCGCCTATGTAGTTGGGAGAATTTTTGTCGAACAAGGCCTGCGCTATCATATGCGGAGCATCACCGCTGCCGCCGAAACGCTTGGTGAGGGACGCATCCTCGGCATAAAGCACCGGCACCGAAGCGCACTCCCCGACCAATATCTTCACGCCCGAGAGCGAGGGGCGGGCAGAGAGGGCTTTATCCAACGACACGAACATCTTCTTCATCTCGCTTTTGCGCCACGGGGATCCCTCCTGCGTGGTTCTGTTCCAATTGACCTGAGGCTCGTTGATCGGGCTTACATAGGAAATATTAAATCCGTTCTTAACGAAATGCCCCGTCACTTCGGCGAGGTAGTCACCGTAAAGGTCATAGCATTCGGGCTTTATATTGGCGTTGTTGTCGGTCGGGGCGTAACCCTTACTGTTGAGGGTGTACTGCACCAGGGGCGAGTTGGAGAACAACAGGAAGTTATTGCACCCGAGCTCTTTGGCCTTCTCCATAAAGTAGCGCTGTCCGGCGCACTTACCCCAGTCGTAATGCTCGCCGTCGATAGTCTTGAACGACTCGGCACGGCGTTGCAACGGCATAATGTCGGGATTATCCTGCTCCCACGACCCCGCGCCGAGGTTGACCCTCCATAGGGAGAGGCCGATGCCCTTAGGGTTACCGCCTCCGTCGTACCCGCTGCTGAACAGCCATTCGGATATCTGCGCCTTCTCCCGCTCGCCCCAGTATTTACCGACGAAATTACCGCTCCAGGCATCGGCAGCGGCGAAATTATCTATGGTCTGGAACACTCGGGAGGGGTCGATCTTCACCTGTTTCACCTGCGCCGCGGCCGCAGACGCCACGAACAGTAAACATACTAAGCAAACTCTTTTCATAATTTGTATGGGGGCACAAACGAAATGTACAAAAGGTAGACGCTTAAAACACGTACAACGCATAGTATATCAATGCTTTATGCGGGTAAGTAAAATCGACACTCACAAACCAAATGTGCAATTCATGATAATTCGCTTATAATTTCGCCGCACCTTTTGTGGTGATTGTTATAATTTAAGAGTAATTCCGGGCGCGCCCTTGCGGTTTGCGCCCTTTTTTGCGCCTAAATACGGCCGTCGCCGCGTTGTGCGGCACATTCCCACCCCGAAGTACCCAGGCGCAAAGGAGCGCCTAAAAGGTGGTTAATCGGGGTTTAATCTGCCATCAAAGATATACATCTTATCGCAAGATTGTACATTTCGTTTTTGAGAAAAATACGAAAAATACTTGTTGGGGTTACTGATGGGGTTACAGTTGGGGTTACAAAAACGAACGATTCGCCCCCCCATAGTGCCAAAAACGAGGGCAAAAAGTGGCATTTTTGAACGATTCGACCCCCCATAATACCATTTTTTGAGGGGTTTCGACACCATTAAAAACAATATAAAATACTGAATGACAGTTATTTATCTGTTATTCATGTAAAAAATACTATAAAAAGTGCTTTTACATGCTCTTAAATGGGTCTCACGATAGCCTGAACTATACCCATCAGGCGCACACTACTCGCGGGAATTTCACGTGGTTTGTGGCGGGGATTTTCACTCTCGAGGCGATAGTATCCCGGGGTTTCCGACTCGTGTACATACTTGATCGTGATACATTCCTCTCCATCGAGGTCAAAAGCTATCAGGTAGATATTGCCGAAATATAGCCCTCCGCGGCGATTCGGTACTATTCTGTAAAGCGCGATGTCTCCAGCAGTGAATAGGGGTTCCATGCTGTCGCCGATCACCGGTATCGCGCCGTTACACGGAGGCACGCCCTGTATCTGTATTTGTTCGGTTGGTGTTTCGTTCCCCACATATAGCGAGGAGATGCCGGCAACGGCTTGTAAATCGTAAAGTGGTACTGTTTGTTCATCAATAATGTAATCTGATCGTAGAATGAATTTTCGGACTATGTTATAATTCATATAGTAAATAAAGATGGTGAGCGTAAGTAACGGCGCCCACCATCTTTTTAGTATTGCAGCATTGTTTATATAGCTCTGTATCTGATACTTGCCTTGACCATTGCCGCGGCCTTGATAGAGTCGAGCCGCACTTCCTGTGGGCGAAACTTCCCCGGATTGCCGCTGACCAGCCTTACGTACTGTTCCTGCTCTGACTCCTCGACGTATTGCACCATAATGTACTCCTCGCCTTCGCGATCTACCGACAGCAGGTAGATCTGCCCAAACCATATCCCATCGCGCAGATCCTTCACCCGTTTATAAACGATCAGGTCGCCGGCCTTGATTTCCGGAGCCATCATGTTACCCCACGCGCGGATCGCGCCGTCGCACTTCGGGAGTCCCGGCAATGCGAGATGATCCTTGGCTTCCTTGGGCTGGTTAAGAAAGTCGCTCAACACCACGCTCATGGGTAGGTCGTATATGGGTATAGACTGTTCTACTGTATTGGTTGCTGATTGGTATCGGGTTATGCCAACAATATCCTGCTCTGAATTATTATTCAGCATCTCGCCCTTACCTCGAAGTAGCCAGTCGAAGCTCACGTGTTCACATTTTGAAAACACAAGGTCGTAGTCAAGACTCTCCCTGGCTCTCCAGTTTGATACAGTAGCCGGAGATACGCCCAGTAGGCGCGCTAAATCAGCATCACTACTAATATTATTGGCCTCTTTGGCCCGATCCAAGACCTCAGGCTTGGATATATTTATTTTCATTTTGAAAATTATTTTTGCGTTTCGTGTTGTTTGTTTTCAAATTGTGTATATATTTGTATCCAAGTAATAACTATTACCTCGCACCAAAGTTATGAAAAAACCAATAAAACGAACAAATATGCCGCAGATTATGATGCCCCACGGCGGGAAGCGACAACTCGCAAAGGATTTCAATGTATCCGAAAAATGCGTATGGGAGGCTTTGACCTTCCGGCAAGACTCTCCGACAGCGAAAATGCTCCGCAAGGCCGCCCTGGAGCGCGGGGGTGTCGAACACGATCCCAATCGCAGAAAACGAACATACTAAACCTCATCATTATGACAACGAAATATCTAAACGACCTGGGACATCGCGCTCATCAGAATGCCAATAAGCATGGGTTTAACGAGGGAGTTACTGCACTTATGAATATATGCCAGAATACAGGTCAAGCAAACGAGCTACAATCGCTCGCTACGGCGCGTAAGCTGGCACTGATTCACGCCGAAGTGTCGGAGGCGGTCGAGGCCGACAGAAATAATCGATGGGCGCAATTGAGGAGTTTCCAGAGAATGTATCCCGATAATAAAGAGACAGCCTTTGAGGACTTTATAAAGGACTCTTTTGAAGATGAGCTGGCTGACATCATCATTCGGACAGCGGAATTAGCTATGTCAATGGGCATTGACCTCCAGGCGCACGTGGAGGCGAAGATGGCCTATAATGCAGGTCGTCCGTATAAACACGGCAAGGATTATTAAACATCGCCCGTGGACGAGGAGTCTACCCGGATCGATACCGGCACGGGGGCAAAGAATAACAGTACTGCGTTATGGAAATATATAACAACATTCTCTGCATATCACACATGGAACTCACCAATTTTATGAGCGAAACGCACATAAAACAAGCGAGATTTCGTGGTAAAATCGAACAAGTACGTCGTGGATGCAATTCTACCCCGGCTCTGTTCGCTGTGGAGAGCCTTCCGTTGAAATATCGGACGGAAGTCTACCGCCGCCAGCCCGACTTGCAGGCCCGCGCCGAAAGCAAACCATTTATGGATATGATCACCCCCGACGGTGCGGCGCTCAATTTCTATGAGAGCTTCATCTTACCCGACGGCCGCCACCTGGAGACGGAGAAACAAACGGAATACGCCAACAATGCGGCGATCCTGAACACGTTCCGCACGATGCTGGAGCAGGCGAACAGCCACCGCGCCCGCCAAAGCAAGCCGGGTATTAATAAAACCGACTTTTGGAAACGCGCAGCGAAGGCCCTGCCTCAGCTGGCCGACCGGTTCCCGAACAGTCTGCCGAACAACCCCCGTCGATTGCAGGAGAAATTCAACGAGTACATGCGTGGTGGTTTCGGCGCGCTGATCTCGGGCAAGTTCCAGAACCGCAACGCCGCCAAAGTCGACCAGGATATACAAGAAAATATTTTAACACAGTTGATGGCCGACCCGCGCAATTTCGCGGATACGCAGATACGGGATATGTACAACGCCTTGGCCAAGACTCAAGGCTGGCAGGAGATCAGCAAAAGGCCTATCGAGATACTACGTGAAAAATACGATCTGCTTACCTCGGGCGGCCGCCTGGGCGAAACACGCTTCCGCAACCAGCGGACTATGCAGGTGAAGCGTACCCGCCCCACCTTGCCGCTCCTCTACTGGACGCTCGACGGGTGGACGGCGGAGCTGCTCTACCAAAAAACCACCGAGAACAGGAACGGACACCAGGTAACCACATACACCAACCGCCTGACGGTAGTAGTCGTGCTCGACCCCTGTGTGAACTACCCGATCGGCTACGCCATCGGCGAGAAGGAGTGTCCCGAGCTGATCCGCGAGGCGCTGCGCAATGCGGCCAACCACACGGCGGAGCTGTTCGGCCGCCGGTATCGCGCCAACCAGATCCAGAGCGATAACTACGGGCGCGGGGCGCTCACACCGCTCTACAATGTGATGGGTGAAACCTACACCCCCGCCCGGGCGCACAACGCCAAGTCTAAGGTGATCGAACCATACTTCAACCACCTGAACCGCACCTACTGCCAGATGGCTCGTAACTGGGCGGGCTTCGGTATCACCTCCGATAAGAACCTCCAGCCCAATAGTGAGTTTTTGAATAAGGGCCGCCACAGCTTCCCGGACGAGGACGGCTGTCGCGCCCAGCTGATGGCGATGATGGAACAGGAGCGCGCTGAGAAACGCGAGCAATACGTGGCCCTGTTCGGGCAGCTCCCGGACGATCGCCGGCTACCGCTCCAGGACGAACAGTACCTGCTCCACTTCGGCGCCGAAACAGGCCGCAAAAACGCCATCGAGGGGCCGGGTCTGCGCCCGACTCTCTGCGGGGCAAAACGCGACTACGACTGTTTCGATGCGCGTTTCCGCGAATACGCGCACGTGCCCTGGACGGTTAAGTATGACCCCGACAACCTCGACAGGATCCTGGCCGTAAGCGAGGACGGCACGCTCCGTTTCATGCTCGAGAGCAAACACGAGCAGCCGATGGCGCTGGCCGAACGCAGAGAGGGCGACGCGGGGGCGTTGGCCAGGGTAAACCAATTCAACAAACAACTCGAGAGCACCCTGACCAAAAAACTCGCGCTCTCGCGCGGCAAGGTGGAGGAGTTCTTCGCCGATCAGCCTCAGCTCGACGTAGCCGCGCGCCTGCTCCTGTGCGATAGCAAGGGTCAGAACAAAGATCGCAAGCAAACCCGCCGCCTGCAGTCGCCCGACGCCCAGGAGATCGACTACACCGAAATAACGCCGAAGATAGTCACCACTAAAGCGGTAGACGTAGAGATCGGCGAGCAGAACTTTTGGAGTTTGACTTAATCATTAATCTGAAAAAATAGAAAATTATGACAACTGCAGAAAAAGAACAGATCAGATCGAAGCTCGCAGAGTTCTGCGACCTCAAGGGTAGCCAAAACAAAGCGTCCATCGCCCTTAAATCAGTCAGCGCGGCCACGATCAGCCAAGTACTGAATAGTAACTGGGACTTGATCACCGACGAAATGTGGCGCACCATCGCCTCGCAGGTGGGCTATGATCCGCGCGAATGGATGGTGGTCGAAACGCGGGGGTACCGCCGCATGTATGACCTGCTCGACGCGGCTCAGCAGGATGCCCTGGTGTTCGCCGTAACGGGCGACGCAGGATGTGGTAAGAGCGAGGCCATACGCGCCTACGAACACAGCCACCGCAACGTGTACAACCTCTCATGTTCCGAGTACTGGAACCGCAAACAGTTCATGACGGAGCTACTCCAGACGATGGGCCTCGACTCCTCCGGCTCGACGGTTTCCGAAATGATGTCCGATATCATTCTCGCCCTGAAGCGCAAGGAACGCCCTATGATCATCCTCGACGAGGCCGACAAGATCAGCGACCAGGTGCTGTATTTTTTCATCACCCTGTACAACAAACTGGAGGATCACGTGGGGATCATCCTGTGCGCCACTGACTACCTGGAGAAGCGCATTAAGAAGGGCGTCAGGATCAACCGCAAAGGCTACAAGGAGATCTACTCTCGTGTGGGCCGCAAGTTCATCCCCATTCCGATCGTAAACGGCGAGGACGTGGCGGCCGTGTGTATAGCCAACGGTATCGACGACACCCGCGCCATCCGCGAGGTGTACGACGACTGCGAGAACGACCTGCGCCGCGTGAAGCGCAAGATCCACGCACTGAAAAAACAGCGTTCTAACGCCGCTTAAATGCTCTTTGATTTATGGCAAAAGCAACAAAAGCGATCAGCAACCGCAATGTGTGCGAGGCTCGTTTCGACGTCGCCGACTTCGATGGGCCGTGGCTCGCTTCGGTGGGGCGGCCGGAGTTGCGCGGTTCGTGGATCATCTACGGCGGGAGCGGTACCGGCAAGACCACATTCACACTGAAGCTGTGCAAGTACCTGGCGCAGTTCCGGCGGGTGGCCTACGACACCCTCGAGCAGGGACTTTGCCGGAGCTTCCAGACCGCCTGGGAAAGGGTGAAGATGGAGGAGGCAGGCAAAAACGTGATACTGCTCAACCGCGAGCCCCTCGAGCCGCTCCGGGCACGGCTGGCCAAGCGTAAAAGCCCCGAGGTGGTGTTCATCGACTCGATCACTTGCCTGGTGGGTTTCAACCGGCGGGGGTACCTGGAGCTGTTGGAGGATTTCCCCGACAAACTGTTCGTGTTTATCTCGCACGAGAAGAACAAACTGCCCGATCCGGCCATTGCCGAAACCGTCCGCCGTCTGTCGGATGTTAAGATACGGGTGGAAGGCTACACGGCATTTGTGACCACCCGCTACGAGAACCCCTCGACGGGCGAAGGCGGGGCGGACTTCGTGATATGGAAGAAAGGAGCCGCCGAGTATTGGGCGGATAAACTATAAAAAACAACGCTATGAAAGCAATGGACGATATACACAGGAAGATCTTGCGCAAGTTTCACACTCTGTGCGCAGCGGCCGGGCTTACCCCCGACGAGAAACTCGCCATCGTGGAGAGCCGAGGAGTGGAGAGTAGTGCGGAGATCGACACCCATGAGTTGATAGACATTTGCGCCGCTCTCGAGAAGCGCGCACAGGGGTCGAAATATGGAGAGCTCGACCGTCTCCGCAAGCAGACGATGGCCTCCATCGGCGGCTGGCTCAAGGCCACCCGCCGCGAGAACAACGCCGAGGTGATCAAGGGGATCGCCTGTCGCGCCACCGGCTACGACAGCTTTAACAAGATCCCGGCCGAGCGCCTACGCAACCTTTACCACACCTTCCTGAACAAGCAGAAGGATATCACCTCCATCGACACGCTGACGGCGGCTATTTCCCTGCAGGGATTTACCGCTCCCACTGGTGACTCTGTAAACTAACAATAACCAGCCGCAAGGCATAAAACTCAATTAACTATGGAAAAATCAATGAATTTCGGACAGGCTCTCGAGGCCCTAAAAGAAGGTAAGTTAGTACGCCGTGCAGGGTGGAACGGCAAAGGGATGTTCATTTTTCAACGTCCCGAGGATTTCCTATCCGTTGAAATGATCGTTCACACCGTTAAGAGCCTTCCGCAATCTGTCAAAGGCTACTTTGCAGAACGTACAGACCCCCGCTTTATTGACCGTATCGATGCCACCGACAAGGTTAAATTCACAGCTTATCTGTGCATGAAAGCCGCCGACGGAAGTATTGTAAACGGGTGGCTGGCGTCACAGACCGATATGCTCTCTGAAGACTGGGAGATCGTAGAATAAATGACCTCCGGCGTGGCTGAAAGGTAAGGCAAATTGCAACACAGCGTTGTGAAGTATAGTAGCAGTGTGACTCTGCGGGTTCGACTCCCGCCGCCGGAACAAATTAACCAGCCTGCGGGCATAACAATAACTATTATGAGTAATACATCATCCTCTTTTGGGATCAGCTTTGGCGGCCTTTTATTTATTGCGTTTTTGGTACTCAAACTTACTAATGTTATCACCTGGTCATGGTGGTGGGTAACTGTCCCTCTTTGGGGGCCTATCGGTTTTGTGCTACTCGCGTATGGGATTTTAGCATTAATACAAATGACATTAAAAGACTAAAGCTATGGACGAAATTTTCTCAAGCGAGCCCCCGATCTCCAGGAGGTTGAAGCCCGCCACCAAGAACACCGAACCCAAGCCGAAACGGAAATACACCCGCCGCGCGATCCCCGAGACAGAAACGAGGCCCGTTCCCGTCGAGGAAACGGGGGGGGGTAAATTCTGAACAAAACGGCCCGGTGGCCGTAATACCAGACATGCCGACGCCCAAGGGCCTGCGCTACATCGAAGCCCTCACCTGTCTGCTCGAGCTTATCGCCGAGCCCCAGCGCAGTCGGTTGGTCGACTTTCTTATTACCGCTAAAATCTTTTAACCACTATTACATCAATGACAGACGAAACCAAAACCGTACAAATGACCGCCGAGGAAGCGGCCGAGTACGAAGCGTTCAAGGCCGCCAACGCCAAAAAAGTGGCCGCAGAAAAGGCCAAAGCAGACCGCGCCACCTATAGCCAGATGGTGGACGACGAACTCGCCGAAGCCATCCCTGTATTGCGCGATCTTTCCGGTGATATAAAGACGGTAAAGGCCACCGTGCTGGAGAACTTCGAGGCCATCCTTAAGATGAAGGCCGATGTGCTCAACCTGACCAAGGACGACCAGAAGAGCCACACGTTTACCCATTCTGAAGGCGACCGCCGCATTACCATCGGCCGCTACGCGACCGACGGATGGAAGGATACCGTAAACGATGGAATCGCCATCGTGAAGGAGTCGGTGACGGGTCTGATCCGCGACCCCGAAACGAAGGCACTCGTAAACCAGATACTGCGTCTGCTTTCACGCGATGCCGCTGGCAACCTGAAAGCCAACAAGGTGCTGCAGCTACGCAAGATGGCCGATGAGCTCCACAACGATCGCCTGAACGAGGGTATCATGATCATCGAGGAGGCCTATGTTCCGAACCTCACGAAGACCTTTATACGGGCGGAGCACAAAGACGACAAGGGGATGTGGCACTATATCCCGCTTGGCATGACGGAGGCGTAGTAATGGCAAAAGTCCGCAGATACAACTTCCGGCGTACCGAGATATGCCGGAACTGCCAGGGCACGGGGGAGGTCTTCGTCAAGTACCACCCTTGTATCGGCCCCGATCCACTTACCGAACCCTGCGAGGTGTGCGGCGGGAGTGGCCGTGTAAACAAATCCACCAGCGTCGAGATCACGATCGAACCGTACCCGAAAAGTTAAACCCGCCGTAAGGCATAACCGGCTGTAAATGGGCAGGCATAGAATGAATACACTCCGGCGAATGAAGCTCGTGTGCGACATCGTGCAGAAGCACTATGAGCCGGGCAACTATGCCAAGAGTTATTACAAGGTTTGGAAGCATTACGTGTACCCCGTGTACCCATGTTGTTACCAGACACTGCTCAAGTACATCAACACTCCGCTGGGCGATCTGAACGAGAAGCCCGCCGAAGATAAAAACCAACTGAAGCTATTCGATGATTAAAAAGATTTTAACGGATGTACAGGATCGCCTTATGGAGAAGATACCTGGCCTGTACGTCGATAAGGATTGGGGACAATTCGCCCTGGAGATACCTCCCGTAAACTGGCCCTGCGCCCTGATCGACATCGGCGACATAGCCCCCAGTCAGAGGGGAGCAGGTGGGCAGATCACCCCCCTGCCGGTAAAGGTAACGGTGGGCGGCCAACGCCTGGCCTCGTCCACGCCGGAGTCTCCCAACCGCGAGGCGGCCTACAAGACGGTGGAGCTGATCGAGCAGGTACACGAAGCCCTCCAGATGTTCACAGGGGGCGACTACGCTCCCCTGGTACGTGCCAGCATAAAGAAGTTGGCCGGCAACAGCTCGAAGGAGGCCTACGAGTTGATATACGACACGGCCTACGACGTGAGCCATACCGACCCTGAAGCCACAACCACCAAGATAAGGATGGTAAAGCTGGAGGTGCAATAGCAAAGAGAGCCGTGCGGATCCGCACGGCTCTCTTTATCTGAATAGGGTTTTGAAATAGGACAGTATCCTCTGGTCTATCCTGGTGTTGAGTTCCTCGGCATCGCCCATGAACTGCCTCTGTGTCATATTGAAGCCCTTCCCCCTGCCGGCGCGCCCGCCGGTGTTGTGGGGCTCGGCGTAAGCCACCTTATCGTTACCGGCGGCCCAGGTTACCCGCTCTGGGGTTATCTCGGAGGTGCGCACGCTATTCATCAGACCGGCGGAGTCTACCATAAGCGATCCGCGACGGCGTTTACCCGCCTTGTCGATCTTTGCCTCAGGCCACTTCTTACTGCCGAAGCTCTTGGTGCGAAACGACCCCTTGAAGAATGATACACCCGTCTGGGCGGTGATCATGGCCACCTTCTGCATATCGGGCTTGAGGGCGTCGAGTTTTTTTTTAGGGAGCACAGGCCGATAGTATTAAAATTGTTTTTATCTTTGTTGCAAGCGAATCCCGGTGCGGAGAATTGTACAGGCCACTCCTGGTGGATGGTGGGGGCGTCGAAAGGCTGCATAGACAGCGTATCGGGATTTGTCAATCCACGAGTAAAGGGGGGTAGGAAACTACCCCCTTCTTTATTTCTTGATCAGAAGCCCTCTGCGGTATCTCCAGCGTGGGTCGATTTGCCTGCTCTGCTTGCCTCCCTCCTTTATATTGGGATTCTTCTCGATTTCAAACCAGGTAGCCACCTCCACGGCGCGACCCTTGTCTATGTTGCACACCACATTGATCGCCTTACCCTGATAAAACTTAATGTAATTCAGGTTTTTGAACTCTCCTTTGTAATCGTTTATCCACACCTCGTCCGGGTGAGCTAATACATCACTGATAGATCCGAGTAAAGGCACCCTTGTGGCCTCATAAGAGCCCGACGTGTGAATCTTAAACACCTTACTGGATAACGCTACCGTTTTGCCGGAAAAGTCCTTAAAATGGCTGTTTTTGGCAAACCACCCCGAAGGGCTCTCCTTGAAGCCGGGAAGACTATCGGTCGCGGCGGCCAACCGCTTGCCGAACGAGGGCAATCCGTAGTGGTTGGCGTGCAACTTGCCCACCAGGGAAGCGGCCTGGTCGGGGAACTTGCGGATATACATCTGGTTTGCCGTGAATACCTCGGCCGTATCGGCGCGGTTCACACCCCATCCCTGGGCGGCCGACCGTTTCCATTCGGCCGTTTCCATAAATTCAGACACCTTTTCGCGCTCCAGCTCGAAGTCTCCCTCGAACTCATCGGCCATCAGGGCGTCCACCCAGCAACGACAGCCCCAGTCGTTGGGCGGATAGATCCGCGACCACATGGGGTCGTTGGATGGCAGGGTCAGCCCATCGAGGGCCGCATGTTCCGGCCTTACCTGGCCATCTCCCACCGTGCGGTACACCCAGTAGGGGAATATACTCTCCTGGGCGCGTAATTGTCGGTAGGCGCTCGATGATTCAGCCACCTGCAGGGCAGTACGGTACTCGGTGCGTTGCCACTTGTCGTTGAAGGTATTGGTGATCGAGGCCGCCTTGTTGCGGAAGTCGTTGTAGTTCTTTGCCTCTTTGAACGCCTGGTTCAGCTCCTGTATCTCGGCCAGCGTCTTGGCGGCCGAGAAGTGGAATAGGTTCATCTCCTGCGCCGCCCGGTAGGCGTCATCGGCTACACCGTATTCGACCGATTTCTCGGCGGCTTTCAAACCGCCTTCGGCCGGTGTTTTAATGGCGTTCAAAAACTCACTGGAGAGACGCCAAAAGAGCTCGGCATCCCAATAGGTCGACTTGCGATCGGCCACCCGCTCGATAAGCCCCTCGTTAAAGGCCGTCGGGTCGTTGCCAGCTAACGCCCCGCCTTGCGGGGCTTCCGCGAAAAAACCCTGTGGCCCTTCCTTTTCTTCCTCGCCCGGGTCGCCGCCTGCAGGTGGCAATGGCATTGCCGGTGTTGCTTTTTTGCCGATCACCTCGATGCCGAACGTGGTCTTGATCCACTCAGGATCTATCTCGTAGTATTGGGAAGCCTCATACACCATCTTCCACATCTTCTCGGTGTCCATCTCCTTGGCGATCTCCAGGCGCAGGCCTGGCTTCAGGAAGCCGATGGCGGCCAGCGCAGGTAACAGGATCTTGTTCCAGGTGGACTGAATCAACCGGTTGTCGGCTTTTATCACCGCGTCAAGCAACTTGGAACTGCTCTCCTCCTTGGATCGATTGCCGTTCTCGGTGTCCTGGCCAAGTACGGCGGCCAGGTTGAGCAACGAGAGTTGCTGGTCGCAGGTCGATATGAGGTTCTTGTACACGTCGCCGTTGGTACTCGAGCCCTGGGCGAACTCGAAGTTCTCCGTGGTATCTATGATAAAGTAAGCGGCCGAGCCGATTTCCTTCATCATAGATTCCGCGCGCTGGAGCATGGCGTCGTCCGTGGTGTTGGTCTTCATCACGCGGGGCGGGATGCCGAAGATCTCGCAAAGCTCACTCCAGCAGGAGATGGCGAACTTCTTCATCAACACATAGGGCACAGCCTTATTGAGCAACCCCAGGTCACGCTTGCGCGGATAGAACTCCACGAGCCATTTGCCGAACTCCGCCAGGTCGCGGTACTCCACGAACTCCGAGCCCGTTACATCCGGGTAGAAGCGGCCCATCTCCGGGGAGACGTGGGCGCGTGGTATCAGGTCGACAGTCGGCACTCCGGCAATATCATACTCGAACTCCACCACCGAATGCCCAAAGAACAGGGACTCGATGATGAACTCGACGGTGTCCTCATACAGTCCGGAGTCTTTCAACAGCTGGGTCTGTTCCTCGTCGGCCTCCCCGTTCAGCTTCAACGTGAAGTCTACCCCTTGGCTTCGCCCGATGCGCAACACCGATACCTGCGAGGTCATCAGGGCGTCGAGCATCGTCTCTTCGTAGAGGTTTTGCAACAATACCTGTTTGGGCTCGTTTACATTCGAGGCCTGCTGACGGGCGCGTTTCCAGTCGGCAATATCTTTGCGGGTAATGGATTCCTGCTTCTTGATCACGCGATGGATCAGTTGCCTGTCCTCGTTGGCTCCCTGGGGCTTTGTGCTTTTAGTGGCCGCCCCCGTCTTGTTTTTATTTTTATTCTTCGCCATTACAGTTCGTGGTTAAATTTGCGGTTTGAGCCGAATTTTGCCTTGAGGGTTATCGCCCCGTCCTCATCGGTGCGCAGCGGCAGGCGGGGGGCGATGGTGCCCTTGGCCACGAGCTTCAGGTAGTCGATCACCCTGTCGTAGCGCTCCTTCCACATCTCGTAGATCGTCTCGGCGTTCGACAGTTTGATGATCTGCCATACGGCCACCACCTTGGTGTTCTCCAAGATCAACGCGCTGCGGGCCGTGCCCTCAGCTCCGAAGATCAGATCGGTATCGTACCGCTGGCCCAAGTAGGAGGCCACCTCCTCGATGGCCGCCTCAATAGCTTGCGCCGCGATCTGCGCATCGCCGCCAGTGATCTCGCGCACCACATGCGCGTACAGACTCGTATTGAGTTCTTCAGGTGTTAAATACATAGCATTTTATAGTTTACCACTTGCGGCTGGGGCGATGCCCCACCACGTAGCGGTTGTTCGACACTCTCACTCGATTGCTCAGTTGCCAGATAGCCCCCTCGAGGGCGTCCGGCGCGTCGTCGTGCACTTTACTGCCACGCTCGAACAGGAGTAGCTGTTCCTCCAGGACATCGAAGCCCTGCGAGCCCTGTTCGGCCTCGTTGAATATGACCTCCCCGCGTTGGAACAGGGGT
The DNA here is from genome assembly GCA_031553875.1 of Rikenellaceae bacterium. Taxonomy (GTDB): domain Bacteria; phylum Bacteroidota; class Bacteroidia; order Bacteroidales; family Rikenellaceae; genus JAVBKU01. The sequence continues at coordinate 71,112 of JAVBKU010000006.1, read as the reverse complement.
TGCATACCCTCGACACGGGCGAACTTGTCCGGTTTCTTACGGGTATCGGCCGTGATGGGTATCTGTCGGCCTATCTGTTCACCAACCTTCTTGAACTCGTCGAGTAGCAGATCCTGAATAAACCCTCCCTCCATCATGTAACGCAATGGGCAGTCCCCGATGTAGTCGCTAATATCGTAGTGCCATTGTACCATATCAGTCACTTTCGTCTGGTCGGCATAAGCCTTCAGGACGTGGTACACGCCGTGGGGAGTGATCCCCACCAGGAGCGTAGCCTTATAGTCGTTATTCGGCCCTGATTTGAACGATGGGTCGGTATAGCACACCAGAGCCCCATAGCCTCGTAGGGGCAACATCTTGCCGTAGCGGATATCCTTCTTCTCGAAGATCGTCCCCTCATTTACGGGGTTGTTCATGTACTCCTTCTGGAAGCGGCGCTCGCCAATATCCAGTCGCATGTTCTGCACCTCCTGGAGTGTGTGGTTTTGATGCCAAGTTGGTTTACCTTTTTTATCCAGTATGTTTACCACCACATGCCTAAAACTGGGTCGCTCGGCGATCTGCCCGAGTACCGATTTTTTGCCGATACGGTTACCTACCATGCAGAAGCGCCCACGACCGGCATCCATCGTTCCGTACAGGGCCGTGAGGCACCAGTCGGTGGTATCGTTTACGCGGCGGGGATTGCGGCACATTTCGTCGTCGTCGATATCATCGATATCGATGTAGTTAACACGGATACCTCGCTTCTTTATACCTCGGGGCGACTGTCCACGCCCCAATGCCAGGAATAGATCACCGTCGGCCGTCACGAACTCGCCGTCGCTCCACATGCCCTCGCCCTTTTGCCGGCCGAAGTCGGCATTGTAGAGCTCGTTCGACTCCAGCTCGGCCTGCAGATCGCCCAGCAGACGGCGGGCGGCCTCCTGGCTTTTACTCACCAGCACCATCACCATCGGAGGGCGGCCGTCCTGGATGCGAAGCCACAGGGGGATCATCAGCGACATATGCGACGACTTGGCGCCCCCGCGCATCCACTCCTCCACATCTCGCGCATACGGGTTATCCCGTAGGTAATAGGCCGCATCGATCTGGAACTTCCCGCAGGGCTTTACAGCCAGGTGCGGGAAATAAGTAGACACGAAGAACTCGTACTTTTCCTTAGCACGCTGGATTCGGCTCGCCCGTTCATCGTCCGTCCCCTGGGGCACGATCGAAGTAGCCGAGGCGATATCGCGGCAATGCGCGTTCCACCGCTCGAGGGCTTCCTTATCCTTGTATTTCTTACTGGCAAGGGCCATGCGCTATCCCTCCTGTGATGAAATAAACTTCACGTATTCCTTGTGATACTTGTTGATCAGGGCTATTATCTCCGGAGTGAGATCGGGGTCGGTCTCGGCCTTGTGTACCAACCACCGCTCCAGGGCGATGATCACGTCGATGATCGTGGCCTTCGTTACGGTCTTGGCGATGCGCTCGGCCGAAGCCATGATCTTCACCAGGTTGTCCGAACACTTAGTGACGGTATCGATATTCGCACTGCCCCCCTCGATCTCGGTGATGATGAGCTCCGACATCTTGCGAGCCGCTGCCATCATCGAGTTGGCCAGCGACACGGTGGAGGTGTTCTGGTCTTGCTTCTCCTTCTCCCAGTCGTATTTGTTCACCCAGCGGCTTACCGTGGCCTCGGTAACGCCCACCGTTTTGGATATCATCTTCTGGCTTTCGCCGCTCATGTAAAGGCGGTAGGCGTAGCCTTTCTTTACCTCCTGATCCTGTTTGGTCGCTGTCATTTTGCTGTTGTTGGGAATTTGTTCGGTACAAAATTGCGCATGCCCTCGCGTATTATAAAAATGCACTTAAGTTTCTCGAATACATTTTGTTAGCCTCTTTTTACCTACGCAATTTTGCATCAACAAACAGCGGGATGGAGCAGAGGTAGCTCGGCAGGCTCATTACCTGGAGGTCGGGGGTTCGAGTCCCTCTCCCGCAACAAAATTTCAACTCTGTGCCAGAGTGCAGCAATGACGGCACGCATAGAATGGCCGCTTAAGGCCTGGCGAGCGGCGATTGCTGCCCTGGAAGCCGCCGCCTTTTTTGACTACGCAAATGGGAAAAACTTACATCGACACCATCAACAACGAGGCCCGTGAGGCTGTAATGCGACTTTACGGAGAGATCGGGCCTAAGGGTAAGATCGACGGCGATCTGTTCGCCCAGGAGCTCGCATCGCTCGACGGCCAAGGATTCGACCTGGTGCGCATCCGAGTTAATTCTCCAGGGGGTGACGTACTCCAGGGGATGAGTATCGTTTCGGCCCTGTTCAGTATGCAGACACCTGTAATCATGCACGTAGATGGGGTTGCCGCCTCAATAACCGCCGTGATTGTGGAGGCAGGGGATGAAGTCCTCATGATGGACTTCGCCAAAATGATGATTCATGAGGCTTATTACCCGGGGATAGACACAGACAAGATACCGCCCAAAATGCGAAAGGCACAGGCCCGGCTTAACGATATGATGCGCCAGGTATTGAGTCGCCGAGGTAAGAGTCCCGATCAGATCGCCAAACTTATGCAGGAGGAGACATGGTTCTCGGCCGAGGAAGCGAAAGCCGCCGGCTTGTGTGATACCATTACCTCCTCGACGAAGCTCGTTGCTTACAAAAATATGGAGCCGCTCCAGCTGGTAGCGGCCATCAACGCAGAATACGAACAAACAAACCCCAACAAACCAATCACACACAAAACAATGAAGACAGTAGCATCGAAGCTCGGGCTACCCGAGACGGCCTCTGAGGCCGAAGTGCTGGCAGCCGTTGCAAAGCTTGACCAGACCCACGACACCGAGGTGTCCAAACTTAAAGCCGAAAAGGAGGCCGCCGAGGCTGAAGTCGCGCTCATGAAGAAGGAAAAGGAAGAAGCCGAAACAGCGGAAGCCGTCGCCCTGGTGGATGCGGCCGTGAAGGCGGGCTCCATCTCTGCCGAGCTGAAGACTGACTACCTCGAGATGTTCAAGGCGGACTTCGACCGCACCAAGAAGATACTGGGCGGTGCCGCACCCCGAGCCAAGCTCGGCGATATGGCGGGCAAACTCGGCGGTAGCACAAGCGCCTACGCCGCCATGAGCTGGGATGAGCTCGACAAGAAGAACCTGCTCGCCACACTCAGGGAACAGGATCCCGACCTCTACGAGGCCAAGTACAAGGAGATGGCCGCCACTCTCAAAATCTCACGTCAGTAACTAACAAACACAAAAACACAAAACAATGGCATTACAAGTTGAAGTTTGGGTAAAATCCATCATCGAGGGTCTGTTCGCGGACAACACATTCGCGGCACGCTCGATCGACCACAGCGAGTTCGTGAACGAAAAGACAGTACACGTACCCAATGCGGGGTCTCCCCCCAACGTGGTTAAGAACCGCACACAATTCCCCGCAACGGTAACTGAGCGCAAAGACGTCGATCTCACTTACCCCATCGACGAGTTCACGGTAGACCCCGTGCGCATTCCGCACGCCGAAACCGTGGAACTGTCCTACCCCAAACGCGAGAGCGTGACACGCACCTCGCGTCGCAAGCTCATCCAGGACATCTACGATTCCCTTATTTACAGCTGGATCCCTTCAGGTGTAAATGTCGTAAAGACCGTAGGTGCCGCCGTATCCGCTCACGTCCCCTCTGCCACCGGCAACCGTAAGAAGATGACCAAGGCCACCGTCGAGGCGTTGCAGACTCTGTTCGACGAACAGGACGTGCCCATCGAGGGCCGTTGCATCCTGCTCGACGCCCGGATGTACAACCAGCTGATGAACTCGATGACCGATGCTGAGCAGGTCGCCTTCGTGGCCGGCGCTGACCCCGAGAAGGGAACCATCGGCGAGTACATGGGATTCATGTTCTACAAACGTAGCAGGGTGGCAAAAGCCGCCGCTGCAGGTACGGCAAAACCGTGGGAGGCCGTAGAAGACGCCACCGACTGTGCCGCCGGGCTTGCCTGGCAGGAAGACTGCGTATCGCGCGCCCTGGGCGACTCGGTATTGTTCGACGACGCCGGCAACCCGCTCTACTACGGGGACATCATCTCGTTCCTCCAGCGTGCGGGTGGTAAGAGCATCCGTAACGACAAGAAGGGTGTAGCCCTGATAGTACAGGATACCGCCGCGTAACGCTATGGCCGCGCTGAAGTACCTGGTACTCCACTGTACTGCCACGCCTGAAGGCCGAGAGGTGAAAGCCTCGGAGATCAGAGCGTGGCATACAGCGGCCCCGCCCAAGGGGAGAGGCTGGAAACAGGTGGGATATACCGACATGGTACACCTGGATGGCTCGATAGAACGTCTCGTGGCCAACAACGAAGACGCCAACGTCGACCCCTGGGAGATAACCAACGGAGCCTCTGGATACAACAGCGTGAGTCGCCATATAGTATATGTAGGCGGTTGCGACAAGAACGGGCAACCGAAAGACACCCGAACCCCGGCACAGATAGAGGCACTACGCCGCTATGTTCTGGACTTCCACTCCCGACACCCGCAGGTGCGGATCGTCGGGCATAACCAACTCGCCGCCAAAGCCTGCCCGTCGTTTGACGTGCAGGCCTGGCTGCGGGCCATCGGAATAAAACAATGAATATAGAACTATGGCTGGCGATCATCGCCATCGTGTCCACGCCTGTCGGCGGAGCCATCGGGGCGGTGCTCATGCGCCGCAAGTATAAGGTGGAGATCGACAAACAGCTCACCGAGGTGACCAGCAACGAGCTGGAGAACGTACGCCAGGGTAACGATATCCTGATGAAGCAGATCGTGGAACCGCTTAAAACAGAAATTAAATACCTGCGCACCGATGTTAACAAGTTTCGCAAAGCTATCGAAAAGATACCGGGCTGTCCTTATTCTCCTGAGTGTCCTGTGTCTGCTCAGCTGCAGTCCGACGAAACGGGCGGTGATGGCGACACAAAAGGCCACGACTAACACCGAGCAGACCACAGCGGTACAGCATGATGCCAAAGCCGATAGTGCCTCGAGCGCCCAGGCTTCGACACATACTGAAACCAAACTACTCGCCGACGACCAGGTGGAGATCATCACCGAGATCTACGACACCACCCAACCGGTCGACCCGGCCACCGGCACTCCACCGTTAAAGGAGCGCACCACCCAGACGCGCCGCCGCATCGAACAGACCCGGCAGACCGTCGATACAGAACAGGCCGTGCTGACGGCTTCCACCACAGAGAACACGACCGTTATCCAGGACGAAACGCATACGCGCCAGGAAACGGACACCGCCGTAGAGGCAACCGAGAAGAAGGGCCTTAATTGGCTACAGCGCACCCTATGTGTCGTCGGCCTTCTCGCCCTTCTCTACATAGGGATCAGACTATTATTAACCTATTTCAAACCATTTTAACGATGAGCACAACAGCAAAGAAGACAGCCGCGGCCTCCAAGGCCAAAGCACCCAAGGTCGCCGCACAGGCCTCCGAACAAAAGGAACAGGCCGCCATCGAACAGCCTGCTTCCACAGAAATACCCTCCACGGCTACAAGCTACGCGGCATCACCCGCCGAGCTGGCAGAACGCGAAAAAGCCGCTGCAGATAAGGTTGCCGCAGATAAGGCCGCCGCTGAAAAGGCCGCCAAGCCTGAGAATAAGCTGAAGGCAAAAGGTGAGGGAATCCTGAAAAACCACCCCGCCGAAACAGAGGTATACATGACCGCTGACGGCTACGGGTTTTTCAAGTACTCCGACGCCAAGAACCACGCCGCCTCCATAGGCGACGAAACAGTACTCACTGTAAACAAAAAAGGCTAAATGTTACCTAACGTACAAATAAAATTTGCCAACGGCGCGCTCGGCCAGGTCGAAGCGATGGCCGACGGTTGCCTCGGCTTCCTGGCCCTGGGGGCTACCGAAGTGACAGCCAAGATCGAGGACGAGGCCGGAGAAGAACAGGTTGTAACGACTTTTGCTCTGGGCGCGGCTTATACCCTCAAGAAGCTGGCCGACCTCGAGGCCCTGGGGGTAACTGCTGATAACAACGCCAACCTTTACCGTAACGTGAAGGACTATTACGCCGAAAGCGGCGACGGCGTTGAACTGTGGCTGATGGGCTTCCCCGATACGGAAACCTTCACCACCGCGCTCGACAAGGACAATGCCGCCGGTGCCAAGACGTTGCTTCAGGCATCGAATGGCAAGATACGCGGGCTGGTGGCCTTTAAGACACCGGCAACCGGCTACACCCTCACTATCACCAAAGGCCTCGACGAGGACGTAACCGCCGCCCTGGTCAAGGCTCAGGCTTTGGGCGTTTGGGCCACCGATACGCTCCGTTCGCCGATCTTCACCCTGGTGGAGGGGTACGGCTATAAAGGTAACCCCGCGGAGTTGACGGAGCTCTTCAAGATGAAGCATAACCGTGTTGGGATAGTGATCGGCGACACCTCCGCTGACAGCAAAAACGCTTGTATGGGGGTAGTGGCCGGACGCCTTGCCGTTTCGCCCGTACAGCGTAAGATCAGCCGTGTTAAGGACGGCGCTCTCGCCCCGCTGGCCATCTATGTGGGGAAGCAGCTTGCCGAACTGGTCGATGTGGAAACCATCCACGAGAAGGGATATATCACCTTCCGAACCATTGTCGGCAGGAGCGGTTACTTCATTGCCGACGACAACCTGGCCACGGCCATCGAGGACGACTACCGCTCGATCACCAACCGCCGCGTTGTCGATAAGGCCTACCGCATCGCCTACAATAACCTTATTGAGGAATTGAACAGCGAGGTGCCCATCGCTTCGGATGGCAACCTGTCGCCTTCCTGGTGCGCCAACCTCGAGGCCAACGCCGAGCAGGCCATCGTCAGCAATATGACGGCCAACGGCAACCTGGGTAACGACCCCGGCGACAGCAACGACACCGGCGTAACCTGTACGATCCCTTACGAACAGAAGATACTCAGCACCTCCAAACTGGCGGTAAATCTTCGCGTAAAGCCCAACGGATACGCCAAGTACATCGATGTAGAACTCGGTTTCAAAACCGCTTAAAACGCAACCAATGTTTAACAGCAGACAATACGAATTTGCAGACATCACGGTCTTCATGGGAGGCCGTGATGTAACCGGGCTTCGCTCGATCAAGTACACCGCCAAACAGGAAAAGGAAGCTGTACACGGTAAGGGCAACATGCCCCTGAGCATTCAGAAGGGTAACAAGACCTACGAGGGCGAGGTGGGCTTGCTCCAGTCGGAACTCGAGGCCCTTACCGTAGGAGGCCGTTCGGTGCTCGACCTGGAGGTGACTATCGCCGTAACCTATGGCAATCCCACCAATGGCGATATGGTCGTTACCGAGATACTCCAGGGCGTACAGTTCACCGAGGAGAGCAAGGAAATGAAGCAGGGCGACAAGTTTATGGAGGTCACCCTCCCGATCATCTTCCTGCGCAAGGATAAGAAGGTTTAACCACTTAAAAACAATACAGTAATGGCAAAAAGTAATTTAATAGGACAGACCACGGACGAACAGATCCAGGCTTGGAAAGAAGAACACGGCGATATATTCGCCATTAAGGTCGAGAATCACATAGCCTACCTGAAGAAACCCGGCAGGCGCGCTATTTCCTACGCGGCTGTGGCCGGCAAGACCGATCCGCTCAAGTTCAACGAAACAATACTTCGCGAGTGCTGGCTGGGCGGTAGCGAGGCCATCCGCACCGACGACGCCCTGTTTATGGGTGCGAGCGGTGTGTTGGCTGAGATGATCCAGGTGAAGGAGGCCGAGCTGGAAAAGCTTTAGAGGCTACCGGGGTCGATGATAGAGACGGCGACGGGATCCGTAAACTCGACGCACAACTGCGATACTACATGCACATCGACCCCGATAGCCTTACCGACACGGAGTGGGCTATGCGCGTGAACGAACTTAACTGGGTACGGAAGGAGGAGGCGAAAGCCAACAAGATTTAGGGGAGATACACGGCGAGTGCGAACAGGGCATAAAACACTCCCCATATAATGTATAGTGCCTTCGTCTTACCCGGAGTCTCGTGTCGAGTACGCCATGCCACTATAAATGGCATGGCCGGCAGGCAGACCACAAAAGCAACGGCCGCAGGCACGTACAAAGCCGAACGGAAGAGGAACACTCCCCCGTAATAAAGGCCCATACATGCGAGCCACACGGTCACTATGATGCTTAACGTTGCCATACATTCCAAATATACAAAAACTATTCCGAAACATCACTCTGGATGGCAAATATTCTCGAATATACCCTCTCTCTCAACGACCGCATCACCGGCAAGCTGACCAAGATAGGCATCGCCAATGATCAGCAGTTGGCCACATGGGCCAAGGTGCAGTCGAAGGTTGTCCAGGCTGACACCACTCTGAAAAAGTGCGGCGTTAGCCTGGGCGGCCTGCGTGAGCGTGTGGCAGCTCTGCGGGCGGAACGGGAGTGGATTCCGGCCACCAACATAAATGCTATACGTCGATCGAACATCGAGACGAAGGCGCTTGAGAAACAGATACGCCAGCTGGAGAATGTGAACGGGGGTAAGATAAAGTCCTGGTTTAACAACCTGAAGACATCGATCCCCATTGTCGGGGCTCTTACTAACCCCCTGATGTTGTTAGGCGGGGCGATCTACAAAGTGAGCAACTACGTTCGCGAATCAGAGGGCGCATGGTTACGGCAGACTGAGAGTGAAACGAAGCTCGCGGCCGTGATGCGTAATACGATGGGGGCGGGCCAGGAGGAGGTAAAGAGCATCCTCGAACTCGCCTCGGCGCAACAAAGGCTCGGCGTGATCGGCGATGAAGTACAGCTGTCAGGAACCCAGGAACTGTCCACATACCTTACCAAGTCGGCCAATCTCAAGAAGCTGATGCCGGTGATGAACGACATGCTCGCTCAACAGTACGGCATGAATGCGACCCAGGAGCAGGCCATCAACATCGCCTCGATGATGGGTAAGGTTATGGATGGGCAGGTGGGCGCCCTCTCCCGCTATGGGTACAAGTTCGACGCCGCCCAGGAGAAGATCCTCAAGTATGGTACAGAATCACAACGAGCGGCCACGTTGGCCGATGTCGTTTCGGGCTCTGTAGGCGGGGTAAACGAGGCTCTGGCAAATACCCCCGAAGGTAAACTGAAACAGCACGCCAACACTATGGGCGATCTCCAGGAGAAGATAGGCCGTCTATATACCCAGGTGAAGGCCTCGTTGTTGCCCGTATTTGAGTGGTTTAGCGGCCGGTTGGAAAACACTGTTACCTGGCTGGAAAGTAACCGCGACACTATACTGACATTGTTCAATACCGTCGCACAGGTGATACAGGGGGCATTCACCCTTATATGGGACGTTATCAGTGGTGTGATTGATGCCGTCGGCTGGTGGGTGGATAAACTGAGGGATGGGAATGTTGTAGTAATTCTGGTAACGGGATTATTGACCGGCTTGGCGGGGGCTATGGCAATAGTTACAATCAGGGCAAAGCTACTGGCTCTCTGGTCGAATAAAGTTGCCATAGCCAAAGGACTGTGGGCTACGGTGTCAGGCGCTCTCAACCTCTCTCTGCTGGCTAACCCGGTAACCTGGATAGTCCTCGGTATAATAGCGTTAATCGCTGTGATCACCTATCTCTGCTATAAGATCGATGGGTGGCGTTCACTATGGGATGGGGTCATCGGGTTTATGAAATACACCTTTATGGCCTATGTGGATTATGTGAAACTCTTTTGGGGCGGGCTGGTTCATGGAATTATGATTGGGCTCGACAAGATCAAGCTCGGCTGGTACAAGTTCAAAGAGGCGTGTGGGATTGGAGATAGTGCGGAGAACCAAGCGGCCATAGCTCAGATCAACGCCGATGTGGAAGCTCGCCAAAAGGCCATAGTCGACGGGGCAAAGAGTATGATTGAAAATGCACGGAAGGCGAAGGATTCGCTTGCCGGCATAAAAATGAGCTGGAACTCCGACCGTTCTCTCTCTGATGTGGCCAGCGGTCTGAAGGCAAAGCTCGGCATCGAGACGCCCGCCATTCCAGGGATGAATCCCACAGATGGGGGTGGGCAGGGTTCAGAAGGTGGAGGCGGAGCTGGTAGCGACACAGCCTCCGCCATTGCCACGGGTGGTACCCGTAGTACAACTATCAATATAAGCCTCAAATCGCTTGTGGAGAATATCATCTACCAGGGCGGTTATGAGGGCAATAGAGAGGCTCTGGAACGTGACCTGGAGAGTTCGCTTCTCCGCATCCTACAAATGGCTTATTCCGCGCAATAATGGGCAGATACGAATACGATCTAACACCGACCCCTCCCACCGTAGATGTGGGGTATAGCGGGAATCTGCTCGATCCTTTGGAGGTGAGCATAAATAAAGCGTTGGGTAGCTTCGGCGCTATACCTCCGTATTTCCTTCGCAAGCAAAAGGATGTCATCACGAAGGTCGAGAACCCCTACGATATACGGCAGGGATTATCGGCCGCCGGTGTACTGCACTCCGTCATGCCGTTGCGGGTGCGTAGCCGAGATAGTGTTGCCTGGTTCACGCTACCCATCGAGCCCCTGGTGTCGATCAGCGGTAAGAACACGATAATCCGGCGTAACGTGGCCAAGGGAGCAGAGAAGGGAACGGTAAAGGAACGATGGAATCGCGACGACTACGAGGTGACCATCCAAGGGGTACTCACATGGGGGGACGAGGGCGCCTACCCGAAATATTACGTTAAGAACATTATCGACCTATTCGAGGAACAGCAGTCGATAGAGATCAACCAGGATGTACTGGCGGTTTGCGGGATTAAGTACCTGGCGATCGAGAGCGCTAACTTTCCCCACACCAAGGGACTGAACAACCAGAATTTCGAGATAAAAGGGTACAGCGATAACGCGACAAACCTTTTAATACCTATTTAACAGCGTTCAAATGTACTCGATGGACTTCGACATAACGATCGGCACCTATCGCCTGGCCCTACTCGACAGCGTGAAGGTGAAGTGTAGCGTGGAGAACCTGGCCGACAAGGCCACGATCACGTTGCCGGCCACCGTGTACAATCAGGCGCTCTCGGTAGAGGACAAGATAAAGGAGGGCGACCCGGTGCGGATCTGCTTCGGTTATGATGCCGCTATGGCACAGCTACCCGTTGAGTTCGAGGGTTATATTGAGTCGATCGATACCGACGACGGCTCGATAACGATCAACTGCGAGGACGAGCTTTACAAATTCCGAAAGGATATCCCCGACCTGGTCATGAGTAACGTGACCGTGAAGGAGCTACTGCAGCACGTGTGTCTACAGCTGGGCGGTTTTGTAGTGAGTTGCGACTACGATTTTAAGTACGACCAGTTCACCATTTACCAGGCTACGGGCTTCGATGTGCTCAAAAAGGTACAGGAAGAAACGCGCGCTAATATTTATCTGAAGGGCAAAACACTGCACGTACATCCCCAATACGCCGAGATCGGCCAGAAGGCTATCTACGACTTCGCGGTGAACATCGAAAAGTCAGCACTCAAGTACCGGGACGCCCGCCGCCGTAAACTCCAGGTGACTATCGAGGGAACGGGTGCCGATGGCAAAACTATCAAAGTAGTCAAGGGGACGCCTGGCGGCGACAAGTTCAACCTGAAGATACCTGGTGTATCGGACATCAATACCCTCGAGAAGCGCGCGGCCGAGGAACTGAAGATAAAGAGTTATACGGGCTATGAAGGTGACTTTACTGGTTGGTTGATCCCCAAGGTAGAACCTGCCGATGTGGTGGAACTACGGGACAAAGATTACCAACAGAAAACAGGCACCTATTACGTGGTATCGGTTGAGACTGAATTTTCATCGAGCGGCGGTAGCCGTAAAATAACCGTCGGCAAAAAGATCGACTACAATGGATAAAAACGCTAAGATAAAAGACCTGGTACGCAAGGTGGCCGGTACCGACCGCACTCCATCGCACTTCTGGCGCATGGAGGTAGTGAAGGTAGAGGGCGACCGTTGTACGGCGTTACTGGGGGAAATGGTGGTGCCGAACATTCGTCTGGCCGCCATTCCCGACGGATCGAAGCGTGGGATACTGATCACCCCTGAGGCGGGTAGTATTATAACCGTAGCCGACCTCTCCGGAGGCCAACTACGCGAGCTGGAGGTGGTGGGGTTCTCTGCCATCGACTCGATGGAGCTGTTCGTCGGCGGTAGCCGGATACGCATCGCCAAGGGCACGATAGAGATCAACGGAGGCAAGCTCGGCGGCCTGGTGAAAATACATGAACTGGAGAAGAACCTCGCCTCCCTTAAAGCTTTCGTGGAAGCAATCCATGCGGCCCTTCCGGGTGCGTTTAGCGCTATCGGCACGGACACTGGGGGTGCACCGGGCGCAAAGACATACAGCGATTCAATGGATGGAAAGTCGATCGTGATCGGGGACATGGAAGATAAAACGGTAACGCACTAATGGCAAAAGGCATCGGCATACTACTCGACCCGGGAACAGGGGATGTTATGGTGCAGGACGGTGGGCTGGTAATCGGCGACGCTATCCGGCAAAACCAGGCGTTGATACTCACCTCGACCAAGGGGGAGTTCAAGGAACACCCCACGTTGGGGGCGGCCATTTCAGAGCTGATAAACGAACACGATCTGACCGGTTGGAAACGAGACATCACCATCCAGCTGGAGAGTGACGGGATGAAGGTTAATGATATTGAGATAGAGATGACACCTCCCCTGGTCGAAGACGATAAAATCCGAACTAAACTCATAATAGATGCGGAGTACAATACTTAGCCGGCAGAGTTTGCTGGATATAGCCCTTCAGGAGGGCGGTAGCGTAGAGGCGGCCCTGGAGCTGGCCATTCGCAATGGTTTGTCGGTATCTGACGAATTGATTCCAGGGGAAGGGATAGAAGTGGCCGTTGGGGATATAAAACAAAAACGAGTGGTGGAATACTACAACGTACACGGTATTCGCCCCGCCACCGCCATTACGTCCGATGAACTGGAAGAAACCCCATGCGGCGGTATTGGATATATGGGTATTGGAATCGACTTTATAATAAGCTAAGATGAGAACGATCACTGAAATAAAAGAGAGTATCTGCGTGGAGTTTATGCGCAACGAGCATGCGGCCAAAGCCTACGGGTTCACCAGGGGTGATAGCTTCTCAGCGCATTTCAGCATAACCTCGGTAGAGAGCGTGCTGTTTTATGTATTCGCCTGCGCGGCATGGGTGCTCGAGGGGCTGTTCGACACCTTCAGCACAGAGGTGGATACGCGGATTCAGGCGATGATCCCACACCGCCCCAAGTGGTACAGGGACAAGATGCTCGCATTCATGAAGGGCAAGACACTGATCGCCGACACCGATAGCTACGATACCACAGGGATGTCTGATAGCGAGATCGATACCGCCCATGTCGTTAAGCACGCTGTGGCTGTGGAGAGTGAGGACTCCTCGCTGCTCACCATCAAAGTGGCCGGCGAATCCGGAGGTGTACGGGGCAAGCTCGACGATGATGTGGAGATACAGCTGAAGGCCTACATCGCCGAGATCAAAGACGCCGGCGTACGCACCACGTTGATCAACGAGGATCCGGACTCTTACATCTGTGAGGTGGATGTGTATTACGACCCTCTCCTGTTGCCGGGAGATGTGGAGACTGGTTGCCGGGCGGCCATACAGAGCTATATCGAGAACCTGCCGTTCAACGGCGAGTACACCAATATGGCGCTGGTGGACGCTCTTCAGGTGGTATCAGGAGTGCGGATCGTCGAGTTCAAAGGGGCAAAGACATCATCAGACGGCGGGAAAACCACGCCGGATATAGATGCCCGTCATGTACCCTTTGCTGGCTACTACAAATACGAGGCAGAGGCAATAACGCTTAACATGAAGCCTTATGGAGCGTAGTTATTATGTAAATATCCGCAAGCTCGCCCTGTTGGTGCTGCCAACCTTCCTGCGCCGGCCGCTGATAGTCTCTATCACCCATTCGGTGGTAACACCGCTTAATGAGCTACAGGTGGCCTTCTCGCAGTTTCGTGAGCAGATGAATTACCGCATGACCCACAACGGCCAGGTGTGCTATCTGCGGGGTGCTTTGAACGATATGTTTGACATGGGGCCTCGCCGCATAACCATCACTGAGATCGACAAAGAGGTAGACGACACCATCATCTACACCCGCGACCAGGATAGGGCCCAAAGAGCCAAGCTCCGGCAACGCGGGGAGCCCCTGGTGGTAAATCGACGGGGGTTCAGCGGAGCTAATAAATACGACTTCATAGTCAATCTGCCCGTGACAATGAAGGGCACAATGGACGAACCTCGTCTCCGGGCTATAATCGACACTTACAAACTGTCATCCAAACGCTATCTCATTAATTACATATAAGAATGAAACCCACAAGAGGCAATTTTCTCTCACAGCAAAACAAGGACTTTCCCGTAGATGCGGAATTGTTCGATTCGCTTCAAACCAACAACCTGATCACAACCATAATAGGCAATTTAGGGGGCGACCAGGTCATTCTATACGGTTGCGAGCTCGAGCCTGGAGGAGCTACCCGCAAGCCAGGATACGTATTCCTCCGCACCGCCGCCGTACCCACGGGAGAGGTGCTGTACTGGGAGGGTGGCGCCGTATCATCTGGCATGGTGGTCAAACAGGAAAATATCAGCGTGTCGTCTCAGGGTTATATATATACCAGCGCATACGCGCGCCGCACCCTGGTCGCTGGTATCGGGGGGGAACACTTCTTTTGGGACGGCTTTGAGCAGATAACATCCAGGGAGCTGGACTCTGCAATAAAGGGGTTGTCCAAAAGGATAGACGACATGAGGGTCTCACCCCTGGGGATAGTCGAAATGTGGTCGGGCAAAGTGGGGGCAACGGATCTCCCCATTAACTACATGCTTTGCGCCGGGCAACTACTGACCGAGCTTGACTACCCGGAGATATTTAAGGTCATAGGGCGTACCCATACCCCGTCTTCCGTGGGTGAAGGCTTCTTCTGCCTACCGGATCTTCGCTCCCGGTTTGTCGTTGGCTACAACGGTGCAGACGATGATTACAAGATCATGGGTAACACCGGAGGGGAAAAGGCCGTACAACTCAAGGAGGCCGATATGCCCAGCCACTCGCACGACTACTATTTGAATCCGGGCGCCAACGGTAACTGGAAGGGTGGCGGTGCCAACTCGCCCAATTCTACAACCGTGAACCCCAATTCGTACTCAAAGCAGCGACAAACAGACAAAACGGGCGGTGAGATACAGAACATCGACGGGAAGGACGTCGTGGTTACGCGCTTTCACGAGAACCGCCCCCCGTACTATACGCTCGCCTACATAATGAGAATCCGATAACCTTCAAAATAACGATAATGGCAGTAGCTGATTTAGCACAGATAAAAGCCTGGTTCAGCCGGCGCAAATATCCCACGGAGGAGCAGTTCTCTGACACCTGGGACAGTTTTTTTCATAAGGATGAGAAGATACCCTCCTCTGCGATGGACGGTCTCGATGAGGCCATAGATGGCAAATACGAAGCTGAGGCGGGGAATGCTCTCGCAAAGAGGGTGACTGCCAATGAGGAGGCCATAAAACAATACCAGGAGCAATCCGCCGCCTTGAATGTAAACGGAATGAGTCCCGACGAGGAAGGCTCTATCCTTTTAACGGGCGAGGACATCTTACTTTCACCCGTTCCCGATGACGGTGATGACGATGACAAGGATAAGGTTGGGGACGATGACGAGGTTAAGGAAGTACCAGAGACCATAACTGCAGCCGTGCAGGGGCTCAAACAGTCGATCGAGGATGTATCAGCTGCCTTGGGTGGCAGGATAACTACCGCCGAAGGCAGTATTACCGATCTCCAGGCAGAAATAGGCGATATATCTGCCGCCCTGGATAGCATAATAGGAGAATAATATGGGAACGATAGCTGAAAAATTACAGATAATAGCCGACGTTAAGGCCGAACTCGCCCAGGTGATAGACAGCCACGGCGGCACCGTGCCCACGGCCTTTCCTGACTACCCTGAGGAGGTGAGGAATTTGATCGAAGCAGGGGGCTCGGAAGAACCGGGAGAGCCTGTCGGTGATATAGAGGTGCGCTTTGTATCTCCCGTGCCTTTGCCCGGAGACACAACAACAATATTACGTATATTCGTGAATAAGGGCGCTAATGTTGAGTTGCCCGTTGCTCCCGACCTGACGGCTCAGGGGCTAACTTTTCAAGGATGGACGCATACCGCCGCTGAACTTCAAAACATCCAGAGGGACGTTCATGTAGGTGCGATATACGAGCCTACCGATGGCAAGACCCGCTTGTTTGTTACCGTTAATCAGGCAGTAGGACGTTCACTAACTCTATTGTTTAACCTTAAAGGCGGGGCGGCCATATCTATTAATTGGGGAGATGGAACTGCGCCAAGTGTAAGTACGGCAGGAGAGTACGAAGTTACTCACACATACGCATCTGACGGCGATTACCAAATAGCGATTACCAAAACCGCAAATGGGACTATTGAATTAGGCTGGACTTCTACATCAGATACTCAAAGACCTCTTTTTGGCACGATATGGAATTATAGCTATCAGCTTACCAAGGCTTATCTTAGCAATGATATAACTGACATTGGAGAGTGGACTTTTCATGGCCAGCAATCGTTGTATGCTATAATATTCCCAAATATACCCATGACAATAAGAGGACGGCTTTGTTCATATTGTTCTCAGTTAAGGTCGATCGTCCTTAATAATACGACTTATCTTACTTTTAGCACCTTCAAAGATAGTAAAGGTATAACCTCCCATACAGGAGGAGAAAATTTCAGCAACTGCGTTAGGTTGGAGAATGCTGTTATCAAAAAAATGGTAACATATGCCACTCAATCAGAACTTATAACTACATGGGGTCGTGACTTTATTGGATGCTTTATGCTTGCATCCATAGTTATCCCCTCAACGATGGATGTAGTGCCGAGATATTTTCTGGCTAACTGTTACAAATTAATGAAAGCAATATTCGAGGCTCGTTCATCAAACGTATTAAATATTGGAGCGTATTGCTTTAGTCAGGCAAGAGCAATGAAGGTTATGCCTGATTTTGCCGATGCTATATTGTATGCTGATGGTTCTGCAAATTATGGGTATGTATATGCACAAGCTGGTTTGGAAGACGTTGTAGTCCCGTCTAATATGAATCATATTACGCAAGGCATGTTTCAAGGAGGTAGCGTTGCTGGAGGCGCATCGGAGAACTTTGATTTAGCCACCATAAGGTCTGTTGATATACCCGACTCTGTTTCACTTATGGGGGCAAATGCTTTCAATCTTACCAATATCACAACCATTGTAGTGCGTAGGACAACGCCCCCGACGATTTCAGCATCAACGTTCGGCGGCATCCATCCTTTTGCGAAGATATATGTTCCCGACACTAATGTAAACGCATACAAGGCCGCTACAAATTGGTCGGTGTACGCAAGTAGGATTTTCCCGTTATCACAAAAACCCGCGTAACATGACACAGGAAAAGGAAATTATAGACGGCATAGAGTACGATGTGCTTTTGGCCGATGAAGGCAAAGACCTCATTCGCATAATTGACGAGTTCAATTTCGGGGATAAGATATACCTCGGTGTAGATTGGTCTACGGGCAAAGCTCGCCAAGACAAGGCCGAGTATTACAGGGAAGACCCGAAGGAAGAATCAGAGGAGGTCGAAATGGGGGAATAAAAAGCCCCTGCCTCCATA
This sequence comes from Rikenellaceae bacterium, assembly GCA_031553875.1. Lineage (GTDB taxonomy): Bacteria > Bacteroidota > Bacteroidia > Bacteroidales > Rikenellaceae > JAVBKU01. The sequence goes on along the minus strand of JAVBKU010000006.1, from coordinate 53,334 downwards.
TAGCCAAGTTCTCAAGCACGGCTATACAGTAAAGGTGCCACAACACCACGACAGGGACTAATAGTCCTTGAACGGTGTTGTGGCACCTATTTTTATTTGCTTGAGAGTACAAACATACGAAAAACCCCTAAATCGATGAATAAGTACTACGAAATTTTAGACAAGATTCTTTCCCTGGGGAAGACCCAAGGAAACAGGAAAGGCAATATCCAGTACCTCCTTAACGAGCAGCTATCTCTGGGCCCGGCTGACTTGCTCGAAATATTCGAGGGGTACAATATAGCCAGGAAGAAGCTCCGAAGCGAATTACAGCTGTTTATGCAAGGGGAACGCAGTGTCGAGAAGTATCGTGATGTAGGTATAAACTGGTGGGACTACTGCGGATCAGTTCTTGTGAACAGTTACCCGACGTATTTCGAGAAACTTCCGCCGTTGATCGAGAGGATCAACCGCGAAAAACGGAACAGCAAGAATTATGTGCTATTCCTGGGCGCGACAGACGTCGAAAGCAATCAACACCCTTGCTTGAGCCTGGTGCAGTTCCAGATCGACGAAGGAGAGCTCGTTCTGACGGCTTACCAGCGCAGTTCAGATGCCAACCTCGGCCTGCCGGCAGATATTTACCACCTTTACCTGATGGCGCGGCAGATAAACCTGCCTTTGAAGTCCATCACACTTAACCTCGGAAATGTACACATCTACGAGAACAACATAGATAAAACCTGCGAGCTTCTCGATGGGGACGAGAGCGTCCGTTTCGATTTGAATGTGTAGTGTTTGAATCGTGTTTAATCATGGGTTAAAAACGAGTAGAACGCACCTTTTCAGGTGCGTTCTACTTATGAGAGCGAGATGCCTGATGCTATTTTAGTTTTCGCCCAAAAAGTAAAATAGGCTCAATGCTTATTTTACACGCTTAAAAAAAGAATATTTTCGTACTTTTGGTTTTCAAAGCGTGTACATTTCGTTTGCGCGATTATATTTGGACGATTTTTTAACAATAGATGTAAATGTAATCCAAAAATCCCGATCGGCAAAACTCCGGAGATGTTATGGATTTTCGATACAATTATATATATTCGTACTCTTGTGGTTTAACATTCCCGTAACATGCAGTTCCTACCAATGTTCTTAAACCTACTCTACCTCCTAACTATGAAAAAGATTTTACTCCTGTCGCTTGCCACGTTGATACTGGCGGCTCCTACCGGAGCGGCTAAAAAGGCCAAACAATCCACCCCCGAACGCCCCTCGGTCTGCATCTGGAATTTCGACCATATGCTCACCGTAAAGAAGGAGCTGCAAAAGGGGTCCTCCGAGTATCAACCTGCCTACGACAAGTTGATAAAGGATGCCGACAAACTGCTCACAGAGAAAGTTATCTCCATTACCGACAAGACAGACGAGGTCACCGCGCCCACGGGCGACAAGCGCGACTTTATGTCAGTCGGGGCTTACTCGTGGCCCAACCCCGACACTCCCGACGGCATGCCATGGATACGCAAGGACGGGCACCGTAATCCCAACGCCAAGCGCTACGACGCCGACGCCCGTATGATACCATCCGCCAAAGCGATGATAACCCTCTCGCTGGCCTATTTCTTCTCGGGCGACGAGCGCTACGCCGGGCAGGTGGCCAAATACGCCTCCACATGGTTCGTAAATCCCGAGACGCGCATGAACCCCAACCTAACCTACGCCGCCGTCCATCCGGGGATACCCCAGGGACCCCAGGGACTGGGTTTTTATATGGGTGTGATACAGGGTTGGCAGTTCGAACATTTTATGGCGAGCATATCCCTTATACAAAACTCCAAATCGTACAATAAAACCATTGACGAGGGGGTGAAGCAGTGGTGCAGGGAGATGTACGAATGGATGGTCACCGATCCTAAGGGTCTCGCCGAGGGGCGCAAGAGAGACAACCACGGCACATCCTACCAATTGCAGCTGCTCTCCTACGCCACATTCACGGGCGATAAGGAAAAGATCCTTGCCGTGGGAGAAGAGGTACGCAAACTCATAGACAAGCAGGTCAAGCCCGACGGCAGCCAGCCCCACGAACTCCGACGCCCGTTCGGATACACCTACACCTCGCTGAATCTGGGCTTCCTGCTCGACATATGCGAAATGATACGTCCTTATGATCCCGATCTGTTCTCATACACTTCGCCCGAGGGCGGAAGTATCGGCAAGGCCCTGGATTTCGCAGCGAGCTTTCTGGGTAAGAGCGTCGAAGACTTCAAACCCTATCGCGAAACCCATAATTGGGAGGGGGTACAGAGAAAAGTACTGTGGCTGTCGCGCGCTGCATCCGACTTCGACAAGAGCGGACATTATGCAGAGATATTCGAGAAATACAAAAACCTCGTTTCCGCGAACGCCTCTATCAACGTGAATTACCTGACCTATTAACCTAATAAACCTTCACCCATGAAAAGAACCTTACTGCTGCTGGCCTCCGCGCTTATACTGGCCGCTCCGGCCGGAGCGGCTAAAAAGGCCAAACAATCCACTCCCGAGCGCCCCTCGGTCTGCATCTGGAATTTCGACCATATGATCGACGTACGCAAAGACCTTAAACTCAATAAAGAGGCCTCGGCCTACTGGGGCTCCTACGAGGCACTTATGAAAGATGCCGAAAAACTTCTGGGCCAAAAGCCCATAGCCATCACCGACAAGGCCGACGAATACACGGCTCCCACGGGCGACAAGAGGGACTTCATGTCGGTGGGATATTACTCGTGGCCCAACCCCAACACTCCCGACGGCATGCCGTGGATACGCAAGGACGGCCACCGCAACCCCAACGCCACCAAGTTCGACTCCGAAGCCCGCCTCGCGCCCACATACAGGGCCATGGAGAAGCTGGGACTCGCCTATTTCTTCTCCGAAGACGAGCGTTACGCAGAACTTGTGGCCAGGTATGCCGATACATGGTTCGTAAACCCGGAAACACGCATGAATCCCAACTTCAACTATGCCGCCGCCCTGCCCGGACACAACAAAGGGATGGGGTACTCTTACGGCATCATACAGGGCTGGCACCTGGAATATTGCCTGGCGAGCATCGGCCTCATAACCGGCACCAAATTCTACACCCCGAAGATGGATGCCGAAATAAAGAGATGGTGCAGCGAGATGTACACTTGGATGACAACCAGCGAGAACGGCATCAGAGAGGGCAAGACAAACCACAATCACGGCACCGGATACCAGCTCCAATTGCTCATGTACGCATCTTTTACGGGTGACAAAGAAGCCATAAAGAAGGTGGACGAGAGGTTGCGACAGTTGATTTCGCTCCAGATAGAGCCCGACGGCAAGCAGCCGGCCGAATTGAAGCGCCCGTACGGATTTGTCTATACTAATCTCAACCTGCGATTCCTTATCAACTCGTGCGAGATGATTCGCCCCTACGATCCGGACCTGTTCACCTATACCACTCCGGACGGCAGGAGTATCGGCAAGGCCCTCGACTTCGCCACAAGTTTCATAGGCAAGACCCCCGAGGATTTCAAGCCCTACACCGAAACATTCAGCTGGGACGCAAACCAGAAAACAGTCATGTGGATGGCCCGCATGGCCTCGAGCCTCGACAAGACAGGGCGTTACGCCACGATATTCGAGCAACACAAAAAACTCGTGTCGCCCGACGCGATATTTTACCTGACATATTAACCGGCGGAGACGACCGCTAAATATAAAGCCCCGGCCTGCACAGGCCGGGGCTTTATTATTACCCTAACAACAACGGTTATTTGGTTATATAGCTGATATTGCTACTGTATATCTTTTGGGGATACAGCTCCTTAACCTTATTGAAGGCATCCATATACGGACCGTTGGGCTCGTAACTCGCCGCCCTGTAACACTGCCATGCACCGCTGGCCTGACAGTTGTCCCAGTCGAATAACTGCTGGTAGGGCCAAGATTTCACATCCTCCCCCAGGTATGGTATCAGGAACTTTATGGCGGCACCGATACTGCGGCCGTCCTTCTCGCTGTAATAGAGTTTGGGATTGATATCCATAGCTATATCGCACATGGTCATGAAGTGGAGAATGTTATACCATGAGTAACCGTATCCGCGTGTACGGCGGGTTTCGCGGGGCATCTGCCCGTTGGGCTCGACCTGCGAGAATATCCTGCGTTCGGGGTAAGCGGCCACGATCCTCTGGGCTTCGGCAGTCTTGCCGAGGAACAGGGCGTAAACCAGCATCGATTCGTCGTAGGCGCAGGCGTGGTTGTTGAGCGCCACATCTTCGGCCTTACCGAAGGCGCTGGTGTCCATCCAGTTGTACATGCCTTCGATCCATTTGCTGAGACCTTCGTGAAAATCCTTGGTGTAGGACTTCGATTCCTTTACCAGAGACATACCGGCAACCATATTTACGAGCGTGTGCCCGAAGATGATCCCGGCGGGAGCGCCCCTGAGTTCCGCGTAACGCCCGGGAATAACCTGCGCATAGTAGAAGTGGGGAGTCATGTAGGTGTCGGGGTTCACGCACCACTGGTAAACGAAATCCACGGCCTTCTTGGCGTAGCGCTCGTCACCCGTGAAGAAGTAGGCCAGGCCCAGAGTTCCCGCGTTGCGGCTCATCTTACCGATATTCTGAACGTCGTACTTGCGGTATTCGTCTTCGTTGAGCGGCAGGGTTTCGTCATACTTCCACTTGCCGTCGATAAAGTGCGCGTACTTGCTGGCACCCACGAAGTCGTGCGGATTGTCGACCTTGATAAGCCTGTCGGCGGGCTTGTCCATCACCGATACTGGCTTCTGTACGAGCATCTTATCGGCCTGGGTGATAAGGCCTTTGTAAGCGGGGTAATACTGCGAACTTTCGCCATTATTACGGATGTCTTCACGCGCTGCGACCATCTTGTCGAAGTTCCACACGCATACGGTCGGGCGCTTCACCTCTTCGGCCTTCGCTTTTTCCTTCTTGGCCGCCAGCGCTGTGGAGGCAACCATAATGGCGGCGGAGAGGATAAGAATGTTTTTAAGTTTCATCTTGGGTTGGAGTTAAAGGTTTAGGTTATTATGGATTGTAAAAATAATAAAATTTATCTGATTATGCACCCTCTCCCTGCGAACAATACAAAAACAGACCTGAACCGCCATACGCTGAGACCCGTGACATAGAATCCGCACTGCACATCATCTTCCGGGACCTGTTACCTTCGTGGGAGGTAATACTCCCGCATCCATTACTCCGGGCTGCCTGTTTTTATTTTTCACGGCTGTAAATATGATTATGCAACAATATCAAGGTTAAAATTAAACTATTAAAGATAAATTCATTATCTTGATTACCAATAAAGCATCCCTTGCTTTAAGTACAAACCTTTTAAAGTTTCTTGATTATGAAAAAGCTTATCGCATCTTTGTTATTTATCATGTTGTCCGCAGTTACATTCGGACAAAAGGTGACCCTTGGCTCGACACCCGGTTCGACAAAACCCATTACCGTCAGGTTCCTATCCTATAGCCTGGATAAACTGCCAAAGGACAACTGGACGATATGGGTCTCATTCAAAGAATTAGTAGACTATTCTTTTGGTCAGAATAAAAATAAGGGTATTTCCACTGGAGCTAAATTCTCTATTAAGCTCGGTAACGGCGAGTCGATAGTATTGACGCAAAGTCTGCAGGAGACCTCTACTTACATGGAGATCAAATACGACGCAACACAGAACGCATTTGAATATAGGACGACCGGATGCTACGCTATCACTGAAGAGCAACTGCTTAAAATAAAAGAATTCGGAATTGCCGAAATTACATTAGGCCGTAACAGGGGGGCAATCCATCACGTATTCAAGAAAAACAACTTGGGTGTGGTAATCACAGCCATGTACGATTTTTTAAATAGCACGGGAAACAGTTCTGAGACCAAAAAAGACTCTAAATAATATTAAGTATTTATGGACAGATGAAGGGAGGTTAAGCCTCCCTTCATCTGTTATATTCGGCATCTACGGACATATTCCCGTTCTCTAAGATTACGCCGGGGGGGAATAATCGGCTCGGTCCGGAAAATTTCATTACCTTTGGCGGAACCCGTTCCGCACCGCTCAGAATATGACTACAAAACACGCAGATACAACAGGCAAACAATAACATATTATGATACGAACAACCCGCCGTATTTTACTCCTCCTTTGTGCCGCACTCGTGGCGGTCTCCTGTAAGGACAAGCCCAAATATCTCTTCAACGACCCGATGCTCGACGTGGATGAACGTGTCGACAACATCATAAGCCTGTTGACCCTCGAGGAGAAGGCCAACTTTTTCTCCGGCATCGACGACTGGCACCTGCCGGGCGTGGAGCGCCTCGGCATCCCCTCGATCAAAGTCACCGACGGGGGCCACGGCGTGGCGGTGAAAGACAACAACGGCACCTCCACCTGCTACCCCACGGCCGTAGGGCAGGGCGCAACATGGGACAGGGATCTCATCTTCCGCGCCGGGGCCGCCCTGGCCCGCGACACCCGCCACCTGGGCTCCTCGATACTCTTAGGGCCGATGATCAACCTCCACCGCGTGCCGGTGGGCGGCCGCAACTACGAGACATATTCCGAAGACCCATACCTCACCGGCGAACTGGCCGCTGCGCTGGTCAAGGGCATACAGTCGGAAAACACGGGTGCGGTGATCAAGTCGTTCACGGCCAACAACCAACAGAAAAACCAGGAGCACCTCACGGCCATGATCTCCGAGAGGGCGCTTAACGAGTTATACTTCCCCGCTTTCCGCATCGCCATCGAGAAGGCTGCCCCCGTGGGCGTGATGACCGCCTACAATGGCGTGAACGGCCACCCCACGAGCGAGTCGCGTTACCTGCTCACCGACGTCCTGAAGAACGAGCTCGGACACAAGGGCTTCATCGTGTCGGACTGGAGGGCTACGGTCAGCAGCAACTCCATCACCGCGGGCCTCGACATAGAGATGCCCGGCCCCGGTAAGTATATGGATAAGGAACATATCCTCAAGGCCCTCTCCGAGGGCATCATAGACGAAGCGGAGATCGACCGCCGCATACGTGGTTTCCTGCGCGCTCTGGTACGTATGAGGTTACTGGACCATAACGCCCCTCCTGCGCCGTCTTTTTCGGCGGGCTTCAACGCCAGCGTGGCCCGCGAGGTGGCCGAAGGCTCGATAGTGTTGCTCAAGAACGAAAATAACCTCCTGCCACTTTCGATAGCCAGCGTAAACAAGATAGCCGTCATCGGCCCCAACGCCATGGAAGCGCGACTGGGCGGAGGCGGCAGCTCGTCGGTGACGGTGAGCCGCAGCGTCAGCCCCTACAATGGGCTGAAGAACTTCGCAGGTAACAAGGCAGAGCTCTATTTCGCCGAGGGCGCGGGCATCAAGGGTAATATGCCTGTCGTACCCGTGGCCTCATTGAGTCATACTGACAATAATGGTAAGACCATCCCGGGGCTTAAGGGCGAATATTTCGACGGCTGGCACTTCGAGGGTGCTCCCAAGACCGTGCGCGACGACAACACCGTGGACTTCTCCTGGGGCTGGGCCGCACCCTGCGAGGGCGTGGATCCCAACCGCCACTCCATACGCTGGAGCGGCTCGATCACCGCACCCGAAAGCGGCGAGTACAAGCTCGGACTCTCGATCGGCGACGCGGGAGTGCGCATGTTCATAGACGGCAAGCAGGTGATGGACTATTGGGGCGACCCTGGCAATGAAGTCACCGAGGCCCGCTTCGTCAACAGGAGCGAATACGTCACCCTACACATGGACAAAGGCTCTAAGCACGACATCGTCATAGAATACCACAAGAAGGACAAGAAGAACCTCATCCGCCTCGAGTGGAGCGTTCCCGGCAGTCCGAGCCTTATCGACGAGGCGGTGAAGCTGGCCAGGGAGTGCGACGTGGCTGTCGTATTCGCCGGCATATCCAACCTCTTCGAGGGTGGCACCAACGACCGCAAGGAACTGGGCCTGCCCGGCGAACAGGATAAACTTATCAAGGCCGTAGCGGCAGCCAACCCCAACACGGTTGTGGTGCTCATAGGCGGCACGCCCCTGCTGATGCCGTGGGTTAAGAGTGTGGGGTCGATACTCGACGCCTTCTACCCCGGGCAGGAGGGCGGCGACGCCATCGCCAACGTGTTGTTCGGCGCGGTCAACCCCTCGGGTAAGCTCCCCGACTCCTACCCCGTGCGCATGGAGGACGTGCTCTCGATGAAGTACTACCCCGGCACCGACAGCGTGGTTGAATATAAAGAAGGCATATATGTGGGTTACCGCCAGCCCCGCCTGGAGACCGTCTTTCCCTTCGGTCACGGACTGTCCTACACCACGTTCGGGTATGGTAATATGAAGGTCGACGCGGCCAATCCCGAGAGGTGCTTCGTCACCATAGATGTCAGCAACTTCGGCGACCGCGACGGCAAGGAGGTGGTGCAGATATACGTGCACGACGTGGTGAGCTCGGTGGACCGCCCCTACAAAGAGCTTAAAGGCTTCGAAAAGGTGCTCCTGCGTCAGGGCGAGACCCGTACCGTGAATATCGAACTCGACCGCCGCGCCTTCTCTTTCTATGACGAGGCCACGCATAAATGGGTGATCGAGCCGGGCGAATTCGACGTCATGGCGGGCAGCTCATCGGGCGACATAAGGATAGTGCAGAGGATAAAGCTGTAAGCCGCCTCTGTACACCCGCAGGCATAATAAAAATTAACGGTTCGGCAAAATTTGCCGAACCGTTAATTTTTCACCTGTTGCCGAGGCACTGCGCATTGCCCACTCAATAGCTCGGTCCGGCCGCCCTTACACCCGGGTATTAATTATTGCGGTTACCGCGCCGATATCACCCTGATGTACAACGTGCCAAGCACCGGCGTAACCATAGGCGGCATACCGACCATTACATTATACATTATGTGTTGAACTATGCTTATATCAATCCTATTACCCGAAGCTACTCCACTGGTCGAATGAGGCAACGTGGGCATTATTGAGAAACTACCGGTCGGCCGCTCCAGCAATTCATTCGACAAAAGCGTCAAACCCCGTCTGCCCTCGCTGATCTTGACATTGTTGGCTTTAACGCTGAAACTTCCCAGTGAAGACTGGCTCAGGCCGGAAATAGTTATCGACACCTCGTCCTCCGTTATAACAGCGATCGTGGCCACGGTTTCAATAGGCACGCCGTCTGTAGAAGGCTCCGAACCAATAGCTATATACACATTCACGGGGACATCCCCCTTCATTAGTTCGGCAAGTGTCTTTCCCCCTCCCTCTCCCTTATCACACGACACAAACGCCAGCGACACCACGACCGCAATTAATAGTAAGAGTCGTCTCATTTCACCGTAAGTTTTTAGGTTAATAATTGTGTGTCAGCAGTCATTTACTTAATTAAAGATATAAAAAAATCTTTGAGTTTACATTGTGCGGCAATAATTATTTTTCTGTCCTCGCGCGCCCGTAATTCAGCCTGCGCACGAATCCTTCTTAAACAAAAGGCCCGGCGAGATTCGCCGGGCCCATTTATTTAAGACACAAAACCTATTCCTATGTGATAGGGGCAGGATAAGTAATAGTTACAACCACAGGTATAGGATCCGGATCTGGATTCTCGACACTTGGTGTGGGATTAACTACGGCATTTAAGTTTATATTAACTGTGCGAGAGTCGCCTGTAGATGTTGTACCTGTGAGCGTCCCACTTACAGTCCCATTCAACATAGTTTCGAGGGCCGGGGATGAAACAGCTCCAGTATAATTGAGATTAACAAGCGTTTCAGATCCGGAAGTCGTCACTCCAGATACAGTAATCTCGAGAGGAGTAGGAGTAATGCCCAGATCCAGTTCTGTAATAGCCAACTGCACCCTGTTGTGACCTGTAGGAACTATGGCCAATTCTGCCGATTGGGGTGGGAACGGCGATCCCGCTACACTTATTCCGACTTGCACCGAAACTCCACTTAACGCAGCGGCAGGTGCCAGATTAGGTCCATCGTCGTCACTACACGCGGTCATCGAAAAAGACAAGACGGCCGCTGTCAAAAGCATAAATAGTTTTTTCATACATAATAATTTTTAAGTCAATAATTTCACTCCGCACATCCTTTCCTCTACGGGCAAATTTAGAAAAACTATCGTACGGTCAGTAGCAGGGGTAAAGACGAGGGAACAGCCATCATCGAAAATTACATCTCTGATTATAAAGCCGTTACCCAAATGGCTTAACGAAACAGGACTGCCTGGCGCTCTTACACGTCAGGCAGCCCGACTTTTCATAATATTAATACGGCTGTTATTTCGTATTTTTGTTTACGCCCAAAGAGGCAACCCTCTGACCGCACGGGTATAATCGTACGCCTCCCGCTCAAACACATTGTATCAAATACCGGACTTAATGGTCATGACCAGGGGTATGGGCACAGGCGAATCGTTCCTATGAATGTCCGCATCCAGGTTGAGACTGAACGTGTGGTTTCCGGATGACTTGCTTACTTCCACCTGCCCATTGACGGCACCAATGACATTGTAGCCCAAAGCCTCGACGTCAGGCATTGAGATCGGGCCGTAATAACTAAGCTGTATCAATGTATCCAGACCGAAGGTCTTGATATCCGGCACGGTCATAGTGGTGGGAGCCTCGACTATCCCATGTATAGTAAAATTAGAGAGAGCCATTTGCACCCTGTCCACATCCGTTGCCGTAATATTCATTAAAGCGAGCAGCTGCACGGTAGACTCTCCGTTCACGCTCATTCCCAGATTAGCCCTTGCGTCGGTTATTGCAGCGCCCGGCGCCAGGTCGACGCCCTCTTCGTCCTTGTCGCACGCGATCATAGCACACGACAATATCGCCGCTGTCAAAAACATAAATAACTTTTTCATATACAATAATTTTTAAGTTAATAATACACTCTCATAAATTCCGCCTCCATAACAAATCTATGAAAACCGTCCGACAACAATTAAGCCGTAAAATAGACTGTGCATACACCTGTCCGGCATGCTATACATACTAATAATAAGAACGTTATATATTATAAGGGGAAATAAAAAGCCCGCCCGATGCCAAAAAACATCGGGCGGGCCCTGTCCTATTTTGTTATAATTACGACGACTATTTCATCTTCTTGTATGTGGCGACCGCATCGATCTTACCGGCATAGGGATAGATGCTGAACGAGTAGCTGTACTCGTCGGCGAGCAGACGGTATTTGGTTATCGGACGGGCATTGATGCTCCATGTGTCGGTACCTCCCACTCCGCACTGCGCGGCGTCGACGTTGATGGTCACGTTGCCGCTGGGCTTCATCTCGTTGATGTGCTTAGTCTCCAGCATATCCATCGTGTAGGGGCTTACCGAAGCGCCTAAAGGCTGCGTCGAAGAGATCAGTACGCCACCGCCCTTAGCGTCGCGAAGGTCGAGCCATTTGACGCCGGTACGGTTGCCGTTCTCCGAAGGACGGACGTAATATGTGGTGAAGCTCTTCACATCGCCGCTATATACGCCCATCTCGGTAGCCGCGCAGCGGTCGATATAGTTCTCCCAACCGCCCTTGCAGTAGATTGTAACGTTGTTCAGAGCGCCGTCAAGCTCGCCCTGCATGCCCACGCGGGTCATCTCGGGCATAGAGCTCTTCTTGGCCATCTTGTAATCCACGCCGATAACTCCGGTGGGGTTCACGGTATAGGTCAACTCGCACACCACGGCGTCGCCGTCAGTAGCCTTGCGAACCTTAATGACCACGCTACCCGAGGCATCGGTCGAAGCGTTTATCGAGGTAACCTTGAGTTTCGAGGGTACCTCCCTCCATTGCTTGATCGCAGGCACTGCCTTGAACCATCCGTCGCGGTCGTTGTCTGTCTGGGCTCTCCAGAAATTGGGGCCGAGAGGGGTACGCACGAGCTCCCTGCCGCCTATCATAATAGACGACAACAAACCGGTAGCCTTATCGACAGTCACGGTGAGTTTACCGCCCTTGGCGACTACCTTATCGCCCGACTGATCCACGCTCACGGCGCCGCCTGAAGAGAGCTTGCCGGCCGAGGCGTTATTGTAGACGGGAAGCAGGAATTGCTCTTTGGCCACTTCGTGACCGGCGTCGGCCCAAAGTGTCTTAGCTTTAAGATGTGCGCTGACACGCAGGAAGTATTCGGTCTGCGGAGCGGGGTTCTTCACTTTATACGGTATATCAAGCAGCATCTCCTTGCCCGCGCCCAGCTGGGCCGAGGGCAGAACTCCCGCCTGCACCTGCTTGCCGTCGGCGGTCACGCTCCAGCGCAGCTCGTATTCGGACATATCGGTGAAGAAACTGCGGTTGAGCAGCTTCACCTTGCCTGCACCCAGGTCGGAGGCGGTGAACACGAAGGGCTGTTGTACATATTTGATCTCCCACATCGCGGGCTTGGGCCTACAGTCTGGCCATACCACGCCGTTGCAGCAGAAATTAGCGCCGTTGGGCTTGTCGCCGAAGTCGCCGCCGTACTTCCAGTACTTAACGCCGGTAGAGGCGTCGGTAGCGGCCAGGCCCTGGTCCTTCCAGTCCCAGATACAACCGCCTATCATACGCTTGTTTGAGCGGAACATATCCCAGTACTCTTTATAGTTACCGGTCGAGTTACCCATAGAGTGTACGTACTCGCAGAGGAATATGGGGTGAGTGCCGGTGGAGGGATCGCTCAACCTTTTCACCTCTTCAAGCGTAGGGTACATACGGCTGATATAATCCTGGAAGTCGTCGGTCTGCGCACCCTTCACGCCGCTCACACCCTCGTAATGTATGGAGCGCGTGGGGTCGTAACACCTGATCCATCCCGCCGCAGCCGCGTGGTTGGGGCCATAGCCCGACTCGTTGCCGAGCGACCAGGAGAAGATACAGGCGTGGTTCTTGTCCCTCTCGACCATACATATAACCCTCTCCATGAAAGGCTGGTTCCACGACGACATATTGGTGAACGTTCCCGTCCACTCGCCGTGGTTCTCTATATTGGCCTCATCCATCACATAAAGGCCGTACTGGTCGCAGAGGTCGTACCACTCGCTGTTATTGGGATAGTGCGAAGTACGCACGCAGTTGAAGTTGAACTGCTTCATGGTGCGGATATCCTGGAGCATCTCCTCCATCGAAACGGCCTTACCGGTAAACTCGCTATGGTCGTGGCGGTTCACTCCGTATATCTTCACCGACACGCCATTGACGAGGAATTCGCCCTCGGGGGATATCTCGTACTTACGGAAACCAATCTTAGAGCTGCGGAATTCGACGGGCTTGCCGTCCTTATCCTTGAGCGTGAGCACGAGGGTGTAGAGGTTAGGGTATTCGGCGCTCCATTTCTTGGGTTCGCTGACCTTCATCGACATCATGGCGAAAGGCATCTGGTTACGCTGCAGGTAGCGGGGATCGGCCGCAGTCTGCGCCTTCATATCCATCCCTTTGCCCACCTGTAGGCCTGAGTCGTCGTAAAGCGCTGCCTCGATAGTCCAATCCTTGAGGTCCTGCCCTTCGGCAACCAGCATGGTGGGGCGTATTTCGAGCATAGCGTCCCGGTAGTTATCGTCGAGGTTGGTACGCACGGCATAGTCGTAGATCACGGTCTTGGGCGTGGCCTCGACGTATACCTTACGGGTGATCCCGCTCAGGCGCCAATGGTCCTGATCCTCTAGGAAAGAGCCGTCGCAATAGCGGAATACCTGCACGGAGATATTGTTCTTCCCTCCAGCCTTCACCTTATCGGTGATGTCGAACTCGCCGGGGAGGCAACTGTCCTCCTTGTAACCCACCATCTGGCCATTGACCCACACGTAATAAGCCGAATAGGCTCCGCCGATATGCAACACGATACGCTTGCCGGAGAAGTCTGCGGGCAGGTCGAAATCGCGGCGGTAGGAGCCGACGTTATTTTTATTGGCGCCGGTAATGCGCGGCGGAGTGTAGTCGAACGGGTAGATCTGGTTGGAATATAGCGCTTGGCCGTAACCTGCGCACTCCCACGACATAGGAACGGTGATCTTCTTCCATCCCGACACGTCGAAGCTGTTCTCGTAGAAGTTCATCGGACGCTCCGCGGGAGTTTCTACGAATTTGAAATTCCACTGCCCGTCGAGCGACACTATGGCCTTGGAGCGGAATGCCAGAGCGTCTTCTAACGACGCATAGGTCGACGAGGTGGCCCTGGGCGGGAGCACGTTGATACGGTTTACATACTGGTTCTCCCAATCGGGCAGGGTTTGCGCGGAGGCCCCGGCAGAGCTGAGGAGCGCAAAGGCCGCGAGGGCGTAGGTTAAGGTCCTGTTCATGGCTAAAGATTATTTTGTTTTAGGTGATGCTGTGGCAGGCGGCAGAAACCGCGGGAGCGTAAATTTATTAAGAATTTTCCGTTAAAAAAACAGGTGCGCTGTTTTTGATCCGTATATCGGCCTAAACAACGCACCCGTCAAGTGATTTCATCACCGTCTATCCCCCGAGGTCGTCCTCGGATATTTCATCGTCGGCATAGGTGTCGACCCGTTCTTCCGCTACGGTGGCCGCGGCGGGGATCTCGGCTACAGTCTCCGACTGCCGGCGCGCCCTCTCAGCAGCACGCTGGGCCTCTTCGCGGGCCTTTTCCTCGGCTTCCTCTTCGGCACGCCTCTTTGCCGTGGTCTTCTCTACCCTGCCCGCGAGCCATATGCTGAACTCATACAGGGCGTACAGCGGCAGGGCCACGAGTATCTGGCTGAAGAGGTCGGGCGGGGTGATGATAGCAGCGAAAACCAGCAACACCACGATGGCGTGCTTACGGTATTTCTTCATGAACGACGGCGAAATAATCTCCATTCTCGCGAGGAAGTAGACCAGCAACGGCAGCTGGAACAGGGCCGCGCAGGCCAGCGACACTCCCAGAACCGTCGAGAGGTAGGAGTTGACGTCGATCATGTTGACTATGTACTTGCTGGCGCTGTACCCGTTGAAAAAATTGATCGTAAGCGGGGTTATAAGATAGTAGCCGAACAACAGGCCGGTGAAGAAGCACAGCGATACGTAGAACACGAACATCCGGCTGCCATGCCTCTCCTTGGGCGTGAGCGCGGGCTTGATGAACTGCCATATCTCCAGTAGCAGGTAGGGCACCCCCAGGACTATAGCCCCCACGAGCGACACCTTCATATGCAGGTTGAACTGGCCCGCCATGGAGGTATTGATCATGTTGAATTTTATCTCACCTATGCACAGCGCGTCTATATCCAGCAATTCCCCCATATAACAGAAAAACCTGTTGACAGGAAAATCCGGGGACAGAGGGCCGAAAAGTATGCCGTCGATGATGAATCTCTTGGCAAGGAACACCACCAGTATCAGGGCCACGATAACGATAGCGCCACGGAATAAATGCGGGCGCAGATCGTCTATATGCTCAAAAAAAGTCATCTCTTTTTCAGATGACTCTTCTTTTCTCGGTGCCATTGTAAAAACGTGATTTACCGGAGCGACCTGACGGCTTCCGGGCTGATGGTTTCAGATGAAGAACGCCCCCGCACGCAAATTCATAGTGAGAGGACAGGGCATCACCCTATTCTTCTATCTTCTTGGTTTCCTTGGAGTTGTCGGCGAGAGTCTTGTTGCTGTCAGTGGGCTCTGTGTAATCCTTGTTCACAGCGTCCTTGAACTCCTTAACTCCGCGGCCGAGACCCTTCATAAGTTCGGGAATCTTTTTGCCGCCGAAGAATACTATCACCACGATGGCGATCAGGATAATCTGTGTGGGCCCTATGACGCCCGCAGGCAGAAGAAATAATAATGAAGACATGGTATTTAGCGTTTTAGGTTCGTAATAACCGCCACAGTGGCCTCATTTCAGGCATCTATCCGGCCACCGGGAAGACAAAGATATATATTTTTATATGATAAACGTATTTCGTTCAAAATAAATTATCATACCTCCACAAACTCTCTTTAACTTATATTCATATATTTGTAGAATCGCAAAAATCATCATGTAACACTCTTTAACGCCGGAAACCGATGAACTGTTGTAAAAAATATCTCTCCACGGGTAATTTCACAGCCCTGGCCCTGCGCCTGGCCCTGTTGTACATACTCTTCGCCCTGTGCCGCCTCGGCTTCTGGATACACAACGCCGAGCTGTTGGGCGGAGTGTCGTGGAGCGAACTGCCGGGGATACTGCGCGGAGCGTTCATGTTCGATTCGGCGTCGATTTTCTACGTAAATATACTGTTCATCGCCCTATCGCTCCTGCCGTTCAGGTTTCGTACGAAGGGGTGGTACCAGGCCTCTATCGGGGTGGTGTTCGTCGTGCTCAATACGGCGGCCCTCATGATGAATATCGCCGATATTTATTACTACCCCTACAAGATGTTGCGCATCACCTCCGACGAATTCCACTTCTTCTCGGAGGGTAATATGTCGCTTCTGATGAGCGACTTCCTCAAGGACTACTGGGCGGGGTTCCTGGCTCTTATAGCCATGGCCGTCGCGCTTTGGTTCGTGGGTTTCAGGCTGATACGGGTGAGGCCGGAGAGCCGCATCAGCAATGACTTCATTTTCTACCCCGTGCAGACCCTTATCCTGGCCCTTTCGATAGGCTTCTGCATCTTCGCCATAAGGGGTTTCACACTCTCCAAAGCCACGTTCCCCATCACCATGAGCGACGCGGCCATATACGCCAAACCCAGCCAGTCGTCACTGGTGCTGAGCAATCCCTTCTGCGTGATACGCACCTCGAAGAAGAAGGTCAAGAAGGTAAGCTACATGCCCGCCGAGAGGGTGGCCGAACTAGTCGACCTGACCCGTATCCCTCCCGCCGCGCCGCGCGTAAGCCTGGGCCATCCTAATATCATCATCCTGACACTGGAGAGCTTCGGCTCGGCGCATATCAAGGCTCTGTCGGATCAATATCCCGCCGATAAGGAGAGCATCACTCCGTTTATCGACTCGCTGGCCAGAGAGGGGTGGCTGCTCTCCAACGCCTTCCAGAGCGGGGGGCGCAGCATCGACGCCATGCCGGCGGTGTGGGCTTCGATACCATCGTTCGAACATAACTTCCTCTCCCTGCCGCAGTCGGTAGGCGAATATAAGGCGCTCCCCTCTTGCCTAAAGGATATGGGTTACTCGACCTATTTCTCGCACGGGGCCGTGCACACGTCTATGAGCTTCAAGGCCTTCGGGCAGACTGCCGGGGTCGATAATTTCCTGTTCCGCGAGGACTACGAGGCCGAGCACGGCGGGGGCGATTTCGACGGCAAATGGGGCGTGTGGGACCACAAGTTCCTCCCGTTCGTGGCGGAAAAGATGAAGGATTTCAAGGAGCCGTTCATGTCCACCACCTTCACCCTCTCCTCGCACCACCCCTACGTTCTGCCTCCGGGCATGGAGCGCTTCTATGAGGTGGGTGGCGAACAGCCCATCGATAGGATGATAGCCTACAGCGACTACTCCCTGCGCGATTTCTTCGGCCGTATCAGCAAGTATCCGTGGTATGAAAATACCTTGTTTATAATCTGCGCCGACCACGCCTCGGGCTCGGACAACGAGAAGTACCGTACTCTGCCCTATACCCACTCCATACCCATACTCTTTTACACCCCGTCGGGCAAGCTGAAAGGCCGCTATGAGGGTGTGGCGGGACATATAGACATTATGCCCACGGTGTTGGGGATGACAGGCTACGACAAACCTTTTTTCGCTTTCGGCCACGACCTTATCAACCAGCCCGACAAGGAGCCTTTCGCCGTGATGTACTTCGGCAACGTCTATAACGCCGCCACCGACTCACTGCTCTATGTCTTTGGCGACCGCGAACTTATCGACGTGTACAGCTACCGGGGGCGCAAGGCCGGTAAGGAGGAGTTGCTCTCCTCGGAGCGCGTACGCGCCCAGGCCGACACCATCGCCGCCTATATCCAGAACTACTATATCACCATCGGCAAGCGCGACTATCTGCCGAGAGAACTGAAACAACCTTAAAAAACCTAAAACCCGATACCATGAACTTCAAACCTCTGCACCTGCTTATACTGTTGGCTACTGTCCCCGCACTGCTGTTAGCGGCGCCCAAGAAGGCCAAAAAACCGTCGTCGAAAGACAAAGCCCCCGTGGTCAATATCTGGAATTTCGACCGCATGGTCGAGGCTCGTAAGGCGCTCAAAAACGGCAAGAATGACGAAGCCTACCGCCCTGCCTACGACCAGCTTATCAAGGATGCTGACGCCGCCCTGACCAAGAAACCCGTCTCGGTGATGGACAAGGACGACGACTGCGTTGCCATCAGCGGCAACAAGCACGACTTCATCACCGTGGGCAAGTACTCCTGGCCCAACCCCAACACCCCCGACGGCCTGCCGTGGATACAGCGTGACGGCACGCGCAACCCCAATTACAAGCGTTACGACGCTCCCAAACAGGTGGAAATGGTTAATCGGGTCAAGACCCTCTGCCTGGCCTACTTCTTCTCGGGTGACGAGAAATATGCCGAGAAGGCCATAGAGTTCGGAGCGGTATGGTTCCTCAATCCCGACACCTACATGACCCCCAATCTTGAATACGCACAGGTGATCCCCGGCCGCGACGACTCCAAAGGCCATGCCCCCGGGGTGATCGAGGGGTATATCTTCGTGCACTACCTCGCAGGAATTTCGCTCCTTACAGATTCCAAGTACTATACTGCCGAATTCGACAAGGGCAATAAAGAGTGGTTCTCCCAGTACGCCTCCTGGCTTCGCACCAGCAAGATCGGCGCCGGCAAGGGCGACGGCAACAACAACATAGCCGTGGCCCGCGACCAGCAGCTTATGGCCTGCGACATGTTCTGCGGCGACATGGAGAGCGCCAAGAAGATGTTCGACGAATTCCCCGCCAAGAGGATATATCCCCAGATATACCCCGATGGCAGGATGCCTATGGAGCTGAAGCGCACCCTCGCCTACTCCTACTCCGAATACAACATAGCACACCTGCTGGAGATATGCCAGATGGCTAAAGACATCAACCCCAATCTATTCTGGGCGAAGTCGGACATCAGCGGCACCATAGGCGACGCCCTCGCATTCCTGGCCACCTACTTCGGCAAGCCGGTGGAAGATTTCGCTCCCTACCGCCAGATCAGCGGCTGGGAAGCCACACAGTACCGCACCATATGGCTCTGCAAGAGGGCGCAGGCCTTCGACCCCTCGCCCAAGTGGGTGGAGCTGTTCGACAAGTATATTCCGAATAACACCAAGACAAAGACCCATATCAACAACTTGATATATTAGTATCAGGACGATCTTATGGCCTATATATCCCGCCATTGCGGACTATTTACGCCCGGACGCGCGGCGAGGGAATCCGTTAAGAAACGACGCTGTGTTTAACGACTGTTAGCGGGGACGAAGGTCCCGCTAAAAAGGAGGAGTTCGACGTTTTAGGATGTAGGAGCCGCGCGTCAGTAAATATCCGCAGGCGGCACGTTTTGGCAGTACCTTTTGCGCGCACAAAAGGTACGAAAGCTCTTCTTTATCGGTGTATACAAATGTTTTTACTATGACCCTATTTCGGCACTTCATATCATTATTGCCAGCCCTGTGGCTGTGTGCCTGCTCGTCGGGCCCGGACGAAAATCCGGGCGACCCCGACAAGCTCAGGCCCGTAGTCACGATATGGAATTACGCCCATATGCTCTCGGTGCGCGAGGCGCTGGCTTCCGGCGTGGGGGACGAGGAGTACCGCCCCGCCTACGACTCCCTGGTGCAGACCGCCGAGATCATCTACGATAAGATAATCAATAAGAACCAGGCAGGCTCGGTGATGGACAAAGACGCCTCTTGCGTGGTCCCCAGCGGCGACAAACACGACTTCGTGACCGTGGGTAAGTACTCATGGCCCAACCCCGACACTCCCGACGGCCTGCCGTGGATACAGAAAGACGGGGAGCGCAACCCCAACTACTCCAAGTACGACGCCACACGCCAGAACCAGATGTGCGACCGCCTGAAGAACCTCGGCCTCGCCTACTTTTTCACAGGAGAGGAGCGGTATGCCCGGGCGGCGGTGAAGGTTGCGCAGGTGTGGTTCCTCGACCCGGCCACCCGCATGACGCCCCATATGGAGTACGCGCAGGTGATCCCGGGGCTCAACGACAACCACGGCAACCCTCCCGGCATTATCGAGGGGTATATCTTCATCCAGGGATTGGCGGGGCTGGCTCTGATACAGGGATCGCCATATTACACATCGAAATTCGCAAACGGGATGAAAGAGTGGTTCAAGGAGTTCGCCCACTGGCTCCGCACCAGCCATAACGGCACCACCTTCACCGACGGCAACAACAATATAGCCTTCGCCCGCGACCAGCAACTCATCGCCTACGACCTCTTTCGCGGCGACCGCAGCAGCGCCAAACAGATGATCGAGAGCCTGCCAGCAGGGCGCCTGCAACCGCAGATACTCCCCGACGGAGCGATGCCCAAGGAGCTGAAACGCACTCTCGCTTACGCTTATTCGGGTTTTAATGTAATACACATGCTCGAGACCTGCGAGATGGCTCGCAACATAAAGCCCGGCCTGGTGCGCCTTAAATCTTCGGGCAGCGGCAGTATCTCCGACGCCGCGACGTTCCTCGCCTCGTACCTCGGAGGGAGCGCCGAAAGTTTCACCTCCGATATTCGGAGCAAGGGATACACGGGCGGCCAGATAAGCGGTTGGGAGGCGGCCCGAGTCGACGTCATCTGGATATGCCGGAGGATGCGTGCGTTCGAAAATCCGGCGCTCTGGGAGGGAATATTCACTCAATACGGTCAAAACAATCCCCGGATTAGTAGTAAAGATTTCAATTTTTTGATATATTAGCGCTTTCCGAAATCTATTAAACCTAAAATAACCCGAAAATGAAGAAAGCACTTTTGATGTTCGTGGCAGCCCTGTTCATGGCTCCCATGATCGGATGTACTCCAAAAAACAAGGACGCAAGGCCCACCGTATGTATCTGGAACTATGACCAGATGGTGAAGGTGAAGGCCGCTCTCAAGGAGAATCCCGGCAACCCCGAATACAAGGCTCCCTACGACAGCCTTATCGCCAGGGCCAACGAGATAATGAGCTGGAAGCCCATCTCGGTAGTCGATAAGGACGACGACTGCACGGCCGCCAGCGGCGACAAGCGCGACTTCATCACCGTGGGCAAGTACTCATGGCCCGACCCCGCCAACCCCGGAGGCCCGTGGATCCGCAAAGACTGCGTGCTCAACCCCAACTTCAAGCGCTATGACGCCACTCGCCAGGCAAATATGAATATAGCACTGGAAAACCTCGGCCTCGCCTATTTCTTCACAGGCGATGAGAAATATGCCGAAAAGTCGGTGGATTTCATCCGCGCATGGTTCGTGAACCCGGAAACACGCATGAACCCGCACCTCCTCTACGCTGCCACACACCCCGGACATAACAACGGTTTCGGAATGTTCATCGGCATCATCGAGGGCCGCGCGTTCGTCAACTCGTTCGCGTATATCTCGCTCGTCGAGAATTCCGATGCCTTCACTCCCGAAGTTAAGGCGGCCACCCAGCAGTGGGCCAGGGAGATGTCGGGATGGCTTACCACCAGCGAATTCGGCATCAAGGAGAGCCAGGCTACCAACAATCATGGCGTGGCCTACGACCAGCAGCTACTGGCCTTCGCCCTCTTCTCCGGCGACGAGGCTATGGTAAAGAAGATAACCGACGAATTCCCCACAAAGAGCATCGCCACGCATATCGAGCCCGACGGCACACAGCCCCGGGAGCTGCGTCGCGGCTTCGGCTACCACTACTCGATGTACAACATGGCCCACTTCGTGGAGATCTGCGAAATGGTACGCCCCATAGCTCCCGACCTTTACAACTACACCACCGAGGACGGCCGCTCGATCCGCGCAGCTATCGACTTCCTCGCATCATTCTTCGGCAAGCCCGTGGAGGCTTTCGCCCCTTATCAGCAGACCGAAGGATGGGAAGAAGCACATGAAAACCTGGCCAGAGTAGCCTTCGAGGCCCGTTCATTCGATAAGGAGAGGTATCAGGCATATACCGAGATGTTCGAAAAATACGGCCCGAAGAACACCATAGCTCCCCTGCTCTACTAATCCTGCGGGGATATTCCGCCCAGACATAAACCTGCGTCCTATGAGAAAAACGATAGCGTTACTGGGAGCTGTCCTGCTGGTTATGAGTGTGACCCTTCCTTCTGTTTTCGCCGCGGCGAAAACAGGGGGCAAGGGTTCCTTGTCTTCAGAGCGGCCCGCCGTATGCCTGTGGAATTACAGCCACATGCTCGAAATACGTGCCGAGCTTAATAAAAAGGGCGGTGGTTCCGCCTATGAGGCCTCTCTCAAGGAGCTTATAGCCGCGGCCGAAAAGAAACTCAAGGACAAACCCGTGGCCATAACCGATAAGCCCGACGAGTGCACCGCGCCCACAGGCGACAAACGCGATTTCGTGAGCGTGGGCAACTACTCGTGGCCCAATCCCGATACTCCCGACGGCATGCCGTGGATACGCAAGGACGGATACGTGAACCCCAACGCCAAGCGCTACGACTACATGAAACGGTGGTTGGTGATGACCTCCGCGGTAAGCGACCTCGGGCTGGCCTACTTCTACACCGGCGACGAGCGCTACGCACAGCGTGCCGCGGAATACGCCAGTATATGGTTCATGGACCCCGACACGAGGATGAATCCCAATATGACCTACGCGGCATTTCTCCCGGGACACAACGATAACAAGGGTTACTACTACGGCTTGATACAGGGCTACCCGCTCAAGGATTGCCTCGCGGGCCTGTGCCTCATCAAAGGCTCCAAGGCCTATACTAAAGAGATAGAGGCCGCCGCGAAACAGTGGGTGACTGAGTTTTACACATGGTTCACAACCAGCGACATGGGCAAGCAGGAGAAGGCTATGAAGAACAACCACTCCACGGCCTACTATATGCAGACGATGTCCTACGCCCTATTTATCGGCGACGTCGAAGCGGCCAAAGGGATAGTGCAGGAGGTCAAAGACAATGTCATAGCCAAACAGATAGAGCCCGACGGCTCTCAGCCGCGCGAACTGGCACGCCCCTTCGGATACGACTACACTATCCTCAATCTCAGCCACCTGGTGGAAATGTGTATTATGATGAAGGATATCGACCCTGATATGTTCACCTATACCACCCCCGACCGCCGCTCGATAAGCAAGGGCCTCGACTTCGCCTTCCGTTACCTGGGCAAGAGCGTGGAAGATTTCGCTCCCTACAAGCAGACGCGCAGTTGGGAGGCGTCGCAGAGGCGCGCCCTGTGGTGTGCCGCCGAAGCGGCTGTGGTCGACTCTTCGGGCCACTATCATGAACTATTCGACGCCAACCGTGGCCTTGACAGTGCGGATAACATAAAATATCTGAAATATTAAGGACGCAATGAAGAGGATCATCACAATATTGCTGGCCTGCGCACTAACCCTGCCCGCGAGCGTGTACTCGGCAAAAAAAGCCAACAAGGCTTCTCAAAAAGCGGAGAGACCCGCAGTATGCATTTGGAACTACGAACATATGCTCAAAGTGCGTAAAGACCTCGCAGCAAATGATAATTCGATATATAAAGGACCTTTAAGCACCCTGCTCCAGAATGCAGATAAATACGTGCAGGCTCCTGTCGTAGCCATTACTGACAAACCCGACGAGTGCACGGCTCCCTCGGGCGACAAGCGCGACTTTATGAGCATCGGCAGCTACTCGTGGCCCAACCCCGATACGCCAGACGGCATGCCGTGGATACGCAAGGACGGGTATACCAATCCCAACGCCGGGCGGTATGACCTGTGGGCCCGACTGAATCCCATGTGCGAGGCGGTGTCGGTGCTGGGTCTGGCCTATTTCTACACAGGCAGGGAGGAGTATGCCCGCAAGGCGGCGGAATACGCCAACACGTGGTTTGTGGAACCTTCGACGAGGATGAATCCGCACATGACCTATGCCGCGTGCCTCCCCGGCCATAACGACGGCAAGGGCGTCTATATCGGCCTGATACAGAGTGATGTTATGAGAAATTGTTTCGCAGGACTGTGTCTTATCAAAGGCTCCAAGGCTTACACGAAAAAGATAGACGACGCCACAAAACAATGGGTGAAAGAGTTCTACACGTGGTTCACCACCAGCGATATGGGTAAGCAGGAGAAAGCGATGAAGAATAACCACTCGACGGCCTTCTACATGCAAACCATGGTCTACGCCCTATTTGCAGGCGACACCACAGCCGCCAAAGCGATAGCGCAGGAAGTCAGGGATATCGTCATAACCAGGCAGATAGAGCCCGATGGCCGCCAGCCGCAGGAACTGAGGCGCCCGTTCGGTTACATGTACACCTTAGGGAATCTAAATTACCTGATGGATATGTGCATCCTGATGAAGGATATGGACCCCGGCATGTTCACCTTTACCACCACGGACGGCCGTTCGATAGGCAAAGCGCTCGATTTTGCGATGGGATATCTGGGTAAAACGGTCGAGGATTTCGCCCCTTACAGACAGACCCGCAACTGGCAGAAGATGCAGGTCAGGGCCTTGTGGCTGTGCAAGGCCTCCTCGATGTTCGACCCATCCGGACGCTATGCCACCCTGTTCGAAGCCAATAAGGCTCTCGACAGCGATAAAAGTGTTAATTATCTGAAATATTAATTTGTAAGATCATAATGAAGACGATTTTTATACAATTTTTTGCTGCGGCACTCGTACTGTCTACGGGTGTACAGGCAGCAGGCAAATCCGGCAAGGCTTCATCGAAAAAAGTGGAAAGGCCCACAGTATGCGAATGGAACTACGAACATATGCTGGAGATGCGCAGTGATCTCTCCCGCAATGAAAATTCGAAGTATAAAGGCAATTTAGCCACTCTTATCAGGCACGCTGACAATTGTATGCAGGCCCCGGTCGTAGCTATCACTGACAAGGCCGACCAGTACACCGCCCCCTCAGGCGACAAGCGCGACTTCATGAGCATAGGCAGCTACTCCTTCCCCAACCCCGACACCCCCGACGGCATGCCATGGATACGCAAGGATGGAGCTTTCAACCCCACCGCCGACCTCTACGACCTCAAAGCGCGCCTCGCACCTGCGAGCAGAGCGATGAACACCCTGGGGCTCGCCTACTTCTACACAGGTAACGAGGAGTATGCCCGCAAGGCAGCGGAATATGCCAGTGTATGGTTTGTCGATCCCTCCACGAGGATGAATCCCAACATGAAATACGCCGCCTGTCTTCCCGGGCACAATAACGGCAATGGCTATTTCTACGGCCTTATACAGGGCACCGCGATAAAAGATTGCCTGATCGGCCTGAGCCTTCTGAAAGGCTCCAAGGCGTACACTCCGGCCATAGATGCGGGAGTCAGGCAGTGGGTCGGCGAATTATACACATGGTTTACCACCAGCGACATGGGTAAAGAGGAAAAAGCGATGAAGAACAACCACGCAATGGCCTTCTATGTCCAGGCAATGGCTTACGCGCTTTTCATCGGCAAAAACGATGCGATACCCGAAATGACCAAGGAGATAAGGGAACTGGTAATATCCAAACAGATAGAGCCCGACGGACGCCAGCCCCACGAGTTGGCTCGCCCCTCTGCATACAACTATACCGTTCTGAATCTCGATTACCTGATCGAAGCCTGCATAATGGCCAAAGATATAGACCCGGACCTATTCAGCTACACTTCGCTCGACGGACGTTCAATAAGCAAGGGGCTCGACTTCGCCATGCAGTATCTGGGTAAGAAGGTCGAAGACTTCGCACCCTACAAAGAGGTACAGGGGTGGGTTGGCAGACAAAGGTACGCTCTCTGGGTTTGCGCCGCCGCATCGACATTGGATCCCTCGGGTCGCTATGCTAAACTTTTCGAAGCCAATAAGAATCTGGACCACGCTAACAGCGTCAACTACCTTAAATATTAGCCGGAATACCCCAAAAATAAAAAAGCTGTATATGAAACCCATTATTACGGCACTCCTGGCCTGCGCACTCGTCCTGCCTGCAAGCGTCCATTCGGCAAAAAAAACTAACAAGGCTCCTCAAAAGGCGGAGAGGCCTGCGGTGTGTATATGGGATTACGAACATATGCTGAAGGCGCGTAAGGATCTTGCTACAAATGAAAATTCGATATATAAAAGATCTTTAAGCTCCCTGCTCCAGAATGCTGACAAATACATGCAGGCTCCCGTGATAGCCATCACCGACAAGCCCGACGAGTGTACCGCCCCTACGGGCGACAAGCGCGACTTTATGAGCGTGGGTGACTATTCGTGGCCCAACCCCGACACCCCCGACGGTATGCCGTGGATACGCTGGGACGGTCATTGGAATCCCAATGCCCAGCGATTCGACCTCAAGGCGCGCCTGCAGCCCATGACCGCTGCGGTGAGCACGCTCGGGCTAGCCTACTTCTATACGGGCAACGAGGAGTATGCCCGTAAGGCGGCCGAATATGCCAGGGCGTGGTTCGTCACCCCCTCCACCAGGATGAATCCCCATATGACATATGCCGCCTGCCTGCCAGGACATAACGACGGCAAAGGTTACTACTACGGCCTGATCCAGGGTACCTCATTCAGGGATTGCCTGGCGGGCCTCTGCCTTATAAAGGGCTCCAAGGCCTACACTGCGGAGATTGACTCCGGGGTCAAACAGTGGGCCCGCGAGATGTCCGAGTGGCTATTCACCAGCGACATGGGTAAACGGGAGAGGGCAATGAAGAACAACCACGCCATGGCCTACTACATCCAGGTGATCTCCTACGCCATGTTCTTGGGCAATACTGAAACGGTGTCCGAGATCACAAAAGAGATACGGGAGAAGGTTATTTCCAAGCAGATAGAGCCCGACGGCCGCCAGCCGCAGGAGCTGAGACGTCCCGCCGCGTATAACTACACCCTGCTCAACCTCCAGTTCATGGTCGCCACCTGCACTCTGGTCAGGGATATAGACCCCACCCTGTTCGACTACGTCTCTTCTGACGGGCGATCGATAAGCAAGGGTCTTGACTTCGCGATGAAATATCTGGGCAAGACGCTTGAAGATTTCGCCCCCTACAGAGAGGATGCGGGATGGGAAGGCCGGCAGAAGACCGCCCTGTGGCTCTGCGCGGCGGCGGCGCCATTCGACCCGTCGGGCAAATACAAGAGCCTGTTCGAAGCGCATAAGGCCCTCGACAGCGATGAAAGCGTTAATTATCTGAAATATAGCGGAAAATGAGCGCAATACACGGGCCTGCACACAAAGATTGCCTGACCGTGTCCCTATGGAGCATAAATATTAATAAATCTCTCTTAGAATAATCGTTATGAAAACTGCCATCACATTATTACTGGCCTGCGCGTTCGTCCTGCCTGCGAGCGTCTATTCGGCAAAAAAGGCTAACAAGGCTCCTCAAAAGGTGGAGAGACCCGCCGTATGCATATGGAACTACGAACATATGCTGGAAGCCCGTAAGGATCTTGCCGTGAATGAAAATTCGATATATAAAAGACCTTTAAGCACCCTGATACAGAATGCCGACAAATACATGCAGGCTCCTGTGGTAGCCATTACTGACAAGCCCGACGAGTGTACCGCTCCCTCGGGCGACAAACGCGATTTTATGAGCGTGGGGAGCTACTCATGGCCCAACCCCAATACCCCCGACGGTATGCCATGGATACGCAAGGACGGACATTCCAACCCTAATGCCAAGCGTTACGACCTTGGCGCCCGCCTCTCGCCGATGTGTCAGGCGGTGAGCACCCTGGGGCTCGCCTATTTCTACACCGGTAACGAGGAGTATGCCCGTAAGGCGGCCGAATATGTGGCCACCTGGTTCGTCGAACCTTCGACAAGGATGAATCCCAATTTGAAATACGCCGCCTGCCTCCCCGGGCACAACGACGGTAAAGGTTACGCAGCCGGGCTCATACAGACCACCTCGCTCAGGCATTGTTTCGCAGGTATTTCCCTGCTGAAAGGTTCCAAAGCCTATACCCCCAAAATAGAGGCGGGAGTTAAACAGTGGGCAAAAGAATTCTACACATGGTTCACCACCAGCGATATGGGCCAAGAGTATAAGGCGATGAATAACAACCATGGCATGTCATTTTATATGCAGTCGATGGCCTACGCCCTCTTTTATGGTAATACGCCCGCAGTGCTCGAAATAACAAAAGAGATAAGGGAACGGATCATATCCAAGCAGATAGAGCCCGACGGACGCCAGCCCCACGAGTTGAAACGCCCCTACGGGTATAACTACACGATCCTCAATCTCCAGTTCATGGTAGACGCCTGTATCATGTCCAAGGATATAGATCCCACCCTCTTCAGCTACACTTCGCCCGACGGACGCTCGATAAGCAAGGGTCTCGACTTTGCCATGGGGTATCTTGGTAAGACGGTCGAAGACTTCGCGCCCTACAAGCAGACGCAGGATTGGGCGGGACGGCAAAGAGCAGCCCTCTGGTTGTGCGCCGCCGCATCCATGCTGGATACCTCGGGCCGCTACGCCACCCTTTTCGAGGCAAACAAGGCTCTCGACACAAATAAAAGCGTCAATTATCTGAAATATTAAGAATTTATTTTAAATTTGCTGACGGGATATCATTGTTTTTAAGCCCGAACGTTATACATAAAGGACTTCGGAGCGGATGGCCCGGTATTTGGACAGGTGTGTGAAAAGGATACGGAAAGAGGGGTAAGATAAAATATAAACGCTGATTGCCATACTATTATATCGCACCATATCGTTTGATAGGGAGCGGTAGTGAAATACGCTTAATAGTTCATGAACATGCCGGCAGGTACGGCGATTACATATACTTAGCACTCTAAAAACTTAAAATTATAATATTATGAGGATCAGAATTTCTACTCTTTTTGCTGTTTGTTGCGCGGCTCTGTTGTGGTCCTGTTCCACCGAGCCCGAGGTCAACACCGAACTGTTGTCCAGAACAATTAATATGGACGATTTCCCCGGAGGACGTCCGAGGGTGTCTGTAGCTAACTTCGATTACATGCTCGAGGTCAGGGCCGACCTGATAGCCAATACCCAAGCCGGTAATACTGCTAATTCCAAGTATTATACAGCCTATAAGTCTGTGTACGACGATGCGACCGCACTGCTCTCATCCAGGCCTATAACCGTGTTCGACCGTCCTCAGAATATCACCGACACCTTGATAAAGTTCGGAATCGACCCGCACAACCTGGTCATCATCAGTAAGTATGTCTGGTGGGAGGAATCTCCTGAAGGATCGGGTAGATACAAATGGGTGACAAAAGACGGTTACGTCAACACCGAACTTTATAATCAGTACGACGCCGAGCGCCAAACCGATATGATTAACGCTGTGAAGAAACTGGCATACGCCTACTTCTTCTCCGGCAGGGAAGAGTTCGCTTACAAGTGTGTAGACTACCTCAAGGCGTGGTTCATCAATTCCGCCACTGCCACCTTACCCAACTACGAGTACGGCCAGATGATCCCGGACAGGGTTAACTATAATAAAGGTTCGACCGCAGGTATCATCAACTCACAGAATATCACCAACGCCTTCGCTGCTACATCCCTGATCATCGGTTCGGAGGCTTACACTCCTGCCATTGACGCCGGTATGCGCAACTGGGCCGAACGCTTGTACACGTATATGACCACCGAGCCTGCACCTCTGGGTGAAGTCAACGCAGCTAACAACCACGGTACAGCGTATGATCAAACGGTTTTAGGTCTCTGTCTTTTCACTGGCAAGTACGTAGAAGCAAAGGCGATCGTAGACAATTTCGCCACAAAAAGGATATTCGCCCAGATAGAAAACAATGGCCAGCAACCTGCGGAGACCAGACGCGACCAGCAGGGTTATCACTACTCGACCTACAACCTGCAACACCTTATCGAAGTGTGCGAGATGGCCAAACTGTTGGATGAGGACCTCTTCTTCTCGAACGATGGTGACGGCACCATTTCCAAGGCTGGCGAGTATCTCGGCGAGTTCCTGGATAAGCCTGTGACCGACTGGAACGCGCGCGGTTTCACGCAGAGTAGCTGGGACGCCTCACGTACCAACGCATGGTGGCAGATACAGAGAATTCTTTCGATGGACCCCAGTAACGCGATTATCCGCGCCCAGCTGGCAGCGGGAAGGACGAGCCTTGGGGCATCGAGGGTCGGGCCCAAATCGACACAAAACATCGTTTACCGTTACTATCTGGATCAGTAATAGTAATCTTACTGGGAATATATAAAACGGGATGTCGGGTATTCATAAGCCAGGCATCTCGTTTTAGCACGTTTTATCGACAACGTACCGTCGCATGTCTAATGTTTTAAATATAGATTATAATACCATGAGGAGAGGTATCTTCACCTTTTTTATCATTTGCTGCATGGCCATGTTATGGTCTTGCTCTTCCAAGGAGGAACCATACGATGGCGGTTCCGGTACCGGCACTGAAACTGGCACCGAAACCGGTGGCAGTGGAGATGAAGGAGGCAGCGGAGGTGAAGATGAAGATGAAGATGAAGATGAAGGTGGAGGTGAAGATGAAGGTGGAGGTGAAGATGAAGGTGGAGGTGAAGGTACCGGAACCGTAGAGAATTTCCCGGGAGGACGTCCGCGCTTATCGCTATGGGACTTCGACCACATGGTCAGAGTGAGAGACGATCTGAATACCTATACCGGTGCCGGAAATCCCTCAGGGTCAAAATACTATACTGCCTACAAAGCACTGTATGACAGTGCGACGGATCTGCTTTCGTCTACTCCCATATCCGTACTCGACCGTCCCGCAGGCATCCCCCTATTTGGGATCAACCCCCAATGCCTGATCATAGTCAGCAAATACATCTGGGAGGAGCCCGCCGGAAGTGGCATCTGGGTCTACAAAGACGGTTACGTAAATAGTGAGAATTACAATCAGTACGACGCCAACCGCCAAACCAGCATGGTGAATGCCGTGAAGACGCTGGGACAGGCTTATTTTTTCTCCGGTAGGGAAGCGTTCGCGGCCAAGTGCGTGGAGTACCTCAACACATGGTTTATCAATCCCGCCACGGCAACCATTCCCAACTACGACTACGGGCAGATAATCCCCAGCTACCCCAACTACAACATTGGGAACAAAGCAGGGGTCATCAACTCGCAGAACATACTCGGCGCCTTCGCCGCAACGTCGCTTATTATGGGCTCCGAGGCCTATACCACCGCTGTGGACGCCGGCATGCGTAACTGGGCCGAACGCCTGTACACATACATGACCACCCAACCGGCACCTCTCGCCGAGGCTCCTGCCACGAACAACCACTCGGTGGCCTACGACCAGGTGTGCCTGGGCATGTGCCTTTTCGCAGGTAAGACCACCGAAGCCCAGGCTATCGTCGATGCCTTCCCTGTAAAGAGGATATTCGCCCAGATCAGTGCCAGCGGCGAACAGCCTCGCGAAACTGCGCGCGATCAGCAGGGATACCACTACTCTACCTACAACCTGCAACACTTCGTGGAGATATGCGAGATGGCCAAACTATTGGATGACGATCTTTTCTTATCCAGTGGCAGCGGCGGCACTATTTCAAAGGCCGGCGAGTTCCTCGGAGCATACCTCGACAAAACAGTCTCCGCCTGGAATGCCAGCGGTTACACCCAAAGCAGCTGGGACAGTGCCAGGGTAAATGCATGGTGGGTGCTCCAAAGAATACTTTCGATGAACTCAGCCAATTCGACCATCCGCGCCCAGTTGGTAGCGGGGAGGACTAACCTCGGCCCCACGAAAATCGGGCCCAAGTCGACATATAATATCATTTACCGCTTCAATACAGATCAATAACGAAGTATTGTCCGGAAATATCCGGCCCGGTGACCATCCATATTAAACCTCCACAAACCCATAACACCATGAAGATCAAGACTCTTATTTTTTCCGCCATTTGCTGTACGACCATGTTGTGGTCCTGCTCCACCGAACCGGAAATCAACAGCGAACTGGGCAAGATCAACCTTGATGATTTTCCCGGAGGACGCCCGAGGGTGTCGCTATGGGATTTCGACTACATGCTCGAAGTAAGGGAAGACCTGTTAACCAACGCTAATGCAGGGAATGCCGCTAATTCGAAGTACTATACCGCCTACAAGGCCCTGTATGATAACGCGACGGCACTCCTCACATCCAAGCCCATATCCGTGCTCGACCGTCCCACGGATATTCCGCTTTTCGGCATCAATCCTAATTGCATGATCATCGTCAGCAAGTACATATGGGAAGAGCCGGAAGGAAGCGGTATTTGGGTTTACCGCGACGGTTACCGAAACGACGAGAATTACGATAAGTATGACGCCGAGCGGCAGAGCGACATGGTCAATGCCGTGAAAACGCTGGGGCAGGCCTACTTCTTCTCAGGCAGGGAAGAGTTCGCACGCAAATGCGTAGACTACCTTAAGACATGGTTTATCAATCCCGCCACGGCTACCATCCCCAACTATGACTACGGCCAGATAATCCCGAGCTATCCCAACTACAATATCGGGTCGGCCGCAGGGGTTATCAACTCGCAGAACATACTCGGAGCCTTTGCTTCGGCATCACTTATCATGGGCTCGGAGGCTTATACTCCCGCGGTAGACGCCGGTATGCGCAATTGGGCCGAACGTTTGTATACTTACATGACGACCCAGACCGCCCCCCTTGCCGAAGACAACGCCACGAACAACCACTCCGTGGCCTACGATCAGACATGTATGGGTCTTTGCCTCTTTACCGGCAAGTATGCCGAAGCCAAGGCGATCGTCGATGCTTTCCCCACAAGGAGAATATACCCCCAGATACAGGCTACCGGCCAGATGCCCCGCGAGACCGCACGCGACCAGAATGGGTTGGGCTATTCGATCTACAACCTGCAGCACTTTGTGGAGGTGTGCGAGATGTCCAGGTTGCTGGATGAAGACCTCTTCTTATCCGACGACGGCGACGGCACTATTTCCGATGCCGGGGAGTATCTCGCTTACTTCCTCGACAAGCCTTATAGCGAATGGCAGGCTCGCGGCTTCTCTCAGAGCAATTGGGATAGCCAGCGCGCCAGCGCGTTCTGGGTGATACAGAGAATCCTCTCTATGGACCCCGAAAACACATATCTCCGCTCTCAACTGGCGGCGGGAAGGATTAACCTCGGTACTTCGAGGGTCGCGTCCAAGACTGTCTACAATATTATCTACCGCTACTACAACGATCAGTAGCAGGGGTATCAGCTGGGAATCCAGTCAGACCCATTTAAACGAGCTATGCGGCCCCCGAGGAGGCCGCATAGCTCGTTTAAACACTTTATGGTCGACCGGCTATTCCACTACCGCCACTCCTTCTATCTCCATAAGGAGCTCGTCGCGGCATATATCGGCGTGAATGTAGAACGTGGGGACCCTCGGATAAGCTTTCTCCATATATTTTCGCGAGGCCTCTACCTGCTCGGGATATTTGATGTAAACCCTCAGCATACGGTAATCTATCTTCCCGCTGCGGCCGGTATTTTCGCCTGAGACCAGGGCCTCGATATTCTCCATCGTGGCGCGGGTCTGCGACTCCATATCCTCTCCTGCGAGACTATGTTCGCCGCGTATGGCCGCGGTGCCGGAGATGTATATAAGCGAGCTCGAGCCGCCCTCTGAGAGCATGCGTCCACGTTCGAACTTGGGTGTCGACGGCCCCGCAGTTTTCGCCGCTCCATCGCCCACAAGCACCTGTTTGGAATAACAGTGGGCCGCCACCTGCAGCGGGTTGTCGAGGGCTACGCTCTCTATGGTCACGCCTGCGACCGCATTGAGCTCCACCATCACGCCTCCTGCGCTCGTGCCGATCCCGGTGGCGGCGGGAAACCCTCCGCCCCAGCACCCCTTGGCATAGAACTCCGAGCGGGCGTCGTTGAACATCTGGTAGTTCTGGCGCGCACCGGTCATCGTGGTGATATTTTCCACGTAATTCCACTGGCGCACGATGGCGCTCAGGGCAAACCCTTCGCGCATCATCACCGAATATATCCTGCCGAAGACATCCGCAGCCTGCGTATAGGTATCGGCGAAAATATCGCCGGGCAACACGCCGCCCATTATAAGCTCGCGCGAGGAGCCGTCGTCGAACACTATATAATTGTCGCAATATCTCACTTCCACACCCTTCACGCGGTTCGTGGTCGTGGCCTCCATGATAAGGCTCTCCCCGCCCAACGGTTTTTGTGCAACGTAACTCACGACCGGAGTCTCCGCTCCGCCCCACTCTCCCACCGTACGTTTAAGCTCCGCGGCATCGCGCAGATAGGCGGCGTTATCGGCCGGATCGCCGAAGAATACCACCCTCAATACTCTCTCTTTCTTGGGTAACTTATCCAACATCTCCCGCGCCGCGCCGGCAAGGGGGGTATCCCCGCCACAGGAGAAAGAGTAGAACCTCTTATCCGCTACAAAATTCATATATACCGCACTTTTTATTTGTCTGTTATTTTATTCCGCCGGATACACTTTCAGTAAGACATTCTCGGAGAGGAAAAGTTAAATATGATTTGTATTAATAATTTCTGAAAACCCTGCAAACGCCGCCGCATCACTCGCTGTCGACCATCTTATATAGCTTGTCGCCCCGGCGTATCTTACTCTCGGTACGTATGGAGCAATACTCCCCCTGCAAGGCCCTGTCGACGCCCTGCAAGTTCACACGTATATCATCGGCCATCATCTCCTGGACTCCGGTAGTGTCACCCAGGAATAGTATCTCGTCGCCCTTGTCCAGCGGCGATGCCTCCACCAACACCTCGGCCACACCCAGCTTGGAGAAGTAGTTGGTCACCTTACCCACGTACACCTTGCGCTTTGTGGCCGACGAGCCGTAGTTGCGGCTCCATTCCCCTGCTGTCTCGCCCATATAGTAGCCGCCCCAGAAACCACGGTTGAATACGGTGGAGAGCTTCTCCTTCCACGCCGCCACTTTATCTTCCGAGAACGTCTCGTCACACACCGACTTCACCGCTTCGTCGTAGCACTCGCACACCCGTTTCACGTATTCGGCCGAACGGGCCCGGCCCTCGATCTTGAGTACACGTACCCCGGCATCTATGAATTGGTCGAGGAAGTCTATGGTGCAGAGATCCTTGGGCGACATTATATAGTGGTTGTCGATCACCATCTCCTGCCCTGTCTCCTTATCCCTCACTTCGTACGAGCGGCGGCATATCTGGCGGCACGAGCCGCGGTTGGCCGAGCAGTTACTATCGTGCAGACTGAGGTAACACTTACCAGACACAGCCATGCAAAGCGCTCCGTGGGCGAACATCTCTATACCGACGAGCTCTCCCTTGGGGCCGCGAATGTCGCGCTCGGCGATGGCCCTGTGTATGGCCCTAACCTTATCGATGGTAAGCTCCCTGGCCAACACCACCACGTCGGCCCACTGGGCGTAGAATGCCAGCGTTTCTATATTCGACACATTGAGCTGGGTGGAGATATGCACCTCCTGGCCTATGGAACGGGCGTAGAGTATTGCCGCCTGGTCGGAGGCGATGATGGCGTCGACGCCCTCAGCCCTGGCCCTGTCCACGATGCGGCGCATGGTGTCGAGGTCTTCGTCGTAGAGTATGGTGTTGACCGTGAGGTAGGTCTTGATGCCGTTCTCGCGGGCTATATGTACTATCTTGGCAAGGTCGTCGAGGGTGAAATTGAACGACGAACGCGCTCTCATATTGAGCTGCTCGACCCCAAAATATACAGAGTCGGCGCCCCCCTGAATGGCCGCCATCAACGATTCGTACGACCCCACGGGGGCCATTATTTCTATATCCTTGCGGGTGAGCGTCATTTTTTCCTGTCCATTAACATTACCACCATCGAGCGCAGGGGCTCGAGGCGCTCGGCGCCGACTCCCACAGCCTCAAGTTCTTCTAAGGCCGAGGCCATGCGGCGGTCGATCTCCGCCCGGGCAGCCTCACGCACCCCGAGGCGGTCATATATACTCCTGACCTCGGCTATTTTACGCTCCGGAGCCATTTTCTTATCTGTAATCAGCTTCTGCAACAGGCTCCGATCGCTATCGCCGGCAAGTTTCAACGCCGTAGACAGCAGGAATGTCTTCTTGCCCGAGAGGATATCGCCGCCGATGCGTTTGCCGAACTCCTTCTCATCGGCATAGAGGTCGAGCAGGTCGTCCTGTACCTGGAAGGCAAGGCCAAGCTCTATGCCGAACCTGTACAGGGCATCGCTCTGCGCCTGATTAGCCCCGCCGACCACCGCACCCATCTCGAGGCTCGCGGCCAGAAGCACCGACGTTTTAAGGCGTATCATATCCATATATTCCTCGACATTCACACTCTTCCTCAGCTCAAAATCCATATCGTACTGCTGCCCCTCGCACACCTCCGCCGCCATGCGGTTGAAGATACCTAAGACGCGCGGCAAAAGCGAAGGCTCCACCTCCGCGAGGCTCTTGTAAGCAAGAATAAGCATCACGTCGCCCGAAAGTATCGCGGCGTTCTCGCTCCATTTCAGGTGCACACACTCCCTGCCTCGGCGCACCATCGCCTTGTCCATTATGTCGTCATGCAGTAGTGTGAAATTGTGGAATACCTCCACGGCCACGGCCACCGGATGCGCAGGGCGGATATCGTCTCTGAATACATTACACCCCATAAGCGCCATCACCGGCCTCACGCGTTTACCCCCCTCCTCCAGCACATACTCCACAGGAGCATAGAGGCCCGCGGGCTCCGGCCCAATACTCACCTCGCCCAACAGTTTCTCTGTCAGGAGAGCCAACTCGTCGATACTATACATAGATTGTCCGCTAATTTGAATCATTACAAATATCAGTAATTTTTTCCGGCGGGGCTAATATTAGCCTCCAAAAATTTGTTTTACGGCAAAAAAAAGCTACTTTTGGAGGCAATTTAAAATTATTCAGGAATCAACCTGCGCTCCGGGAGGGCCACTGTAGATAAAAGGTAATTGCCGTACAGACAGGTCTTTCCCGCTTCCTAAACAAATCATCTCTGTATGAAACAGATCGCAATCGGCATCGACGTAGGCGGCACCAACACGGTATTCGGCCTGGTCGATCAGGATGGCAATTTATATGCCGAAGGCACCATTCCCACAGCTAAATTCCCCGACCCCGACCAGTACATCGAAGAGCTCTATGTGGGCATCCAGAAGCTCATCAGCAGCGTTAACTTCGAGTGCGACGTTATAGGTATCGGCATCGGCGCTCCCAATGCCAACTACTATAAGGGCACCATCGAGAACGCCGTCAACCTCCCCTGGAAGGGGGTTTTCCCCGTGGTCGAGAAGATGAAACGCTTCTTCCCCATGGTGCCCGTGATCATCACCAACGACGCCAATGCGGCGGCCGTGGGCGAGATGGTATTCGGCGGGGCGAAGGGCATGAAAGACTTTATCGTCATCACCCTCGGCACGGGCCTCGGAAGCGGTTTTGTCGCCAACGGCGAATTGATCTACGGCCACGACTCCTTTGCAGGAGAGCTGGGCCACGTGATCGTGAACCGCACGGGTCGCGTCTGCGGTTGCGGGCGCAAGGGGTGCCTCGAAACCTATGTTTCTGCTACCGGCATTAAGCGCACCGTATTCAAACTCCTGGCCGACCATATCGAGAACAGCGAATTCCGCCAGGTGAGCTACAACGACCTCACCGCCGAGATGATAACCAAGGCCGCCCTCAATGGCGATCCCCTGGCTATCGAAGCGTACGACTATACCGGTCTCCTGCTGGGACAGGCCCTGGCCGACGCCGTGGCCATGACCAGCCCCGAGGCCATATTCCTTTTCGGCGGGCTGGCCAAGGCGGGCAAATACATTTTCGAGCCCACCAAGAAGTATATGGAGATGCACATGATGTCTAACTTCCGCAATAAGGTGAAACTCCTGCCCTCTGGTATCGACGGCCGCAACGCCGCCGTGCTCGGCGCCTCGTCGCTCGTATGGCACAAGGCGAATAAGGAGGCTTGCAAGGAGTAACAGGCGGTATATAAGTAAAAGGTTCGGCCGGAGCAATTGCTCCGGCCGAATTTGTTATTGGAGGTACCTTAAAAAAACTATGTCACGTGGCAATGATCACTTGCATCGCGGGAAGCGATGCTCATCTCCGCGGCTCGGCCTTCGGCCGACCCCCACAGCCGCGGAGATGAAAATATTTTATACAAATTGCTGATAAGCGACCGCCTACTTCTTTTCTCCCCAATGATAAGCATCCACCTCCACGCCTATGAGCGACAACACCCTGTCGACCACACTCATGCAGAGGGCGTCGATATCCTCAGGCATCGCGTAGAACGACGGCGAGGCTGGGCAGATAACCGCCCCTGCCATGGTGAGAGTGCGCATATTGTCGACATGGATATAGTTCAGGGGCGTTTCGCGGGGGACGATCACCAGGGGGCGGCGCTCCTTGAGCATCACGTCGGCAGCACGGGATATAAGGTCGTTGGACACTCCGGAAGCTATCCTACCCAGCATCCCCATCGAGCACGGGATCACCACCATGGCATCGAATCGAGCCGACCCCGACGCGGGAGGAGAGAACATATCGCCGTTATCGTATAGGGTAAGCCCATCCCATGAAAACCACTCCACGGAGTCCTCATACGCGGCTACGTCGCGGGCGTTGTCGGTAGCGATAAGGGCCACCCGCTCCGCTTGCCCGCTGTCGAGCAGGCGGCGGGCGAAAAGCCTTGCGTAGCGCGAGCCGCTGGCACCGGTCACGGCGATTATTATGTTTTTTTTATTCATTTCCTTCTGATAAATCCCGCTTAATGATTTATTCTGGGTCGCCTAGGCGACCCACGGCCGTGCGCCCATGGCGCAAAGCGCCACTGGGGGTAGGCGCAAGGCCGAAAAACGAACAGTTGAAATTATATATACACCCTCCTACAACTCCAGCGTAGAGCACTTCAACCCCTTCTTCTGGAGGAATTCGAGCGTGCGGGGCAGGGCGTAGCTTAGGTTGCGGAAGGATTTGCGGGAGTCGTGGAACACCACGATAGAGCCTCCCTTGACGTGTTTTGTCACATTGCGCAGACACTGGCGGGGCGAAACGATATTACTGTAATCCCGGCTCAGCACGTCCCACATTATTATGTTGTAGTGTTCGCCTATGCGCCGCGCCTGCATGGGGGTGATACGCCCGTAGGGGGGGCGGAACAGGTCGGTATGCAGGATGCCGTTGGCGAATTCTACGTCTTCGAGATAGCGCTCGAGACTCATGCCCCAGCCCTTCTGGTGACTGTAAGTGTGGTTGCCGAGCTTGTGCCCTCCGTCCCTTATCATCCGAAGTATATCGGGATAAAGTTCGGCGTTCTTGCCCAGGCAGAAAAATGTGGCCTTTGCATTGTACTGTTCCAACTGTGACAGCACCCAAGGAGTGATCTCAGGGGTGGGTCCGTCGTCGAAGGTGAGGAACACCCTCTCCTGCTCATCCTCGAAATCCCAGATCACCGAGGGAGCCAGACGGCGGACTATTTTAAACGGGCTGAAATGCATACGTAGCGGGGTTTACCCTTTCCGGCGCCGGTTCACTCTCCGAATATCCGGAAGGATGTGTTGCACCGTTGGGTGCAAAGTAAAAAGATTTAATTGAATTAGTCAAAACTTTAAACAGTTTGTAAGAGTTTATTATCTTTGTAACATACCTTGAATGAGGTAGACACGATGAAAGTTTTCAGTAAGATAATAACGCCTGTCGCGGCGTTTGCGGTATCGGTGGCGGCCCTGTCGCTGACGATAGTTTCATGCTCCGACGACAACTATAAGCCGGAGGTCACGGGCAGCCCCTACGAGGTGCTGATCGTGGCGGACGATAGCCTGTGGCCGGGCCCCGTATGTGACACCCTGTACTCCATACTCCATGCCCCCGTACCGATGCTATTCCACTTCGAACCGCTATTCAATCTTGCCCGCACCACTCCCAGGTCGTTTATGGGCCTATTGATCAAGCACCGTAACATACTCCGCGTGGAGGTCGACCCCAAGGCCGAAGAGCCGTCGATGGCCATACAATACGACGTAAACGCCAAACCCCAGACCTTTATTACCGCCTCGGGCCGTTCACCCCAGGAGATAGCCGCGTATATGGGCCTCCATCGAGAAGAGCTCGAGCATGTACTTGACATGAGCGAACGCGAGCGTGACCTGGCGTTTTTCCGCAAGTATCACGACATCACGATCGAGAATGCCGTCGAGAAGCAGTTCGATTTCACCATGGCCGTCCCGCGCGGATACACGATAAGGGACAGCAAGAAGGGATTCATGTGGATATCGCACGAGCTTCGCGTATCGAGCCAGGGAATTATAATATACACCTACCCCTACAAA
Source organism: Rikenellaceae bacterium (assembly GCA_031553875.1). Taxonomy (GTDB): domain Bacteria; phylum Bacteroidota; class Bacteroidia; order Bacteroidales; family Rikenellaceae; genus JAVBKU01. Next base: position 12,981 of record JAVBKU010000006.1, on the reverse strand, counting down.
GACAAGAGCGACTTCTCGCCCGAGGCGCTCACGGCCCGCCGCAACCAGTTCACAGCCCTGATCCCGGGCCCGTCGGCCGGCTCTTACATGACTACAGCCGACGTCGAGCCCGAGGTGGAATACATGCGTATCAACGGCCGTTTCTGGGCCGAAATGCGAGGATTCTGGGATGTGAAGAACGACTTCATGGGAGGCCCGTTCATGAGCTACTCCACTCTCGATACGCAGAATCACAGAGTGATAACCATAGACACATACGTTTACTCTCCGCGCGATCCCAGACGTAATTTCATGCGCCAACTCGAACACCTGATATACACGGTAAGGCTCCCGGGCGACCCCGAGCCCCGAAAATAATCACCCTCAAACTCCATGTAGAGGCTATGACCACCGACAAGAACGAAAAGACAGAGAAAGTAGAGATCATCCAGATCAACATTTCCGGCGACGACAAGCCCGGCGTGACCTCGGCGTTGACCGAAATACTGGCCCGCTACGACGCCTTTATCCTCGACATAGGCCAGGCCAATATCCACCAGACCCTCTCGATGGGTATCCTGTTCAGCACTGCGGCCAGCAACTCAGGCGAGATAATGAAAGACCTACTGTTCAAGGCCTACGAACTGGGTGTGACCATCCGCTTCACGCCCATCACCGAGGAGGAATACGAGGGGTGGGTGAAGCGCCAGGGCAAGGACCGCTACATCATCACCCTCCTGGGGCGCAAGCTCACTGCCAAACAGATAGCCAAGACCACGCGTATCGTGGCCGCGCAGGGGCTCAACATCGACTCCATACTGCGCCTCACGGGCCGTATACCCCTCGATGAAAACGCCCGCGCGCCCAAGTCGTGCATCGAACTATCGGTGCGCGGCAAGCCGCTCGACAAGGCCCTGATGCAGTCGGAATTCATGGCCCTGTCGACCGACATGGGAATAGATATCTCCCTGCAGCAGGACGACCTTTTCCGCCGTTGCCGCAGGCTTATCTGCTTCGACATGGACTCTACTTTGATCGAAACCGAGGTGATAGACGAGCTGGCCGAGAGGGCGGGCGTGGGTGAAAAGGTGAGGGCCATAACCGAAAGCGCCATGAGGGGCGAGATAGATTTCAGCGACAGTTTCCGCCAGAGGATAGCCCTACTGGAGGGTCTCGACGTGAAGGTGTTGGAGGATATAGCCCGCACGCTGCCCATCACCGAGGGGCTCGACAGGCTTATACACATACTTAAAAAAGTGGGCTTCAAGACGGCGATCCTCTCCGGGGGATTCACCTTCTTCGGCAACTACCTCAAGACGCGCTACGGCTTCGACTACGTCTACGCCAACGAACTCGAGATCGCCGACGGAAAGCTCACCGGACGCCACGTGGGCGACATCGTCGACGGCAAGCGCAAGGCCGAACTGCTGCGCCTTATAGCCCAGGTGGAGAACGTCGACATAGCCCAGACCATCGCCGTGGGCGACGGGGCCAACGACCTGCCGATGCTCAACATAGCGGGCCTCGGTATCGCTTTCCACGCCAAACCCAAGGTGAAGGCCACGGCGGGACAGTCGCTTTCGACCATCGGCCTCGACGGCATCCTCTACCTGCTGGGGCTCAAGGATTCGTACTTCGACGACGGGCGGGTACAGTAATCTCTCCGTCACAAGTGGCGGAATATTTGCATGTGACTACGATTACAACACGCCCTTCACGGTTTGGCTTCAGTCTGACGCCGGCGTAGGGCAGAACGAGCCGTAACGGAGAAACACCCTTTCGTTTAGGGCGGCGGCGGACTGTCGACCTTTGCACGACAAAGGTCGAATTGAATTACTCAACTCTTAGAATCAACATCTACACGTTATCCAATGGCACTTATATTATCCATAGAAACAGGCACGGAAGTATGTTCGGTGGGCCTCGCCCGCGACGGGGAGTTGCTGTCCCTATGCGAGAGCGGCGACAGGCGCCACGCGCAGGACGCCGCCATATACGTACGGGACATACTGCGCCAGCACGATATCTCGAGCTGTGAGCTCGACGCCATCGCCATAGGCCGCGGCCCGGGCTCCTACACGGGCCTCAGGATCGGCACCTCGCTGGCCAAGGGGCTGTGCTACGCCTCCAAGATACCGCTTATCGCCATCAACAGCCTCGAGGCCATGGTGTGTACCGCCAAGGAGGACATAGAAGCGGGACTTATAGACATTCCCGGCATCGAACAGGGCGTCTTCTGCCCCATGATCGACGCGCGCCGCATGGAGGTTTACTGCCAGCTTTTCGACTACGAGGGCAAGGCCCTGTCCGAGATCGAGGCCCATATCATCACTCCCGACAGCTTCTCCGCCGAGCGCAAGAGGGGTCCGTTCGTATTTTTCGGAAGCGGGGCGGGCAAGGGTGCGGAGGCTCTCAAGGGGCTTAACAGCCATATTATCGACGTGTCGAGCTCGGCCAAAGGATTCTCCGCGCTGGCAGAAAAAGCATTCCAAGAGTCTAAATTTCAAGATATTGCATACTTCGAACCTTTTTATCTGAAAGATTTTGTAGTGACAAGTAGCAAGAAAAAGATTTTTTGATTACCTTTGCACCGCTATTGACCTATAGTGTAATGGTAACACCACAGTCTCTGGATCTGTTATTCTTGGTTCGAATCCAGGTAGGTCAACCACAAACCCTTGCAAAAATTGCAGGGGTTTGTTTTTTGTTATTATATTTACGGTAATAATTTGCCCCGCCCGCCCGGCGGCCGCGACGATATCCACCTCCATGTACAAAAATCTGCAAGAATATATAGCCCGCCTCGAACGTGAGGGAGAACTGGTGCGCATCTCCGCTACGGTCGATCCCGTGCTTGAGATCACCGAGATCACCGACCGTGAATCCAAGAAGCCCGGCGGAGGCAAGGCCCTTCTATTCGAAAATACGGGAACGGGATTCCCAGTACTCACCAATATGATGGGATCCGAGAGGCGCATAGCTATGGCGCTCGGGGTGGATAATCTCGGGGAACTCTCGGGACGCATATCTACGCTCTTCACCAGCGCTATGAAGCCCTGCCCGAGTTTGTGGGACAAATTGCGGCTCCTGCCTCTGCTGCGCGGAGTGGCAAGGTGGATGCCGCGCAACAAAAGGGGGCGCGGCGAGTGCCAGGAGGTGGTATTAATGGGTGAAGAGGCTCGGCTCTCGACGCTCCCAATCCTCAAGTGCTGGCCCCACGACGGGGGGCGGTTCGTCACCCTGCCGATGGTAAATACGCTCGACCCTGAGACAGGCGCGCGCAATGTGGGGATGTACCGCATGCAGGAATTTTCCGATCACTCTACAGGTATGCACTGGCATATGCACAAGACCGGCGCGCGCCACTACGAGGCCTACAAGCGCCTCGGGCGCAGGATGCCCGTGAGCGTGTGCCTGGGCGGCGATCCCGCCTACACCTACGCAGCCACGGCCCCCATGCCGGAGGGCATGGACGAATATATGCTGGCGGGATTTATCCGCAGGCGAGGCGTGAAACTGGTGAAATGTATCACCAACGACATAATGGTCCCCTGCGACTGCGATATTGTGATCGAGGGTTACGTCGACCCTGCGGAAGATAAAGTCATCGAGGGTGCTTTCGGCGACCACACGGGTTTCTACTCCCTGCCTGACCTCTATCCCGTATTCCACGTTACGGCCATCACCCGCCGCCGCGAGGCCGTTTACCCCGCCACGATCGTGGGTGTGCCGCCACAGGAAGACGCCTTCATAGCCCAGGCCACCGAGAAGATATTCGTCGAGCCTATAAAGATGGCCATGCTGCCCGAAGTGCGCGACATGTACCTGCCCCTGGAGGGTGTGGCGCACAATATCGCTATTATAGATATCGAACTTTCATACCCCGGGCAGGCCTTCAAGGCCGCCAGTGCGCTGTGGGGTGCGGGGCAGATGATGTTCAATAAATTTATGGTCGTAACCTCCTGCGGAGGTGATATTCGCGACCCTGAAACGTTGGCTAAGCTACTGCGTGGCGTAGACCTGCGCCGCGACCTGCTGTGGGGCCGGGGACCGATGGACGTACTCGACCACAGCTCCCTCGAACTGGGATACGGCGGCAAACTGGCCGTGGACGCGACCGATCGTAGCGAGGAGGACACGGCTCCCCTCGCCCCTATCGACCCCCGCGGCCTGCGGGTCGACAGCTCGCTTATGGACAAATGGCGGGCCGCTGCGATATATTCTTCGACCGTAACCATGGAAGAGGCCGAGTGCTTGGCCACAAAGAACGCCGGAGCGGGCGTAAAATACCTGCTTATCTTCGACGACAGTGCCGAGGGCCTGCGCGGGGGTGACCTGGTGTGGTTGGGAGCAGCCAACTGCGATCCCGAGCTCGACTGCCGCCTTGCGGGTGATACGCTTATCATGGACTGCCGCGTAAAAACCGAAGCGACAGGCCGCAAGGCGAGACCCTGGCCCAATGTGGTGACTATGGATAAGGCTACGATAACGAAAGTCGACAGTCGCTGGAACGAGTACGGCATAGGCCCGTTCACAAAGTCGCCGTCGCAAGAGTACGCGCGGCTCGTAAGGGGCGACTCGGCGGAGATAACGGAATAATGCGCAAAGGATAAGCTATAGAACAACAAACAGCCTCGCCTAAGATGCGGATCAAGGGCGAAACCACAACATACAGACCACCCCTAACCCTTTTACCTCTAAAATGCCAAATATCATAGGCAGGCTCTCCTCCGTGGCGGGGAAACTGCTCTCTTTTTCCCGGCGTGAAGGGCGCAGGGTTTTGTTGCTCATACCCCTGCTGGCAGTAGCGTCGCTGCTGTTTTTGTGGGTGGGTAAGCCCTCGCGCGACGAGAGTTTCATACTCTACACAGGCAAGATGGCCGAAAGTGAAGGCTTCCGTACCCGCCGCACACAGGGCGAAAACAGCGGATATCATGACTACAGTCGCACGTACAGCGACAGCTCACGCAGGAACGTCCGCCGAGGGTTCACTCCCTTCGAGTTCGATCCCAACACCATTACCCACGAGGGGCTTGTGAAGCTCGGGTTCTCGCCACGACAGGCCGATGTCATCGTCCGTTACCGCGACCGCGGCGCAGTATTCCGCTCGCCGGAGGACTTCGCCAGGTGCTACACCGTATCCGGCGAGGCCTTCGCTGCACTCAAACCTTATATACGTATAGGGGAAGAATTCTCCCGTAAGAATACCAGGCCCGAGACAACTCAGGGCAATCCCCATTCGGGCGAAGTATCCTCCGGGACCGCCGCGACCACTACCTCGACTATCCCCTCACAACCCTCCCTCCCCCTCGAACTCAACGGCGCCGACTCGGCCGCGCTGGTAACCGTCAGGGGCATCGGCCCCCTCACAGCGGGACGCATCGTGGAGTACCGCCGCAGGCTCGGAGGCTTCGTAAGCGCCTCCCAGCTACAGGAGGTGGAGGGTATGACCGATAAGAACTACCAGCTCATTTTGCAACAAATTTGCGTGGACAGTAGTGTAATTCAAAAAATAGATATTAACTTTGCACTCCCGCAGGAGTTGGCAGGGCATCCTTACATTGCCCCGACCCGGCTGGCCAAATTACTGAAATACAGGCAACTGAAAGGAGGTTGGAGTAACTATAGAGATCTGATAAAGGACAAAATATTTTCCGAAGAGGAGGCCGAAAGGCTCTCTGCTTATCTCTATTTCAGCCCCGTGAAAGGGGAATTTTAGCTAAAAACACCGACCATCACAGCTTGTCCGGCAAAAAATACCGGAGACGATTTCACAAAACAAGTATTAATAATTAAAAAAAACACATAGCAATGATCGTAATGCCTATCAAAGAGGGTGAAAACATCGAAAGGGCCCTCAAGAAGTTCAAAAGGAAATATGAAAAGACCGGCGTGCTGAAGGAACTCCGCCGCAGGCAGTATTTCACAAAGCCCTCTATAACAAACCGTGTCAACAAGATGCACGCCATCTACGTTGAACAGTTGCACAGGGACGAAGAATAACCATAGCTATATGGAATTCATTTGAAGCGGGACGCCTTTTTAAAAGCGTCCCGCTTTTTTGTGCGGCAGGCGTGGCAATTGAGTTTCGCAGAGTCGCCTTGCTTATGATTTACTTTTTACAGAGGTAGTTACAAAACAAAACATAATTTTCAAGAGGCAAAACGATAACAATTCGTTAAAAAACATTAACTTTGTAGGAGAGCGTCATACATAACGTACGGATAAGGGCGGGAGAGTAACGGTTACATCAAAAAGATCGGAATTATGACAAAGGTTTCTATCGACAGCGTGGACAGGAAGATACTCCTGTTCCTGATCAAAAATGCAAGGATGCCCTTCCTGGAAATAGCCCGCGAATGCGGTATCTCGGGGGCGGCCATACACCAGAGGGTGAAAAAACTGGAAGAGATGGGCGTGATCTGCGGCTCAAGGCTCCATGTCGAACCCAAGACCCTGGGCTACGACGTGTGTGCCTTTATAGGCATCCGCATATCGGACCCCTCGCGCAACTACGAAACCGTAGATCTGCTCAATAACATCCCCGAGATAGTCGAGTGCCACTTCATAACCGGCAAGTATAATATCCTCGCCAAGATGTTCTGCTCCGATAATGAGCACCTCATGCGCGTAATCTTCGACCATATACTCAAGGTGCCTGGAATATCGCAGACCGAGACCTTCATATCGCTCACCAAGGCGTTCGACCGCGAGGTGGATATCGACTGCGGCGAAGGTAAAGGGGAAGATAAATAATCGCGTACCGACCTTAGCAACAGGACCGTACCCTTCGATTCAAACAGCTTAAAACCATGGCAAAGATAAGAGTTACCAAGGAGTTCCATTTCGAAATGGCGCATACCCTCTCGGGCTACGACGGGGCGTGCAGCGAGATACACGGGCATTCGTACAAGATGCAGGTGACGGTGGTGGGCACGCCCAACGCCGACCCCGAAAGCCCCAAATACGGCATGGTCATCGACTTCGGCGAGATGAAGCGTATCGTGGGCGGCCTCGTAGTCGACAAATTCGACCACGCTTTCGTCCTGCGCGACACGCCCTCGAATCGCGATATCGCTGCCACCTTGGGCAAGAGCTACTCCAAGATAATCCTCACCTCCTACCAGCCAACTTGCGAGAATTTGGTGGCCGAGTTCGCCCACACCATAGCGGGCGCCCTGCCGCCTCATGCGGAGCTATACGGGGTGAAACTGTACGAGACCGCCTCTTCGTTTGCCGAGTGGCTCTCTTCGGACAATCAGGCGGGAGAGAGGTAGCCTCGCACACTCGTGCACACCCCATAGAGCCTTAACTGCCCATTCACGACGAATCTTTCAGAGAGTCCATCCATGAAAAAACTATTCCTCATAGACGCCTACGCGCTGATATTCCGCTCCTACTACGCCTTCATCGGGCGTCCGATGCGCAACAGCAAGGGGCTCAACACCTCGGCGATATTCGGATTCGCCAAATTTCTCGCGGAGCTTATCCATCGCGAGAAACCCCACTACCTGGGTGTGGCGTTCGACCCCAAGGGCGGCAACTTCCGCCATGAGATGTATCCCGAATACAAGGCCAACCGCAGCGAAACCCCCGAAGACATCGTGACCTCGGTGCCTTATATCAAGCAGTTGCTCACCGCGATGCGTATTCCCGTGCTCGAAGTGCCGGGATTCGAGGCCGACGACGTGATCGGCACCCTCTCGGCCAAAGGGGCTGCGGAGGGCTTCGAGGTATACATGGTTACCCCCGACAAGGATTTCGGGCAGCTCATAGCGCCCAATGTATACATCTACAAACAGCGCAAGGGCGAGGGGATCGACATAGTGGGAACGGCCGACCTGTGCGCCAACTACGGCATCGAGAATCCCCGCCAGGTGATAGACATTCTGGCCCTGTGGGGCGACGCCTCGGACAATATTCCGGGTGTGCCGGGTATCGGAGAGAAAGGCGCAGCCAAGCTGGTGAGGGAGTTCGGAAGCGTGGAAAATATCATCGCCAACAGCGACAAGCTAAGCCCCAAGCAGCGCGAGGCCGTAGAGGCCACCAAGGAGCAGATAATGCTCTCGAAGGAGCTGGCCACCATATCGCTCAACGTGCCCATAGCCTTCGAACCGGAGTGCCTCGTGATGGAGGAGCCCGACACCAAGGCGCTGTATGAAATATATCAGGAATTGGGATTTTCATCGTTCCTGCGTACCCTCGGGAATGCATCGCAGGGTGTGGCTTCACAAGCAGGCAACGCACAGGCAGTGGCCGGTAAAACGGCCCCGGCAAAACCCTCCGCTCCTAAGCCCCGCGACTATATGAAATGCGTGGAGGCGGTGCAGGGCGACCTGTTCTCCGCCCCGGGCGCTCCGGGTGCTTCGACCTCGGCGGCCGACATCACGGGGAGCGAAGACGAAACCGACGATAACGGGCAGGGCATATCCTCTTCTCCCCTTATCGGTGGGGCTCCCGACGACCTGTTCTCTTTCAGCGAATTCTCTACCGCCGCGGACACCCCGCATGAATACACCACCCTGCGCACCGCAGAAGAGGTGGCGGCATTGGCAAAGGAACTCTCCGGGCATAAAATGGTATGTTTCGACACCGAGACCACCGGATTCGACCCCTTCTCCTCGCTCATCGTAGGCATATCGTTCGCCGTCAGGGAACACGAGGCCTGGTACGTAGCCTGCGACAACTCCAACCGTAAAGAGATACTCGATCTCCTGCGCCCCATGTTCGAGGATGAATCCATAGCCAAGATCGGGCAGAACCTCAAGTTCGACATTATGATCCTGCGCGAGGCGGGGGTACGCGTGCGTGGCAGGCTTTACGACACCATGATCGTCCACTATCTCATCGACCCCGAGGCGCGCCACGACATGAACAGCCTCTCGCGCAAGTACCTGGGCTACCGACCAATAACCATCGAGGAGCTCATCGGTCGCGGGGCCAAGCAGATAACCATGGACATGGTGCCAGTGGACAAGGCCGCAGAGTACGGGGCCGAGGATGCCGACGTCACCTTCCGCCTCTACGGGGCGCTGTGGCCGCTACTGAAAGAGCTGTCGATGGAGGAGCTCTACACCGACATCGAGGAGCCGCTGATAAATATCCTTTCCGACATAGAACTCACGGGCGTGAGGCTCGACACCACCGAACTTTCCCGCAACGGCGACCATATCCGCGGCGAGCTCGTCGATCTGGAATCGCGTATACGGGAAGCTACCGGTATACCCGACCTCAACATCAATTCTCCCAAGCAGTTGGGTGAGGCCCTATTCGAGAAGCTGCGCATCGCCGAGAAGCCCAAGATGACCAAAACGAAGCAATATAAAACAGACGAAGAGTCGCTCCAGGGACTTGCCGACCGTCATCCGGTGGTGGGTCTGATACTCGAATACCGGGGACTAAAAAAACTGCTTTCGACGTATATCGACGCCCTCCCCCTGCTGGTAAATCCCAAAACGGGGCGTATACACACCTCTTTCAACCAGGCCGTGACCTCCACGGGGCGTCTATCGTCGACCAACCCCAACCTGCAGAACATCCCCATCCGCGACCAGTTGGGCCGCGAGTTGCGCCGCGCCTTCGTGCCCTCGGACAGCGACCACCTGCTCCTGTCGGTGGACTACAGCCAGGTCGAGCTGCGCCTAATGGCCCACCTGAGTGGCGACATATCGCTTATCGAGGCCTTCGAGAAGGGCGAGGATATCCACACCGCCACGGCGGCCAAAATTTTCGGCATATCCGAAAAGGAGGTTACTCCCCAGCAACGCCGGGCGGCCAAGACAGCCAATTTCGGCATTATATACGGCATTTCGGCCTTCGGGCTGTCGCAGAGGCTGGCCATCCCCGTGCCCGAGGCCAAGGCGATAATAGAGGGCTATTTCGCCTCATATCCGGGGGTTAAGGAGTATATGGACAACGTTATCGCGCTGGCCCGCGAACAAGGCTACGTGTCGACCCTATTCGGGCGCAGGCGTTACCTGCCGGACATCCGCTCGGGAAATGCCGTCGTGCGAGGCCTCTCGGAGCGTAACGCCATCAACGCCCCCATACAGGGCGGGGCGGCCGACATCATGAAGATAGCCATGCGCAAGGTGCACGACGCCCTCGAAAAGGGAGATTTCAAGAGCAAGATAATCTTACAGGTGCATGACGAATTGGTCCTCGACCTCTATAAACCCGAGGAAGAAAAGGTGACGAAGCTCGTTGTAGAGAATATGGAGGCCGCCGCCACCCTCAAGGTGAAACTCATCGCCGAAAGCGGCGTGGGGAGCAACTGGATGGAGGCGCATTAGAAGGGGAAGAAATATGTTGCAAACCTTATCCACTCTCATCGGTCCGCAGCCAGCGGAGAAGATGAAATAAGCCGCCAGGCGCAAATTTAATAATGTAACGCATTGTTTTTCCTCCTTCGCACCTCAGCCATTTAAGTTAACCTAATGGCCTTCGGTTTGGCGTCGGTTCAGCCCTCCGCCCGGAGTGGCTGCGGGCTGATGGCCTTGCCCTTGCCGTACAAGGCCGGATGTACTCCTGACGAAAACATCATTAAAAAATACTCGTTAACCAAGATTCAATCTCCATTACACCATGAAAACGGTTCAACTCACCCCCTCGCAACAGGAGAGGTACTCACGCAGCATGATGGCCGAAGGTTTCGGCCCCGAACACCAGCTTATGCTCTCCGCGGCAGACGTTACTGTGGTGGGGGCGGGCGGCCTCGGCAGCGCCGTACTGTCCTACCTCACTGCGGCTGGTGTGGGCCACATCACCATAATCGAACATGACACCCTGTCACTGAGCAACCTTCAGCGCCAGACCCTCTACTCCACGCCGCAGTTAGGCCTCTCCAAGGCTGCCGAGGCCGCCTCACGCCTCTCCGCCCTCAATCCCGAGGTAAAGATCGACATCGTGGCCGAACACCTCACCGGGGACAACGCCGACGAGTTGCTGGCCTGCACCGACATCGTAGTGGACTGCACCGACAACTACGCCACACGTTATATCATGGACCGCGTATGCTCCAAGCTCTCCATACCCCTGGTCTACGGCACGGCCCAGGAGTGGGGCGGACAAGTGGCCGTGTTCAACTTCGCAGGAGCGCCATCCTACGCCGACCTCTTCCCCGAGCCTCCCGCACAGGCCGGAGCGGTGGGCATAATACCCCCCGTTGCCGGCATCATAGGGTCGATACAGGCGTCGGAGGTTATCAAGATAATTACAGGATTGGGCAGGCCGCTGGCAGGCTCCCTGCTAAGGGTCGATGCGCGTACCCTCTCGTTCGAGAAGTTCGAATTCTGAGACTGCAATATAAGATAAGGAAATAATTTTTCTGTTTTTTCAGGTCGCATAGTGACCTGCGGCCCTCGCGCCCATGGCGCGTAGCGCCACGGGGGTGGACGCAGGGCCGGGGAGACAGATTTATACAAGAAACGGGGCCATACCGACATATCTCCATCGGCGCACACCCTCTCCCCTCCGCCAAAGCGGACGTCTACTTAAAATACTTATACTGGAAGATCAGCAGGTAGGCTACGCCGATAGTGATATAACTGTCGGCGATATTGAATATAGGACTGAAGAAGACGAACGGATCGCCACCCACCCACGGAAACCACGACGGATAGTGGCTCTCGATGATCGGGAAATAGAGCATATCCACCACGTTGCCGTGCAGGAATCCAGCATATCCTCCGCCCTCGGGCAACAGTTGCGCCACGCTCCACGGCGTCGACTCGGAGAACAGCACCCCGTAGAAAGCACTGTCGATAATATTGCCCACCGCCCCGGCCATGATAAGCACGAATCCCACGACTACCCCCGTCGGAGCCTTCTTATCCACAAGGCGCACTATATACCATCCCAGGACACCGATAGCCACAAGACGGAATAGGCTTAGTATCAGCTTCCCGTAGTCGCCGCCCAGCTCCATGCCGTAGGCCGCGCCCGGATTCTCGATAAAGCGGATGAAAAACCAGTCGTGGAACACGGTATAGCTCTCCCCTACGGCCATGTGGGTTTTGATCCAGATCTTCACGACCTGGTCTACGAATAGCAGCGCCAACAGTATCAGGGCCATATTGCCCTTACGGGATTTGAACATAGGATTCATTTTGAAGGGTTGACTGCCGGAAGCCGTAGTGGATACAACCGGCACCACGTCTCGTCGACAAGGCCGCCGGAGCACAAAGATTGGAATTTTTAGCCACTAAACAAAAAAAATATTGACCGGCACTTGCCGGTCAATATTTTTACAACATTTACAAAATCTCTCCGCCTACTTCTTAACCATCTGGCTAAGTTCGAGACCTGCCTTGAATTTCACAACGTTTTTGGCTGCGATCTTGATAGCGGCGCCTGTTCGCGGGTTGCGACCCACACGGCCCTGCTTCTTGGCAACATCAAACGAGCCGAATCCCACCAGTGAGATCTTGTCGCCCGACTTGAGTGTCTTGCCAACAACTTTAACAAAAGCGTCAAGTGCCTTCTTGGCATCGGTCTTTGTCAACGAGGCCTCTTTGGCCATAGCGTCGATGAGTTGAGTTTTGTTCATAATGCGTCAGTTATGTTAGGTGAGGTTGGATATATGCTATACAAATTTTATCAATTATTTGAATATCTCCAAATTTTCCGGGGCCCTAAAACCCCGTTTTAGCCGCTGATAATCAGCTTTTAGCCCTGAACATGGCGTGGCTATTACCTTTCGGGGGAACGCGATTTTTCATCGTTTTTTCATTTTATTCCATTTTTCGTGCCGCTTTTTCTCTGAAAATAGCCTGTCATGCCTGTTCTGTGGGTTTTTGGGCGAATTATTCCCCTGGGCTGAATAATTTTTTGCATTATTAAAATTTCCGTTATACTTTTGTCCCCGGAGAGATGGCAGAGTGGTCGATTGCGGCGGTCTTGAAAACCGTTGAACTGCGAGGTTCCGGGGGTTCGAATCCCTCTCTCTCCGCCAAGTACCACAGAATAAAAAAGCAGATCGCTGTAAGTTGCACACTTACAGCG
>JAVBKU010000025.1:0-4185 GCA_031553875.1 Rikenellaceae bacterium | reverse complement strand
GCCGCTTCGGGCTTCTGCCGGAAATAGGTCTCGTGAGGGAGATCACCCTCAGTTATCGTGTAACGAGGGAAGCTCCCGGAAGAGACCCCGGCAGAAGACGCGGCTAGACCTTTTGCCTACTTTTAGGGCGATGATAACATTTCGAGCAGTGAGGGCAGAGGCCGCAAGCGGCCTCTGCCGAGTCGCGAGAAATGAAAGCGACGCTAAAAGTAGGACGCCGAAGGCGAAATAAATCACTGCAAATATTTCTATACGAGTGTCGGTAGATACTCCTTGTGGTGGTAGCGCCCTGCATCGCGCTCCGCGATGTTCATCTGCGGGGCTCGGCCTCCGGCCGAGCCCCGCAGCCGCGGAGATGAAGTAGGGCTTGATAGCCTATTTGGCTAAAGCGCTTTACGGTAAAAATAAAAAGCGGCCGCCCTTTCCGGGGCGGCCGCTCATATTATACCAGAGGATGCCGTTATTCTGCTATATCCTCGTTCTTGTTCTTGGGGTTGTACGGTTTGAGGATACCCCTCTTGGATTCGCGCACGAACTTCACGATCATATCCCTCTCTTCGCTCTGGGGAATCTTCTCCTCGATCTTATCGCAGGCCTTGGAATAGGCATATCCGCTCTGGAACAGGAGCCTGAAAATTTCCTGTATCTGACTGTTCTGCTCCGGGGTGAAGCCCCTGCGGCGCAAGCCTATGAAGTTGGCACCTACGAACGCAAGCGGGTTGTGCGCCGCCTTGACATAAGGAGGCACGTCCTTGCCCACGAGCGAGCCGCCACTTGTCATGGCGTGGGCCCCGATACGGCAGAATTGGTGCACCGCGGTGTGTCCGCCGAGGATGGCCCAGTCGCCTATCTCGACTTCGCCTGCAAGCGATACCCTGTTGACCAGCACGCAATTACTGCCCACCACACAGTCGTGTCCCACGTGTACGTAGGCCATGATAAGGTTGTTGTCACCGATGACGGTCTTACCCCTGGCGGCCGTACCCCTATTGATGGTAGCGCACTCGCGGATGGTATTGTTGTCGCCTATCTCAGCTGTGGAGTATTCGCCCTTGAACTTGAGGTCCTGCGGCACTCCTGCCACGACGGCGGCGGTATGCACCTTGCAGTTCTTGCCGAGCCTCGCGCCGTCGAGCAGCACCGCACCCGGGCCTATCCAGCACCCGTCGCCCACCACCACGTCGCCCGCGATAAAAGCGAAAGGTTCTACCGTGACATCCTTCCCGAGTTTTGCCTTGGGATCAATATGCGCCAAACTACTTATCATATGGTTCTCGAGTAAAATTATCTCTATATGTTTCTTTACGCCTTGTTCTTGGCTACCTGCGCCATAAGTATCGCTTCGGTGGCGAGCTGGTCGCCCACGAAGGCGCGGGCTTCCATCAGCACGATACCGCGGCGGATGGGCTCCATCAGTTTAAGCTCGAACTGGAGCGTGTCGCCGGGTACCACCTTACGCTTGAACTTCACAGCGTCGATCTTCATGAAATATGTGGAGTAGTTCTCCGGATCGGCTATGTCGTGCAGGGCGAGGATGCCGCCGCACTGCGCCATGGCTTCCACTATCAACACTCCCGGCATCACCGGCTCAGCAGGGAAATGGCCCACGAAGAAAGGTTCGTTCATGGTCACGTTCTTGAGACCCACCACGCTCTCCGAGTCGATATGTATGATCTTGTCGACTAAAAGGAACGGCGGCCTGTGGGGAAGAATATCCCTGACCTGGTTGATATCGTATACGGGAGTGCTATTGGGGTTATATACCAGCGTGGGCTTAAGGCCGCTACGCTTGATAGCCTTGCGCAGCATCTTGGCGAATTCGGTATTGGCGAAGTGGCCGGGCTTGTTGGCCATGATCTTGCCGCGGATACGCATGCCCACCAGAGAGAGGTCGCCCACGATGTCGAGGAGCTTGTGACGGGCGGGCTCGTTGCGGAAGCGCAGTTCGAGGTTGTTGAGGTAGCCGCTGCTGTTCACCTTCATGTCCTTCTTGTTGAAGATCACAGACAGTCGGTCCACTTCCTCCTGGGAAATAGGATTTTCGACGATGATGATGGCGTTGTCGAGGTCGCCGCCTTTGATAAGGTTGTTCTTGATAAGGGGTTCTATCTCGTGCAGGAACACAAATGTGCGGCACGGGGCGATATTCTCGGGGAACTCGGCGAAGCTGTCCATCTTGGCGTACTGGTTGCCCAGAACATGGGAATTGAAGTCGATATTGACGTTGACGCTGAAGTCGTCGTCGGGATAGGCCACGATGACCACGCCCTTCTCCGGGATCTGGAATACGCTCTTCTCTGTGATGTCGAAGTATTTGATGTCTTCGCTCTGCTCGGTAAGGCCTGTCTGGGCGATAACCTTGACGTATTCGCGGGCCGAGCCGTCCATGATGGGGACCTCGGGGCCGTTGATCTCAATCAGTGCGTTATCCACGCCGCAACCCCACAGGGAAGCCATTATATGTTCGATGGTGCATACTTTCGCAGCGCCCTTCTCTATGGTGGTGCCTCTCGATGTATCGGTGACGTAGTCGGCCAGGGCCTCTATCTCGGGCTGTCCTTCGAGGTCGATCCTCTTGAACTTTATACCGGTGTTCGCTTCGGCGGGAAGGACCGTCATCGTTACGTTTACTCCGGTATGCAAACCCTTGCCGGAAAAGGAGATGGGTGACTTTAGCGTTTTTTGTTTCTGTGACATAAGTGAAAACTGTTTATCGGCCGCGGGGCGGGGAAATGGCCCTGCCGCTACATTCCTGATTACCACACATTAAAACACGTAAAAACGTGTTAATCTTTATTTTAAACACAAAGGTATTAATATTTTTTAAAGAAAGTGTACTTTTGTGTAGTTTTTGACTCCTCTCCATGAAACCGAAATCCACACCGCCACAACCGGCCAGACCACGTCTCGACCTGCCCTTCACGGAGCAGAAAGTGGGCCTGTGGGAATGGGTGTACGATCATCGCGTGGGCCTGTGTATGACCGTGATAGCCTACCTAATCGCGGGGATCGTGTTCATGAGCGCCAAGATCATCATCAACACCCAGAGGATGTCGGAAAAGATACTTATAAGCATCGAACCCGAGGCCATTTCCGAGAGGGAGAAGATTGAGGAACAGATACGCCAGATGCAACTCTCTCAGCAGCAGCCCGACTTCGGCTCGGTGCGCAACCTCACCTCCAACGAGAACGCTTCTTCCGACGGCAAGCTCGACACTCGCCTGCGCGACAATCGCGGGGTCTACGCTGATGAGCTGTACGGCGAAGCGGAGGCGGTGCAGGCCCGGATGAAGGCTTCCTCCGATGCCTATGCACGTGGCCTGCGCGAGGAGCAGGACATGATAAATCAACGCCGCGCCCAGAATGACAGGGACAACCAGAACGCCACCAGCGGCGACAGTAAGGTCAAGGGTAATGTAACCGTGTCGTTCTCGCTCGAGGGCCGCAGCGCCGTCTATATCCACGTGCCTGCATACCTCTGCGAGGGCGGCGGCGAGGTGGAGGTGTCTATCTCGGTCAATCGCAACGGCAATGTGGTCGCGGCCTCCCTGGTCAGAGGCTCCAGCGCCGACCCCTGCCTCACCGAGATGAGCCTTATGGCAGCCCGCAAGTCACGATTCAACGTGAGCAGTTCGGCCCCCGAACGCCAGAGCGGGACGATTTCGTATATCTTTATTCCGCAGTAGATTAGGCGAATTACAAAGACCTTATTACCCCCTAATTATTAAGCGTCCTGTGGATGCTTGTAATAACCCCGCATCTGAAAAT
This sequence comes from Rikenellaceae bacterium, assembly GCA_031553875.1. Taxonomy (GTDB): domain Bacteria; phylum Bacteroidota; class Bacteroidia; order Bacteroidales; family Rikenellaceae; genus JAVBKU01. The sequence continues at coordinate 417 of JAVBKU010000025.1, read as the reverse complement.
CGTAACGAGGCGCAAGCCTCGTACAAATGCCGCTTCGGGCTTCTGCCGGAAATAGGTCTCGTGAGGGAGATCACCCTCTGTTATCGTGTAACGAGGGAAGCTCCCGGAAGAGACCCCGGAAGAAGACGCGGCTAGACCTTTTGCCTACTTTTGGGGCAATGATAAAAGTAGGGCGCCAAAGGCGAAATGAAAACAACAAGCAAAGGAATTTATATGTATTGACGTCTTTTCTTTCGTACCTTTTGCCTGTCCAAAAGGTACCCAAAAGACACCCCACCGATGAAGATTTCCTGAATATACGCTTGTAAATCCTAAATCCCAGAACTCCTCCTTTTAGTCTCGCCCTTTCAGGGCTTCGCCTAACGTCGTCAGACATGCTGGGAGTTCTTAACGGATTTATTGCGCTACTATTCCGGG
>JAVBKU010000035.1:0-13288 GCA_031553875.1 Rikenellaceae bacterium | reverse complement strand
CCGGCAGAAGACGCGGCTAGACCTTTTGCCTACTTTTGGGGCAATGCTAAAAGTAGGTCGCCAAAGGCGAAATAAACTATCGCAAATAGTTCTCTTCGTACCTTTTGTGCACACAAAAGGTACCCAAAAAGTGCCGCCTGCAGATATTCACTGACAGGGGTCTTCGTACATCCTAAAACGTCGAACTCCTCCTTTTTAGCCAAGCCTGCGGCCTGTCTAACAGTCGTTAGACACAGCGTCGTTTTTTAACGGATTCCCTCGACCCCCGTCCGGGCGTGAATATACCGCAATTGGCGGAAGGCAGGCACCCACCGGGTGCCTTAAAAAACAAGGTGGCCGGTACTTTTTGCACCGGCCACCATTATTACACTCCAATCATCACCCCCTATATTATCAACCTCGACAGTTTCTTCGATATCGAGATGCGTTCCTTGTTCAGGGCTGATATCTGCTGGCTCACGCGCATCGCGTCCTCCTCGCCGAGGCCTTCCTCGCAGAGTTTAGCGGTGAGTTGCTTGATGATCCCCTCGATGATCTTGCACTTATATATTATTATAGTACGCGGGATAGCTACGCCCAGGCGTTGCTCCTCGCTCTCGACTATGATGTCGTGCTTCTTCCACATCGAGCTGGCCACGTAGTTATCGTCGGAGGTCAGAAGTCCCACCACCATATCGCACACCACCGGATCGGGATAGTTGATAAAGTGGTGCATCGCCACGCTCTCGCCGTTCTCGTACATACGCACGTACTCCCTGAACACCGTGTCTAACTGAGGCACGGAGAATACGGCGCTGTTATTGAGCAGGTCGCTGATTATCACGTCGGCCACGTTGAACTGCACTATCTCCTTGCCTTCCTTATAATCGAAAGTCTTATCGCCGTACTTGAGCAGGTATTTTATCAGCTCGCGCTCCACCTCCTCGCAGCTGCTTCCCATCGACGCTCCGGAGGGCAGCGCGTTCAAAGCCTCGGCCTGCCGCTCCATCCTCTGCTGTGTGCGGACGAATTCGCGCGCCTCGCTCCCGGCTGCTCTACCCACGTTGCGGCGGGCGATCTCCTCCACGAGCACCCTCTCCTGAATACCCATCGTGCGGGCGCACTCGGCGGCAAACACCGAGCGGGATATGGGGTCGGGGATCACAGATATCGAATCGACCATATCGGTGATAAGGGCCGCGCGCTTGATGGGGTCGTTCTGTGCCTCGTCCATCAACAGGCGCGCCTTGAACGAGATAAAGTCCTCTTCGTGGGCGCGGATATATTCCTGAAACTGCGCTGAATTGTTTTTCCGGGCGAAGGAGTCGGGGTCGTCGCCGTCTGGCAGCAATACCACCCTCACGTTCAGTCCTTCGGCCAGTATCATGTCGATACCCCTGATCGAGGCCTTGATCCCTGCGGCGTCGCCGTCGTAGATCACCGTCACGTTCTTAGTGAATCGGCTTATGAGGCGTATCTGATCGGTGGTGAGCGATGTCCCCGACGAGGCCACCACGTTCTTCACTCCCGCCTGGTGCATGGAAATAACGTCGGTATAGCCCTCCACAAGGATAGAACAATCCTCCTGCGATATGGCCTTCTTCGACTGGAACAGGCCGTAGAGGACGTTGCTCTTATGGTATATCTCGCTCTCAGGCGAGTTGACGTACTTGGCTAATTTCTTATCGGTACGCAGGGTGCGGCCGCCGAAGGCGATGACCCTGCCGCTGATATTGTGGATGGGGAACATGACCCTCTCCCTGAAGCGGTCGAGGAAGCCCGAGCCGTCGTCACGCTTGATGGTCAGGCCCGTAGAGATCAGGAATTCCTCTTTGTAGCCCGCCTTTAGCGCCGCCTGGGAGAAGGTGTCGCCGCCGGAGGGCGAGAACCCGAGCTCGAACTCCTGTATGGTGGCGTCGCTGAATCCCCTCTCGCGGAAGTAGGCGAGGCCTATGTTCTGCCCCTCGGTGGAGTTATGCAGTATGTCCTTGAAATATTCGGCGGCGAAGGATGTGGCCACCATCATGCTCTCGCGGTCGTCGTTGCGCCTCACCTCGTCGGGGGAGAGCTCGCGCTCCTGCACCTCGATGTTGTACTTCTTGGCGACGTACTTCAGGGCGTCGACATAGCCCATCTTCTCGTGCTCCATCACGAAGGTCACGGCGTTGCCGCCCTTGCCGCATCCGAAGCATTTGAACAGGCCCTTGGAGGGCGACACCACGAACGACGGGGTCTTCTCGTTATGGAACGGGCAACAGGCCTGATAGTTGACCCCTTTTTTCTTGAGGGTCACGAAATCGCCCACCACCTCCGCTATGTTGGCGGCGGAAAATATCCTGTCTATGGTATCCCTGTCGATCATCGGCCTGTTATCTTCCCCTCCTTTCTTGGAAGCTGGGGCTTCCAAAGGTAGTCTATTTGGAGGATTATTCAAAGTGCCCCGGCACACGGAGAGAATTATATTGTTTTCGGCGAATGGGATAGAAAGAATTATAAAGGAATTACGAAATAATCCGCCGCTTCGGGTTTCTGTCGGAGATAGGTCTCGTGAGGGAGATCACCCGAGTTATCGCGTAACTAGGGAAGCCTCCCGGAAGAGACCCCGACAGAAATCGCGGCTAGAGCTTTTGCTACTTTTGGGGCAATGCCAAAAGTAGAAATTAACCGGATACTGATCTCTCTGAAAAAGTTCGGGCGGGACCTGTAAAGTCCCGCCCGAACGGCTATAGTATCTTCCGGAGCGGCCGAAAACCGGCCTCCCTACATTAAAGCAGAGCCTTGGCCAGCACCTCGTCGATGGTGCGCACGTAGTGGAACGTGAGCCCTTCGAGGTATTCGGGGGTGATCTCCTTGATATCCCTCTGGTTCTCTTCGCTGAGGATTATGTCGGAGATGCCCGCCCTCTTGGCGGCCAGCATCTTCTCCTTGATCCCGCCCACGGGCAGCACCCTGCCACGGAGCGTGGTCTCGCCGGTCATGGCGATATGGTCCCTCACCTTGCGGCCCGTGAAGGTCGAGGCGATGGATGTTATCATCGTGATACCCGCGCTGGGGCCGTCCTTGGGAATAGCTCCCTCGGGCACGTGGATATTGACGTCGTTCTTCTCGAACTTCTCAACCGGAATCCCAAGCTCCTCGTGGTGGGCCTTAACCCACTGAAGGGCTATGGTCGCCGACTCCTTCATCACGTCGCCCAGGTTACCCGTGAGCGACAGCGCTCCCTTGCCCGGGGTTAGTATCGACTCCACGTAGAGGATGTCGCCGCCCACTTCGGTCCATGCCAGACCCGTAACCACGCCCACCATGCCGTCCACTTCGTACATTTCGTTGCGGAAGCGGGGCACGCCGAGAATCTTTTCGACGTCGGCGGCCGAAATCTGCGGCTTGAACTCTTCGTTGAAACCGATATTTTTGGCCCTGTGGCGCACGATCTTGGCGATGCGCTTGTCGAGGGTACGCACGCCCGATTCGCGGGTGTACTCGGCTATGATCTTCTCAATCACCTTATCCGTTATCTTCAACGCCGAGGCAGGGACGCCATGGGCCTTGAGTTGCTTGGGGATGAGGTGCTTGCGGGCTATCTGCACCTTGTCTTCAAGTATGTAGCCCGGAATATTTATCATCTCCATCCTGTCGCGCAGGGCGGGGTTGATGGTGGCGATATTGTTGGCCGTGGCGATGAACAGCACCTTCGACAGGTCGTACTCGGTGTCGAGGTAGTTGTCATGGAACGAGGTGTTCTGTTCCGGGTCGAGCACTTCGAGCAGGGCCGACGAGGGGTCGCCGTGGTTGGACAGCGCGCCCACCTTGTCGATCTCGTCGAGGATGATGACCGGGTTGGACGAGCCAGCCCTCTTGATGGTCTGTATTATACGTCCCGGCATCGCGCCGATGTACGTCTTCCTGTGTCCGCGGATCTCGGCCTCGTCGTGCAGGCCGCCGAGCGATATACGCCCGAACTTACGCTTGAGCGAGGCGGCCACGCTCTTGCCCAGGGAGGTCTTTCCCACGCCCGGAGGGCCGTAGAGGCAGATTATCGGGGACTTGAGGTCTCCCTTGAGCTTGATCACGGCCAGATGCTCTAGGATGCGGTCCTTCACTTCGTCGAGGCCGAAATGGTCGGAGTCGAGGCGCTTCTTGGCCCTCTCCAGGTCGAGGTTGTCCTTGGTGCATTCCTCCCACGGCAGGTCGAGCATCAGCTGCAGGTAGTTCATCTGCACCGAGTATTCGGCCACGGCGGGATTCATCCTCTCGAGTTTAGACAGTTCTTTATAGAAAAGTTCCTCGGTCTGCTTATTCCATTTCTTCTTCTCGGCCTTCTTCTGGAGCTCCTCGAAGTCGCGGCCCACGGGGTCGCCGCCGTCGAGCTCGTTCTGTATGGTACGTATCTGCTGCTGGAGGAAATACTCCTTCTGCTGCTGGTCGATATCCTGCTTAACCTTGCTCTGGATGTCGTTCTTCAGTTCGGCCAGGTGCTGCTCGTGTACGAGTATCTCGAGCAGCTTGCGGGCGCGGGCCAACAGACCCGGAGCCTCCAGCAGGCGCTGGCGGTCGGAGTCGGGCAACTCCAGGTTGGAGCAGATAAAGTTGATTATCCCCCGTTTGCTGTCGATATTCTTGATGGCGAATGACGCCTCCTTCGGCATGTTCGGGGAGATGTTGATGATGTTGATCGCAACGTCCTTCACCGAATCCACCAGAGCGTCGAACTCGAGGTTGGTGTCGTCGGGAGTGGTGTCCTTTAGCGCGTTGACCGTGGCTTTGAAGTAGGGCTCGGTGGAGACATACTCCTTTATCTCCACGCGCTCGAGGCCGTGGAGGATGACGGTCAGGTTGCCGTTGGGCATCTCGAGTATCTTGAGGATGCGCGCGGCGGTACCTACCTTATATAGGTCGTCGGGCGAGGGCTGCTCTATCTCGCTCTGCTTCTGCAGTACGGCGCCGAGCATCTCTCCCTGGCTCTCTACGTCACGGATAAGTTTTATAGATTTCTCCCTGCCCACGGTGATGGGGGTTATCGAGCCCGGGAAAAGCACCGAACTGCGCAGGGTGAGTATTGGTAGTACGCCCGGCACCACGACATCCTCGCCCATCTCATCCTCAGAGGAGATGATGGGGATCACCGTGTGTCGTCCTTCTAATATTTCGGGGAAGTTGGACAGGTCGTCCGCCCCTTTGTTATATTTTTTGCTCATAATGTGCTATTTACTCCTTTCGTTCCTTCCGCAGGAACATTTTGTGTTTCGTTTCCTTCTTTCGGCCTTCCGACCCTTTGTGGGACCACAAAGTTAGTCGATTTTGCCGATATTTAAAAATAGTGGGGATATTGCCCCCGTTTTTCGTGTCGCCCGGAATCACCCGCGCCCCTTGTTCCCGCCTTAATAATTCATTTTATCCTCCCTGCGCCTTTAGGTTTGGTATTGGTGGCGCACAGGTTAATAACGGAGACTCCCCGCATAATATTTTATGACCCCGGCCCCTCATGCGGCAAAATCCAAAACTGTTTTTTATCTTTGCGGGATAGTCCGCGGCGCAAAACGGGAGGCGTAAAACCCCTGCGGCGAGACCATACATACGCAAAGGACTGTAAACATCAAACAAAGAGTTAGTTATGAGCATCGGCGACAAATACGTCCCTCAGGAGATCGAGGACAAATGGTATGCCTACTGGTTGAAGCACAAGTTCTTCCACTCCACTCCCGACCACAGGGAACCTTATACAATAGTCATACCACCGCCCAACGTGACGGGGATGCTCCACATGGGCCACATGCTCAACAATACCATACAGGATGTGTTGGTGCGCCGCAAGCGCATGCAGGGCTTCAACGCCTGCTGGGTCCCGGGCACGGACCACGCCTCCATCGCCACCGAAGCCAAGGTGGTGCAGAAACTCCGCGACGAGGGTATCGACAAATCGGCCCTCACCCGTGAGCAGTTCCTCGCCCACGCCTGGGAGTGGAAGGAGAAGCACGGGGGTATAATCCTCGAACAGCTCAAGAAGCTCGGCGCCTCGTGCGACTGGGATAGGACCGCCTTCACGATGGATCCCCACATGAGCGAGAGCGTCATCAAGGTATTCGTCGACCTCTATAACAAGGGTAAGATATACAGGGGCATCCGCATGGTCAACTGGGATCCCGTGGCGCAGACCGCCCTCTCGGACGAGGAGGTGATCTACCGCGAGTCGCAGGGCAAACTCTACTACCTGCGTTATAAGGTGGAGGGCAGCGACGACTATGTAGTTGTAGCCACAACCCGCCCCGAAACGATTCTGGGCGACACGGCCCTGTGCGTCAACCCCGCCGACACGCGCTACACCGCCCTCAAGGGCAAGAAGGTGATCGTGCCGCTGGTAGGCCGCGCTATTCCCATTATCGCCGACGACTACGTGGATATGGAGTTCGGCACCGGAGCGCTTAAAGTGACTCCCGCCCACGACGTGAACGACTACATGCTCGGGGAGAAGTACAACCTCGAGGTGATCGATATATTCTGCGACAACGGCTGTATCAACGACAAGGGCGGCGGCCTCTACTGCGGCATGGACCGCTTCGATGTGCGCGAAAAGATCGAGGGCGACCTTGAAGCCGCTGGCCTGATGGAAAAGGTGGAGCCTTACGTCAACAACGTGGGCTACTCGGAACGTACGCACGTGCCCATCGAGCCCAAGCTATCGATGCAGTGGTTCCTGGAGATGAAGGAGTTGTCGGAGCCGGCACTGAAGGCCGTGATGGACGACACCATATCGCTCGTCCCCAGCAAGTTCAAGAACACCTACCGCCACTGGATGGAGAACGTGAAGGACTGGTGTATCTCGCGGCAGCTCTGGTGGGGTCAGCAGATACCCGCCTACTACCTCCCCGCCGGGGGCTACGTAGTGGCCGAAACCCCCGAGGAGGCCCTGAAGCTGGCCCGGGAGAAGAGCGGCGACACTTCGCTCACTCTCTCCGACCTGAGACAGGACCCCGACGTACTCGACACATGGTTCTCGTCGTGGCTGTGGCCCATATCCGTTTTCGACGGTATCCGCGAGCCGGAGAATAAAGAGATACAATATTACTACCCCACAAACGACCTGGTGACCGCCCCGGACATACTTTTCTTCTGGGTGGCGAGGATGATAATCGCGGGGTACGAATTCCGGGGAGAGAAACCTTTCAGCAACGTCTACCTGACAGGTATCGTCAGGGACAAGCAGCGCCGAAAGATGAGCAAGTCGCTGGGCAATTCGCCCGACCCGCTCGATCTGATCGCCGAATACGGCGCCGACGGCGTACGTATGGCGATGTTGCTCTGCTCCGCCGCCGGCAGCGACCTGCTATTCGACGACAATCTGTGCGAACAGGGCCGCAACTTCGGCAACAAGATATGGAACGCCTACCGCCTTATAGACTCATGGCAGGTGGACGAATCTCTCCCCCAGAGCGACAACAACCGCGTGGCGTCGGAGTGGTTCGACTCTCTTCTGAGCAGCGGCATCGCCCAGATCGAGGAGCACTTCGACAACTATCGTATTTCCGAGGCGCTGATGTTCGTTTACAAGCTCTTCTGGGACGACTTCTCGGGTTGGTACCTCGAGCTGATGAAGCCCGCCTACCAGGCTCCTGCCGACCGCAAGAGCGTGGAGCAGGCCAAGGCGTTCTTCGAAAAACTGCTTAAACTGCTGCACCCCTTTATGCCGTTCGTTACCGAGGAACTGTGGCTGCACATTGCCCCCCGCAAGGAGGGCGAAAGCCTGATGATGGCCGAGTTGCCAAAGGCCGGGACTGTGAACGAAACACTGCTTGAGGAATTCGCGCAGGTGCAGGAGGTGATATCCTCTATCCGCAACGTGCGCAAGGAGCGCAATATTCCCAACCGCGAGAGTGTTGAACTGCTGGTACTCAAGGGCGACAACTACCGCGAAAAGTACGAGCCGACGCTCTTCAAGATGGGTAACCTCAGCTCGATAAAAGCTACCTCGGACAAGGTTCCCAACGCCGCCTCGTTCATCGTCAAGAGTACGGAATTCTTCATTCCGCTGGGCGATAAGATCGACGTGGAGGAGGAGCGCCGCAAGCTCTCCGCCGAGCTGGAATACACCGAGGGTTTCCTCGTTTCGGTAATGAAGAAGCTCGGTAACGAACGCTTCGTGCAGGGTGCGCCCGCCAAGGTGCTCGAGAACGAACAGTCCAAGAAAGCCGACGCCGAGGCCAAGATAGCCGCCTTAAAGGAGTCGCTCAAGGCTTTGCAATAAACTGGAAGCGGGCGGGGCGTTATGCGTCCCGCCCGCTCGTTTTATACGGCCCCTGGTAGTTACGCGGCCGGGAATACAGACGACGTAATAATACAAGTAAACCTTACCTGATCATGGGATTCCTTTTCGTATTGCTTTTAGGAGTATCGCTCAGCCTCGATTCGCTGGCCGTGTCGCTGTCGCTGGGATTCGCCAAAGAGTGCTCATCCTACGCGCAAAGGTTGCGTTTCCTCATACTGATAGGCGTCTTCCACCTGGCCATGATCGTGGCGGGATGGTCGGCCGGGGAATTCGTGGGTGCGTTCATCTCCTCGTACGACCACTGGCTGGCTTTCATACTGCTGGCATTCGTGGGGGGTAAGATGATATACGGCGGTATCAAGGACGGCAAAGGCGAAGAAAAGGCGCAACTACTCAATCTGTCCAACACCCTTCTGCTCTGCCTCGCCCTTAGTATAGACGCCTTTATCGCGGGCTTCAGCCTCGGGCTGGTGGGCCTGGCACTGGTGGAAGCCTCACAGTTCTATAATGTGGTGTTAGCCGGAACTATAATAGGTCTGTGCGCCTCGGTGATCTCAATCATAGGCATATTCATCGGCTCGAAAGTGTCGTCGCGCCTGGGCTCCAAAGCCGAGATCCTCGGAGGTGTGGTGCTTATACTAATAGGAGTGAAAGTGCTTGTCGATCACCTCAGCGCGGGGTGCTAACAGCTTCAAGATACAATTCGTGTCTGTCAAAGCAACATCGGGAATATCAAAATAATCTGCCGCTTCGGGCTTCTGCCGGGAATAGGTCTCGTGAGGGAGATCACCCTCAGTTATCGTGTAATGAGGGAAGCTCCCGGAAGAGACCCCGGCAGAAGACGCGGCTAGACCTTTTGCCTACTTTTGGGGCAATGCCAAAAGTAGGATCGCCGAAGGCGAAAAACTACTGCAAAGTCGTACATTAAGTCTAAATAAAGCCGGAAGCTTATGCAGCTTCCGGCTTTATTTTATCGAGAAAAACTTCCCCTACTTCGGCGCCTTCCGGTAGAGATACATGGCTATACCCGCGTATATTATATTGGGGATCCACACCGAGATGCCCGCCGGGAGTACCCCCCCCTTGGCGAACTCCTCGGAGAACTTCCCGAACAAGATAAACGAGGCGCAGAGGGCGATACCGATACCCATATGCAGGCCCGTGCCGCCTCTCACTTTGCGCGAGGAGAGCGACACCCCGATAAGGGTCAGGATAAAGGTTGATATCGGATAGGCGTAGCGGCTGTGGCGCTCCACCTCGAAGATGGCTATCATGTCCGAGCCCTTGATCCTCTGCTGGCGTATAAATGCGTTGAGCTCCATGATATTCATGGTCTTGACAAGGTCCTCCACACGGCCCAGCTCGGTGGTATTCAGGTTGATAAGGGTATCGAGGTTCTTGTTGACGTGGAAATATTCCTTCTCTCCGTCGAAATTGCGCTGTATGTAGTCGCGGGCCTTCCAGTGCTTGGTCTCAGGGTCGAACCTTGCACGGGAGGCCTCCAGGGAACGCACTATCGCCCCGTCGTGGAAACTCTCCAGGGCGAGGTATGAAGCTTCATTGGTCGTACCGTTGAAATCGCGGATGTAAACGAATGTTCCGGGAACAAGCTGGCGGTAGATATGTGTGTCGTAACGCTGGTTGAGCTTCTTTTTCAGGTAGTGCGACTCGAAGTCGAAACGCCTCTCGTTGGCCTTGGGGATGACCAACAGGTTGAGTGACAGGCTCATCAGCGTGATCATCAGGGCCGACAGGAAGTACGGCCACATCAATCGGCGGAAACTCACCCCGCTCGAAAGGATGGCGATGATCTCGGTATTGTAGGCCATCTTCGAGGTGAAGAATATAACCGCGATAAAGGTGAACAGCCCGCTGAACTGGTTCATGAAGAACGGAACGAAGTTCAGGTAGTACTGGTAGGCGATCTTCGACAGAGGGGCTTTGAGCTCGATGAAGTCGTCGATCTTCTCCGCGGCGTCGAATATGACCACGATAACAATGATCATCGCTATGGCGAACAGGTACGTCCCCAAAAATTTCCGCATTATATAGCGGTCGATGATCCTAACGCCGGGATTTTTAAATTTCATCGTACAAATATACGTATATAATTGTATCTGTGGTAAACTCTTGTTTTTATAACCTCCTCGACACCTTTTCGACCGTCTCCTGTTTCCACTGGGAGAACGTGCCGCCCTGGATATGCTCCCTCGCCTGCGACATAAGCCTCAGGTAGAAGGCCAGGTTGTGCATGCTCGATATCTGGGCTGCGAGCATCTCGCCCGCTATGGTCAGGTGGCGCAGGTAGGCCTTAGAGTATGTAAGGTCGACGAAGCAATCGCTGTCAGGGTCGATGGGCGAGAAGTCGTCGCGCCACTTCTGATTGCGGATATTTATTATTCCCTCGGAGGTGAATAGCATCCCGTTGCGACCGTTACGCGTGGGCATCACGCAGTCGAACATATCCACCCCCCGGGCTATGGCCTCCAACAGGTTTTCGGGCGTGCCGACGCCCATAAGGTAGCGGGGCCTGTCCTGCGGCAATACTTCGTTCACCACCTCTATCATCTCGTACATCACCGGCGCCGGCTCTCCCACCGCCAGCCCCCCGATGGCATAGCCGTCGGCGTCGAACTGCTGTACGAATCGTGCCGAGTCGATACGCAGGTCGGGATATGTACAACCTTGCACTATCGGGAACAGCGACTGCTCGTAGCCATACTTGGGCGAAGTCTGCGCGTAGCGCTCGAAACAACGCCCGAGCCACCTCTTAGTCAGTTCCAGCGACTTAGCCGCGTAGTCGCGGGGCGCGTCACCCGGAGGACACTCGTCGAAGGCCATCATGATATCGGCTCCGATACTGCGCTGGATATCCATCACGCTTTCGGGGGTAAACAGGTGCTTCGACCCGTCGATATGGGAACTGAAACGGCACCCCTCCTCGGTGATCTTGCGGCTGTCGGCCAGAGAAAAAACCTGAAACCCGCCGCTGTCAGTGAGTATTGGCCCGTCCCATGAGCTGAACCGGTGCAGCCCGCCCGCCTCCTCGAGTATCTCCGTCCCCGGACGCAGGTAGAGGTGATAGGTGTTGCCTAGGATTATCTTGGCCTTGACGTCCTCCTTGAGGTCGCGGTGGAATACGCCCTTGACGCTCCCCACCGTACCCACAGGCATGAATATAGGTGTGGGTATGTCGCCGTGGGCCGTGTGTATCACTCCCGCACGCGCCTTGCTCCCGGAGTCCGTATGTATAAGGTCGAATTTCATTCTTTCAGGATAAGTCCCCGCCTCGGCCGCCTGTAACAAGCTCCGCCCGCGGGCCGGCCATCCCCTCGCAACCCGTTGAAAACAGGGGTTCCCGGAGTGTGGCGGCCGCCACAAAGGTAAAAAACAGTTTTGATTTTAGATAATGTTCCATACCTTTGACATACAAAATAAAAACCGCCGATGGCATCACCGGAAAAAAGCCCGTTAAGCTCGATCAAGGTCAGCAACACCATCTATCCTATACTTATAGGCCTGGGTGTGGTGGGCTATATGCTGTGGAAGGATTTCGACCCGGCGGTATTCGGGGGCATCCGTTTTACTTGGACGAGCGTGTTCTGGCTATTTATGGCGGTGGTCTTCATGGCCGGGCGCGACTTCGGATACATGATCCGTATCCGCGTGCTGAGCGGAAATAAACTCTCGTGGAGGCAGGCGTTCCGGGTTATCATGCTGTGGGAGTTCACCTCGGCGATCACCCCCTCGGCCGTGGGAGGCACGAGCGTGGCCCTTATATATGTGCACAAGGAGGGCATCAGCGTGGGACGCAGTTCGGCCATCGTGCTGCTGACCTCATTCCTCGACGAGATATACTTTATAATAATGTTCCCGCTGGTGATAGCCATCGTGGGGTGGCAGGAGCTTTTCTACGTCACGATGACCTCAGGGATACTGGTCAAGGGTCTGGCGTCGTTCGCGCTGATAGGGTATTTCTGCAAGTTCGGTTACGTCCTGTTGATCTCCTACGGGTTATTCTTTAATCCCACGGGACTAAAAAGACTTATCGGCCGCCTGTTCTCTATGGGGTGGCTCAAGCGCTGGCGCCGCTCGGCCATCAACGCCGGCATAGATATAGTGGCCAGCTCCAAGGAGATGAAAAACCACGGCCTCAAGTTCTGGCTCAAGGCCGGGGCCTCGACGTTCCTGTCGTGGAGTTCGCGCTACCTGGTGGCCAATGCCCTGATACTGGCGTTCTTTTCGGTCAGCGACCAGGTGCTGCTGTTCGCCCGCCAGTTAGTGATGTGGATCATGATGCTCGTGATGCCCACCCCGGGAGGCAGCGGCTTCGCCGAATATATATTCACCACCTATTGCCACGACCTTATAGAGGTCCCCGTGGCCATGCAGGCCGGAGCGGCGGCGCTTATCGCCGTGATGTGGCGCCTGGTAACGTATTACCCCTACCTGGGTATAGGCGCCGTGATATTCCCCCGCTGGATCAAAAAGAAATTCGGGACGAAGAAAGCGGCGGAGCGCTCCATTTAGGGCATTTTATTCGTCAGGGGGCTAAAATCTTCACGAAAATTCGATAAAATGTTCATAAAAATTTGGATGCTTGAAAAAAGTCGCTACATTTGCACCCGCTAACGAAGAATAATCGCTTCGAAAGCGGAGGTTCTGAAAGTGGTTTTAAAATTTCGAGGTGATTATTTGGAAATGTGTTGAAGATCCCGTATCTTGACACTCCTTTCGCTCCTGTAAATTCGGGGCGATTTTTTTCGCCTCCGACTTTTGGTTTCGGAACTCGAACGAGGTTCTTTGAATTATTGGTATTGAAAGAGAAATGATAAGAAAAATGTAGTATTTATCATCAATTCCTAATGGAATAATAAGCAGTCAGGACTCAACAATTTAATTGAAATTTTTTATACAATGGAGAGTTTGATCCTGGCTCAGGATAAACGCTAGCGGCAGGCCTAACACATGCAAGTCGAGGGGCAGCGGATAAAGTAGCTTGCTACTTTTGCCGGCGACCGGCGCACGGGTGCGTAACGCGTATGCAAC
>JAVBKU010000009.1:0-11420 GCA_031553875.1 Rikenellaceae bacterium | reverse complement strand
GCCCTCCCCCCAAACTTTTACTTTTTTTTTTTTTTGTTGTGGGTGTGTTTTTTTTACAAACACACGGCGCGCGCGCCACCGGGCGCCCCCTACTCCATATAGTGTACACCTGAAATCTTATTTCAGATTCAGCGCCTTGTGTTCGAGGTTGAGCACGTTGCCTATCTCCATGAACGACGCTCCCTTGGCTGCACCGAAGCTGCCTCCGAGCACCACAATGAGGTCCTCTTTCGATAGCCAGCCGCGTTCTTCGAGGTAATAGAGGGTCTTGAGCAGGAAACTGTCGTGGTTGATCGACGGCTCCTGGTGTATAGCGTAGATGCCGAACGATAGGGCCAGCTGGCGCATCACGCTCTTGCGGTAACATATGGCGTACACCGGTGTTCCGCCACGGAAAGCAGCCAGGTAACGGCCCGTGCGCCCCGACAGGGTGTCGACCACGATGGCCTTCACGGGGAGGTTGACGCTCGCCCTCACGGCCGAACGGGCCAGCTGGGCGGTTATCTCGTTGTTGATCCTCACCATGTTGATATTGATATCCGGCTCGCTGTTGCTCTGCTCGATCTCGGCCGCGATACGGGCCATTGTCGACACCGCCTCTACGGGATAGAGACCGTTGGCCGTCTCGCCGCTAAGCATCACCGAGTCTACCCTCTGGTAGATGGCGTTGGCTACGTCGCTCACCTCGGCCCTCGTGGGGCGGGGAGCGGAGATCATCGAGTGGAGCATCTGAGTGGCGATGATCACGGGGATCTTGCTCTCGGTACACTTCTTGACGATCATGCGTTGGGTGACAGGTATCTGCTCGGCGGGAATCTCCACGCCCAGGTCGCCGCGCGCCACCATGATGCCGAAGGTCACGTCGAGGATCTCGTCGATGTTGTCCACGCCCTCGCGGTTCTCGATCTTGGATATTATCTTGATGGAACTGTCGCGCTGCTTGATTATCTCCTTAACGGCCAGCACGTCCTCTTTCTTGCGTACGAACGAGTGGGCTATGAAGTCGACGTCGTTGTCGATAGCCCAGTGGATAAACTCCCTGTCCTTGTCGGTTACGGAGGGGAGGTCGATGGGCACGTTGGGTATGTTGACGCTCTTGCGGGCCTTGATGATACCGTCGTTGCGCACCACGCACACCAGGGTGCGGCTCTTCTTCTCCTTGTCCATCACTTCGAGCTCCAGCTCGCCGTCGTCGATAAGGATGAAGGCGCCCTTGGGCACGTCGTCGTATATGTTCTCGTCGTTGAGGTAGACGGTGTCACAGTTGGAGGGGATGTCATCGGCAGTGCCTTTGATGTTTATGCGGTCGCCGGTGGAGACCTTGATGCCTGATGAGCACTCGCCCGACATTGCCGTCACGCGTATCTCAGGGCCTTTGGTGTCAATGATTATGGCTATACGGTCGGACACCTTGCGCACGTTCTCTACTATCATAGAGGCGCTCTCGGGGGTCACGTGAGCGGAGTTTATACGCACGGCATTCATTCCCGCCTCGAACAGCGCGCGGATAAATTCTACTTCGCACCTCTTGTCCGATACCGTAGCGATGATTTTAGTTCTTTTATACATGATTATATGTTAATGGTGTTGATTATTTTACGAATGCCAGCACGCCCAGGCGGTAGGAGTCGAGGCCGAAGCCCATTATCGATCCCTTGCACTTGGGGGCGATGAGCGACACGTGGCGGAACTCCTCGCGGGCCAAGATGCACGAGACGTGTATCTCGACCACGGGCGTAGAGATGCCACCGATGGCGTCGGCGATAGCCACGGAGGTGTGTGTGTAGCCGCCGGCGTTGATCAGGATACCCTCGTACTTCTTGTCCGCGCCGTGCAGGGCGTTGATTATCTCGCCCTCGACGTTAGACTGGTAGAAGCCTATCTGTACAGAGGGGAACATGCCACGAAGCTCCTTGAGATAATCCTCGAAAGTGCGCTCGCCGTAGATACCTTTTTCGCGTTGTCCCAGCAGGTTGAGGTTGGGCCCGTTGATTATTAGCAGCTTCATACTGTGAAAAGTTAGGGTGCCTTGAATTTCTACCGCAAAAGTACGTCACATAATTGAATATTTAACATACTTTTGTAAATAATCGGCCGCCTGCCGTGGAATGTTTTATGGGCGGCGGTATGATACCACAAAGAGTATGCTTATAGGCGAAGTCGGCGAATTCGGGTTTATCGAGAGGGTGCGTGAAGCGTCCGCAGCGGTCGTGTCCGAAGGCTTCGAGGGTATCGGCGACGATTGTGCCGTGCTGCCCCTGGACGGGGAGCGCGTGCAGCTTATATCCACCGATATGCTGCTCGAGGGGGTACACTTCCTGCGGGACGTGATCTCGCCTTACGAGTTGGGCGGCAAAGCTCTTGCCGTGAATATAAGCGACGTGGCGGCTATGGGCGGACGGCCCGTGTCGTCGTTCCTGTCGCTGGCCCTGCCGGGGGACGTCACCGCAGAGTGGGCCGAAGAGTTTATACGCGGCTACCGTGATATGTCGGAGCGCTACGGCGTGATGTTGCTTGGAGGCGATACTACTTCATCGAAGTATGGCGTGGTGGTCAATGTGGCCATTACCGGAGAGGCTCCGAAGTCGGTCGTTAAGAGGCGCGGCGGCGCTCGCGAGGGAGATGTTGTAGTAGTCAACGGAATGCTGGGCGACTCGGCCCGCGGGCTCAATGAGATATTGGAGGCAAGGGATAGGGAAGAAGCCGTTCCGCAGAGCGAATTCGTTGCGGCGCATCATAATCCCGTGCCGCAGGTTGAGGAGGGCATGTGGCTCGCCTCGCAGGGGGGCGTGCATGCCATGATGGATATTTCGGACGGGCTGGGCTCCGACATAACGCACATAATGAAGGCTTCGGGTATCGGAGCCGAAATAGATACTTTGACCATCCCTACGAGAGTGTCGCTCAGGGAGGCTGTGGCGGGAGGCGAGGACTACAAGCTGCTTGCAACCCTCGACCCGGCCTTTGCCCCGGAAATATGCGAGGTCTACCTCGGGCGGTTCGGCGCCCCGTTATATATTGTCGGCCGGATCACGTCCGCCCCCGTACTTACATGGAAGCAGGGAGATAAAGACATTACTGCCTCGATGGGCGAAACGCTGCGGGGGTTCAGGCATTTTTAAACTGTAATTATGAGCAAAAGATACAGGACGGTACTATCCATAGCGGGCTCCGACAGCGGCGGCGGCGCTGGTATACAGGCCGACATCAAGGCCATCTCGGCTAACGGTTGTTATGCCGCCACTGCCATTACGGCCATCACCGTGCAGAATACCGTGGGTGTGGGGGGTGTGCATGTAGTGCCCGACGATGTCGTCGAAGGGCAGATAGATGCGGTGCTGGGCGATATAGGGGCTGACGCCGTGAAGCTGGGTATGTTGCCGACGGTGGGCGTAGTGAAGGCAGTGGCCCGTATGCTGCGCAAGTATAAGGTGGCTAACGTGGTACTCGATCCCGTGATGATAGCCACCTCCGGCGACAGGCTTATCGCGCCCGAGGCGGTGAGCGCCATCTGCGAGGAACTGTTGCCTCTGTCGACCCTTGTAACGCCGAATATTCCCGAGGCCACGTTTATTTCGGGTGCGGAGATAGCGAGCGAGAGCGATTTCGGACAGGCGGCGGCCAGGATCATGGAGATGGGGGCGAAGGCCGTACTGCTCAAGTCGGGCCATCTGAATGGCGCAGAGCTTACCGACGTGCTGTTCGAGCCTTCGGACACGCACCGCTACTCTTTCCGCCGTATAGACACGCCCAATACCCATGGTACGGGGTGTTCGCTGTCGTCGGCCGTGGCGGCGTTCTTAGCTCTCGGGCATCCGCTCCACGAGGCGGTGGGCCTGGCCGAGGATTATATCCACGAGGCGATATCCTCGGGAGCTAAATATGAGATAGGCAAGGGGCACGGCCCGATAGATCATTTCTGGAGATTTTTTGAATAGATAAAGATTATGAACGGCGTATTCAAATTCTTCAAGGACAGGCGGTTGTGGGTGATCACCATAGCGGCGTTCCTGCTGTTGATAGTGGTGTTCGACAAGAACAACATGATCGACGCGTGGCGCCTCCGTCAGGAGATCCGCCAGCTCGAGATACAGCGCGACTACTACCTCGAGCGTATCCGTGAAGACAGCACCCTGCTCGAACATTTGAAGAACGACGCCTTCCTCGAACAATATGCCCGCGAAAAGTACCTTATGAAGCGCGACGGGGAGACCATATTTATAATGAAGTAGCGAGTATTATCGCCGACACCCCTAATCTGCACTTTATGTCCGAGCCCCAATCCCTGCCACATAGCCCGGTAACGGAATACAAGATAGCCACAGGCTGGGCGGTATTCCTGTATGTCGCAGGGACGGCCCTGATAGGACTTTTCGTGTGGGTACTCACCTTGTCATCCAGAAGCGGGATGTCGACGGCGGCCGCTGGTGTAATAACTGTTATAACGGCCATAAGCGTGGCTATGATAGTTTTGATGGTACTCGGCATGATCGAGGCATGGAAAGGCAGGGTGAGGGTAAGCGAAGATAAGGTGGAAGTCACGGGTGTTTTTTCCCGCAGAGAGTTGAAACTCGACGAGATAAAGGGCTACCTGATAGACAAGGATTATATCCGCCTGATGCCGTTCGATCCAAAGGTCAAGCCTCTGAAAATAAGCCAGTATATCGGGCGGAAGAATGAACTGGTGTGGTGGATCGGGGAATGTTTTGTCGATCTGGAAGGGGAGAGTGAATTCGAGGAGGAACAGGAGATACTCGCCGACGAAAAAACCGGTTGGCGAAGAGATTACAGGGAGGACAGATTAAAGCGCGCTCGCAGTGTGTCAAGAGTGATAAATACCGCGGCCTGGGTCGCCGCCACCTGGGCGGTATTCTATCCGGTGCCATATGAAGGGGCCATGTTGACGGCTATGATAGTCCCGATGGCGGCATTGGCGGCCTTCAAGATGTTCGGAGGCCTGATACGCGCCGATGAGAAGACGGGCAGCGCCTACCCGTCCGTGGCCTATGCTTTTATCCTGCCTCCGTGCGCATTGGTCATAAGGGTGATGTCGGACTACGAGATATTCGATTACTCCAACCTCTGGCCTGTGGTGTTGTCGGCCACACTGATATTGACGCTCGTGTTAGCCGCGGGTCTACGGCGGGAGTTGAACGTCAAAAAGGCGGTGGACTACCTTATATTCCTGATCCTCGCCGCGCTCGTATTTGCGTATAGCTTTGGCGCTGCGGTCTATATCAATTGCTTTTACGACAACTCCGCTCCTAAACGTTACGCCGCGCAGGTGGAGGAGAAGAGGGAGAGTTCGGGTAAGAGCACATCTTATTATTTTACACTTTCCGCCTGGGGAGAGGCTGCGGAGCCTGGCGAACTGTCAGTAAGCAAGAACCTCTACGAGCGCCTCGACAAAGGCGATACCGCCTATGTGTATTTGAGGAATGGGAAGCTCGATGTGCCGTGGGTAGAGGTGTGGGATGAATAGTGTTGCGGAGAGTTATTAATTGCAAGGAACATTTCTATACTCGTGTTTTGTGGAAATCTTATTAACTTTGAGAATCGAGCCGCAATTATAAGGTCGACAAGACGGCAACATTAACAGTGTGCTGAAGCTGTCATGCTTCAGGATGCACAAGAAGGGGAATGGAATATTTGGTAGACATTAAGACTTATGAACAGAGAAAATCTAATCCATAAACTAACTAAGTTAGGCGTGCCTAGAAGTGCATATGGACTCTATGATGAAGTTTTTTCTAGTACAGTTGTCATTTATGAGAATTACAGTAAATGGGAAGTGTTTAAAATTGACGAGAAAGGCGATAGGTTTGATATGAAAATATTCAAATCCGAGGACGAGGCTTGTCGCTATGTTTATGATATTTTTGTCGATGCAAAAGCTCTGGTAAAAAAATATCACATGAAGTGGTATGGGAAAGACCTTGAATGAATTGGATAAAGAAGATGCGATAGCAGCTTTAGCCTGGACAAATATGTGGGAGATATATCCCGACATTAGGGCTATTGTGTACAAATACGACCCCGAAAAGCGTGATGTATTTGTTCGCTGGTATATGGATCGTGAACCGACTCCTGATGATATCGACAACTTGGGAGCGGCTAATACTGAATTTGTGGGTGGATATTGCAATGGGCTGATAATATTGCACTTCGATGAAGAGTGTGTCTATTCTGCCAAACCATTGGATAAACTGGACATGTTAGATGGTATTGTTTACGCGAGGAAGGAGTATAATAGTGAGAATATAAAATTCCCATTCCCGTCAAACTCAAATAAACCCAAGTTTGAATTCAGTAACATACGTCGATATATTTTTTATGTTATGACATATGCTTTCTTGGGAGAAATATACCCTGAGATAAGGGCCATTGTTTACAAATATGATTCCGTTAGGAAGCATTTTATTCTCCGTTATTATTTGGACAGGGAGCCTATAGAACAGGATTTTCTCAATGCGCAACGTGTTATGTCCAAATTTACATCGTATGCAGGTGAGGCTCACGTTACCAGCAGTGAAGTGGAATGTGTGTACTCAAATGAATTCATAGGCAAGTTAGATCTCATGGACGGTCACTTATATGGAAGATGGGAGTCGAGGATTTAGATCATTAGCAAGTTTAGTAAAAACCCCTGTTTTTATATGGACCGAAAAAAGCTGATAGAAAAACTTACAGAATTGGGGGTTCCCCCAGGGGATAATGCTTACACTATTTTCGTGAGATACGGATATTCAGGGGATCTATTCCCCAATTCGATTGCGATGTGGGAGAATTATCAAGGCAAGTGGGAAGTTTTTACTATGGACGACCGATTAGGGCGACAAGATAAGGGAATATTTCGCTCTGAAGAGGAGGCATGCCAATACATATATGATTTTTTTGTTGACTTAAAAGAATTTTCAAAGGAGTACCATGTTAAATGGTTTGGTAAATCACTTGACTGATTTTGTCCCGTTATACCTTATATATAGTATCCTATGTTGAAAAATATATTAGCGTCGTTGTTGCTGGTAGCGTTGGCTTTTTCCGTGCAGGCGCAACAACCCTCCGACACAAACAAGCCAATAGAGCGTAACCTCTATGCCCGGCATGTCGTTAATGGCGAGGAAAAGGACATCGCCAAGGTGTGGGTGTACCAGCCGGAGAAATCTGTATCCACGGGCCAGGCTGTGATCGTTTGTCCGGGCGGAGCCTACAAGTTCCTCTCGATGGACAGCGAGGGCCATATGGTGGCCGAGTGGCTGCGCGGCCTCGGTGTGACAGCCATAGTTCTTAAATACACGATGCCGAACGGCGATCCGATGCGCCCGATAGGCGATATGCGTACTGCCATACGCCTTGTGCATGACAGTGCCACGGTGTGGGGAGTAGATGAAACGAAGATAGGCGTAATGGGATTCTCCGCAGGCGGTCATCTGGCCTCGACGGCCGCCACCCACTTCGGTGATAAGGACATTCCCGCGTTCGCCATACTGATATACCCGGTGATAACCATGAACGAACAGTATACCCACGCGCTGTCGCGCTCGTGCCTGATAGGGGATCGGTATTATAATAAACCGATGGTCGATCTCTACTCCAACGAGAAGCAGGTGTCGGCCTCCACGCCTCCGACCTTCATCGCCCTGAGCGACGACGACCTCTCTGTGGTGCCGGAGAACAGCATGCTCTTCTACCGCGCCATGAAGAAATTCGGTCGTCCCGTGGAGATGCACGTATATCCTACAGGCGGCCACGGATGGGGATTCAAGTACCCCTTCGCATACAAGGACGAGATGCTCTCGTCGCTGAGCCGCTGGCTGAAAGGGCAGGGCGCGAAGTAGATAAACCTAAAATTCAAACACCGTCAAATATGAAACGTATATTGTTTAGCCTGGCTCTGGTAGCCCTGTGCGTTACAGTCGCGATGAAAGCCGGAGCCGCGAATCCCGAAGTAAAACTTCTTTATCCTATGGACACTGTAGGCGTTGCCAGCGAGAATATCCCTAAGATGTGGATATACCTTCCGGAAAAAGATAAGGCTACCGGTCAGGCCGTGCTTATATTCCCCGGAGGAGGATACAGGAGGCTGGCAATGGACCACGAGGGCCACGATGTAGCCAAGTGGCTTAACGCCCAGGGCATAGCCGCCGTGATAGTGAAGTACAGGATGCCGAACGGCGACCCCATGCGTCCCATAGGCGATGCACGTACGGCGATGCAGTACGCGCGTGATAACTCCAAGGCGTGGGGCGTGAGTAAGGTGGGTGTGATCGGCTTCTCGGCCGGAGGACACCTCGCCTCGACCGTGACGACCCATTTCAGGGACCTCTGTCGTCCTGATTTCTCGATACTTATATATCCAGTGGTGACGATGCACGAGGAGTACGCCCATATGGGGTCGAGGACGGCGCTCATCGGGCCTAAATATTATAAGGAACTGGTCGACCTCTATTCCAACGAACAGCAGGTGTACGACAATACGCCTCCCACGTTCCTTGCCCTGAGCGATGACGACCTGGTGGTGCTTCCGCAGAACAGCGTCGACTTCTACCGCGCGATGAAGAAATTCAACCGCCCTGCCGAGATGCACATATATCCTACTGGCGGCCACGGGTGGGGCTGGAAGATCTCGTTCACATATCGTGACGAGTTCCTGACCTCTCTCAGCCGCTGGCTAAAGGAGCAGAACAAATAATAACGGATAAGAATCTTTTTATGGTCATCCCGGGCAGGTCTGCAATAATCTCCGTGAATGCCCGTTTAGAATTGAGTAACCAACCATTTTAAAAATATAGATTATGAAAAAAGCTATCATGTGCGCCGCTATGGCGTTTGCTATCCTGGGTGCGACGAGCGTTATCGCCGCCGGTACGTGTGACAAGAAGTGTCCCGCCAAGTGCGAGCAGAAGTGCGACAAGAAAACCTGCGGATGCAAGGATTGCAAGTGCGCTAACGGCGAATGCAAGGCCCAGCCTGCAGCTAAAAAGTAAGGATCACGCGGAGGTATGCCCCGTGGTTGCGCGGGTGTACTTCCGATGAACAGGCAATGTCGGGTCGGAGTGCATATGCGCTCCGACCCCGCTTTTTGTGGATTATGGGTAGGTGGCATATGTACTGATACGTATTCCTGTCGGCGTCAAGTGCGTGGGAGTAGTAATATCATCTCTGCGGCTGCGGGGGCGGGGAGGGCGCGCCCAAAGGGGGGGCGCAGAGATGAGAATCGCGTTACGCGATGCAAGCATCTTCGGCCCCGCGAAAGGAATTTATTAAGATAACTCTTTGTATCTTTGCCGGGAGAATCTATTGTGAGCGAGCTATGAACACGGGTAATAAATGGTTTAAATGGAATATATTCGACCTAAGGGAGTTGATACCCAACAACTTCAGCGGGGTGCGCCATGTATTCTCTTCTCTGAAAGTACGTAATTTCAAGCTT
Organism: Rikenellaceae bacterium; assembly: GCA_031553875.1. Taxonomy (GTDB): domain Bacteria; phylum Bacteroidota; class Bacteroidia; order Bacteroidales; family Rikenellaceae; genus JAVBKU01. The sequence continues at coordinate 1,987 of JAVBKU010000009.1, read as the reverse complement.
TTCTTCATCGGCCAGTGCATATCGCTCTCCGGCGGATGGATACAGAATATCGCCATGAGTTGGCTGGTGTACAGGCTCACGGGGTCGGTCATCATGCTTGCCACCGTGACCTTTGTCAATCAGATACCGAGCCTTATAGTGGCCCCGTTCGCCGGGGTCATGGTCGACAGGGTCGATAAATACAAGCTGCTGAAGGTTATCCAGTGGCTGTTCATGTCGCAGGCGCTTATGCTCGCCGCCCTGACGCTCACAGGTGTTATCGAGGTGTGGCATATCCTGGCGTTGAGTTTCTTCTCCGGCCTTATAGTGTCGGTCGAGGCCCCAACGCGGCAGTCGTTCTACACCAAACTGGTAGGTAAGGAGGATATGAGCAATGCCGTGGCGCTTAACTCGGCCTCCATAAACGGGTCGCGTTTCATAGGGCCCATGATCGGCGGGTTTGTCATCAGCCTTGTGGGCGAGGGGTTCTGCTTCCTTATAAACGGCCTCTCGTACAGCGCTGTGATCATAGCCCTTATGTTGATGAAGGTCGAGCCCTACAAGCGTTCCGTGACCAAAAAAACCAATATATGGGAGGAGTTCGGCGAGGGATTCCACTATGCAAAAGGGTTTCTGCCTATCAGGGCGGTGTTGTTGTTCGTGGCGGCGTTCTGTTTGTTCGGTCTGCCGTTCATGACCATAATGCCCGCTTTTGTCAAGGATACTCTGGGGGGCGATAGCCGTACCCTGGGCTATGTGATGTCGGCTATCGGGGCGGGGGCCGTTACTGCCGCGCTTTATCTGGCGGCGCGAAAGGAGGTCAAGGGCCTAGGTAAGGTGGTGACCATGGCCGCCATCATATTCGGGATCAGCCTCGTGGTAATGTCGCAGGTGGAGTGGAAAGGCGTGGTCTATGCCGTGTGTATGTTCGTCGGCTTCGGTTTCGTAGCGACGCTCGCCTCGTGCAATACGCTGTTGCAGACTATGGTCGACGACGACAAGCGGGGTAGGGTGATGAGTTTCTACACGATGGCTTTCGCCGGGGTTACACCCATAGGCAGTATGCTCCAGGGCGCCCTGGCCAAGAGTATGGGTATATCTTTCGCCCTGTTATTGTCGGGGGCAATAGCGATAGCTGCTGCCATGGTGTATGAATATTACCGTCCGGCGGTACGCCGTGCAGCCCGCGACGCCCACGCCAAGAAGGGTGGTATCGTGCCCGAGATAGCCAGCGCCATAAATGTGAGGACGGTGAATCCGTTCTAATGGCGGACGCTTATACTATATATATAGTGTAGCGCCGGGCGTATAATATCCCATGATATTCCTCCGTTATACTCTCCGATCCGGATTTTTCACCGATTTTTGAACAGCCGGCGGGCTCAAGTCGGCCGTAATTGCGAGCCTTTTGCAAGTTTGTCATTGTACCTGCCATTACCCCGCAGCCCCCGTAAATATTAAGTTTCAGAAATTGAGCGAAAGAAAATGATAATAATTTTACTGTCATAACTCTCTGGTCTTTAGAGGGGCTGACGACAAAACGAAACTATTTTAAAAATAAATCGTTCGGAGTATTTGGAAGTTTGAAATAAAAGTCTCTATATTTGCACCCGCTAACAAGGAAGGAAACTTCGGTTAGCAAAGAGGTTCTGAAGATTTTTGAAGTTTTTCGCGCTTAGCGCTTGCGGATTGAAAAATAGTTCATATATTTGCAACCCGTTTCGCTTCCAGTTTTTTGGAAAGCGCGAAAACGAAAACAGAAATAAAGTTCTTTGAAGTAATTTAGCAGCAAAAGTTTTCATGTCTTGTCCTTGTGACAGGATATGATTAATTAACCTTTGAGTAGCCAAGATATTTAACAAAAACATTTTATACAATGGAGAGTTTGATCCTGGCTCAGGATAAACGCTAGCGGCAGGCCTAACACATGCAAGTCGAGGGGCAGCGGATAAAGTAGCTTGCTACTTTTGCCGGCGACCGGCGCACGGGTGCGTAACGCGTATGCAAC
>JAVBKU010000034.1:0-7798 GCA_031553875.1 Rikenellaceae bacterium | reverse complement strand
TGCCGGAAATAGGTCTCGTGAGGGAGATCACCCTCAGTTATCGTGTAACGAGGGAAGCTCCCGGAAGAGACCCCGGCAGAAGACGCGGCTAGACCTTTTGCCTACTTTTGGGGCAATGACAACATTTCGAGCAGTGAGGGCAGAGACCGCTTGCGGACTATGCCGAGTCGCGAGAAATGAAAGCGAAGCTAAAAGTAGGAAGGCAAACGAATTACTATAAAATCAACATTCATCTCTGTACCTTTTGTGCACACAAAAGGTACCCAAAAAGTGCCGCCTGCGGATATTCACTGACAGGGGCCTTCGTACATCCTAAAACGTCGAACTCCTCCTTTTTAGCCAGGCTTGCGGCCTGTCTAACAGTCGTTAGACACAGCGTCGTTTTTTAACGGATTCCCTCGACCCCTGTCCGGGCGTGAATATCAGCAATTGGCGGAAGGCATATACTCAATGAGCATCTTATAAAACAGGCCCGGTCTTGTATTTACAAGCCCGGGCCTATTCATAATCCCTCCCCTTTACAATTCCACCGCCGCGCCGTTACGGTCGCTTTCGACGATAGCTTCCAGTAGGCGGACTACATTTATCATATCCCCGTGGGTCACCTCGGGCTTGGCGCCATGGCGCAATACCCTGTAAATATTTTCGTAGTAGAGGCCGTAGTCGCCGTCGACCGTGGGATAGGGCCTGCGGCCGTCGTTGTCATTGAGCGTTCCGTAGAAGGCTTCATCCTCGCGGCCCATCACGCGCGACCCTAATAACGCGCCGCCCCTGAGTCTCTCTTCCTGTGGATCGGTGCCATATTTAACGTACGATCCTCCTACCCCATGCAGGGCAAAGCGGGGACCCTCCTCGCATATCAGGTAGCCGGAACAAAGATGCACAGTCAGGCGGTCGTAAAGCAACGTAGCGCTGAAATAATCGTCTACCTGGGCGCCGTCCCTCTGCTTGTCTACCCTCGCCCACAATTTGCGCGGCATTCCGAAGAGTTTCAGGGCCTGGTCGGCGAGGTGCGGCCCGAGGTTGTACACCGTGCCCACATTGCCGACAGCCGTCTCTTTCCACGACCCTTCGGCCACCTGCGGACGGTAGCGCTGCATCGTATTGCGGAATTCCACGATACGGCCGAGCGTACCGGACTCCATCACCTTGCGCAGGGTCATGAAATCGCCGTCGAAGCGGCGGTTCTGGAATGCGGTAAGCAACAGGCCCTCACGATTGGCTATATCTATAAGTTCGCGGGCCTCGGCCGAGGTGAAAACGAAAGGCTTCTCCACCACCACGTTCTTGCCCGCATTCAGGGCCTGTCTAACGTAGTCGTAATGGGTGAAATCGGGCGTATTGACAACCACCAGCTCAACGTCCTTATCCTGCAATATCTCGTCGAACGAGCGTACTATCCGCGCCGAGGGGTAGCGTTCAGCGCTCAGGTCCTTGCTCCGCTCCATTATCATACGGAGCTCGAAGCCACTGTGGGCGTCGATAAAAGGGGCGTGGAACACCTTGCCGGAGAGGCCGTAAGAGGCAATGGCGGTCACTATGGGGCAGGCGGGCGTAGTCTTCATGCGTGGGGATGTATTGATTTTATGAGGGTAAAGATAGAAAGATTTGCCATATTTTTCATAATTTTACCGCTCGTAATGCCCCGTGGATGTGACTCGGAACTCCGGCGCAGCCACGAAAATACTTTCCGCGATGACAAAATTCGAAACCTCGAAACCAACGGCGATACTTCTGATGCACTGCCCCGACAGGCAGGGTATCCTCGCCACCATGACCCGCTTCATCAACATCAACGGCGGCAACATCATATACCTCGACCAGCACGTCGACCTGCAGGAGAACGTCTTCTTCATGCGCGTGGAGTGGGAATTGGAAAATTTTTCCATACTCAAAGAGGATCTGCACGACATGTTCGACAGGCTCTACGCCCAGAAATACAACATGTATTTCCGCCTCTATTTCAACGACTACATGCCCAAGATGGCCATCTTCGTGTCGAAGATGTCGCACTGCCTCTACGACATTCTCGCCCGCTACACCGCCGGCGAGTGGAACGTCGCTATCCCTGTGATAATAAGCAACCATCCCGATCTGGCCAACGTGGCCGAGCGTTTCGGCATCGAATATCACCATATACCTGTCACGCCGGAAAACAAACGCGAACAGGAGCAACACACGCTTAACCTGTTAAAGGAAAAGGGTGTGGATTTCGTGGTGCTGGCCCGCTACATGCAGATCCTTTCGGAGGAATTTATAGGTAACTTCCCCAACCGCATCATCAATATCCACCACTCGTTCCTGCCCGCATTTATGGGCGCTAAACCCTACCACGCGGCATATGACAGGGGCGTGAAACTCATTGGAGCAACGAGCCATTATGTGACCACAGACCTCGACGCGGGGCCTATCATCGAGCAGGACATCACACGTATTTCGCACAGAGATTCGGTCAAGAACCTTGTTTACAAAGGGCAGGACCTCGAGAAACTGGTGCTCTCGCACGCCGTGGAGAAACACATACAGCGCAAGATACTGACTTACAAGAATAAGACGGTGATTTTTTCGTAAGGTTCTTTTCGTATCTTTTTTGAAGAATACGAATTGCCTTGGCGGCCTGTGCAAAAACACAGGCCGCCTTATTTTGGGGTTACTTTCGTCAACCCCTGCCGTGGGCCCAGGCACGGAGTGCCTCGGGGGGATGGGGCTACGGCAAGGATCTATAAGTTATCGGATACTGACATACTAAAATAGCGATGGCCGGAACGTATACGCCCCGGCCATCAGTGAATGGTAGCAGAAATTATTATTTCAACCTTATCCTCCCCTCCTCCATCACGATCACTCCCTGTTTCATCAGGTAGCCCACGATGCGTTTGAAGGTCTTCTTGCTCATATTGGTGAGGCTGGTTATCTCCTCGGGCGAGCTGTCGTCACATAGAGGCAGGACACCACCGTGCGAGCGGATAAGCTCTAAAAGCGTGTCGGCCGAGCGCTTCACCTCGTCGTATCCCTGCTGTTGCAGGCTTATATCCAGGCGATTTTCATCGGTTATCTTGGCTACGTAGGCTTTCATCGTATCGCCCAGGTATATGTCACGGAATATCTGGTTGCGGTAGATCATTCCCCAGTGTTTGCCATTGACGATAACCCTGAATCCCAGAGGATTTGGCTCCGCGATTATTATCTCCACCTCCTCTTTGGGCTGCACGGTGAGGGTGTCGTTACTGACCGCTCCGCGAAGACGCATGGTAGCCACAACACGGCCCGTGACATTGTCGTTATATATGTAGACGGGGTAATACTGCCCCACCTCCATGCGTTCGGTCTGGTTGCTGTTGGGCACGAAAAGCTGCTTGGGAAGGCCCCAGTCGAGGAAGGCGCCGTGGGCGGTAATGTCCATCACCTTTAGCGAAACCACGTCGCCCACCTTGGCCAAAGGGCGGTCGGTAGTGGCCACGATACGCTCCTCGGAGTCGAGGTAGACAAACACGTCGAGCATATCGTCGACCTTGTTCTCGAGCGATACATAGCGGTTGGGAAGCAACACCTCGTCGCCGTCGGCATCTGCAAGGAAAAGACCGAAGTCGGAAACGCGCGCAACGCGAAGGGTGTAATAGTGGCCGGCTGAAAGCATGATCGTAATATTATGGGGCAAATTTACGCTTTTATTTCGGTAATTATACACCGGACCGTTTTTTCGCTCCGCCCGACTATCTGCAACCTGCGCAGCTTACAGGCTATATTTCCATCAAAGTATATCCGGACACACGATTAAGTGAGTTTAAAACGTTAGTTCATAATGATAAATTTTCGTAAATTTGCACGTTTCGATCCCGACGACTATGAAGATTAAAAACATACTCCCTTTAGCGGCTATATTCCTGCTCTCGGCCGCCTCTGTACACGCCCAGGGCTACCCCTCGGCAAGCTACGAACAACCCCAGAAGGTGTCCATACCTCCAGTGCCGCAGACCCTCTCCTTCGCGGGCGAAGCCGTACCCCTCTACAACTACGACACACGCGAGAGCCTCATCCGGGAGCTTATCACCACGCAGTATATGCACACGCGCACCATGCTTTGTTTGCTCAATATGTCGCGTTACTTCCCCGTGATCGAGCCCATACTCAAGCGTAACGGTATACCCGACGACTTCAAGTATCTATGTATGGCGGAGAGCGGGCTCAATCCCAACGCCCAGAGCAACATGAAAGCGGCCGGACTGTGGCAGATCATGCCCTCGGTGGGCCGGGAATACGGCCTGATCGTGAATGACGAGATAGACCAGCGTTTCGACGTAGAGAAGAGCACCGAGGTGGCCTGCACCTATCTCAAGGCCTCCTACGAAAAGTTCGGCAACTGGACCATGGCAGCCGCCTCGTACAACCTGGGCGTGGTGGGGGTAGACAAGAGGAAATGTAAGCAGATGGTGGATAACTACTACGACATGTTCCTGCCCGAGGAGACCCTGCGCTACATGTTCCGCATACTCTCGTTCAAGGTCATATGTCAGGATCCGCAGGCCTACGGCTTCGATATCGCTCCCGGAGAGGGATACCACCCCCTGACCGAATATACCGAAGTACCGGTATCGGACAAACAGATAGATTGGTCGGCGGTGGCCAAGAAATACGGCTCGACGTACAAAATGCTGCGCGAAGTGAACCAATGGATACGCACCTATGAATGCGATAACAAAAATGGCAGTTGCTACATTGTGAAAATCCCCGGTAAGGGCTTCCGCGACAAGTAACCTCCGTGTCATAACTCTAACGCCGCCCCATTACAACACAAGGAGAAATACTCGATCTTGAAAAATAAAAATACCGAGCCCTCTACCGCAATAGAGATATTCGGAGCGAGGGTACACAACCTCAAGAACATAGACCTTTCGATCCCCCGCGACGCGCTCACCGTGATCACGGGGCTTTCTGGTTCGGGCAAATCGTCGCTGGCCTTCGACACCATCTATGCCGAGGGCCAAAGGCGCTATATGGAGACGCTCTCCATCTACGCCCGTCAGTTCATCGGGACCATGGAGCGTCCCGACGTCGACAAAATCACGGGCCTCAGTCCGGTGATATCCATCGAGCAAAAGACCACCAACAAGAACCCCCGCTCTACGGTCGGCACCGTGACCGAAATCAACGACTTCCTGCGCCTGCTCTACGCCCGCGCCTCGCGCGCTTACTCTCCAGTTACCGGCGAGGAAATGGTACACTATACCGATGCGCAGATAGCGGAACTTATCACTACGGGTTATCAGGGGCATAAGATAGCCCTGCTGGCGCCGCTTGTCAAGGGACGTAAGGGCCACTACCGCGAGCTGTTCGACAGCCTTATCAAGAAAGGATACCTCTACGCCCGTGTGGACGGCGAGATCAAGGACATAACCATCGGGCTGAAGCTCGACAGGTACAAGATACACAACATCGAATTGGTGGTCGACCGCCTGCTTATAGGCGAGGAGTCGGCAGACCGCCTGATGAAGAGCCTCGCCGAGGCGATGCGCCAGGGCGGCGGCACGATGATGGTCTACGACTACGACGCCGACACCGCACGCTTCTACAGCCGACACCTGATGTGCCCCACCAGCGGTATCTCGTTCAACGAGCCCGCTCCCCACTCTTTCTCGTTCAACTCGCCGCAGGGGGCCTGCCCCCACTGTAACGGCCTGGGCGAAGAGGTGGTATTCGACATAAAAAGCATCATACCCAACCCCAAACAGAGCATAGCCGGAGGAGGCATAGTACCCCTGGGCAAGTGCAGTGACGGCTTCATGAAGTCGATAATGGAGGGCTTAAGCCTGCGTTATGGCTTCGCCCTCACCGACCCTATCGAATTGCTGTCGGAAGAGGCCATGACCGCTATAATACAGGGCACGAGCGACCCGCTGAGGGTCACCTCGGCCTCTGGGGCGAACAACAGTTACATGGCCAACTGGGACGGTATCATATCATATATCGAAAGTCGCGAAGAGGACACCTCCGACTCCAAGCACGGGGCAAAATGGAAGGGACAGTTCGTACGCAGGCAGGCATGTTCCGTGTGCGGCGGCACGCGTCTCAACAAAGAGGCACTATGCTTCCGGGTCGACGGAAAGAATATAGCCGAGCTGTCGGCGATGAGCATTACGGCGCTCTCGCAGTGGTTAGTGGACCTCGAAGAACGCCTGAGCCCAAAGGAGGCAGCCATAGCACGTGACATTCTGAAAGAGATACGGGAGAGGCTACGCTTCCTCGCGGAAGTGGGGCTGGGATATCTGTCGTTGAGTCGTAGTTCGCGATCGCTGTCGGGCGGCGAGAGCCAGCGCATCCGCCTCGCCACACAGATAGGATCGAAGCTGGTCAACGTGCTTTACATCCTCGACGAGCCGAGCATCGGCCTCCACCAGAGGGACAATATAAAGCTCATCCGCAGCCTCAAGGAGCTGCGCGACAGCGGCAACTCGGTCATCGTGGTGGAGCATGACGAAGATATGATCCGCAATGCCGACTATATCGTTGACGTGGGCCCTCTGGCCGGCGTCCGCGGCGGCAGCATTATGACCGCAGGCTCCTACGAAGACATAATAAAAGCCAAGGACAGCATCACCGCCGATTACCTCACGGGTAAACGCAAGATAGAGGTCCCTGCCTCACGCCGAAAGGGTAACGGCAAAAACATAACCGTACACGGGGCGCGGGGCAACAACCTCAAGAATGTGATCGTATCATTCCCCCTGGGCAAGATGATATGCGTGAGCGGAGTGAGCGGCAGCGGCAAGTCGAGCCTCGTGAACGAGACATTGCGTCATGTACTGAGCCGTCACCTGTACGACTCGTTCGCGCAACCACTGCCGCACGACAGTATCTCCGGCATCGAGAACGTCGACAAACTGGTGGTGGTCGACCAAAGTCCCATCGGCCGCACGCCGAGGAGTAATCCCGCCACATATTCCAACGTTTTCACCGATATCCGCAAGCTATTCGAGTCGACGCCCGACGCCCAGATACGCGGGTTCAAGGCGGGCCGTTTCTCGTTCAACGTGAAGGGCGGGCGATGCGAGGAGTGCCGCGGCTCGGGTGTGCAGACCATCGAAATGAACTTCCTGCCCGACGTCTACGTGACCTGCAAAAGCTGCAACGGCCACCGCTACAACCGCGAAACGCTCGAAGTGAAATACAAGGGCAAGAATATCGACGAGGTACTGAACATGACCATTAACCAATCGGTCGAATTCTTCAAGTCGATACCCTCGATATACACCAAACTCAAGGCCATACAGGACGTAGGACTCGGTTACCTGCGACTCGGACAACCCTGCACCACCCTTTCGGGCGGCGAGAGCCAGCGTATAAAACTCTCTGCGGAACTGGCAAAGAAAGATACGGGCCAGACCCTGTACATCCTCGACGAACCCACGACCGGGCTTCATTTCGAAGACGTGAGGGTGTTGCTCGACGTGTTGGGTAAGCTGGTGGATAAATCCAATACGGTGATCGTCATCGAGCACAACCTTGACGTGATAAAGGTGAGCGACCATGTGATAGACATGGGCCCCGAGGGCGGCGAGAAAGGCGGTTATGTGATGGCCGAAGGCACGCCCGAAGAGGTAGCCGCCGCACCTAAGAGCGTCACGGGAGAGTTTCTGAAAAAGTTACTGTAAAAGACCTCGGAGGCGAGGAGACAACCTCTACAAATGCCTTAAAACAGAGTCGGGGGGGGGGGGGGGGGGCGGCGGCGGGGGTTATTTTGTGGGGGGGGCCGGAGGATAAAAACAAAAATTAACCAACCCCCCAGCAGGAGCCCGCAACC
>JAVBKU010000015.1:0-45109 GCA_031553875.1 Rikenellaceae bacterium | reverse complement strand
GGCGTGTTTTATCTACGCGACATCAATAGCGGCGAAGACGCTGGGAAACCGAACGGGGGCGGACCAAAGGGCCCGCCCACGATTGTTTTTCATAGGGCACCGGCTTAAACCGGTATCCCCGTATGTTATTTTGCGGGGCTTATTATAACCGCACGGTTGACATAGTCAGGCGAGTTGTAATCCACGCCACCCAGTGACTTGACAACGAGCCTGTCGGCGGGGACACCGTAGCTGTCCACCAACATCTTGCGGGCGGCTTCGGCGCGGTCGCCGCTGAGCTTGGCATTGACCTTGGCGCTGCCGGTCTGGCTGTCGGCCATACCCACGATGGTGAATTTGCCGTCGCTGTTCTTTATCATCTCGGCGGCGTTGGCTATGTTGAGCTTGCCACGGGGAGTGATCGTCGCGCTGCCGAATTCGAAGAAGATGGCCATCGAGGCATTCGAGCACGAAGTTCCCTTACCTGTAGTTCCCCTCTCCTCTATGACAGTTTCCTTGATGATCTGCACTTCGGGCTTGTATATGCGTGTGATGTAGGTATTCACCTCCTTGCTGTTCCTGAACTTGCAACCGCCGTACTTACCGATGTTCCATGTGAGGCCCACGGTCACAGCCAGCATGTTATCGGCGCCCTTAACGACCTGGAAGTCATAGTCGTCCTGGATCACATGATCCTTCAGTTCGAGGAATATATCGAAGTTCTTGCATACCCTAAAGTTATTCAGGATACCGAATACGAAAGCGGGTGACCGGTCCTTACCGTTACCGCTTAGACCTTTGGCCCAGGCTATCTCCGCACCAATGAACGGCACGAGGTTGTAGACCCTATCCGGTTTGTAACCCCATATGGCGTTGCTTAGGTTGAGCATGAACTGACCGCTGACATATATCTGCTTCCACTTCTGGGTGTAATATCCATCAGAGTCGGGGCTTCCCGATGTTGTGGGGTCGGGAGCGGTGGTGTAACCCTTGAGCCCGGAGAAACCGAACTGAGCCCTCAGACCGTATACAGGGTGGAGCCACTTACCCAGCGATATTTCCGCCACGGGGGTCACGCGGTTGAAGAACTTGCCGTGGCTGTCCTGCTCACCGAAGTATACCTGGCCGCCGCCGCCCACAGAGAGGAACCAGTTGTCCCAGAAACGGCCGGCTATAACGCCCTTACCATCTTTGACAACTACCACGCTGTCAACCCTCTGCATAAACGTCTCGTTTACGATGAAGAGCTCCTTGTCAGGATTTGTCCACACGCGTTCGGTATTCTGGGCTGTCGCTCCCGCGAGGGATGCCATCGCCGCCAACAATAGGAAATATTTTCTCATAGGTTTAAAATTATTTTTGTTTTATGTCCGCACACCTTGCAAAGGTATATTTTTTCGGCACACTAATACAAATATCTTTCCACAATTTTGCGAACTATACAATTTTCTAATTTTTAGGCAGTTATGCTATTATTAATAAAGCTCCTCGTACTGCCCGCTTATCTCCTTCCATGTATATCTGCGTCTGGCTATCTCTGCCATGGCTTCGCCGATGGGGGACAGCGCGGCGGGATCTGACGCCGACAATACCTGCAACTGCACCTGGTCGCCGAAATAATCGGCCTTATTTCCAGTGGTTTCCCGGTTGTACACCACGTCGAACGCAAATACCGGTATCCCGAAGAACATCGCCTCCACCAGCGAGGGATTGGTCCCCCCCGCGCTGTGCCCGTGTATATAGGCGGCGCAATGGGAGCGGAGCACGCTGAGGTCGTCGAGATTATATACGGGATCGGTGATGTGTATGTTGGGATACGACGAATAGACCCTGCGCAGGCCCCTGCTGTACTCGCTCCTGCCCCAATTACCCACGAATACCAGTTTCTGGCCCGACCTGGCGAAAGCCTCCAGGATCATATGGCAATTGTTCTCCGGCTCTATGCGGCAGATGCCGAGGAAATAATCCCGGGGGGTAAGGTTGTATTTTTTCAATATCTCCTTCGACCTCTGCTCCGTCACCTCCCTCGGGGCGTGGTCGCCGCCGTAGGCTATGAGCGTCGAGGGTTTGCCGTACTGCTCGTCCACGTAATCGGCTATACCCTTGTTGTCGACCACCAGGGAGTCGGCGAACCGTACCGCTATTTTTTCCGAGAAGAGCAGGAACTTGCGCGCTGCACCCTGCCATTTGGCCCTGCGGTGCTCCAGGCCATCGATATTGACGATAACTTTAGCCTTGGAAAACAACTTTACCAGGGGCAGGAACACGCACCCCGACACCCCGAGTATCAGTATCACGTCATAGCCTCTCAACGTACGCGCCATCGACACCATGTCGTAGGGTATGCTCTGTATCCCGTTGGCATGCAGGGGGACATACTTGAGTCGCGCGCCCTTGTACGAAGGTATGCGCGCACCACAGTCCCTGCTGCTGCAAAATACCGTATACTCCACCTCGCGGGGGTCGGCGTTATTTATGAGGTTCTCGGCCAAGGTCTCGAAACCACCGTAATGGGCGGGAACCCCCTGTGTGCCTATGATAGCTACTTTTTTCATATTATTTTAACGCGAGCAACGTTCTGATCTTAAGCGCAGGTGTTAATTATATTTAGAACCAACATACGATTATACAGTAATTTATTTGCCTTTGGCATCCTACTTTTGCCATTGCCGCAAAAGTAGGCAAAAAGTCTAGCCGCGTCTTCTGCCGGGGTCTCTTCCGGGAGCTTCCCTCGTTACACGATAACTGAGGGTGATCTCCCTCACGAGACCTGTTCCCGGCAGAAGCCCGAAGCGGCGGATGATTTTGCTGTTCTTATGTTGATCTCTGTAATTTTATATGCCAGTACCTTCTAATTGTTTCTTATGCTCGTAAGCCCGGATACATACCTCTCGATCTTATTCATCATCTCCTCTCTCGAGAACCTGCCCACACGCTCCAGCGAGGCGCGTGAAAGCCTCTCGTGAAGCGCGTCGTCCTCCATAAGCGAGGTCAGGAGCTCCGATAGCCGGGTCATATCGTGGGGATCGACGGTATATCCGCTCTCCCCGTCTGCAACCAGTTCAGCAGGACCTCCGACAGGGGGAACTATCCCCGGTACCCCGTAGGCCATGCCTTCGAGTATTGTAAGCCCGAAAGTCTCGACCCACTGCTCCGGATACGACAACTGCAACAATACCCTCGCCTCATGGTAGAAGGGATGCAGGTCGGTCTGCACGGGATAGATAGATAAGTTGGGTAATCGGCCGGCATCCAGTGCGAAAGCCTTGGTCTGGGCGGGCGAAGCGCTCAGCACAAGCTCGAACTCGTACTGCGGTAGCCTCCGCGCAAGCTCTGCGAACTCATATATACCCTTGAACTTCCTGAGGCTCGACACCATAAGCACCTTGCGGGGCGATGGCCTGTCGGCCCGACCCATATATTCCGCCGCGCGGAGAGTGAACTCCTCGTCAAGGGCGTTGTAGGCCACTATGCCGTCGCGGCACCCCGCGGCCGTGCTGCGCACGTAATCCGACACGAATATCGAGCGGCGGTTGCACCACCGGTACACATTCCTCAATATGTGGTACAGCGTTTTCCCCTGCCGCATATTCTCGTGTATATGATATACGAAATTCTTACCCGAAAGCCGGCACGCCAACGCGGCTCCGAAAGGAATAATGGTGTTTATGTAGTAGACCGTACCCTTTCGCGGCGAGAAAAGCAGATGAAAGAACAGCGAAATCTGCGAAAGCAGGAGCCTCAGTAGCGTAAACATCCTCTTCCCCGTCCACCTGTAGCAGGTGTAACGGTAGGCGACCCCCTCGATACCGGAGAGGAAGCCTTCGCCCCTGCTGGTGATCACTTCCACGGGATAACCCCTCTCCACGAATCCCCTCACCACCACCGACAGCACGTTGGGGCTCCCTGTGAAGTTATTGAGCGAGTGTATGAACACTATTTTGGGGTTGTTGCCATTCATAGTCACAGTCGGTTTCAGCACTCCGCAGTTTCTCGATTGTCATTTCTGCTCTTTATCACTTTGGCCGGCACACCGCCAACGACGCTGTAAGGAGGTATGATCCCTCTTACCACCGCTCCAGCGGCCACTACGCATCCGTCACCTATCTGCGCGCCATCCAGGACAGTGACTTTAGCGCCTAACCAGCAGTCCTTGCCGATCTTTATTCCCTGCCGGGTTACTCCTTGCAGGCGTATGGGAACATCGACCGAGTGGAAATTATGATTCTCCGAGTGCAGTGAAACGTAATTGCCTAATATAGTATTATCGCCTATCTCGACTCCCCCCGCGCAACCAAAGAATCCATGAGTTCCCATCCCTACGTTATTCCCCACTACGAGGCCCTTGCCTATGGATTTCAGTGATCCCGAACACTCTATGGTGGTATTCTTCCCTATCGAACAGCTATTTCCGAAAAAGATCCCCTCAACGGATAGTGCATCTATAAAACAATTCCTGTCTATACGCAATCCTTTGCCGGTTTTGATCTTGCTGCGACACTTGATCCGCGAAGAAGGGTGTACGAATATCATATTGGCCGACATAAATATCAATGTCCCGTAGATAAGGCTCACTGTCATCCTGCAAAATAAGGACAGCATGTATCTCAAAGGGATGTTATCGTCAAGAACGAACTCTTCGCCCCTGATCCCGGCTAAAAAGCGATTAATGACCTTTCTCATAACTTAACAAATTAAGTAATTCTATCCATATAGAATACATGTCCTGCAATATCGGGTTGAGAGAGCCCTCATCCCTGTCGAGATAGAAATGGATTATGTCAAGGAGGTAGGCCTTGTAGTAAATATCCGGATCCTTTACGTAGCCCTCTATCGTATCGCGCTGGCCGACATATGCGCGGAATATACCAAGGGCGTCCCATCTTTTGTTATAAAAACCGTCCTGGGTGTGAAAATGGAAATAATCCATGTACGGGGGGTAGCTCCTCTTGAAGTATTCAAGGTCGAAGGCGAAAAGAGCGTTGTCCTCGACAAAAGTGTTCCACGGGGTAAAGTCGCCGTGATAAGCCGAGAAAGTATCCCTTGCCTCGAAGTATCTCTCCACTTCGCAAATATTACGCTCTATGGTTTTGGCCTCTTTCAGCGCGTATTTTCGGATCATTCCCCTGAGAGCATTTAAAGTATGGAAATAATCGGTCTCTGCGAACGGCACCTTCAGCGCCATTTTTGTATTCATATCCTCGAGAAATGCCCACAGTATCGTACGATCTTTCCCCAGCGGGCGCGAATCGGCGCTCCTCTTAGTGCTCTGTACAAACAGGTGAATTCCCTCTACGAGCGGCCCACAATAAAGACATACCGGAACCGAATCTATCCCTTTCTTACATAATTCATCCAAAACCTTCTGCTCCCTCTCGAATATCCTGATCACAGAGGCCGTATCGGTCACCTTACAATACCCGAGTATCGTGCCTGCCGAAAATATCTGCAACGTAATCTTCCTGTGCACACCCGGAGAACCGCAAAAAACAGAGAACTCCATATTATTCACGTTTACGGAAAAGAGCTCCGCTAATTTCTCCTTCAGTGGGGAGATTAGGTCGATCCGCAATTTAGACATCCCCAATTTTTTCATCACAAACCCGCTTCGGGATAGGCAGGGAAGAAAACGTTTAACCATCTTACCCTTGAATGTGCTGGGTTGGAACAACTCCAGGGCTGTTCCCATATTTTTTTCAGGCACTATCCACCGCTGCCCTACCGTATTGGTAATAACCACACCGTCCGTACCTCCGGCATAGTCCAATATCTTACCGGACAGGGGAAATATATTCTCACTTCCTGCCTTTTTCATATCTGTCCGTTATGAGGGTATATATATCTTTGCCCTTGTGCTCCCAGTCATGCATTACCGCTTTATCGGCGGCCGCCTTACCCATTCGCTTCCTGACATCGGATTGGGTCAAACTAATGATCCCGGCACACATACTGTCTATGGTCTGCTCCCTGGACGACAACTTTATGATCACAGCCTGCTTGTCATCGAAAGAATTGGTATATCCTCCCGAATCTATACAAATCAGCGGTTTACCTAATGCCATAGAGTCGAATGCAAATGTGACGGCTCCTTCTCTCAGTGACGGATTTACGACTACGTCGCAACAAACCATCTCCTCATAATAACGTTCCATGGGTACTTGTCCGCAAAGAGAGATATTTCCCTCCATACCCATGTCTTCGATCAATCTCCGCAGGCGCTGCTTATCCCTGCCTTCGCCCAAAATTTTTAGTCGTATATGCGGAACTACCGCAGCCGCCCTGGCGAACGCCTCTATGAGTATATCGAACCCCCTCCATCCCGATAGGCCCCCGGCCGACAGATAGGTAATTTCAGAGGATTCGCTATTTCTGTCGCATACGAGGTTATTCTTAAACTCTACTGCCACATCGGTAAATACGACGGCTTTATGGCGATATCGCCGTGGTATATGTTCTAACCCTCTGTCCGTTTTGCATAGTATGAGGGTAGCATTCCTACAACGCCTGTTGTAGCCTATATTCCACTTCAGAAACCCCGCCATGATACGTTGCAGCATCTCCAGACAGCGATGCCTGGGTATATAACGCACCGAGAACTCCCTGGGAACCGTACTCCCCACGCCCACAGGGCCCCAGATGAAGAATCGCTTCTGTCCGTAGCGGCTCGCGGGCCACAGCGCGTTGCCGTAGGTGAGGAGGTGGTATATCTCTATACCCTCCTCGCGCATGGTGCGCTTTACTATCCGGTCGGTCAGGCATTGCCACAGCATGTAATACGTCCTCACCCCGCGCATCCCCTTCTTCCAGAAACGGAGTTTTTTGGGCAGATCGTAGTAGAGGAAATGTATGTCGCGGCCTTGGGCATTGTCTTTCAGCCACCCCTCTATCGAGGAACGGTTGCTCTCGCGCGTGAGCACCCACAGGTCGAAATATTTCGACATCTCCAGTACCCAGTGCCACCCGACGCCTATCTCCGAGCCGAGGCCCGGCTCGCAGGCATACGCCGACACGAATATTTTAAGCCTGTTGTCGCCCATCGCGCTTAAATTTGTTTATTATTCTGTTCACAGCGGTCCTGTCCCCTATCATCCAGGGGGCGAACCGCATTATCAGCCACGAGGCCCCGTACAATATCGCAACCGTCGCAGCCATCACCACGCACAGCTCCACAACGCTCCGCCCCGCTAATACTCCGTATTTATTGATTAACAGGCATATAACGGTAATAACGCCACCGTTGAGGAAGTAGAATATCAGCGAATGCCTGCCTATATATTGCAAGATAGATATTCTCGGAAAATTGTATGATATACAAAGCATCATCACGATCCCCGCCGAGGCCTTAACCACCTCTACCGCCATATTTACAAGCGGCAGCTCCCTCCACTCCGACCCTATGGCGAAACGGTAATCGCACGCCACCACAGCCAGATATACCGCCAAAGATATGGGCAGCATCGCTCCCGAATGTAACCACGTCAATACCCGGCGTTCACTCTTTCTATAGAAATAACCCGAGGCCACATAGAAGAAGGCCACGAATCCCGCCAGAAAATACCACGGCACGGGCCCCGGTATATGCGCCTTCAACAGGGCCGCAGCTACCAGCAATACCGCCGCCACAGAGAATATCCCCACGGCCGAGCGCACATACCTGAGCGCCGCGATAAACAGCAACTGCGCCACCGCCAGCGCCGCCACGAACCACGACGCGTAGCCGCACAGTATATACGCAGCCATATCCGCGATCTCTGTACTCTGCCCCCTGACTATCGCTTTGGGCATATATATGATCGTGGTGAAGATAAAATAGGGCAGGATTATCCCCCTTAGCACCCCCTCCACCTTACGCCGCGCGACAAACTCGCCCAAGCCGAAAGTATACCCCGAAAGGAAGAAGAAGAACGTCAGGAAGAAGGGCGTATATATGAAGCTCGAACTGCTGTCGTTCATGTAATATATCTGGCTGTGATATAAAATAACGAATAGCATACATAGCCCCTTGCCTGTATCTATCCACTCTATCCTACCGGATTTATCGCACGATCCCTTCATAATCGGAATTATAGACTTAGACTGGGTTCATAACCCTGCAAATTATACTATTCTCGCTATATTCTTCCTGTGCTGCGCCTCGAATATTATGTCGAGTATGCGCCCCACGGCCTCCGCAGGCGTGCCGTTGTTCATCACGAGGTAGTAGTCGCGTTTGGTGGCGAGGTACATCAGCCTGGAGTTTATACGGTCGATGCCCTCGGCATCGAGCTCTCTCTTGCGCGAGAGGATCATATCGCGGTCGGCCGTGAGCAGTATATTATAGTCGAGCGAGGGGATGAAAACGCGGCCCCAGCTGTATAGGAATTTATGGCCCAAATGTATGCGGCTGCGGCGGCTGTCGGCGATGAAATCGGTATAATAGCGGTCAAATACCACCACCTGCGTTATGCGCGTGAGGGGCTTTACCTTGAGGAAATAACCCGCGATATAGTCGATCGAGTAATAGGACAATCTCATCAGGGAGCTCAAGACGGAGGTCTTGCCCCCGCGATGCGGCTTCTGGTAATCCCTGTCCGGCGCCCCGGCCAGCCCCGACGAGTGGACCACCTCGCCTATATTGGGCAGTATCTCAGGGCGGGAATGGTAGAGCGTGAAGGCCTTAGAGAATACGGGCGATATAGCGCTGTGGAGGGTCTCGATCACGGTGGTCTTACCGGAGCCGTCAGGCCCGGTAAAGCCTATGGTGAACCCCGTGCGCGAACAGAGGTAATTACCCGTAAAGCTCCACAGGAACTTCACCACGGAAGCCGCCTGGGCGCACGGCCTGCGCCTCAACCCCTGGCAGAATGCCTTGCGGAGCAATTTGCCGCTTTTCATAGCTTCGACCTTCTCCAGCGACCCTTCGCCGAAGGTCCGCCTCAACTCGGAGGCCACCGCCTCGCTACTCCCTACCTCGTCGCGCACCTGCGCGTATTTCTCGGGATAGCCATGACCGACGGCCATATTATACATGAACTTGTCGAGGAATTCGTACTCTTTCGACACATGGTACACCCTGCCGTTGAACTGTCTCGACGCTACAACCCTCTCCGCGGGCATCAATTCCACCCCGAATACGGAGGTGTCGAAGAAGAAATCCAGCTGTACCAGCGCGACATCGCCACCCTCCCGTTTCCCGCACACATAGGTGACGAGCCGGTCGCTTTTCAGGCAAGTCACTATCTTATATTCCAATTGGCCGATTATGCGCACTATGTTTCTGCGGTGAACGGCGAACTCCCTGCGCGGGATCATAATATCTATGTCGCGGCTGTTATTGGCATCCGGCAACTCCTCGTAATTGCGCAGCACGGCGTACCGTACCTCCGCGTTGAGGTAGTCGAACAGCTCCTTTAATAAATCCGATCCATTAACCATCTCTCTCTACTTTATCAATCCCGAATTGGCCTTTATCTTTTGCCAGAAGTATTTGGGGTCCATCATGATCGACTTCGCCACGTAGAACGCTCCAGTAAACACCCGGCCTCTTTTTATGCGCATCACGCCCTCGCGCAATGAGTCGGCCACGGCGGAACTCCTGCGCATGGTCCTCATCTGCTCCGAGGAGAGCGAGTTATAGAACTCGATAAAAGAGAGCTCCCTCTCTCCCGCCCTGCGGCGAAGCAGGTTGGCCTTTATATATTTTATCTTGATGTTCATGTTAAGCGTGCTGGCCGACAGCGCCCCGGCCCTCTTACGGTAGCCGTACAGCACCTCGGGGATGGTCACTATCGCCCGCCCCTTGACGTAGAGGTCGCTCATGCGCGTCCAGTGGTCGAGGTCCTCGCAGTAGTCCTGGTAGCGGGGCTTGCCTTCGGGATAGCCGTCGATCTTTATACCTCCCACTTCCAGCGAGGCGTCGCGGTCATACACGACGCTCACCGACATGAACATGAGCTTCTTGCGCTCGGCCCTGTCGTAGAACTCTTCTTTGGTCGGTGCCCCCATCCTGATGCCGCCGCCTATCTTTCGTCCCTTCTCGTCGATATATTCCGAGTAGCAACTCACCACCATAAGGTCCGGGTCGGAGGTTATCTTATGGTATAGTTTTTCGACCATCGTGGGATAGGGCAGGTCGTCGGCGTCGGTCTGTATTATGTATTTTGTCCTGGCGTAGTTCTCCACGAAGTGGCGCGCGTAGTTGAGCCCCCCGTTCTCCGGCAGGCTCATCAGCTCGTACTGGCGGGGATTCTCGCGGAAGAATCTTTCCACCAGCGCCCTGGTACCGTCGGTGGAGCAGTCGTCCACTATCAGCAGGTTAAATTCCTGATAGCTCTGCGCCATGATACAGCGCAGGGTCTCGCCTATATATTTTTCGCCGTTATAGACGCATATGGCTACTGTAAGGTCGGTTTTCATATCACGATTGCTGTGGCATGCTCTCCGGACGACAACTGTCTCCGCATGCCAATTCTACCTTTTCTGTATTCTCCGCTTCCGCTATCTGGTAATAAAAATACCTTATAGCCGCGAAAACCATCAAAACACCCCAAACATATGAAACATTACTGAATCCCGCACCCAGCAAGCCTATATATATCAAAGTTTCTATCGAAAAAACCCGCCGTATGCAACAGGTGAAGACCAGAAACTGCATCACGATATAACTCAGCAACCCATAGTCATGCACCCCCACTATCATACGGTCGTCCGCGACATAGCTCGTTTTCACCGCGGCGTCAATCCCGTGGCCTATCCACGTCTCCTTGGAGAACAGGTCCACATTCAAAGTATTCAACAGGGGCAGGATCCTCGCTGAAGCACTTCTGTCCGCCTGTTTCACCTCCTCATTATCGCCTGTAAAAGTGGCCTCCATGGTAACGCGTGCGCGCTCAAGCGGCTCATAATTTATCAATGGCACGGCCAGGTAGAGCAGAAACGCCGCAGGAACGATGATCATAACATACTCCCGGCGTATGAAATAAAGGCTCAGCACAGCCAGGCCCACGAAAGCCGTGCCGCTGCCCATCCCGATCATGATATACAGGAATCCCAGCGTGAGCCACCTGTTGTCAACGAACAACTCTTTTAACGACAATGCTCGCCCATTCTTTATTTCGCTGCACTTGAGGAACGCATAGAACGCCACGGTCACAATACGCGCCGAGCCCGACGGCTCCCTCATCAGCGAGTTGAGCCTGAACAGCCCGTAATACTCCTGCCCCAGCATATTGAAGAAGGGGAAATATCTTATACCCGCCAGGTACAACAACTGTTGCCCGATAAAACATATCAGATAGGCATATATCAGCCATTTGATCAGTTTTATAAAGAAATCTATAGTGAACGCCCCCTCGTACAGCAGGTTGTAGTACATGCAGAACATCATCAGGAATAGCAGCAGGTACATCAGCGTGGAGATACGGCTTCCCTCGTGTACTATCACCGCCAGGAAGACCACCATAGCGAAATAAAGCGCCGACCACGCCATAGCCTTGGTGAAATAGGGCGCCCTGAAAAGGATGATCACCGGAGCCAGGGCCATAAGGGCCACTTTGAAGGTGCTTACCCCCCAACCGTCCAGTATGACGATGTTGGTACACATCGCCACAAGGTAGAACGCCGCTATGTTACGGTTCGATAGTGTCAGTTTCATTTTTTACCTAAAAGGAATCTGGCTTTCTTGTTTATAAAATATGTTATGGGATAGAGCAGCAGCAGCGAAGCTATGAAGAAGTAGATGGTGTTGATGCCGGTGAATTGGGGCGATCCGGTGATCTTTTCATTGATGATCATGGCGACCTCCTGCAATATGGTGTAGTGTATCGCCATCACTATAAGCGAATTCTCGCCCCAGAAACTCAGAAAACGCATCGCCTTGAGGTTCTCGAGCGACATCGCCATTATCATCGCTCCCAGCACCCCGAAAATCTGTGCGAATATCAGATTACCCAGCGGTATGTCGATGAAGTTTGTGGTCAGGAAGCTGAATACCATAATACCCGCACCGACGAAGAACAGCTTGTTTTTCGAATACGTGCTGATCACCGGATATATAAGTTCGCACAGGTAATACCCGGCCGCTATTACCAGCAGCGCATTAAAACTGTTGAATATGACCTTGAGGGGCAGATCTATTATCTGGTATATTTCGCCCGTGTTCCGGAGATTATCCGACCAGTATCCGTAGGCAAACATATACGCCACCGCCGCGACGTATACCGCTATGTTATAACCCAGTTTCTTGTCCTTGATGTAGAAGAATATCAGCTGGCCGAAGAACAGCGCGGGCAGGAACCACAGCGGTCCCACCCCCCGCAGCGTCAGGGCTTTGAGCATCTCCCGGGATAAGAACTTGGCCTCCTTGAAGCCCCACACCACCAGTATAATGTCGAATACTATGATCAGCAGCGTAAACCACAGATACGGCAACCCCAGCGAGCGTATTCGCTTGTGGTATAACTCACCGATGGGCACGTCCCTTTTTGTCAAAGCATTGAACCAGCCGACAATAAAGAAGAACGCCGCCGACTTGACTATAAAGTAGTTAAGGTCGGTGGGCAGCACTCCGTCCTCGAAATGCAGGAAGAAGACGGTCAGTACGGCCAATCCTTTGACGATGTCTATGTAGGTAAGTCTTGCTGGCATTATGTTTTATAAATATCTCCTCCCGGGGGAAGTGTTTCTGCTGCGTGTAGCTGTTATCATTAGTGTTGCTTCGGGCTATAAGGCAAGGGCGGCATTTCATTCATTAGCCCTTTACGCCATAAGCCCTACTCCTCCCATTCGTTCTCCTCTTTCAGTGCCTCTCGGATAGCTTCGAGGTAGCCGAAGCCGTGCGTTTCGTCGGGCTCGAGGTATCCCCCCTCACCCCACTCGTTCCAGGCGAAGACGAATATCTTGTCCTTGTGGTATACGTCCCTGGCCCGGCGTATCAGCCTCCCAAAATACTCTTTGAACTTCTCCGGACAAGCCCCGGGGTAGGCGCTGCCCTTAGTCTTATGGCGGGGGGTATTGTCCCAGTCGACGAAGGCCGAGGGGATCATCTTGTCCGACCCGGGCTCAGCTGAAAGTATCTTCTCCCACGTGGCGTCGTAGTCGTGCAGCTTTACGTGGGCCTCGTGCTTCTTCTCTATAAGAGAACCTATCCTGAAGCCGAAATGCTTGTATATCCAGGTGGATATATCCCTGCCCAACAAGAGGTAATATTTCCTCCAGATGCTCGATTGCAGGAACATGACGTGCCCCGGCTGGAACTCTATGCCGTAGTCGAAAAGCGACTTGTCCATACGCTTGTCGTAATGGCTGCGCACATTCTGGTAGATGAACGTGAGGCCCTTGAAACCGCTCTCTATGGCCATGTCGTTCCACACCTTCAGCATCTTTTTGAGCTTGGGGATATGGTGCGGCAGATAGATGACCATGATGGGCTTGCCGTTCTCGCTCATATAGCGTGTGTCCTTGAAAAAGGGCAGCATATAGTTGAAATGCGCTACCCAATCCTCCTCATTATCGAAGGTGTTCTGTATGAGTATCTCGCGCTTGGCGCTGTGGGTCCACTGGTTGGTCCAGTTCTCGTTGGCCCAGCTGATGCAGTAGCGCAGGTCGATATCCTTATTCTCCAAAAGCAGTTCCATCGGTTTCTCTAACAGGAGTTTGCCGTCGAACCAATAGTGGTAGAAGCAGAATCCGTATATCCCGTGTTCCTTTGCGATCTTCGCCTGCCAGCGGAGGGTCTCGACGTCGGTGAGGTCGTAGTAGTAGCCATTAAGCGGCACCCTCGGCTGATTGTGGCCCTCGAACAGGGGCTTGGCGTTCCTCACGTTGGTCCATTCCGTGAATCCCTCGCCCCACCATTTGTCATTTTCGGGGATGCGGTGGAACTGGGGCAGATATACGGGAATTACTTTCATAGGGGGGTATTTTACAACTGTTTTACTATTCTTGCCGGATTACCAACTACCACCGCATAAGCGGGTACGTCTTTGGTCACCACCGCGTTAGCGCCTATAACAGCACCTTCTCCAACCGTAACCCCGGGAAGTATCACGGCCCTGTCGCCTATCCATACGTTATCGCCTATGACCACTCCTCCCTTTGAGAATACCGGTCTGCACATAGGCGCGGTATTCATACTGCTCCTGTCGCACGCCCCGTGGGCGTTGTCGGTTATAAGTACATATCTGCCCGTAAGCACCCCATTACCTATGGTTACTTTATCCGCGCAGGTTATATGTGAGAATTCGCCTAAGGATACACCGTCGCCTATGGTCATACGGGGATTACCCAACTCGGTTGAGATCTCAAGTATGGCGCCCCTCATAATACTGGCACCCTTGCCGACCGAAATATACCGTGGATTTCGCAACTCCACACCCCGGGCAAGAAGCGCCCCCTCGCCGAACGCTCCGAACCTCCTTTTATGCAAGCGGGTGATATATTGCCTATCGGAGAGGTAGGCCAGATAGCCCGCCTTGGGACAGTAGAAAAGGCTCGCAAACCATCCGATGACCCGCGCCACCGAGGTGAATATCTTTATTATCATGCTTTATCAGCCTTTAATATTTGTCGGTACACAGATATCAGTTCCCCTTTTATCGCCTCGGGGTCATGGCGCCGGCGAGCCTCTTCTTTCGCCCTGGCCCCCAATTTTTCAAGCAACTGCCTGTTGCGGCAGGTATCGACGACAATGGACGCTATCATCAGCGGATCGTTGGCTGGCACGAGGAATCCGGTCTCCCCGTGGCGCACCAGAGAACTCACCCCGCCCACATCGGTGGCGATAACCGGCAGGCCCATGATCTGCGCCTCGCACACGCTGTTGGGGCTGTTGTCGATATACGACGGATGGACGTAGAATGTTGCCCCGAGCAATTCCTCCCTCAGCACCTCTTCCGATACCACGCCCAGCAGCCGTACTCCCACCTCCGCCGCCTTGATTCCCGTCCGGTCCTCCATAAAACGGCAGTCGCCCACCCCGCACACATGCCATTCGAAATCGAGCGAGGTATGTTTTTTAAGCATATCCGCCGTCTTCAATATCACGTCCATGCCCTTGTACAACGGGCCGGAAATCGTCGATACGAGCACGACCTTGCCGGAATCCCCGGGATAACTCCATGTCCGCGAGGCGTTCATGAATCCCTCTCTTATAGCCTCGTTGCACACGAAATAATTGGCCGCAGGGTTATAGAATTTCACTATCGCCCTGTCCCAATGGGTGCGGCCCATGAAGTTGCGGTTGATCTTCAATATGTGTTCTTCGCGCAGCGCGTCCTTGCGAAATGTGGAGTCGATGCGAAAGGCCATCAACTTCTGTTTCCACGATGTCGCGGGCGACACGATCTTATCCCACACCGATATGCCCGCCGGATAGCGGGCGTTGTAGTAGGCGGGCAGGCTCCCCTGCATATGTACCACTATCGGAATATCGGTATGTTCGGCCAGTAGGCCGTACCAGCTCTCAGAGCCGAACATGTGGATAACCTCAGGGCGGAAATCATCGATGATCCTCAATGCGCGGTCTATCTTATTTTTCCACCTTTTCTCTCTGGAGTATATCTTGTTTTTCAGAGTACCTAAAGGCCCCTCGCCGAAGTACATGGGATAATAGACCACGCCTTCGAATTCCTCTTTCTGCCCCGGGACGCCATCCTCGAACGCAACGCCCAACTCCACGGAACCGCTGCTGCGTACGATGCGCTCCAGGGCACCGATCCATCCGCCGCCGTTATGTCCCCAGCGCTTGTTATGGTAAAGCGAAGGAATAGGAGAGAACCAAAGTACGCGCATTGTCCGAAGTTTTATTTTAGTGTCTGCCTCGTGGGCGGATTATGTCCTGAAAGATAATGTTACGCCTTACCGTCAAGAAGTTTGCTGAACAAAGATACCCACTCCTGCGAGATTTTCCCTACATCGAGTTTTTTTACCGAATCCTTTCCCCTCGCCCCCATACCGGCGCAGAATTTTTCGTCCTCCATCAGAAGGCGCAGGCGCGCGGCATATCGTCTCTTACTGAACGGTTTGACAAGGTATCCGTTCTCTCCGTCGGTGATTATATCTTTCGCAGCCCCGAAGCTGTCGAAGGCCACCGGTACGCAGCCGTTCGCCTGTGCCTCGACCAGCACCAATCCAAAACCCTCGTAAGTGCTGGTCATGCAGAGCATCCTCGACTCTCTGAAATAGGGCAACGGATCAACCCTGCCGGTAAAACGCACGTTGTCAAGCCCAAGGCCCGTCGTCATATCCTCCAACAGGTCGCGGTGCGGCCCGTCGCCGAGCATCAGCAGGGTCCAGTCGGGATAATCCCTGTAAAGCCGTTTCCATATCTTCAGCAGCCTGTCGGGCCTCTTCGCGGGCCACTCCATCCTACCCACGAACAATATCTGCTTCTTTCGCGAAGCGACCGGGGTCCCCTCAAGCATAGCAACGGGATTGGGTATGGCGAAAAGCTTGCTCTGCTCCTTCAGCCCCGCGATCCTGGCAAGGTCCTTTTTGTAACCAGGGGAAAGCACGACAAACGCGTCCGACTGGTCGTATATGGTACGGAAGCGGCGTGAGATATATCTGTACTGCCTGTAATAACTTACAGGATAGATCAGGGTACGGTAGGCGAGTTCCTTGAAATTCCTCCATGAGCGGGGACAGCCGAGCAGCAGGGCGTATTGGTCGGCCTTATCCTTGAGCTGGGCTCTGGGGCTGGTGTGGTACGCGTAAACGAGTTTCACGCCGGTACCGCGCCGGGCCTCCACGCATAGATTGTGGATGCCGATAAAATACGAGTGGTTGAAAATTATATCTATCTTGTATTCAGACAGTACGCCCTTCAGCAGGTCCAGGTTGGCGGCGCTCTCCGGGTTATTCACGTCAGGGAAGAGAAAACCCGGCCCTTCGCAGGCCTTATCAGGAGATTTATACGAGAAGCACGACACGACGCTATGGCCCATATCCCTTAATGCGGATATGAGATTGGAGCAAACATTCTCGACGCCCCCCATCGTGGGACTCGGCTCCACCACGCTAACGAAACATATATTCATAGCCGTACCCTGTTAAGTTATGCTCCGGGATGGCATAGACCCGAATAGTTCCAGCCACTTATTAGCCACTACCTTCACGTCGAACTTGCGGCAGGTCTGTTCAGCCCTTTCCGACATGCGTTGCCTAAGCGCCACGTCGTCCATCAAGCGCTTTAAAGCGCTAATATAGGCACTCTTATCGAAAGGCGCAATGCGCACTCCGTTATCCCCGTCGTCGATAATATCTTCCAGGCTCCCGAAGCTATCGTAAGCCACCGGCACGCATCCCCTGTACTGCGCCTCGACCAGCACCATACCGAAGCCTTCGCAGTTGCTTGTCAGGCATATCATAGGGCTATTTTCATAGTAAGGGAACGGATCCCGGAATCCTTCGAATCGCACTCTCTCTATACCTTTCCGGCGTACATACTCTTCCAGTTCACCCCGAACATTACCATCGCCTACGATAACCAGGGACCAGTCGGGATACGCGGAGGCCATCTCCTCCCATATCTCTATCAGGCGGTCGACCCTCTTCTGTCCGTACTCCATCCTGCCCACATAGAGCAGTTGTTTCTTTCTCTCCCCGGCAGACTCGCGGGCGGCTAACTCCAGGGGATTGCTTATGGCGAAAAGCTTCGATTCATCACTGACACCTGCCATCCCGACGAACGTACGCCGGAAATGCTCCGACAACAGCACGACCGCATCCGAGCCCTCATACAGGCGGGAATAGGCCGCTCCCTCCTCCTTGCGCATCAGGCGGAATTTATACAGTTTGTAATACGCCCACAGCAGTAACGCCCCGGCCCACGCTTTGACGCTGCGCCCCAACTTTATGCGGACAAAGAAGTTGGCCTTCATTATGCTCAGCCTCACGTCGGGCGAGAAGTGCAGCACCGACACGAGCCTCACACCCGTGATCTCCCTCACCCTCACGCATAACTCGGTGAAGTCGGGGATATTGGCCGCCTGGTTGAGTAGTATGTCGATATTGTTGTCACGGACTATCGAGGCGAAATACTCCACATTTTCAGGCGCGAGGGCGCTGTCGGGGCGCGGCAGGAATAACTGCGGCGCCTCGGGCTCATACTCTTCGGGACCGTTGCCATGGTACTGGGCAAGGAACGTCACATCCGCGCCCGCCGCGCGCCACTGCCTCGCCAGCAACGACGACACACGCTCCACGCCCCCTATCATGGGGTTGAATTCGCGGGTATTGGCCACACAGATCTTCATCGTTATTTATCCTTTAACTCTTCGAATAATTTTATCCACTCGCCGGCTATACGCCCTACGTCGAATCTTTTGACCGTTTCGAGGCCCCTCTCCGCCATCCTGCCCCTCAAAGCCTCGTCGTCCATCAGCAGTCGGAGCTTACGCACGAACATTCCTTTACAGAAAGGGCGCACCTTGAAACCGTTATTTCCATTGTCTATTATGTCGCCCAACGCCTCGTAGCTATCGTAGGCTATGGGCACGCAGCCGTTCTGCTGGGCCTCGACAAGCACCATACCGAATCCTTCGTAGGAGCTTGTCAGACACAATATTTTCGCCTCGCGGTAGTAGGGCTCGGGGGGTACCGTACCCGTAAAAACCACATTCTCCAGCCCCAGTTTCCCGGCGTATTCCTTTATCTGCGCCGCCACCGCGTCATCCCCGCCGCCTAACATGTAAAGCGTCCAGTCGGGATGATCGCGCCATACCTTAGCCCATATTTCGAGCATCCTGTCGGCCCTTTTCTGGACATACGTCATCCTGGCCACGAACAGGATATGGTTTTTTCGCTCTCCGAGGGGAGGATCGACCGGTATAACCGGATTGCTTATAGCGTGCAATTTATCTGTACGCTTCAGGCGGGCGATAGAGGTAAATTTCTTCTCGAACCGCTCCGAGAGTAACACCAGCGCGTCCGATTCATCATAGAATTTTTTATACATCCGCCCTATCTTTTTCCTGAAAGAACGCCGCCAGGTCAACCTCCAGAACCTGCGCCTGGTCATTTCGCTCAAGAGCGACAACCTGCCTCCCGTGTGCCTGAATTTAATGTAGTCGTCGTTGTCGTCCAATACCTTGAAATCCCCGTCGGGGGCGTTATGGAAGACTATCACCAGCTTCGCCCCTGTACTCTCGCGCGCTTTCACGCAGAGGTCGTGGAACGCCGGCACATACTGCGCCTGGTTTATCACCACGTCAACACCGTACCGCTCTATGACCCCGCGCAGGAATTCGCTGTTACACTCTCCCGCGATATCCTCCTTATCGGGAAACTGCAACTGCTCCCCACAATCCTTAGGAGGGGTCCCCGACAGCTTGTAATATACGCACACCACCGCATGGCCTCCCCGGATAAATTCCCGGACGAGGTTATGCGATACCCGTTCGATCCCTCCGTTCAAAGGGTCGATAGGGAAATTAGAGACGATGCATATATTCATATACGCCTATTACTTTTATTTATTACTGTTTAAGAAGTTTCTCGAACAACTCCATCCACTGTTCGACGATAACCCCGGCGTCGAATTTTTTAACTGTTTCCAGCCCCCTCGCCGACATCCTCTCCCTGAGCGCGTCGTCGTCCATCAGGCGGCGTAATTTACGTACGAACTGCCTCTTACTGAAAGCCCTGACCTTAAATCCGTTATCTCCATTCTCTATTATATCGCCCAACGCCTCGTAACTGTCGTAGGCTATGGGCACGCATCCGTTCTGCTGCGCTTCAATCAGTACCATTCCGAATCCTTCGTAGGAGCTTGTCAGGCACAATATCTTCGACTCGCGGTAATACGGCCCCGAGGGGGCGGTACCTGTAAAAATTATATTCTCCAGTTTCAATTTCTCGGCATACGTGCGTATCTGGGCCGTCAATATTTCGTCGCCGCCGCCCACCATGACCAGCTGCCAAGTAGGATAATGGCGCCACACCTCGGCCCATATCTCCAGCATCCTGTCGACCCTCTTATGCACGTAGGTCATCCTGGCTACGAACACCACTTGGTTCTTGCGGGGGCCACTCGGCAGGGCCACCGGGGTGACGGGATTGCCTATCGCATATAATTTGTCCGTATCGCGCAGGCGGGCCATGGAGATGAATTTCTTCCTGAATCCGTCCGACAGCAGCACCTCCGCGTCCGATTCCTCGTACTGTTTCCGGTACTCGCTGGCAAAGACGCGCCGGAGGGAGTAGTACCATATCGAGTACCTGACCCCGAACTTTATGATCCGCCCCAGCGACGGCCAGCGCCCTCCGTTCTCGAATCTTATATAGTCGAAACGGTCGGCGAGTACTTTCAGCCCGCAGTCCGGGGCGTTATGGAAGACAATTATAAGTTTGGCCTTGGTACCTTTCCTTGCTTTCGCACACAGGTCATGAATAGGGTGGATATGTTGCCCCTGGTTCATTATTATATCTATGTCGTACTTCTCTAAAAGTCCGCGCACGAACGAGGCGTTCTCCTCCCTGGGAATATTCCCCGGGAATGGGATCCGGAACTGCGGCTCGCAAGCCTCCAGAAGTTCCCCCTTTTGCTCGGCATATACGAATATGACGTTATGCCCACGCTCGCGGAACTCCCTGGCGAGGTTGTACGACACGCTCTCGATCCCCCCGTAGAGAGGATTGATCGACAGGTATGACACGAAGCAAATATTCATAACACCCGGCTTTAGTCTTTTTTAAGAGTAATATACATTTTTACAGTAGTTTCCTTGTTTTGCATCCTACTTTTAGCTTCGCTTTCATTTCTCACGCTTGGCATCGCCTGCAAGCAGTCGTGCCCTCGCTTAATCGAAATGTTGCCATTGCCGCAAAAGTAGGCAAAAAGTCTAGCCGCGTCTTCTGCCGGGGTCTCTTCCGGGAGCTTCCCTCGTTACACAATAACTGAGGGT
Source organism: Rikenellaceae bacterium (assembly GCA_031553875.1). GTDB lineage: Bacteria > Bacteroidota > Bacteroidia > Bacteroidales > Rikenellaceae > JAVBKU01. Next base: position 24,248 of record JAVBKU010000015.1, on the reverse strand, counting down.
GATCTCCCTCACGAGACCTATTTCCGGCAGAAGCCCAAAGCGGCGATTATTTTGTCATTATCTATTTATGAACCATTGTAATTTTGTTACCCCTTTTGTTTACTCCGGTCTGGCCCGTGATCACGCCGAATAACTCTATCCACTGCCCGGCGATAGCCCCGGCATCGAATTTTCTCACTGTTTCCAGCCCCCTCTTCGACATTCTCTCCCTGAGTGCGGCGTCGTCCATCAGGCGTCGTAATTTACGCACGAATTGCCTTTTGCTAAAGGCCCTGACCTTAAACCCGTTCTCCCCGTCGTCTACGATGTCGCTCAGAGCCTCGTAGCTATCGTAGGCTATGGGCACGCATCCGTTCTGCTGGGCCTCGACAAGCACCATACCGAAGCCTTCGTAGGTACTGGTGAGGCATAATATCTTAGCCTCGCGGTAATAGGGCTCGGGGTCGGCGGTTCCCGTGAAAACTATATTCTCAAGCCCCAGCTTCTCAGCATAGGCATATATCTGAGCCGCGGCATCATCGTCCCCGCCGCCTATCATAAATAGTTTCCAATCGGGGTAATCGCGCCATACCTCGGCCCATATCTCCAGCATCCTGTCGACCCTCTTATGCAAGTAGGTCATCCTGGCCACGAACAATATCTGGTTCGCACGAGGCCCACTGGGCGGGGTGACGGGCATTATCGGGTTGCCGACAGCATATAGCTTATCCGTATCGCGCAGGCGGGCTAAGGAGGCAAACTTATCCTCGAACCTCTCCGACAGCAACACCGTGGCGTCGGACTCGTCATACTCTCTCCTGAGCCTGTCGGCTACGCCCTTTTCGTACGAGCGGCGCCAGAGGAGAGAGTACATGACCTTACGCCTTGCGAACTTATAGAGCGTGGATAATTTGCCGGTGCCCGAGAACTTGATATAGTCGCAGTAATCGTCCATCACCTTGAGCTCATAGTCGGGCGCGTTGTGGAAGACGGTTACGAGTTTAGCGCGGGTATCCTTCTTCGCCCCCATGCACAGAGCGTGTATCTCATGGGCGTAGTGGGCCTGGTTGATAATTATGTCTATGTCGTACTTGCTTAGAATCCCATGAAGGAACTCTACGTTGGCCCCGTCGGTAATATGCTCAGGGTCGGGAAGCTGCAACTGCTCCACGAAATCCTCCGGAGAGGTCCCCTTCGTCTGGGAATATACGCATACTACCGTATGTCCCTGCCCTATAAACTCCCGGACGAGGTTATACGACACCCTTTCAATCCCTCCTAAGAGAGGGTCGATCAGGAAATGTGACATGAAACATATATTCATAATCCGCCTGTTATTTTATCTGTTCCCGTTTAAGAAGTTTCTCGAATAGATCTATCCACTGGTCAGCTATAGTCTTAACATCGAACTTTGTGCTGGTTTCGATGGCTTTTTCCGCCATTCTTTCCCTCAACGCCTCGTCGTCCATCACGCAGCGGAGTTTAATGGCAAACGCCTTCTTATCGAAAGCCTTGACCTTGAAACCATTCTCATCGTCCTCTATAATGTCGCCCAGGGCTTCGAAGCTATCGTATGCAACGGGCACGCAGCCGTTCTGCTGGGCTTCGACCAACACCATCCCGAAGCCCTCGCACGTACTTGTCATGCACAGCGCCTTGGATTCGCGGTAGTAGGGCTGTGGGTCGGCCGTGCCTGTAAAAACCACATTACCGAGCCCCAGCTTCTCCGCATACCGGTGTATCTGCCCTGCGGCGTGGTCGCTCCCTCCGCCCACTACGACCAGCTTCCAGAGGGGGTAGTCGCGCCACACCTCGTTCCATACCTCGAGCAGCCTGTCGACCCTCTTATAAACATAGGCCATGCGGCCTACGAACAGTACCTGGTCCTTCCGCGGGCCATGCGGCGGATCGACCGCGGGGACCGGATTGGCTATGGCATAGAGTTTACGCGTATCCTTGCGGCGGACGATAGAACGAAATACCTCTCTGAATCCTTCCGAGAGCAATACGTAGGCGTCGGACTGGTCGTACAGCTTGCGATAGTAGCGGCACAGGCGCCTTTTGGTCAGGCAGTACGACAACGGGTAGCGCAACTTGCGGATTATCCATCTGGGCAGGCCGAGCCCGGCGAATCTTATATAATCTGTCATATCCCTCAACCCCTTTAGCGGGGCGTCGGGAGCGAAATGTTCCGTGAAGACCAGCCCGGCCCTGGTCCCCTGACGCGCGGCGTGGCAGAGGTCGTGGAACTCTTCCGACCAGCCCTGGTTGAGGATTATATCTATACCCTCCGCTTCCAGTATCCCGTGCAGGAACTCCACGTTCCCGGGGCTGAATATATCCTCCCCCGGAAGCTGTATATGTTCCCCGCAATCGGAGGCGGGGGTACCCTTGAGGGCGGAATACACATTCACCACCTTATGGCCCCGCGCGATGAACTCCCGTGCGAGGTTATAAGACACCCTCTCTATCCCCCCGCTGAGGGGATCTATCGAGTGGTATGAGGTGAAACATATATTCATGTCAATGCATATATTTTTAGTACGCAACCTTCCTACACAAACCTGTTAACCACCGGCAATCGCTTGAGCAGGTCCCTTGTCCCGTTGGTAAATACCAGCATCGCAAAGCCGTAAACAATGGCAAATCCCCCGGCAAATATCACGCTGTAGAGTATCCATTGCAGGAAGCCTGCATAGGGGTCTATCGTAACGTAGCCGCCCAGCCACCTCACCAGCACGAAGCTCCCCACGAAAACGGCGTAGTACGCCACCACTCCGCGCCAATAGACTCTCACGCGGCGGCGGAAACCGACCTTGAACAGGTATACCGGTTTCCAGAATACTATTATAACGGAGAGGCTCACTATCTTACCCAGCAGTATACCTATCAGGCCGTAGAAGTACCCGAAGACTATCGTGACCACGATATTCAACGCCCCCTCCACCATCGGAGCCCACACGTCCTTGAACAGTTTATTGGCTTCGATGAACGTGTCGATCGTACCCCTCGCGCGCATGATGAACATATTCACCAGTATCAGCACGAGGATGGTATTACTCAATATATACTCCCCTCCGAGCCACAGGGATATGAAAGGATTTATCAGGTGGTAGATCGAAAAGACCAGGAAGCCTGCTGTAAAATACCTCATCGCCATCATCTCCCAGAACACCTTGAGTATCCGGTTCTTATCCCCCTGGGCCACGAGATTGCCCACGCCCGCTCCGAAGCTGTCGAGGAACAGCGTGAAGACCTCGCCTATTCGGGTGACCACCATGACGTAGTTGCCGTAGTAGGCGACCATCTTCAGCGATTCGAAGATGAAGATGAACAGCTGGTCGGTATTGTTGAGTATGAAGCCCGCGATCCTGTGTACGAACAGCTGTTTGGTCGAAGCAATGATCGACTTGTACTCGGTCACGAGCCTCTTCCCCTCCTTCATGCTCGATTTGAGCCACGGATACAACTTCTCCACCCTCCAGTTTATGATAAGGGCGGAGATAACGCCGAATATAAGGTTTATGGAGAGGTATAGATAGATGTTTTGTGTTTTATAAAGCAGGAGCGTCTGGATGACCAGGACCATTATCTGTGCGCTTCTGATATAGGTCAGGATCAGGTATCCCTTCTGGTCGGAGTAGACCACCGTCGCCTTATAGGTCAGGAAATAACCCAGCAGGGAGGAACTCAGCAGGGTGAAGAAGGCGAAGTAGATGACCCCCATCCCGAAACCCGCACCCTTGAATATGAGCGGGAAGAAGAGGCTCACGACCACCGCCGCAGCCAAAATGAGCAGGCCTATCTTTTTGTATAAATATCCCAGCAGGGAGGTTATATCGGAAATGGTCTTATGGTCCTTCTGGAGCAGGGGCTTGTAGAGATTTACGGACACCGCCGTACCTATGCCCAGCTCGGCGAGGTTGAGGTAGCCGAGGATATTGCCGAGGGTGCCGGTAAGACCCATAAAGTCCGCACCGAGGTATTCGAGGAATATCTTCCTCGAAAAGAACGTAACCCCCAAAAACAGGAAGTAGAAAAGGACGTTGACCCTTACGTTGAGCAGCCCTTTCTTCACCCTCGATTCTTCCATTCGGCAAAGACAAAAAAGTAACTAAATATATAAAACCCGCCCCGGAGAGCCTTAATCGGTATATTCCATCCGTCATTCTTCGCGACGGATATCTTTGGATTCATCCTACGGACGCTTTCTTCCCCATTCATCCGCGGTGCATAACTTTAAACCTTTCCGGCCATACGGCGGTTTTTATCCACGAGAACTTCGAGGGCGTTTACCTCCTTTTTCGTAAGGCAGAGGGAGTCGTACACCCTCCTCTGAAGCGACAGGGAGTGCATGTCGGAGCCCGCGAGATCGTACAATCCATCCCTGAGCAACTTCCGGGCTTTCTCCTGCGGCTGCGGGCCGTATATTCCGCACAGCGAGGGCAGGTTGAGCTGGAACTCCACGCCCGCGTCCTTATAGCGGCGGTAGTCGGCCATTTCCATATAGGTATAGCGTTCAGGGTGGGCCAAGAGGGGCTTATATCCGGAATTACGGATCATGTCGAGCATCCCAAGGGCCGCCACATGGGGCTGCGACATCGACGTCTCCACCAACAGGCGGCCTCCTTCGAGGGGCAGCAGGTCACGCCCTTCGAGCCTTTGGATGAAAAGGCCGTCGAGCATATATTCGGCCCCCAGGCGTAACTTCACGGCGCCCTTATACGACGCCTCCAGCTCCCCGAAACGCTCCATGAGCTTCGCGGTAGCATTTGGCATATCGTCCATTATATGGGGAGTGAGCCACACAGCCTCGACGCCCTGCCCTTCAAGGTAGGCGAGCGCGGAGAGGGAATCCTCCTCGACGCTGATCCCGTCGTCCACGCCGAAAAGCAGGTGTGAATGGACGTCGGTGAATCCCTTGAGCAGACCGCTCCCGGCTATACTGTACCTACTGCTGAAAAACATGGACAACGAGTTTTATCCGCCCCGGATTATTCGTTCGAGGCATGGTAACCGTAACCATAGCCGTAACCGTAGTTGTAGCCGTAGCGATGGTATCCGTACTTGCTGCGTATATACTGCGCGCCGTTGAGTATCACGGCCATGTTGTTGTACCTGTGCTCCTGATAGAGCGCTTCTATCTCGGGCAGCACCCTGCGGTCCATCAGGCCCACCCTGATGACGAATATGGTCAGATCGGCGAATTTGCTTATGATAGCTGCATCGGCCACCAGGTCGATGGGAGGACAGTCGAGGAATATGTGGTCATACTCCTTCTTGAGGCGCTCTATAAGCTCGCCCAGACGACCGCTCAGGAGCAATTCCGCCGGATTGGGACGCAGAGCACCCACGGGGATCATATCGAGGTTGGGGTGCAGCTGTCCCTTTATCATTATCTCGTCTACGTTGTCGACCAGGCCTGCGAAGTAGTCGGCCAGACCCTTCTGGGGCGAGCCTACGTACTTGCTCAGCGACGCCTTACGCATGTCGAGGTCGAGTATGGCCACCTTGTTGCCCTTGATCGCCATGCTCGAAGCGAGGTTCATGGAGGTGAACGTCTTACCCGAGCCCGTATTTACGGAGGTGAACATTACCACCGCACCGGAAGTGCGCTGTCCGAGCATGAAGTCCATGTTGGTACGCACCACGCGGAACGCCTCGTTTATGTAGTTGCGGTTGCTCTCCCTGACTTCGATCTCATGCCCTTCCTCGCTCTCCTGCTTGCGGGCAAGCAATGACTTCTTCTTGCGTATTTTCGTCGGGATTTCGCCTATGAACGGTATGGTGAGCGCATTGTTGATGTCTTCGCGGCCGCGCACCTTGGTATTGAGGGTTTCGAGAAGGGTGATGATGACCCCGGGCAACAGCAAGCCCAGGAACAGGGCCACACTCAGCACCTTGGCCTTCCTGGGCGAGGTGGGGAATACGCTTCCCGTGGCATAGCTTATCACCTTGGTGTTATAGGCGGTGAAGGCCTGCGACAGCTCGTTCTCCTCGCGTTTCTGCAGGAGGAAAAGGTAGAGCGCCTCCTTCACCTTCTGGTGCCTCTCCACCGAGAGCAGGTACTTGGCCTGCTGGGGGTTGGATGATATACGTTCGTTGGTCTTCCTCTCTGAAACTCGTACGTTGTCGAGCTCGGTATTGAGCGTGATCGTCAGGTTGTCAACCGAGCGTATGATGGCCTGGCGCATCATCGACATGTTGTAGTTGAGGTCGATCACCAGCGGGTTCTTGTCGCTACTGTTGGCAAGCAGCTTATCGCGCTTGAGCAACAGGGCGTTGTACTGCGATATGAGCGACTCCACATTGGCATTCTCTATCCCCGAGTTAGAGGGGATAAGCTGGTCCTTCATGGCGGCATTGTCGAGGTAGGCCCGCATGTATTTCACCAGTGAGAGCTGGTTGCCAAGGAGCTGTTCCTTAGCGCTGTTCTCGTTGGAGCGGGCCATATACATCGACGAGGCGGCCTCTACGTTGGGCAGCAGGTTGCGGCTCTTGAAGTCGGAAATATTGTCGTCAACGTTACCGAGCTCTCCCTCTATCACCTTTATTCTCTCGTCGATGAACATCGAGGTGCTGACGGCGATCTGGTTCTTATCCTTGATCCAGTTGTCGTTATAGACGGTAATAAGCGTGTTGAGGATATTCTCCGCCCTGCGGGGGTTGGTATCCTCGATACTGAGGTCGACGATGCTGGTCGATTCGGCGTTCAACAACACGCCGAGCCTGGCATGGCACGACGCCGCAGCCGAAGAGAGCTTCTCCTTGGAGAAATTTATGGCCTTGTCGTAATATCCTTCGGAATAGTGCGACGTGGGGAAGATCCTCAATGCGCCGCAGGGGGTAGCTACGGAATCTGACAGCGGCACGGTCATTTCATCGGCCGGCAATTCCTCTCCGTCGACTACGAAATGGGACAGGGAGGCCTTATTTCCGGGCAGTAATTTTATTACGAAAGATGCGGAACGGTTCTCGTCCAGCGAATCGAACAACACTGTAACGGGAGTGAGGTTGTACAGCTCCTTATCGCGGAATCCGTCGGCAATGACGTAGTTCATGTCGAGCCCCAGTCTCCTGGCCACTTCCTTCATCAGGGCCATCGACCGCAGGGTTATGAGTTCGTTGTTTATGTTGGTCCTCGTACCCATGGTTCCCGACCCGTAGGGTGAGGTGACCATCATGCTCTCCATCATGTTCTGGGCGCCCTTGGAGTCGTCGCGGATGAGTATCGACGCCGAGCGGGTGTACACGGGCGGTGTGACCACCACATAGATCACGGCCACGGCCACGGCCACAGCCACCGAAGCAGCGAACCAGTACCATTTATCAAGGCACATATGCAGAAGATCCCTTATATGCATAAATTCTTCCTTTTGATTCCTCTTACCTGCCATGGCTAATCTATTTATTGTCATCGAATTAATTAAATGCTATCAAACCTATGGTCAACAGGAACGATGCCAGCGACATCCAGAAAGGCACCGACACTACGTTGTTGTTGTTGACAGTGGACTGGTTGGCCCTCATCTTGCTCGGCTCCACGTAGACTATATCGTTCTGTTGGAGGTAGAACGCCGGGGACGAGAACATATCCTTGGAACGCATGTCCACACGGTAGTTGCTCCTCACACCGTCCTTCTCGCGGATCACGATCACACCGTCCCTTTTCGCCAGGATGGTGATGTCGCCCGCCGTGCTGAGGGCGTCGAGCAGGGTCACCCTGTCGCGGTCGATGTTATATTTGCCCGGGCGCCCCACTTCACCGATAACCGAGAAGCTGAGGTTTTTGAAGTCGACGGTCACTATGGGGTCCTTGATAAGGTCCTTGTCGATAAGCTGCTGCTTGATCATCAGAGCTATCTGGTTGCGCGTCATGCCCGCCACGTGCAGGTAACCGAGCACGGGGAAGTCTATGTTGCCATTGCCATCGATGGTATAGCCTAACAGCTCCCCGTTATTATTGTTGGCCTCCCCGCCCCCGATACTGTTGGTAGACCTCTGCAGGTTGAACAGCGCGGCCAGCTGGGGGTCCTTGCTACTGACCACGATAGATATGACGTCCATGGGGGCGACCACGATCGAAGGAGCTGCAGACACGGCCTCAGGTGAGTTGGGCTGCATATCCTGCAGGTACAGTATCTTTTTAGTCGCGTTGCAGGAGCACAAAATGGCGCCCAAAGACATTAAAAGTAGAATTTTTCTCATACAGGTTCTCCGTTATTTTTTATTCTTACGGTTATCAAGAAATTGAACATCATCCACGCCGCCACGTCAAAAACCAATAACAGCCCGTTATCTATATATGGGGCAAGTAAGATATTGATCCCCGCAAAAGCGGCCGAAATTCCGATTATCGTCACCATAGCCCGGCGGGGAGTGAAACCCAGGGCGAGGAAACGGTGGTGTATATGGTTGCGGTCGGGTTTGAAGGGATCGGCGCCCACCTTGAGACGCGCTATGACCACCCTGATCACGTCGAGCATCGGCACCATGAGCATCGAGAAGGCGATCACTATAGCCCCCTCCATATGGTGTACGTTAGGGGGATTGTCCGACATACTGAAACGTATAGCCAGCATGCTGAGTATAAGCCCCACGGTCAGCGCGCCGGTATCACCCATGAATATCTTGGTACGGCGTTCGCTCTTGCCGAACACATTATAGCAGAAGAAGGGAACCAGCGCCCCGAGCGTGGCGAAAGCCAGCAGCGAATAGGCCCACTCTCCCTGGTACATGAACAGCAGACCGAACAACAGCATCGCTATGGCGCTCAGCCCCGAGGCAAGGCCGTCGATACCGTCGATAAGATTTATAGCGTTGGTGATAAATACGGTGATGAATATGGTAAGCGGCATGCCTATCCACCACGGGATGGCGTGTATGCCCAATATGCCGTAGAAGTCGTTGAACCATTCGCCCGATACCACCAGCAGCACCCCGCAGCTTATCTGCATCAGGAACTTCGACTTGTAGGGCATGCCTATAAGGTCGTCCACTATGCCCGTGAGGAAGATAAGTATCAACGCACACATGCCCAGCAAAAGCTGTGGCACCTGAACCACGTCGGAAAGGGATATCTCTTCGATAAGGTGAACGTGGATCGCGGCGAGCAATCCCATGGTAAAGAGTATGGAGGGAAAGAATGCCACACCCCCCAGACGCGGGACTATACCTGTATGTACCTTCCTGGCGTCGACGCTGTCGAACAGCCTCTTCTTGAAAGATATCTCAAGTATACGAGGCAGTACCAGCACCGTCATACCGCAACTAACCAGGAAAGCTAGTATCTGCTCTAAAATGTGGTTCATCTAAATTAAAGTCGGGTTAATCCTCGCCACTAAACACCCATTTCTCAACGCCAGACCGCCCAGGCATTACGGATCTTTCCCGCCGTACACACCCATCCACGTATACCCCAACAACCGCCTCGCATTCAGTATACTAAGTTATAAAAAATGCTTTACCACACATTTCCGGAAAAACCACTAAGGGGATAAATTCGGGGAATAGCCTCTGTCACTATCCCGCCGGGTGATTCCGTATGATCTGTAAAGGCAAAGCCGCTGGCAACAAAAGTATGTATATTAATTAAATTCTCCAACTGGCTTCGGGCGCAAATTCCTATTAATCACCTATACTGACCACAGATTTCTCCGTCCGCTAAGCCCCTCTTTAGAATATTCCCGAGGCGGCGAATGCTACTCTTCTGGCGCAAAATGTCACTGTGACGTCCTTCTGCACGATAAAATAATCCGTGAATGGCTCATAACCCGGCAATAATCACTATATTTATCCTGCCGCCGGCACACGCAAGATTATTCTTAAAATATTTATGCGGTAACGGCAGTATAACCGTATATTTTTCAAATAATTTCAAACACAGCATATTTTATGGACAAAAATGTATTGATCCTATCAGCGAGCCCCCGCAGGGGCGGTAATTCGGACTTGTTGTGCGACCGGTTCCTCGCGGGAGCGAAAGAGGCGGGGCACACGGTCGAGAAGATCTTTCTGAAAGATAAAAAGATCGGCTACTGCACGGGGTGCGGAACCTGCTTTGGTGGCAAGCCATGTCCGCAGAAGGACGATATGGCGGAGATGCTCGACAAGATGATAGTGGCCCGCGTGATCGTAATGGCCACTCCGGTCTACTTCTACACCATGAACGCCCAGATGAAGACTCTTATCGACCGCACCTGTTCGCGATATACGGAGATAACGGGCAAGGAATTCTACTTCATAATGACCGCCGCCGACAAGGGCTCCGAGGCTATGGACGGCACGGTAGACTCCTTCCGCCGCTTCCTCTCCTGCCTCGACGGCCCCAAAGAAAAGGGCATGATAAAGGCTACCGGGGTATGGCAAACGGGCGATATAAAGTCTTCGCCGTTTCTGGACCAGGCGTACGAAATGGGCAAAAAGATATAAACGGCGAGGCTACCTACGTTTATGCCGGATCGGGTGATAAAAAACTAAATACATAAAAACGGCTCCTCACGGCTACGGGTGTAGCTTTCGGGGAGTCGTACTTACGCCGTTTTCATACGGCGGGGGATTTTTTATGTGATTTTTAGGGAATTTCTTACGAAAAATTAATAATTTCGTGGCGGAAATCACAAAAAAACTATAGAACAATGGCATACAATCTCAGCCGTTTTTTCCAATTCTTCCTCCCCAAGGAGAGTAAATTCCTCCCCCTTCTGCTGGGCCAGGTGAACGATATCCTCAAAGGAGCAGACATGCTCATCGAATTCACCAAGACTACCGATCCCGAAGCCCGTAAGCGCATATACACCCAGATCAAGGCTACCGAGACCCACTGCGACCGCATCACCGACGAGATCCTCGACGAACTCAACAAGACGTTCATAACCCCCTTCGACCGCGAAGATATACACACGCTCGCCTCGCAGCTCGATGACGTGCTCGACCTTATCAACGGCTCAGCCAAGCGTACCGTTCTTTACATACCGCGCGAAATGCCCCAGAGCATGACCCGTATGGCCGAATACATCAAGGAGAGCGCCGAGTGCCTCCACGAGGCCATCAGCGAGCTGGACAAAGTGAAGCGCGATCCCAGCGTAGTCCGCGCCTGCTGCCGCCGCCTCCATGAGTTGGAAAACCTCGCCGACGACGAATACGAGAGCTTCATCATCTCGCTGTTCAGCCAGGAGAAGGACGCCATCGAGCTGCTCAAGCAGGTGGAGATCATCCAGATGCTCGAAAGCGCCACCGACAAGGCCTACCGCGTAGCCGATTCACTCAAGACCATCATCGTAAAATACGCCTAAACCCCGCGCAGGCATGACCCTACTTATAATAATCATAGCCCTCGCGCTCATTTTCGACTACATAAACGGGTTTCACGACGCGGCTAACTCCATCGCCACGATCGTGTCGACCAAGGTGCTCACACCCTTCCTCGCCGTACTCTGGGCCGCTATGTTCAACTTTGTGGCCTACTTCATCGCCAAGTATATAATCGGCGAATTCGGTATCGCAAATACCGTCTCGAAGACCGTGTGCGAGGAATTCATCACGCTTCCCGTAATTCTCTCAGGCATAATCGCCGCCATCATCTGGAACCTCTTCACATGGTGGAAGGGTATCCCCTCCTCGTCGTCGCACACCCTGATCGGGGGCTTCGCCGGAGCGGCCATAACCTACGGCGGTTTCAGCGCCATACACTCGGCCGTGGTACTCAAGATCGCCGCCTTCATTCTGCTGGCTCCCCTGATCGGTATGATCATGGCCGCGATAATCACCATCATAATAATGCACATCTGCCGCAGGGCCAACCCCCACAGGGCGGATACATGGTTCAAGCGCCTGCAGTTGGTATCCTCGGGCCTGTTCAGCATCGGTCACGGGCTGAACGACTCGCAGAAGGTGATGGGTATCATCGCCGCCGCGCTCTTCGCCGCCGGTGAGTCGACAGAGTTGATGAATATACCGGGTTGGGTGCCCATAGCCTGTTTCTCGATGATCGCACTTGGTACGATGTCGGGCGGGTGGCGCATCGTGAAGACCATGGGGACCAAGATCACCAAGGTAACACCCCTGGAAGGCGTAGCCGCCGAAACCGCAGGCGCCCTGACCCTCTACCTGACCGAAATACTCAAGATCCCCGTAAGTACCACGCACACCATCACCGGCGCCATCATCGGCGTGGGTGCGGTGAAACGTATGTCGGCCGTGCGCTGGGGGGTGACCGTCAACCTTATGTGGGCGTGGATAATCACCATCCCCGTGAGTGCCGCCCTGGCTGCCGTAGTATACTATCTGTTGAAATTAGCGGGAATACATTAGCCCATTTATGAAATAAAGACGGGTTGAACCGTCATGAAAAAATTTAGGCCGCGGAGGATAACGATCCTCCGCGGCCTTGTTTTATAGTATTTACAGTTATTCGGAACAGTAAAATAAACCGCCGCTTCGGGCTTCTGCCGGAAACAGGTCTCGTGAGGGAGATCACCCTCTGTTATCGTGTAACGAGGGAAGCTCCCGGAAGAGACCCCGGAAGAAGACGCGGCTAGACTTTTTGCCTACTTTTATGGCAATGATAAAAGTAGGAAGACAAACAAACTACTATAAAGTTTGGATATTGGTTGATTCATTCAATATTATCAGATTGCAAAAAGATTAACCATAGCGCATGATTTTTGCAGTATTATGGTCAAAAAGATAATATAGTGCAGCTCATTAGCAAAAATAGTCTATTTTTAATGTTGTTATGTAAATCTAACTTTGTGATAAACACCATCTAAAACTATAACCCTAAAAATACGCGAAATGACCGACCTTAATCAGTTATACGAAGCCATCGTCGCCGGGAAGCTCGAAGTGGCCGTGGAGATAACCAATGCAGCCATAGCCGAAGGTGTCGACCCCCAGGCGATAATCAACGACTACATGGTCAAGGGCATGGAGGAGATCGGAGCCCGGTTCGAAGCCGGCAAGGCCTTCGTCCCCAACCTTCTTATGAGCGCGCGCGCCATGAAGGGCTCGCTCGATATCCTCAAACCCCTGCTCAAGGGCGACGGCTCGGCCTCGGCCGGCAGAGTGGTGATCGGTACTGTTAAGGGCGATCTGCACGATATCGGCAAGAACCTCGTGGCTTCGATGCTCGAGGGATGTGGCTTCGAGGTTATAAACCTGGGGGTCGATATCTCCAGCGAGAAGTTTATCGACGCGGCACGCGAACATAAGGCCCAGATAATATGCATGTCAGCCCTGTTGACCACCACCATGAACTATATGAAAGAAGTCATAGCAGCCGTCAACGCATCGGACCTCAAGGGCAAGGTGAAGACTATGGTGGGCGGCGCACCTGTGTCAGACTCTTTTGCCAAGAGCATCGGAGCCGACGGTTACAGCGCTAACGCCAGCGCCGCCGTGGCCCTGGCCCGGTCTATCGTTTCGGCCTAAAGTCCCGTTCCGCCCATGTGCATATATTGTTCGTTCCGCTCTGCAGAGGTACCGTTCGGAGACCTTGAGCTGTCCCGCAGGGATATCTACTCCACGATGGGCTCCTCAGGGTATGTCCCCGACGAGGAGATGAAACGGCAGGTGGAGGATACCATCGGCCATATCACCTCCTTCTGCCGTCCGCGCTACGGATATTCGATACTCGAAGCGTCGGAAGTTAAAGAGGAAGCTATATCCATTGCGGGAAAGACATTACACCCTGGTCGTGCCATAATGGAGATGTTGCGCGGGGCCGACCGTTACGCGATTATGGTAGCGACGGCGGGGATGGAGTTCGAGCAGTGGTATGACGGCGAGAGGCACTCGGGAGATATCCTGCGCGAATTCTTGGCCAGCAACATAGGTTCCGAGATAGCTGAAGCCACAAGCAGGATCGGACTCGAGGAGATCGGCAGGGAATTCGCCACCACCGGATGGGGCGTGGGAAACCCCTACGCTCCGGGCTATTGCGGATGGCACGTGTCCGACCAGCAGGCGCTGTTCTCGCTATTACCCCCATTGCCGTGCGGCATAAGGCTCAACCCCTCAAGCCTTATGATACCCATCAAGTCGATAAGCGGCATAATACCCATAGGAGCGAAGGTGACCAAGAAAGCCTACGGATGCGCCATCTGCGACTATCCTGACTGCTACAGAAGAAATCAAAATCAATAGAGAAGTGAATACTACACAATGGATAAAGTCGGTGATCGCCTCCGAGAAGAGGCTCGCCATCCCCATAATGACCCATCCGGGAATAGAACTCACCGGTAAGAAAGTGATCGATACCGTGACCGACGGGCAAGCCCATTTCGAAGCCATAAAGGCGCTCGCCGAGCGTTTCCCCAAGGCCGGAGCCAGTACCGTAATAATGGACCTCACCGTCGAGGCCGAGGCGTTCGGAGCCAAGCTCCACATGCCCGAGAACGAGGTGCCGAGCGTGTTGGGAAGCCTCGTATCCTCTCCCGCGGAGGTCGAAGCCCTTGAAGTCCCTTCTCTCGAAGCGGGACGCGTCGGGGAGTACCTCAAGGCCAATCGCCTTGCGGCCTCGGGTATCGAAAAACCCGTATTCGGGGGATGTATAGGGCCGTTCTCGCTCGCCGGACGCCTCTACGATATGACCGAAATAATGATGGCCATATATGTCGAGCCGGACACTATAAAATTACTGCTCGACAAATGCGCTCAGTTCATAGAAAGATACATAGCCGCCATAAAAGCCACCGGCGTGGCGGGGGTCATCATGGCCGAGCCGGCCGCGGGACTGCTCTCCAACGAGGACTGCATGGAGTTCTCATCCGTGTACGTGAAAAGGATAATCGACGCCGTGCAGGATGATAATTTCGCCGTGATCCTGCACAACTGCGGCAACACGGGCCACTGCACCCCCGCGATGGTGTACACCGGGGCCAAGGGCTACCACTTCGGCAACAAGGCGGATATGGTGGAGGCGCTCGAAGCCTGCCCGAAGGATGTGCTGGTGATGGGGAACCTCGATCCCGTGGGGGTATTCAAATCGGCCTCTGCGGCGGAGGTCACCCGCCTCGCCAGAGAACTTCTGGAACGCGCCAAGGGGCATTCCAACTTCGTAATCTCGTCCGGATGCGACACGCCTCCTGAAGTGCCTTTCGAAAATATAGACGCCTTCTACAGCGTGGTCTGAGACAACGAAAAAAGTGATGCGCGCCCTCTTGAGAGGGCGCGCACCGTTTATACCACCGGACTTACAGCCTAAAATTCTCCTTGCGGAAGCCCGAGGCCGTTATGCCCACTATTTTCCTGAACATCCGCGAAAAGTAGTCGGGATTGCTGAAACCGAGCTTGGCTGCTATATGGGCGACGCTCAGGTTGGTCTTTATCAGGTACACGGCCGCCTTGTTCATCTTCATGCGCAGGAAATAGTCAACCGGCGAATGTCCCGTCTCCCGGACGAACCTGCGGTGGAAATACGACACGGAAAAGCCCGCGAAGGAGGCCAGCTCGCCGAGGGTGAGATTACGCTCTAGATTTTCGTTCATGTAGTGGGTCACGCGGCTGACCATGCCCTCGGCGTAGTCGTTGCGAAGCGACGCCGTTTCAGAGAAAAGGTCTACATACAGGAACGATGAAAGAAAATATAACAGTGTGGCGTTGGCCAGGTCGAGCTTCTCGATAGACAACCCGCCACAGAGCATGGAGTAGATCGATTCGAAAAGGTCGGTACGCTGTTCGATACGCGAATAGACCGATGGCAACACCTCCACGGGCGGGTACATCTTACCCGCGAATGCCGAGGCTTTGGAGCCGCAGAAGCGTATCCAGTAGATGGTCCACGGGTCGGACGGCGATGTAGCGTAGGAGTGCGGCAGGCCCGCGGGAAGGACGACGTACTGGTTGGCCCCGAGGGTGAATCTTTCGCCCCCGGCGCTCACCTCGCCCAGGCCCGAAGTACAATATATGAACACCGCCTCCGCACAACCCCTCTCGCGGCTCACATGGAAATACTGGGCGTGGGCTATATGGCCGAGCGAATGTATGCAGAGGTCACCCGTGAGCGGGCTGTCGAGGGCGAGGTCGATGAACGGCCGCGGCACTACCGCGAACCTCTCGCCCGGGAAATTTTTATCGGCTCCCTGCATTTTCATGAAAATTTATCATTCCAAATGTATGAAATTTATGATGATAAAGTTCCCAAATAACAAAAATCTCGTACCTTGTGATGCCGATGCCCTGAAAGGGTGATGCGCCCGCGAGGCTTTTTAACGGAAACCGTATTTTCAACCAACCCGGAATGACCGATAAACTGAAATCAATCCACCGGCAACTGCAAACACCCAAGACCGCCGATGGCCGTATCTGGTTCCACCCGATACTGATGATGCATGCCTCGCATATCATTGGCGACACCTACGCCGATTTCATGCGTGACCACCGCAGGTTGGTGGCCGCCAATATGAAGTGTCTCGAGCTATACGACCACGATGCGGTGAGCGTCATTTCCGACCCCTACCGCGAAACTGCGGCCTTTGGGGCGAAGGTGTATTTCGACGGTAATTATGCGCCCAAGGCAGACAGATTGGTGCAGAATGGTGACGATATCTCACGCCTGAAAAATCCCGACGTATATAACAATGACCGGACTCTCGACCGCATAAAGGGTGTCGAGCTGTTCCGCAAAGAGTTGGGAAGCATGTTCCCCGTTATCGGCTGGGTCGAGGGTCCAATGGCCGAAGCCGCCGACCTTATGGGGATGGGGGAACTGATGATGGAGATGATGCTCTCGCCCGACAATGTCAAGCGTCTGGGCGAAAAGACCCTCCGCACGGCCAAGGATTTCGCGCTGGCGCAGATCGAAGCCGGGGCTAACATCATAGGCGTAGGCGATGCCGTGTGTTCGCAGATATCCCCCGAGATGTTCGACGAATTCGCCGCCCCCCTTCAGAAAGAGTTGTTCGACTTCATCCACGAAAAAGGGGCCCTGGTCAAGCTGCATATTTGCGGCGACATAAGCCATATCCTGCCGTCGCTATCGAAGGAGGGCGTCGATATTCTCGACGTCGACTGGATGGTGGACATGGCCCGCGCATACGAAGCGATGGGGCCGGACACCATGCTCTGCGGCAACCTCGACCCTGTGTCGGTGATAATGAACGGCGACAAGGCCCTCATAAAACAGAAGTTCGACGAGGCTCGCGCTTCCCTGCCCGCCGAAAACTGGATCCTTATGGGGGGATGCGAGATACCCATGTCCACACCCGTGGAGAACATGGTCTACCTAAGGGAAATTTCCAAGTAATAACCATAAACCATACGAAAAAACTCGAAAGAGCCGTAAGTTCGACTAATAAACTTTGGAATTAACATAAACATTAAGAACTGCAAAATAATCCGCCGCTTCGGGCTTATGCCGGGAATAGGTCTCGTGAGGGAGATCACCTGAGCTACCATGTAGCGAGGGAAGCCTCCCGGAAGAGACCCCGGCAGAAGACGCGGCTAGACCTTTTGCCTACTTTTGGGGCAATGCCAAAAGTAGGTCGCCGAAGGCAAGAACGGCTGGAAAAATCGTATATTAGTCCCTAAATTTCAAACAATTTCTAATCTAACTCTATAAAAATGATGAAAAACAACAAAGGTTATCTGGCTTTTATCACGGCGGTGGCCACGCTGGGAGGACTTCTGTTCGGGTATGACACGGCTGTCATCTCGGGCACGGTAAAGTATCTCATAATCAACTTCGTCGATCCGTTGAACCTCTCTGAGATCGGGGCCAATTCACTGGCGGGATTCCTTATCTCGAGCGCCCTTATCGGCTGCGTGATCGGGGGCTCGATAGGCGGATTCCTCTCCAACCGATTCGGACGTAAGAAGAGCCTTATTATCGCCGCCGTGCTTTTCGTGGTTGCGGCCGTAGGCTCGGCATATCCGGAAATGGGCTTAGGCAAGGGTGAAACACACGAATTCCTCTACAGTTTTATCGCTTACAGGATCCTGGGCGGTATCGGCATCGGCCTCGCATCTATGCTCTCCCCGATGTATATAGCCGAGGTAGCTCCCGCCGAAAAACGCGGTACTCTCGTGTCTTTCAACCAGTTCGCCATCGTGTCGGGTATCCTTATCGTATACTTCGTGAACTACCTTATCGCCCTGGGCGCAGAGGAAGCGTGGATCACATCCACTGGCTGGAGGCTTATGTTCCTCTCTGGCGTTATTCCCGCCGCGATATTCCTTTTCATGTTGTTCTTCAGTCCCGAAAGCCCCCGCTGGTTGGTTATCAAGGGTAACGAAACTAAGGCCGCTTCTATCATAGGACGCATTTCCAACAGCGAAAGCGCCAAAAAGGAGATCGCTGCCGTGAAGGCGTCTATCGTCACTGTCACCAAATCGAGCCTTTTCGCCTGCGGTGTGGGTGTGGTGATTATCGGTATCGCGCTGTCGGTGTTCCAGCAGTTCGTGGGTATCAACGTGGTGCTGTACTACGCTCCCGAGATATTCCGCAGTATGGGCATGGGTACCGACGCAGCCATGTTGCAGACTATAATAGTGGGCGCTATCAACGTGATATTCACTATCGTGGCTATCTTCACTGTAGACCGTTGGGGCCGCAAACCGTTGATGATCACCGGTAGTATCGGTATGGCTGTGGCTATGCTTGCCCTCGGCACGCTCTTCTTCCAGCAGAGCATGGGTATGGCCGCTCTTCTCGCCATGCTCGTTTACGTGGCTTCGTTCGCCATGAGCTGGGGCCCGATCTGCTGGGTACTTCTCTCGGAGATATTCCCCAATAAGGTTAGGGGCCAGGCTATGGCCGTAGCCGTAGCCGCACAGTGGGTAGCTAACTACCTCGTGTCGTGGACATTCCCGATGATGGAAAAATCCACTTACCTCTCGAACCTGTTCCACGGCGGCTTCGCCTACTGGATCTACGGCGCGGTGGCTATTATCTCTGCTGTGTTCGTATGGAAGCTCGTTCCCGAAACAAAGGGCAAGACCCTCGAGGAGATGAACAAGCTGTTCGACAAGAGCGCTGAATAAGGGAGGTCATCCCTGAAATGAAGCCGGCCCCGGACAATGTCCGGGGCCGATTTTTTTGTGACTAGGGGGGGGCTGTTTTTTAAGATACCTTATAGGCATCTGTCTTCTGCCAATTGCGTGATATTCAGCAGATAAAATCATACAGCACAAAGCGCCTGCATCTGAAAACACTAACGAGGCGCGAGCCTCGTGCTAATGCCGCTTTGGGCTTCTGTCGGAAATAGGTCTCGTGAGGGAGATCACCCTCTGTTATCGCGTAACGAGGGAAGCTCCCGGAAGAGACCCCGGCAGAAGACGCGGCTAGACCTTTTGCCTACTTTTACGGCAATGGTAAAAGTAGGAAGACTGTAAATTTCATGTTAATAAGATTTTCTTCGCACCTTTTGCACGCCCAAAAGGTGCTGACCAAAATGCGTCCCGCCGATGAAGATTTCCTGAATATTCGCTTGTAAATCCTAAATCCCAGAACTCCTCCTTTTAGTCTCGCCCTTTCAGGGCTTCGCCTAACGTCGTCAGACATGCTGGGAGTTTTTAACGGATTTGCTGCGCTGCTATTCCGGGCGGAAATCTTCAGATGCGGGGATTACAGGCGCTTCGCGCCTTATTATATTGTGGGCGTGAATATCCACAATTGGCGGAGGGCAAGCGCCGTAGGCGCTTTAAGAACTAATTTCTACAGTCGCCTATATGGCGGCTACCTCCCCATATACTCCTCTATCTCCGCCGTGGTGACGGGGATGCGGCGATGGCCCAGCAGGCGGCACCCTCCGGAGATAATAAGTATGTTATCCTCGATACGTATGCCGCCGAAACCTATGTAACTCTCCACCTTGTCGTAGTCGATAAACTCGCGGCAGAGACCCTCACTCCTCCATTTGGCAATAAGCTCCGGGATAAAATATATCCCCGGCTCGACGGTCATCACAAAGCCCTCTTTCACAATCTTAGCCATCCTGAGGGACGAGAGGCCGGGCTGTGCGCTGCGGGGCGTGGCGTCGTCGTAGCCCACGTAATTTTCGCCTATATCCTCCATATCGTGCACATCGAGGCCCATCTGGTGGCCTATGCCGTGGGGCATGAACAATGCCTGGGCGCCATGAGCGAGGGCGTCGGACATATCGCCCCTCACAAGCCCCAACTCCTTGAGCCCACGCAGTATCACCTCCGCGCAACCCACGTGCACATCCCTGTACATAACCCCCGGGGCCGCCATTTCAATGCCACGGGCGTTGGCCGCAAGAACGATATCGTATATCTCCTTCTGGCGCGGGGTAAAGCACCCGCTCACGGGTATGGTACGGGTAAAGTCGCTGCAATAGTTCATGTCGGTCTCCGCACCCGCATCGGTAAGCAGCAAGCGGCCGGATTCTAAAATACCGTCATGGCGGTGATTGTGTAGGGTCTCACCCCACTGCGACACTATCGAGTGGAACGACACACCGGCCCCCCGGCTCAGGGCTATACCCTCGATAGCGCCTGCGATCTCGCGCTCCGTGGCCCCCGGGCGGCACATGCGCATCACGGCCGTGTGCATCTCATAGCCCGTATCGCAGGCCCGTTCTATCTCCTCCACCTCGCACGCCTCCTTACGTTCACGCAATGACACCACAGCGCGGCACAACTCCGCGGATACGTGTTTGTCCACGCCGCTTAGGTCTGTATTGAGTAACTCGGAGAGACATATCCTGTTCTCAGCCCTGTACGGGGGCAGGATATGTACCCTGCGACCCTGACGCAAGGCCAGAGATACCGTCTTGGAGATATCGGCGCGAGGGCCGCTGGCCCTGACCCCTGCCTGGGCCGCCTGTTCGGCTACGGAAGGCTGCGGGCCTGTCCAGATTATATCGGTAAGCGAGAGGTCGTCGCCATAGAGCATGTCCTCGCCCGAGTCAGCGTCGAGGGTAGAGGCGCACCCCTCACGGTCGAGCCCGAAGAAGTAGAGGAACGTGCTGTCCTGCCGGAAACGGTACTCGTTGGAGACATAATTGGCGGGCGACCCGGAGTTACCCATCAGCACTATCAATCCGCTGCCGACCTTTCGCCGCAAAGCCTCCCGGCGCTGTATATATACTTCTTTATCAAACATATGTATGCGTTTTCAATGTCGACATGCCCGCACATGGCGTATGAACAAGCCGCAAATCATCAACAAGATAATGATTTTTACGTTCTCCCTCCCACCTGTACCCCGCGTAAAATATCAAACCCGCCGGAGAGAGATTAACGGTTCTTATCCTGAATTATAAAATCTTATGCTTCCTCCATTTGATATTGAATCTTTTTAATGTAACTTTGAGGATTGCGGACTTACTAACCTCACTATGCCGGGCCAAATCTTAGCCATACCCCTCTCCTGGATCTACGGGCTTGTTGTGGCCATAAGGCACAAGCTCTTCGATTGGGGCGTGTTGCGCTCCGAGGAGTTCGACATACCCATAGTGTGCGTGGGCAACCTCACCGTGGGCGGCACGGGCAAGACCCCCGTGACCGAATTCCTCATATCGCACTTGGCCCGCCACTACAACGTCGCCGTGCTCTCGCGCGGATACAAACGTAACACCAAGGGATTCATACTCTCCACCGTCAACTCCTCCTACCGCCAGATAGGCGACGAGCCCAAGCAGATAAAGCTCAAGTTCCCGGGTATCCCCGTGGCCGTGTGCGAAAAGCGCGCCGAGGGTATACACAAGCTGCGCGAGGCCCATCCCGAGATCAACCTCATAATCCTCGACGACGCCTTCCAGCACCGCTACGTCGAGCCGTGGGTCAACATCCTGCTAATGGATTATAATCGTCCCGTATATTACGACCATATGCTCCCCTACGGCCGCCTGAGGGATAACCTCAAACAGATCCACAGGGCCCAGTTCATCGTGGTGACCAAGTGCCCCGAGCAACTGCGGCCGCTGGATATCAGGATAATAAACAATCACCTCAAACTGTATCCTTACCAGACTCTCTTTTTCTCCCATATGAAGGAGGGTAATATCACCCCGCTGTTCCCCGAGGTCAACAGCAGGAGTGTGGTGCAGGGCGATCCCGTGGTGGCAATGTGCGGTATCGCCAACCCGGCCCCGTTCAGGGAATCGCTCTCATCGCGTTACAAACTGGTAGGCGAATTGATATTCCCCGACCATCACGCCTATCGCGTGAGCGACCTCGAGCGCCTCTCGGCGATGCTTAAAGAGTTGCCCGGCGACACGACCGTGGTGATAACCGAGAAGGACGCCGTGAAGCTCGTAAACCGTAACCAGATACCTCCTTCGCTCCAGAAGAGGCTCTATTATATGCCTATAAACGTCGCTTTCGCCAACGGATCGGAGGATAGGTTCATGCGCAGACTTGAATTGTATGTTAGATCAAATCAAAAATATAGCGAGCTCAATCCGTAAGCTCGCCGGGGGCTTTGAGCCCCGCGTGGGGATAATCCTGGGCTCAGGGCTCGGCGGCCTGGTCGACCATATCGACAAGGTGGCAGAAATAGCCTATGCCGATATTCCCGGATTCCCCGTGTCGACAGTTGCGGGCCATAAGGGGAAACTTATATTCGGAATGCTGGGAGGCGTGAAGGTGGTGGCCATGCAGGGCCGATTCCATTACTATGAGGGCTACACACCCCTGCAGGTGGTATTGCCAGTGAGGGTGCTGAAGTTCCTGGGCATAGAATACCTCTTCGTGTCGAACGCCAGCGGGGGGATAAACCCTTCGTTCAGGGTGGGAGACCTGATGGTCATAACCAGCCACGTCAACTTCATTCCCAACCCGCTTATCGGGCCCAATATCGAAGAACTCGGCCCCCGTTTCCCGGATATGACCGACGCCTACGACCCGGCACTTATAGCCAAGGCCGAAAAGGTGGCATCGGAGCTGGGTATTTCATTGAGGCAAGGATGCTATGTGGGGCTTACCGGCCCGTCGTACGAAACGCCCGCCGAGCACCGCTTCTACCGCTCGGGCGGCGGGGACACCATCGGCATGTCGACCACTCCCGAAGTGATCGCGGCCAGGCACATGGGCCTCACGGTATTCGCTCTGTCGGTTATCACCAATGTCGCGTTCACGGGCGAAAAAGCCACCCACGAGGAGGTGACGCGCGAGGGAGCGAAAGCCGGCGAGAGGATGACAAGGCTGGTCACCGCCATGCTCAAGGAGTTGTAACCCGGCAGTCCCGGGATTATTCCCAGAGGACTGAAATGATAAATTATAACAAAAATAGAGAGTTATGCTCAACAAGGTAATTTTGATAGGTAACGTGGGCGCCGACCCCGAAGTGAGGACACTCGAAAACGGCACGAAGGTAGCGCGCGTGAGACTCGCCACCACCGAACGCGTATTCAACCGCCAGACGCAGGAAGCAAAGGAGTACACCGAATGGCACACCGTGATCCTGTGGCGGGGCCTGGCCGACGTGGCCGACCGCTTCGTACGCAAGGGCAGCCAGATATATGTGGAGGGCAGCCTCCGCTCCAACGAGTGGACCGACTCGTCGGGCGCCAAGAGGGTGTCGGTCGAGATCAACGCCAATGAGATGAAGCTCCTGGGCCGCAGGCAGGATGGTGCAGGAAGCGCTTCGGGCGCCTCATCGGGTGGTTCTATGGGCGGCGGACAGAGTGCGCCGCAGGGCGGGTATTCGGCCCCCTCGCAGGATATGCCCCCCCAGTCGACTCCGCAGGCTCCTCCCCCCGCAGGCGATGACGTGGACGACCTGCCGTTCTAAAGTAGTGGCGTATTGAGATTGAGCGGCCCGGGCTTGTGTGTACAAGCCCGGGCCGTTTATAATTATACGAAGTCCCTTAATAAGTTAATCGCCGATTGCGAGGTGTTTATTGATAGTAGTCTATCTGACGAGGCGTAAGCCTCGTACGAATGCCGCTTCGGGCTTCTGCCGGAAACAGGTCTCGTGAGGGAGATCACCCTCAGTTATCGTGTAACGAGGGAAGCTCCCGGAAGAGACCCCGGCAGAAGACGCGGCTAGACCTTTTGCCTACTTTTGGGGCAATGACAACATTTCGAGCAGTGAGGGCAGAGGCCGCTTGCGGACTATGCCGAGTCGCGAGAAATGAAAGCGAAGCTAAAAGTAGGTCGCCGAAGGCGAAAGAAAGACAATAAGATACATTCTCATTCGTACCTTTTGTGCACACAAAAGGTACCCAAAAAGTGCCCCGCCGATGAAGATTTCCTGAATATACGCTTGTAAATCCTAAATCCCAGAACTCCTCCTTTTAGTCTCGCCCTTTCAGGGCTTCGCCTAACGTCGTCAGACATGCTGGGAGTTCTTAACGGATTTA
>JAVBKU010000018.1:0-37609 GCA_031553875.1 Rikenellaceae bacterium | reverse complement strand
AAACGATATCGTACCAGTCCGTGGACGTAAACTGTTCGTACAATAATCCGGTGGTGGCGGTGTTGTCGTATATGGGTATTTTGGGGATATGTTTGAGGTAGTTTGTATTTTATTGAAGCGGCCGGTGCAATATGCACCGGCCGCCTTATTTTTCGGGTTACCGTGGAGGTGACCCGTGCCGCTCGCCCCAGGCGCTTCGCGCCTTGCCCGGTGGGGCGGCGGCATGTCTTTAAGGCGCGAAGCGCCTGCTCTCCGCCAATTGCGAATATTCACGCCCGGACAGGGGTCGAGGGAATCCGTTAAAAAACGACGCTGTGTCTAACGACTGTTAGCGGGGACTTTAGGCTCCCGCTAAAAAGGAGGATTTCGACGTTTTAGGATGCACGAAGACCCCTGTCAGTGAATATCCGCAGGCGGCACTTTTTGGGTACCTTTTGTGTGCACAAAAGGTACGAAGAGAAACTCACTTAAACGCGAATAAAAGATTTTCGCACCTTTTGAACGCCCAAAAGGTGCTGACCAAAATGCGCCCCGCCGATGAAGATTTCCTGAATATCCGCTTGTAAATCCTAAATCCCAGAACTCCTCCTTTTAGTCTTCGCCCTGCGGGCGTTCGCCTAACGTCGTCAGACATCCTGGGAGTTCTTAACGGATTTACCGCGCTTCTATTCCGGGCGTAAATCTTCAGATGCGGGGGTTGCAGGCGCCTATTGCGCCTTAATAATTGGTATTTTGTTATACAGCAATTACTCCCTCTCCGGATCGTCGAGCGAGCCGATGACCTCACGTACGGCGTCGAGGACGTCGGAGAAGTCGTAGCCCTGCGAGGCACCGTAACGTATTAGCTTGTCGCGCAGGTCGTAGCGGTCGCGGGCCTTGGTGCGGGCGCATTTGCGGCGGATATTCTCCAGGAGTTTATCTTTCATGCTCTCCGGCTCGAGTTGAGAGAGGGACTCCTCTATGATCTCCTTTGATATGCCCTTGGCCCGCAGGGCGGCGGCGATCTTATGCGAGCCCCATTTGCTGAAACGCATCTTGTCGCGCACGAAAGCCGGGGCGTAGCGCGCGTCGTCGACAAACCTGTCGGCGATAAGCGAAGCCATGATGCGCTCGCTGTCTTCGGGGGATATGGCCCAGCGGCGCAGGGTGCGGCGCAGGTCGAAGCAGCACTTTTCGCTTCGGGCGCAGGTGTCGCGCAGGGATTCCAGAGCCTCGGCCGGGGTGCGGAGGCGGGGAGTGCGGGGCTTGTATTCTCGACGTTCCATACGGGCGGGTCAGGGTTTTACGGCTTTTACCATACGGTCGCGGTCGAAGATGTCGCGGCGCAGGACTATATCTTCGTAACCCATACTGCGCAACAGGTCGACGGTCTCGGAGCCGAAGCGTTCGTTGATCTCGAAGAAAAGCAATCCTCCCGGCGAAAGCGACTCACGCGCGCCCAAAGCGATGGCCCGGTAGAAGAGCAGGGGGTCGGAGTCGTCGACAAAAAGGGCGACGTGGGGCTCGTGGTCGAGTACATTTGAGCGCATAGAAGTCGCCTCACTATTAAGCACATAAGGAGGATTGCTGACGATGCAGTCGAACTCTCCGCGGGGCATACCGCCCAATATATCGTGTTCGGTAAATTCTATTTCGCACCTGTTCCGCCCGGCGTTCTCCGCGGCGATGGCGAGGGCTTCGGGCGAGCGGTCGAGGGCCGAGACATTGCAATGGGGCAGGGCGGATTTGAGCGACACGGCGATACATCCGCTGCCGGTGCCGATATCGAGTATGCGAGGGGCTGAGGCTGAGGCGCTTCTCAAGGAGTCTATCACCCATAGTACGAGCTCTTCAGTTTCGGGGCGGGGGATAAGGACTCCCTCCCCCAGCTTGAAGTCGAGGCCCATAAATTCGCCGTGGCCTGTGACATATTGCAGGGGACGGCCGGAGAGCAGCTCGCCCAACATTTTCTCAGCGCGGGGATCCGGCATGAGTTCCTTATCGTGATCGAGCAACAGGTCGGCCCTGCCGAGGCTGTACAACTCCTCCAACAATCGCATGGCGATGGCTTCGGCCTCCCCCCGGGGATAGAGTCCGCGGAGCGAGGAAGCAGTGTTTTTATAAAATTCCCGAAGCGTCATAAACGATGAAAAAAGGAATTATGGCAAAACAGTGGGCCGAGCAGACAAGGCTGGCATCTTTTTTGGAAATCACCCGGGTTGTATTATAGCGAAAGCCGATAGGCAAAAAAGCTTGCTTGAATTTGCCCGAAGCGCGCCCTATATTCTTCAAATGTAATAAATTTGCGGGAGGATGACAAAAATCCGGGCCGAAAGCCCTGTATTCGGTACCGCCTAAAAATATAAATCATGAAAAAAATCGTTCTCTTGCTTGCAGCAATGGTGTTTATCGCCGGAGGGTCGTTCGCCCAAGGCAGTTGGGGATTTGGTCCGAAGGTGGGCCTCAATGTGGCGACCGTTAACGGGATTCCCAATGCCGACGCCAAGCCCAGGATAGGCGTGTCGGCCGGAGTGTTCTTAGACAGGGCACTGACCGATTGGTTCGCAGTGGAGACCGCCCTGATGTTCTCACAGCAGGGTTTCGAGGCCAATGAAGAGGGGCACACGAGCAAGGTGCACCTCAACTATGTGGGTGTGCCGGTGGTGGCCAAGCTGTACATGGCCGGAGGCTTCAACCTGCAGCTGGGCGCCGATTTCCAGTATATGGTGACCGCCAGGGAGAAGGATAACGGGCAGTATATGAAGCTCAAGGATCAGTTCAATAAATATAATGCCGATTTTATCGTGGGTCTGGCATATGACTTCAAGTTCGGGTTGATAGTTGAAACGCGTTACAATATAGGTCTGGTCGACCTTGACAACCAGGGCGACGGCATCCGTAACGGGATGGTGCAGTTGTCGGTGGGTTGCAGGTTTTAGAATCAAAGATCATATTACAATAGCCACTGAAATTTAGGGAGGCGCGGGCCGGGGCAGGGTAGCTCCGGCCCGCGCTTATTGCGGGGCAGGGAGGTTTTTATAAGCGGGGAAGCGTAATCTCCGGAAAATAACTAACTTTACACCGTAGCATACCGGGCCACGGAGGCCCGAAATATTTCCGGATTATGACAATGGACAGTAATAAACCTGTATTTATCGCCGGGCCGTGCGTGATCGAGAATCAGGATATGATGGACGTCATCGCCACCGCCCTCGCCTCGATACGTGAGAGGCTCGGAGTGCAGATCATATTCAAGGCTTCGTTCGACAAGGCAAACAGGACTTCGGTGAGCTCGTTCCGAGGGCCGGGGCTTGAGAAAGGGTTGCAGATGCTTGCCGACATCCGTTCCCGCTACGGAATGCCCGTGACTACCGACATACACGAATCTTACCAGGCCGCACCGGTGGGCGAGGTGGCCGACGTGATACAGATCCCGGCGTTCCTGTGCCGCCAGACCGACCTGTTAGTGGCGGCGGCTAAGACCGGCAAGATAGTCAACATAAAGAAGGCGCAGTTCCTCTCAGGGCTTGATATGGCATATCCGGTGGAGAAGGTGCGCGCATCGGGTAACGACAACGTGTGGCTGGCCGAGAGGGGTAATATGTTCGGATATAACAACCTTGTGGTCGACTTCCGCAATATCCCCGACATGCTGGGTATCACGGACCGTGTTATAATGGACTGCACCCACTCCGTACAGAGGCCGGGGGCGGCGGGAGGCAAGACAGGTGGCAACCGGGAATACGTGCCCGCGATGGCTAAGGCGGCCAAGGCTTTCGGGGCCAACGGCTACTTTTTCGAGGTGCATCCCGATCCGGAATGTGCTCTGAGCGACGGACCTAACGCGCTCTACCTCGCCGATCTGGAGGGGTTGATAAAGGAATTGATGTAGGGTGACGCCGGTCCCGTCAGCGGACGAAAAGAAACCAGGCGAGAGCCACTAATGCAATGAATATGGCGGCGAAGATCATGACGGTCTTCGCCGCGTCTTTTGTCGTGGCTGGGCGGCCCTGCGAGGCTGTGTCGCGGATGATACGGCGTTCTTCGGGCGTCAGCTCTTTCATCATGGCATGTACAATATATAACCGGCCACTCCCGACAGGAATATAAGCAGAATGGGATTGATCTTGGCGGTGGCAAGCAGGAATACGGCGGCGAAGATGATCCAGCTCGTGTAGTCGATAAAGGTGTGGGCGTTGAGCAATAGCAGTGCGGCCGCGACGATCATACCGATGACCATGGGCTGCATGCCGAACATCGCCCCCTTAACGTATTTATTGTCCTTGAGCTTGAGGTAGAAGCGCGTGATGAGCAGCATCAGCGTGAGCGAGGGCAGCGACACGGCGAAGGTAGCCAGGGCCGAGCCCCAGATACTGCCGCCTGTGACCGTGTAGCCGATATAGGTGGCGCTATTGATGGAAATGGGGCCGGGGGTCATCTGCGAAATGGCCACGATGTCGGTGAATTCGCCCTGGGAGAGCCAATGGTGCTTGGTGACCACCTCGTACTGGATAAGCGACAGCATGCCATAGCCACCGCCGAAACCGAAGAAGCCTATCTTGAGGTAGGATATGAAAAGTTCTAAGTATATCATTGCTTCCTACGGCCCTCCCTCAACCGAAAATATATAAGGCCGCCAACGGCCCCGGCGATTATAGCGTAGATGGGCGAAAATTTGAAGTACCATATCGCTACGGCCGCGGCCGCCACGAATATATATCTCACCAATCCCAACCCCTTGGACAGGGAATAGATAGGCGAAAGTATAAGCGCCACCACCGCGGGGCCCATGCCCTTGAACACGGCGACCACCACGGGATTGTTACGTATCATGGGGAAGAAAGCGGCGATAAGCAGGATCACCAAGAAGGAGGGCATAATGATCCCCAAAGTGGAACAGATGGCCCCGCGGTAACCGTCTACGCGGTAGCCCACGAACACCGAGGTGTTGAGTATGATAGGCCCCGGGGCGCTCTGGGCGAGAGTGAGTAGTTCGAGGAACTCTTTGGAGTCGACCCAGCCTCTGCGATCGATGATCTCGTGTTGTACGGCGGGTATCATCGCATAGCCGCCACCGAAGGTGAAGGAGCCGATCTTGGCGAAGGTCAGCATCAGCTGCAGCGACTTGTTCATGTGATATTGTGGCGTTAGACGTTAGAATTTGCGGCCCAGCAGGCTCATCACCCCCGTGATAAAAGTGAGCGGGTGGACGGGGTTGCCGGGGAGGTATAAGTCTACGGGATAGCGTTTTAGAAAGCTTCTGTCGAGGGCGGGGCTCGAGGCGTGGAGACCGCCGGATATAGCCTCGCTGCCGGCGAGTATCACAAGGCGCGGCTCGGCGATGGCCTCGAAGCAGAGTTCCAGTGCGGCGGCCATGTTTTCGGTTATGGGGCCGGTGATCACCACCCCGTCGGCGTGGCGCGGCGAGGCCACGAATTCGATGCCGTAGCGGCTGAAGTCGAAGTTGACGTTCATCGAGGCGTTGAGCTCCATCTCGGTACTGTTGTCGCCCCCGGCCGATACCTGGCGCAGTTTCAGCGCGCGGCCGAAGTAGGAGCGTATCTCCTGGCGCACGGAGTCGCTGTCCACGACGATATGGCCCTCCTCGCCGGGCCTCACGATAAGGCTCTCGCGCAGGTTGCTGCCCATGCGATGGTCGGAAGTGAAGCTGATATGCTCGGGGGAGAACATGGCGCATTCGCCGCAGAACATGCAGCGCCCGAGGTCGAGAGAAAATGGTTTGCCCGATATGGCTCCCGATGGACAGAGCTTTTCCAGGGCCTCTAAGGTCGGGCCGTCGGGGGTGCCATTCAACACCGGGCGGCCCCGGAATATGGGAGGCAACTCGGCACGGTCGAGGTGTTTTATGTATTGTTTGCCGTGGCTGTACAGCACTTGAAGTTTACTTTTCAGCATAGCCGTGATGGTTTAGAGGTCGTGGCCGCAGTACGACAGGTTGAAGCTCTTGTTGCATATGGGGAAATCGGAAATACCGCGCCCGCGTACGGAAAGCGACAACGCCGTCCAGTTGTGTATGGAAGGGTCGCATACCTTATACACCGCTATCTTGCCTGCAGGGGAGGTCAGCGCCACATGGCATATCTCGCCGCGCCACCCTTCGACCAGCGAAAAGGCGAGGGTGTCGGCCTCGAGTGAGGTGTGGTACGAGGGCTGCGGGGCCGCAGGGCCGAAAGATTCTATCTCCCCTAACAAATACAGGATGTAGTGGGAAGACTGACCCACCTCGTCAATGCGGAGGTTCAGACGGTCCATAACGTCGCCGTTACGGCCTGTAATGGACGTGTGGTTCATGGCCTTGCCGTATATCCCCCATGGGTGCGAGGCGCGGATGTCGCGCTTCAGGCCCGAGGCGCGCGCGGCCATGCCCACGGCCCCGATCTTTGTGGCCTGGGTGGCGGTGACGATGCCGCAATCCTCGAAGCGGGCGAGGACAGAAGGGGTCACGCGCAGATTGTTGGCCACCTCCGCGTAGCGGCGGGCCACCTCCTGCACGTTGTGTATGATCGTATCACGCATGGCGTCGTCGAGAGGGTAGTTGGAGCCGCCGGGGCGCACGAGGCCCTTGCCGAAGCGGTTGCCGCACCACAGTTGGGTGGTGTTGATAACGATGGTACGCAGCGCCTCACAGGCCACCTGCCCGAGTTGATAACCTATGTCGGTGCAGAGCGCGCCGGTGTCGGCGATATGCATGGCGATGCGTTCCAGTTCGAGGCCTATAGCCCTCTCGGCATCGAGGCGCGAGGAATCTAACCTGCGGCGGGCATCGGCGGTCGATAATTTTTCTATAATTGAACTGAAAGCCGTGGTATGGGCCACGGAGCTGTCGCCTGCGATACCCTCACAGAGCAAACTCTGGCGCAGGCGGTTGGAGGTGGCGGTGATGGATTGCTCCACGCCGCGGTGCTGAAAGCCGAGGACTATCTCGAGCGACACCACCGTCTCTCCGTCGCAGATAAAGCGGAATACGCCCGGCTCGATAATGCCCGCGTGAATGGGGCCCACGTTGACCTCGTGGAGCGATTTGCTCTGGATCGAGTAGAAGGGGTAGTTGTTGATATCGCTCCCCCTGTCGGCGCGGCTATGCGGGAAACGAACGGGCTTGTCCCACGGATTGCCCTCGAAACGGATGCCGTGGCTCTCGGTGATCTCACCTTCGAACGGGCGCATCGATGGGTGGACGGCAGTGAGCGAGGGGAAGGGCGAGGGATCGCCGTGCTCGCGGATATAAGAGGCTATAAGTACCTCGCCGGTACTGTCCCGCGCCACGAGGGCGAAGAGGATGAAGAACTCTTTAGTTGGGACGGCGAAATAGCTCACGCAGTGGTAATCGGCGTCAGAAAGCATGGCGCTCATATCGTCGAAAAAATCGGCGTAGGAGAGCAGGGGTATCTCGCGGATGCGGACGCCGCTGTCCCGGTTTATCGTAGAGTACCAGCGCATTATATCATCGAATTTATGAAGTTAACAAGGAAGTCGGGTTGCAGCGTACCGAGTATCATCGAGGCCACTATAATAGCCATAACGCTCCAGGTGGTGAATGCATAAGCCGCGCCGGGATTGACCTGGCGGCGGACGCCTGGGTTGAAGCACAGGCGCAGGATACGGCGTACGAAGGTGTACATGATAATACACAGGAGCAGCACCACTATCATAGCCATCCACCACTTGCCGCCTACTATCATCTGCCTGAATATCATCACCTCCGAGATGAAAAGCGCCGAGGGAGGCAGGGCCGTGAGGCCGATGGTCCCCAAGAGAATGTTGACGGCGCCGCGGCGGTCGACCTTCATGTAGTCACCGATGCGGTTGATGCGGTAATTGCCGTAGATCTTGCCTATCTGGGCCACCTGCAGGAACATTCCCGACTTGAGCAGGGAGTGGAATATCATATGGAATATAGCGGCGAAGGCGCCCACGCCACCGATGCCGAGGCCTATTACGGCCAAGCCCGAGTTCTCGATGGTGGAGTAGGCGAAGAAACGCTTGTAGTTGTTGGTGCGCCGTATGTAGAGCGCGGCGATTAGCAGGGAGAAGAGCCCCGCGAGTATCAGCACGCTGGACACCCATCCGCCCACCTGCGTGGCCTTGAGCATAGAGGTGACCCTGAAGATCGCAACGAAACCTGCGTTGACGATCACCGTTGAAATGACCGCAGAGGCCGGGGTGGGCGCTGCGAGGTTGGCATCGACTCCGATCTTGTACAGGGGAAATATTTCGAGCTTGCAGCTGTATCCGGCAAGGATGAACAGGAAAGCTATCTTGAGGTAGAGCGGATCGCCGTGTACGACGACTTCAGCCAGGCTGCGGTAAGAGAGGTCGCCGCCGGAGGAGGAAATGCTCAACAGCAGGATACCCAGGTAGGCCATGGCGATACCCGTGGAGCAGACGAAGATATATTTCCACGTGGCCTCGAGACTGCGGCTGTTGCGGCGGTGGTAGACCAGACCCGCGGCCGAAAGAGTGGTGGCCTCGAGGAAGATCCACGTTACGGCCAGGTTGTTCGACAGGTAGACGCCCCCCGCCGACACGCAAAGCAGCACCAAGGCTATATTGTAATAGCGGTATTCGCGTAAGGATTCGGTGTCGAGGTAACGATCGCTGTGTATGAAGGACAGTCCCGCGATAAGCGCCATAAGTAGGAAGAAGACCGAGCCCATGGCGTCGAAGGTCAGGAACTTGAGCTGCGTGTCGCCGAGGCCGAAAACGAGGAGGGCCACAGCCGTTAATAGCTGCACGCCGAAGAACAATGCAGCTCCGCCCTTCGCTTCGCGCCTGTTGCGCGAGAGGGAAATGAGCAGTACGGATGCCACGGCGGCTATGAGGAAAAGTAGGATCATTGCGGGGTTAATCTTTTATGGTGGTGAGAGTGTCGGAATCGAGGTCGTGGAGCTTGTCGCCTATCTTGTTTATGAACATACTGAGCATCAGTACGCTGATGATGATGTCAAGCAGTATGGCGATATTTATCAAAAACGGCATCTCCACCCCCAGGGCTATCGAGAAGAGGAATACTCCGTTCTCCACCATCAGGAAACCTACCAGATGGGAGAATATACGCCTGTGGCTCACTATAAGCAGCAGGCCGCTGAACAGAGCGTAGAGGGCCACGGCGAAGAAGACCATGTCGATACGGCTGTCGTTGATAAGGTAGGCTATCCAGCCACTTGCACCCAGGAAGAGTATAGAGAGCAGGAGGGAATTGAAGCCTCCGGTACGGTTACTGATGCGGTTGATACCCGTGCGGCGGATGATCGAAAAGAGGATCGCAGGGACGATGATGGCCTTGAATATCAGCGTCTCGGCGATGATAAAGCCCAGTTCCCAGAAGTCGATGGAGTGGAGCCTCAACAGCGCGATGCCCAGCAGGGTCCAGCCCTGGAGACCGATGAGCGAGGCGTAGTTGCGGTAACGCTCGGTGATGGAGATATACACCAGCGTGATTACATAAAGTATGATAAGTACGAACAGCATGGCTTATCCGATGTTAATGTTGTGTGAAAGCAGGTAGCAAACCACCAGGAGTACCAGCGCCACCGACAGGATGGTGAGGATGTAGGTCGAGTTGCGCGAGAGGCGGTTGCGGGCGATGAGCGACTCCACGCCCCCGACGAATACTCCCTGCGCCAGGGCGATGACCACCACGATAAGAGGACTCCACATAAGCGACCCCGCCAGGGCATTTGCGGCGATGACGGCGAACATACCCATCTTCACCCACGAGGCGATGGTGATATAGGCGAGGTCGACGCCCGCGTAGTCGAGGATCATCACTTCATGGATCATGGTCAGCTCGAGGTGAGTCTTGGGATCGTCCACGGGGATGCGGCCGCTCTCCACGGTGATTATCTTATATATGACATATAGCAGGAGCACCATCACGATTATCATCTCGGAGTTGGCGGCCGACATGTTGACGAAGATGGAGTGGAAGCTTGTTTGGCCCGACACCAGCGCCAGAGTGCCGAACACGGTGAACATTGCGGGCTCGATAAGTGCGCCGTAGAGGGCTTCGCGGCTCGCGCCCATGCCCTCGAAACTGCTCCCCGTGTCCATAGCGGCTATGATAAGTACGAAACGGCTCAGGGCCAGCAGATAGGTGAACATCACTACGTCGCCGTTGAACGAGAAGATCGGGGTATGGCCTCCGATGGGAATAAAGAGCATGGCCGTGAGTGCCGCGCCGAGGTATATCGCCGGGGCGACGCGAAAGATGAGCGAGGTGGTGGGGCTGTAGACGCTCCCCTTGCGCAGGAGCAGGCCCACGTTGTTGATATGCTGGTAGAGTTTGACGCCCTTACGGCCACTTAGGATGGCGCGGGTGCGTTGTATCACCCCCGGGAGCATCAGCGAAACGAAAAGTACGAGTATGAGGCTGAACATGGCGCGCGGTTATATTACGTTGAAAAACGAAAGTACGAGGATAAGCACGAGGAACACCAGGGCGAAAAGGATATGGTGGTTGATCTTGCTCGTGTCGAAGAAGCGCATGCGGGAGTTGAGCTTGGTGATAAGTTCCACCCACCAGGCGCTGAAGAGTATATCTATTTTGTCCTTATGGCGGACGTCATAGTCGCGCTCTGCGGGGAAGATTTCCTCGGGAGAGGGGATGGCGTTGCCGGTCTGCTTGCGGGTGAGCGGGCCGACGATGCGGTGAAGTCCTTCGGAGAACGATTCGCCCGTGTACTGCATGCTGCTGTCGGGGGCTGTGAAACCGCAGCCCCATGTGGGAGAGCTGTGCGAGGGACGCTCGCGGAGCTTGCGACGGCTGTGGAAGTAGAGGCCGGCGCAAATAATGATAAGGGTCAGGATCACGAACGAGTAGACGAAGGCGTCGGAGGAGAAGAGCGCTTTGTACACTCCCGTATTCTCGAGGCCGAATGTGCCGCCCACGATGGACATTATGCTGCCGAGGGTTATCTGCGGGGCGATACCTATAACTATCATGCAGGCCAGGGGTATGGCCATCCCTGCGAGCATCCACGCTCCGACCTCTTTGGCCTCCGTCGCTTTCTCGCTGCGGGCTACCCCGCCGAAGGCCACGCCGTAGAGGCGCGTGAAGGCCAGTACCACCAGACCGCTAACCAGCGCCAGGGAGATAAGCGAGAAGACCGAGAGCAGGGAGATGCCTGTATTGTCGGTAATGGAGTCGAGCAGGCCGAAGTATATCAGGAATTCCGATATAAAACCGTTCAGAGGAGGCAGGGCGCAGATACCCGCCACGCCGCCCAGGAAGATAAGCGCTGTGCGGGGCATGCGCCTGGAGAGGCCGCCCAGTTCGCCCAGCGAGGTGGTATGTGCGGAGGAGTAGATGCTGCCCGCGCCCATGAACAGCAGGGGCTTGAACAGGGAGTGGTTTAACGTGTGCAGCAGGCCGCCGCCCAGACCGCAGAGGGCCAGCAGGGTGTTGCCCTTGCCGAGGCCCACGAGACCTATACCGAGGCCGATAAGGATGATACCGATATTCTCGATGCTCGAATAGGCCAACACGCGTTTGATATCCCTCTGTGCCGTGGCGAGGATAACGCCCCAGAACGCCGTGGCGATACCGGTGAACAGCACTATAAGTCCGATGGTGTAGAGCCCTTCGTCGGGGACCATAGAACAGACCCTGGCGATACCGTAGATCCCCATCTTGATCATCACCCCCGACATCAGGGCCGACACGTGGGCCGGAGCCGCCGGGTGAGCCTCAGGTAGCCACACGTGGAGGGGGAACATCCCCGCCTTCATGCCGAAGCCCACAAAAAAGAGCAGGAACAGGGGCGTTATCTTATGCCCGGCGAAATATTCGCCGAGGGCGGCGAATGTAGGCGGCACCCCCGACACCTGCAATACCGTGAAGCCTGAGATCAGGAAGAAGAACCCCACATGCATAAGGATGAGGTAGTTAACGGCGGCGCTGCGTACCTCCTCGCGCTCGGCATCGAAGAGGATGAGCATGAACGACGACAGGGTCATCACCTCCCACGAAAGGAGGAATGCGAGGCCTCCGGTGGCGCAACTCACGCATATCATCGAGATGAAAAGCGTGATGAGCGATATGTAGTGGATGGATATCTGGGTGGGGCTTTTCTTGTCAAGGTAATTTTCGAGGTATCCCCTGGCGTAGACCATTACGGGTATCATCGCCAGGCAGATGATGAACACGAACAGTGCGGAGAGCGGGTCGCAGGCGAAGAATTCCTCTCCGAAAGAGAGCGAGCGTCCGAGGGATTCCACCCAAGGCGTGTCGCCGAAAAGCGATACGAGCATCATAGTGAGCGATGCTATGGCGCCCACTCCGGTAATACCTGCCGCTATTGCCCACTTGCGATTCAGCGGTACGAAAAAGAGCGACAGAGAGAGCAGGGAGATGATTATGAGTATAGGTATAAACATCTTATGAGGGTTAAAGTTCTATTTAAATAATCATTTTTCACGACTCGGCAGAGTCCGTTTACGGGTTCTGCTCTCGCTGTTCAAAATGTTCGTTAACTAAGGCTATGGTGTGGACGGCGGCGATACCGGCGGTTTCGGTACGCAGGCGGCTTTCGCCCAGCGACACGCTTCGGAAACCATGCTTCTTGGCCAGGGCTATCTCCGCTGGAGCGAAATCGCCTTCGGGGCCGATGAGTATCAGGGTGTCGGTGCCCGGGGCGGCCGAACGTACGAGAGGCCGCTTATCGGGGTCGGGCTCGCAGTGGGCGATAAATTTCTGGCCGTCGAAAGGGGCGGTGATGATATCCTTTAATGGAGTTAGAGGATCGATCTGCGGATGGAAGGCCTTGAGCGACTGCTTCATCGCGCTTGTGGCTACCTTCTCTATACGGTCTGTTTTTATGATCTTGCGTTCGGAATGTTCGCACAGCACAGGGGTCAGGCGGTCGACGCCTATCTCAGTGGCTTTCTCCACGAACCATTCGTAGCGTTCGATATTCTTCGTAGGAGCGGCGGCCACATGGAGGCGGTAGGGGCGGCGGTTGTAATCTGGCCTGACGGACACGATCTCCACCACGCAACGTTTGGGGTGGGGGTCGGCGACGCGGGCCTCGATCATATTCCCTCGTCCGTCGCAGAGGTTGAGCGTCTCGCCGCTGCGCATACGCAACACCTTGACACAGTGGTTGCTCTCCTCTTCGTCGAGGGTGTAACGATCGAGCGAAAGATCTATATCGGGAGTGTAGAAAAGCTGCATCTCGGTGTGGTGTTTTGGATGAAGGCTCCGCCGGGAGCAAAAGTAATGAAAATAACCCGGAAACGCAGGTAATTTTCTGGATAAAATCGGGATGTTAGCAGGTGTTGATGAGTGTGTTTTTTCTTTCGTACCTTTTGCTTGTCCAAAAGGTACCCAAAAGACACCCCACCGATGAAGATTTCCTGATGAGCGACTTCGTACGTCCTAAAACGTCGAACTCCTCCTTTTAGCCAAATCTGCGATTTGCCTAACGTTCGTCAGACACAGCGTCGTTTTTTAACGGACTCCCTCGTCGCTCCTCCGGGCGTAAATCTTCAGATGCGGGGATTGCAAGCGTCCTATTGACGCTTTAAGTAATAAGCTATGGCTCTAAACCCGAATCGGCCCCCGCAAAAGCGCGGGCCGACGTGGGTTATGCTGTATAGATTACAAATATTTGCTCAGCAGGGCATCCATTTCGTCCCTCAAGGCGCGTGCTTCGCGGGCGGCGGCTTCGGCGAAATCCTCACCACTGTCGGCGAAAATCACCCCGCGCGATGAATTGACCAGCAGGCCGCAACGGCTGTTCATCCCGTAGCGGGCCACCTCTTCGAGGCTGCCACCCTGAGCTCCCACGCCGGGAACGAGCAGGAAATGGCCGGGAACTATGCGGCGTATGTCTTCGAGAGCCGAGGCCTGGGTGGCGCCAACTACGAACATCGTGTTATCCGTGTTTCCCCATGAGGAGCAGGTACGCAGCACCTTCTCGAAGAGACGTTCGCCCGATTCCAGTTTCAGCAATTCGAAGTCGGCAGCGCTGGGGTTGGAGGTGAGGGCCAGGATCACGGCCCACTTACCGTCGAAGCGCAGGAACGGATCCACGGTATCCTTACCCATGTAGGGGGAGAGGGTCACGGCGTCGACGAGGTCTTCGGTGAAGAAGGCGCGGGCATAAAGCTCCGAGGTGTTGCCGATGTCGCCCCTTTTGGCGTCGGCTATGATAAAGATATCGGGGTGGTTGGCGCGTATATATTTTACGGTCTTTTCGAAAGAGGCCCAGCCGGCAAGGCCCGCCGCTTCATAGAAGGCGAGATTGGGTTTGTAGCACACCGTATAGGGGGCTGTGGCGTCGATAATGACCTTGTTGAATGCGAAAATGGGGTCGGGATCGGAAAGCAGGTGCTTGGGGAGTTTCCCCATGTCGCTGTCGAGCCCCACGCAGAGGAAACTGCGCTTGGCCTTGATTGCCGAGAAAAGTTGTTCGGAGGTCATGTGTTGTCGGTTACGGTTGAGGCGCCTTACGCGGATGGCAGGCGGCTATATAAAATTGATTTAGTCGAGAGGTATGATGTTTTTCCAGAAGCGCAGCATCTTCTTCTTACTCCAGCCGTGGCAGCCCATAGGCAGGCGGCGGCCGTTCTCCTCGTAGGCCAGCTCGGGGCGCACGTCGAAAGAGAAATCGAGGGCCTCGGCGTATGATGGTATGGCCATTTCGTATCCGAGATTGCGGGTCTCGCATGCCCAGAACACGTCCTCATTGTATTGGGCGTTATTACGGCATAGCTTCAGGAAACGTTGAATGGTGGGAGTACCCTCCATCTCGGAAGCTATTTCGAAGAACTTCCGGGTGCGGCGCAGGGAGAATCCGCCGTTACCCACGGAGCCCACAATGTCGTAGGCGCTGCGCTTGCCCAAGGCATGGGTGAGGAAGCCGCGCAGCTTCATGTACGCCCGGTAGTAATTCTTGCTGTACTTCAGTTTGG
Organism: Rikenellaceae bacterium; assembly: GCA_031553875.1. Taxonomy (GTDB): domain Bacteria; phylum Bacteroidota; class Bacteroidia; order Bacteroidales; family Rikenellaceae; genus JAVBKU01. The sequence continues at coordinate 22,693 of JAVBKU010000018.1, read as the reverse complement.
ATACCCAGGGAGCGCCGACGTAGTCGTAACCCCTGGAGCACCAGGAGGCCAGGTCGTCGCGGAATATATAACAGTCTAACTGGTAGATAAGAATATAGTCGTAATCCAAGAAATATTCGTACAGCACCGGCGACATCATCAGCCTGTTGTAGCCGTTGATGCCTTTGAAATAATCGTCGTCGAAAGAGGCCACTCCGGCGCCTTTTATAAGGTCGCCGATGGGAGAGAGGTCTAGCGAGTGCGGCTTTATGATAGTGATAGACCAGGCGGGCGACATCATCTCGAGACAGCGGCTGAGCGATACCTTCTCGTAACCGGAGAGGTTCGTGCTGTATACAGGTATAATGATGTTTGCCGTTGCCGGGGTGTTCATGGATTAAAGTATTGAGATTCGCAATGTATGAATAATATTTGAATTTTTAAACCTGTTTTACGTCCTGTTGATGCCATTTATGCGTGTGTGGGCGCGGGGCGAATATTTATGCTGCAAAGTTGATCCATGAAGAGTCGTAAACCCCCGTTTTTCTTGTATTTCAGGAAGAAAATGCAGATATTTGCAGCTACGCCGTAAGATAAGCGGCGTAAGAGTGTAAAACATTGTTAAAAAGAAAAGATTATGTCGAGCGGAAGAACAAGGATCGTCGACCTGTTGAAGACGAGTGCCAGTGGGCAGGAAGTGACCGTAAAAGGATGGGTAAGGACAAAGCGTGGTAACAAGAACGTGGCCTTTATCGCCATGAATGACGGCTCGACTATAAATAATATACAGGCTGTGGTGGACGTGGAGCGCTTCGACGAGCAGCTTCTCAAGCAGGTGACTACCGGCGCATGCCTTCGCATCGACGGCAAGCTCGTGGAGTCGATAGGCTCGGGACAGCCCGTGGAGGTACAGGCAGGTACAATCGAGGTGTACGGCACGGCCGATCCCGAGACATACCCCCTGCAGAAGAAAGGCCACTCGCTGGAATTCCTGCGCGACATAGCCTACCTGCGTCCGCGCACCAACACCTTCGGGGCGGTATTGCGCGTACGCCACGCTATGGCCTATGCCATACACAAGTATTTCAACGATAAGGGTTTCTACTATTTCCATACTCCGCTAATCACCGGCTCCGACGCCGAGGGTGCGGGGGCGATGTTCTCTGTGACCACGCTCGACCTGAACAACGTGGTCAAGGACGAACAAGGCAAGGTGGACTACTCGCAGGACTTCTTCGGTAAGGAGTGCAACCTCACTGTGTCGGGACAGTTGGAAGGGGAGTTAGGCGCGTTGGCCCTGTCGCAGATATACACCTTCGGCCCCACGTTCCGCGCCGAGAATTCCAACACGCCGCGCCACCTGGCCGAATTCTGGATGATAGAACCCGAGATGGCGTTCTATGATCTGGACGATAATATGGACCTGGCCGAGGACTTCCTGAAGTATCTCATACAATACGCCCTCGATAACTGCAGCGATGACCTCGAATTCCTTGCCAAGATGTACGACGAGGAACTCCTCGAAAGGCTCAAATTCGTTGTCGACAACAAGTTCGTGCGCTTAGATTATACCGAAGGTATAGACATACTTATGAAGAGCGGCGAAAAATTCGAGTTCCCGGTGAAGTGGGGTCTCGACCTGCAGAGCGAGCACGAGAGGTATCTGGTGGAGAAACATTTCAAGAAGCCCGTGATACTTATAAACTACCCTGCGGAGATCAAGGCCTTCTACATGAAGCAGAACGGCGACGGCAAGACCGTGAGAGCCATGGACGTGCTCTTCCCCAAGATCGGCGAGATAATCGGCGGCTCGGAAAGGGAGGCTGACTATGACAAGCTCAACGGTCGTATCGAGGAATTGGGTATAAACAAGGAGAGCCTGTGGTGGTATCTCGATACCCGCAGGTGGGGCTCGGCTCCGCACAGCGGTTTTGGGCTCGGCTTCGAGCGCCTGTTGTTGTTCGTGACGGGTATGGGTAACATCAGGGATGTGATCCCCTTCCCCCGCACGCCCAATAACGCTGAGTTTTAGGGCGGTCGGAGGTTCGGAATTTCCGCACCTCCGGGGAGAGAACTATACACATACTTTTTCGTGTCCGATAATGCTATAAAGAAGGCCGAAAGTACAATAAGCCTGTCCACACGGACAGGCTTATTATTTAATAATTATATGTATCTTTGTAGATATGTATCTCTTTTAAGGTCAGGACCATATAGTTACACCCCTAAAATATATAACAGATTATGTCAGGTATTAGTCAGAGGCAGGTGCAGAAATTACTGCAAAAATTATCTCCGCAACAGATCCAGATGATCAAGTTGTTGGAGTTACCTACTATGCAGCTTGAGCAAAGGATAAAGCAGGAGATAGAGGAGAATCCCGTATTGGAAGAACAGGCGCAGGAGGAACACGAGGGCGAAGAAAAGGAGATTTCCGTCGACGAATATCTCAAAGAGGACGAAACACCCGTATACAAATACCGTGTAAATAACTACTCCAAGGACGATAAGGAAAGGCCCGTGTACCTCACCGAGGGGATGTCGTTCCATGAATACCTCGAAAACCAGATAGGCTTCAAGACCCTCGACCCCAAGCAAAGACAATTGGCCAATTATATAATAGGTAGTATCGACGAGGACGGCTACCTTAGGCGCAGCCTCGAATCCATCTCCGACGACATAGCATTCAGCCAGGGCATTGTGGCCGACGAGAAGGAATTAGAAGAGGTGTTGGAGGTGATCCACACGCTGGAGCCTGCCGGCGTCGGGGCAAGGAGCCTCCAGGAGTGCCTGCTGCTGCAGGTCTACAACACGTGGACCAAGCCCTATTCCCAGAGCGAGGAGGTGGCGAAAAAGATACTCGAGAACTACTTCGAGGAGTTTACCAAGAAACATTACGAGAAACTCATGGCGCGCCTGGGCCTCAGCGAGGACGACTTCCGCGACGCTGTGGAGGAGATAATACGCTTGTCGCCCAAGCCCGGCAACCTGTACAGCGACGGCACGGGCGACGTGTTGCCGTATATCACTCCCGACTTCCTGCTCGACTACCAGAACGGAGAATTCGAGCTGTCGCTTAATTCGGCCAACGTGCCAGATATCAAGGTCAACAAACGCTACGTCGATATGATACGCGAGTTGGCCGGTGCCGGAAAGAAAAACCCCGCGGGACAGGACAGGGAGGCCATGCAGTTCGTCAAGAACAAGCTCGACTCGGCCAAGTGGTTCATCTCGGCCATAAAGCAGAGGCATGACACCCTGCTCCACACCATGAAGGCCATACTCGACTACCAGAAGGAGTATTTCATCGACGGCGAGCAAAGCCGCCTGCGTCCCATGATCCTCAAGGACATAGCCGACATCACCAGCCTCGACGTCTCGACCATATCGAGGGTGGTGAACAGCAAGTATATACAGACCCACTTCGGTATAATCCCACTCAAGCAGCTCTTCTCCGAGGCTATGAGGACCGACAGCGGCGAGGAGGTGTCGTCGTACGAGATAAAGAACATACTCTCCGAGTGTATCAACGGCGAGGACAAGCGCAAGCCGCTCACCGACGAGATGCTCATGGAGATACTCAACGACAAGGGCTACCACATAGCCCGCCGCACGGTGGCCAAGTACAGGGAGATGCTTTCCATACCCGTGGCGCGCCTGCGAAAAGAGATATAATGATGGGAGAGAAGACCAAATACGCCCTGAGCAGGACCATATCTTATGTGATGCACCCCCTGATCGTGCCGACTATAGCAGTGCTGCTGATAATGTTTGGGAATACGGTGATGGAGGGTATGGGTATACGGGCGAAGTGGTTCGTGACGGGCCTCGTGGCGCTCGATACGCTGGTGATCCCCCTGATATTGCTGGGGATGATGCGCAGCCTGAAGATAATACCCGACATGGTGATATCGGGCAGGGCAGAGAGGATGATGCCGCTGATGATGGCCCTGGTGTGTTTCGGATTGTGCGCCTATATGTTGGCGGAGGTGAAGGCGGCGTTCATGGTGTCGAAGTTTCTCTATGCTTCGATAGTGGGTGTGGCCGCGGCGTTTGCCATTAATTTCTTTTGGAAGATAAGCTTGCATATGATCGCCGCCGGGGGATTGGTGGCGATGATGATTATGGTGGATATATACGGTCTGGGGTATTTCGGGTGGCCTTTGGCGGTGGCTGTTCTGGCTGCGGGGGCGCTGGGTAGTGCGAGGCTCTACCTGGGAAGCCATAATCCCGCACAGGTGGCCGCAGGGTTCGGCTTAGGATTTGTAACGATGGCGGCGGGGATGGTGGTGTTTTAAGATGATTGCTTGCCCGCTTAAATATGGCTATAATTATTAAAGCGTCGTAGACGCTTGCAATCCCGACTCTGAATGTTTTGAGCAGCGAGAGCAGAGACCGCTTGCGGAATATGCCGAGTCGCGATAAACAACTGATGAAATCGAAAATTTACGCCCGGATGAGTGACGAGAGAGTCCGTTAAAAAACGACGCTGTGTCTGACGAACGTTAGCCGGGACGTAGATCCGGCTAAAAGGAGGAGTTCGACGTTTTAGGACGTATGAAGTCACTCATCAGGAAATTTTCATCGGAGGGTGTATTTTGGGTACCTTTTGTACAAGCAAAAGGTACGAAAGAGAAAAACATAAATAAAATACGAGGGATCTTCTGTATAATATATAAAACAAAGCGTGCCGGAATATATGGTTCCGGCACGTTTGTATATATATACACTGTTATTCCAGCTCCCAGTCGCTGCCTTCCTTGCTGTCTTTGACTTTGACGCCGATGGCGGCGAGCGAGTCGCGGAGCTTGTCCGATGTGGCCCAATCCTTATTGGCCTTGGCCTGCGAGCGCAGGTCGAGGATCATGTTCACGAGCGAGCCCACCAGCGCCGAGCTGTCGGCCACGCTCTCGTCCTTGAGACCGAGGATGTCGAATACGGTATCGTCGATGAGCTTCTTCAGGCGGTCGAGATCGGCCGCGGTGATACTTTGTGAACCGTCGTGGAGCTGGTTGATGATCCGCGTCCAGTCGAACAGGGCGGAGATCGCCATCGGAGTATTGAGGTCGTCGTCGAGTGCGTCGAAGATACGTGTTTCGAGCTCGTCGATATTTACTGTGGTCGAGGCCCTGGGGCTTATCTTAGAGAGTGTGGCCACGCCCTTCATCAGCCTTTCGAGGCCCTTAGAAGCCGCTTTCAGAGCCTCGTTGGAAAAATCGAGGGTGCTGCGGTAGTGGGCCTGGAGGATGAAAAAACGTATGGTCATCGGGCTGTAGGCCTGTTCAAGCAACTTGTGGTTGCCGGTGAAAAGCTCTTCGAGGGTGATGAAGTTGCCCAGCGACTTGCCCATCTTCTGGCCGTTGATGGTGATCATGTTGTTATGCATCCAGTAGCGCGCGGAGTCGTGTCCGCAGGCGGCCGTGCTCTGGGCTATCTCGCACTCGTGGTGGGGGAACATAAGGTCCATACCCCCGCCGTGGATGTCGAAGCGCTCTCCTAAGTATTTGGTGCTCATGGCCGAACATTCGAGGTGCCAGCCGGGGAAACCCACGCTCCAGGGCGAAGGCCAGCGCATGACGTGCTCGGGCGAGGCTTTCTTCCAGAGGGCGAAGTCGAACGGGTTGCGCTTGTCGCTCTGGCCGTCGAGCTCGCGGGTATTGGAGAGCATGTCGTCGAGCACGCGGCCCGAAAGTTTGCCGTAGTTGAAGTCCTTGTTGTATTTCTCGATGTCGAAGTAGATGCTGCCCTCGCTCTCGTAGGCGTAGCCCTTGTCGAGGATGGTCTTTACGAGTTCGATCTGCTCGATGATATGGCCCGAGGCGTGGGGCTCGATGCTGGGCGAGAGTACGCCGAGGGCGTCCATCGCGCGGTGGTAGCGCTCGGTGTAGTAGTGGGCTATCTCCATCGGCTCGAGCTGTTCGAGGCGGGCTTTCTTGGCTATCTTGTCCTCGCCCTGGTCGGCGTCGTTCTCGAGGTGGCCCACGTCGGTGACGTTGCGCACGTAGCGCACCTTGTAACCCATGAACGCGAGGTAGCGGAACAGCACGTCGAAGGTGATCGCGGGACGGGCGTGGCCCAGGTGCGGATCGCCGTAGACGGTGGGGCCGCAGACGTAGAGGCCCACGAAGGGATCGTTGAGCGGCTCGAAGCGTTCGACCTTGCGGGTGAGGGTGTTATAGATGGAGAAGTTGTTTTTCATTGCGGGTGTGGTGAATTTTTCGCCGGGGCGGGATCGGACCACCGAAAGCGCGGCGTTTCAGCGTGTAAAATTATAAATTTTATGACAACATTCCAATAAATGACTGTGAGCCCCAACCGAAATCCCCTAAATGAAAGCGTCCGGGGCAGTCAACAGCCCCGGACGCTCGCGCCGTTCGTGCCCGCAGGGGCCACTATTTAGTTGTAGGATATAATTGTTTGGGGGTCTTTTTGGAGGTTATCTATGGTTTGCCCCGTTTTGAGTATGAGAGAGGTGAGGGATGGATTATACAAGCATTTCAGAAAACTCATAGCCGTACAAGAGGAGACGTCGAGCGAGGTGAGTTGATTGTAATAACAATCCAAATAAGTTAATTCCGTACAGGCAGAAACATCGAGAGATGTCAGTTGATTGCTGTAGCAATCCAAATAGGTTAATTCCGTGCAGGCAGAAACATCGAGAGATGTCAGTTGATTGCTGTAGCAATACAAACTGGTTAATTTTGTGAGTGCGGCAACATCGAGAGATGTCAGTTGATTTCCATAACAAAGCAGACTGGTTAACTCAGTGAGTGCGGCAACATCGAGAGATGTCAGTTGGTTTCTGTCGCAATACAAGCGGGTTAATTTTGTGAGTGCGGCAACATCGAGAGATGTCAGTTGATTGTTGTCGCAATCCAAATAGGTTAATTCCGTGCAGGCAGAAACATCGAGGGAGGTCAATTGATTGTAATAACAATGCAGACCGGTTAACTTCGTGAGTGCGGAAACATCGATAGAAGTTAATTGATTGTCACCACAATTCAAATAGGTTAATTCTGTGAGTGCGGAAACAGCGAGGGATGTCAGTTGATTTCTGTAGCAATACAAGCTGGTTAATTTTGTGAGTGCGGCAACATCGAGAGAAGTTAATTGATTGTCACCACAATCCAAATAGGTTAATTCTGTGAGTGCGGCAACATCGAGAGAAGTTAATTGATTGTCACCACAATCCAAATAGGTTAATTCTGTGAGTGCGGCAACATCGAGAGATGTCAGTTGATTGCTGGAGCAATACAAGCGGGTTAATTTTGTGAGTGCGGCAACATCCAGCGAGATTAGGAGGTTTCCGCCACACCGCAACTGGGTTAATTCCGTAAACCGTTCGATTCCTTTTAGGGATGAAATACCCATGTTTGAGCAGTCGATAGTGGTGACAGCCAGTGCCTCAGCATCTGATATCACACCGTCGCCGTCGGTGTCGAAATTGGCGAGCAGATATGCTTCGAATACGGGGTCGGATCCGGGAGATACCGGCTCGTCCTTCGAGCAAGATACGATCGCCGTGCAGAAAGCCATTCCAAGTAGAAGTACAATCTTTTTAACCATAACAATGTATTTTTAAAATGAATTTGCCTCAAATATAAATACTTAGTTATAACTAAGCAAATCTTCTCTCGAAAAAAGTTACTTAGTGGGTCATAAGTGGGGCAAATGAAGACACCGATCGAACTCTATGTAATTCAGCGCATAAGGGAAATACGCACTCAGCAGAGGGTGTCCCAATCTATGCTCGCGTACGGCATAGGTGTCTCGGCGGGGTTTGTCGGACAGGCCGAGAGCCCCAGATTCGCCACCAAGTACAATCTCAACCACCTAAACGAGATCGCCAAATTTCTCGGTTGCTCAATGGCGGAATTTTTCCCAGAACATCCCTTGTAGCCGCTCCCTAATCAACGGTGAATATATAAGCCCTCTCTCGTCAACATTAGCGGCGGAGCGAAAGTTTATGCCCCCGGATGGCCGAAAAATTCAAATAGTTTGCTATTTTTGCACCTATCTGTAATTATACATAATCCGACTGATGAACATATTCAAAAAGTACAACCTGATAATAGGGTGGGCCTGTTTTCTCTTCGCCGAGATAGTCTACCTGATGACCATGGAGCCGACCGCTTCGCTGTGGGACTGCAGCGAGTTTATCGCCACATCCTACAAACTCGAAGTGGGACACCCTCCCGGGGCGCCGCTCTTTATGATGATCTCCAGGCTGTTCGCCATATTCGCCCCCGACGTGACGAAAGTGGCTGTGATGGTCAACGCCATGTCGGCTACGGCCAGCGCGGTGACCATAATGTTCCTGTTCTGGACCATCACACACTTCGCCCGCAGGATGTATAAGCTCGAAGAGAGCGAGATCGTGGGTCCGAAGCTCATAGCCATTCTGGGCGCGGGCGCGGTGGGGGCCATAGCTTACGCATTCACCGACACATTCTGGTTTTCGGCCGTTGAAGGCGAAGTTTACGCCCTGTCGTCGTGCTTTACCGCCGTGGCGCTGTGGGCGATACTCAAGTGGGAGAACGTGGCCGACCAGCCCCATTCAAACCGCTGGATCATACTCATAGCCTACGTTACGGGCCTGGCTATAGGCGTCCACCTGCTGAACCTGCTCATAATCCCCGCCTTCGTATTCGTGTATTACTTCAAGAAGTGTCCCGAGGTGACTAAGTGGGGCGTGGTGAAGATGCTGGCAATATCGGGAGCGCTGCTTATAGCCATGATGTTCATAATCATACCCGGAACGGTGTCGTTCGGGGCGGCGTTCGACCTGTTCTTCGTCAACACGTTAGGCATGCCCATAAACAGCGGGATGATATTCTACGTTATAGCCCTTTTCGCCCTGCTGGGGTGGGGCGTGTGGTACACCGACAAGAGGGGCAAGGTGTTGGCCAATACCATAATACTGTGCGTGACTGTCATCACGCTCGGCTACGGCAGCTACGCCTCGGTGGTGATACGCGCCGCGGCCAATCCGCCCATGAACAGCAACAGCCCGAGCAATCCCTACGCCCTGCTGTCGCTGCTCAACCGCGACCAGTACGGTGCGAGGCCGCTTATATCCGGCCCCTACTACTCTTCGCCCGCAATCGACGTAGTAGAGAAAGAGACCTACTACGTGGGCGAGGACGGCAAGTACAGATCGGCTACCGTGGTGTCGGGGTATAAATATTCGCCCGAGTTCAAGTTCTTCTTCCCGAGGATGTACTCCAGCAAGGAGAGCGATATAAAGGATTACCAGAACTGGGGCAGGATCGAGGGGCGCAAGATCAAGTTCCGCGATAATGTGGTGACCGTGCCTACGTTCGGCGAGAACATGCGCTATTTCTTTGCCTACCAGCTCAATTTCATGTACTGGAGGTATTTCCTGTGGAATTTCGTGGGTCGACAGAGCGATGTGCAAAGCACGGGCGAGCTGACCGACGGTAACTGGCTCTCGGGGATAAACTTTATCGACGACATATTCTTAGGGCCACAGAAGAACGTGCCCTCGGAAACGGCTAACAACAAGGGCCGCAACAAATATTACATGCTGCCCCTGCTCCTGGGTATACTGGGCCTCATCTATCAGATGAACCGCGACGGGAAGAACTTCACGGTGGTGCTGACGGTATTTATCATGACCGGTATCGCCATTGTGGTATACCTCAACTCGCCGCCGTCGGAGCCCAGGGAGAGGGACTACGTATTCGCGGGGTCGTTCTACGCTTTCGCGGTGTGGATAGGCTTCGGGGTGCTGTGGCTGTTCGGGCAGCTCTCCAAATTGATGAAGAAAGAGAATGTGGCGGCCGCGGCTGTGGCCACCGCCGTGGGATGCGTGGTGCCTGCGATACTCGGTGCGCAGAACTGGGACGACCACGACCGCAGCCACCGATATGTGGCCCGCGACTTCGGTATAAACTACCTCACGACGGCCCTGCCTAACGCGGTGGTGATGAACTACGGTGACAACGATACATTCCCCCTGTGGTACGCGCAGGAGGTCGAAGGCGTGAGGCCCGACGTGAGGGTGATGAACATGAGCTACCTCGGCGCCGAGTGGTACGTCGACCAGATGAGGATCAAGAGCAACGACTCGGAGCCGGTGCCGTTCTCACTGCCGAGGGAGAAATACACCTACCGTAATGAGTTCGTGATGGTGAACAATATGTTCGATTACCCGGTGGACCTGGTGCAGGCTATGGACTTCATCAAGAGCAACGACCCACGTACGCAGGCCCGTTACGGCGACAAGATGGTGGACTACCTGCCAGCCAAGCATCTTGCGTTGGCTGTCAACAAGAAGAACGCCATCGAAAGCGGTATCGTGAAGGAGAAGGACGCCCATCTGATGGCCGACTCTATCTACCTCACAATAAATAAGAACAGCATCGATCGCAGTGAACTGATGTTGCTCGACCTGCTCGCGACATTCGACTGGAAGAGGCCCCTTTACTTCACCCAGCCTCACTCCATCGTGGCCCTGGGGCTGAGGGATTATCTGCAGTTCGACGGCTTCGGTTACAGGGTAGTGCCCATCAGGACGCCCTCTACGAGCGTTATGAATGCCGGAAGGATCGACCCGGAGGTGCTGTATGACAACCTGATGAACAAATACCAATTCGGTAACGTGGCCGACCCGAGGGTCTACGCCGACAATACCGTGCAGGTGACCTTCAATGCCACCCACTCCAGGGGTATGTTCGCAAGGCTCGCCATGCAACTGGCGATCAATGGCGACAATGCGAAGGCCATAGAGGTGCTCGACAGGGGTATGGAGGTGATACCTCCCTCGCAGATAAGGCACTCGTATATTCTTACCGTACCGGTTATCGAGGCCTATTATATGGCCGGGGCGATGGATAAAGGTGACGCTGTGCTCGACGAGTATGCCGCGATATTGAAGGAATACGTCTCTTATTATTCGAAATTCACCGGACTTAAAGGCGAGCTGGTGGATTACACTCTGAGAGAAAAGGTGTCGATACTGTACGAGGTGATGACCGTGGCGCGCGACTTCGGGCGTACGGATAAAGCCAAAGAGATAGAGACGTTCTTCGCCGGGCAGCATCTTATGTAGTCCCGAGGGAGGATTTACGGGTGTGGGCGGCATTGTGCCGCCCGCTCTGTTTTAAAGAGTTGATATATGTTGCCTAATTTCTTACAGGACATACTTGTCGAGGCCGGGTGTGACGAGGCGGGACGCGGGTGCCTTGCGGGGCCGGTGTTCGCTGCGGCGGTGATACTACCTGTGGAATTTTCGCATCCTCTGCTCAACGACTCCAAGAAGATGAGAGAGAGGGATCGCGACGAGCTACGAGGGGTGATAGAACGCGAGGCTGTGGCCTGGGCTGTGGAGAGCGTGTCGGCGGAGGAGATAGACAAGGTCAACATACTAAACGCGTCGTTCCTGGCGATGAACAGGGCCGTGGAGAAACTATCCGTGAGGCCGGAGATGCTGTTAATAGACGGCAACAGATTCCGCACCTTGCTCGGTATTCCCTACGAGTGCATCATCGGCGGCGACGGCAAGTTTGCCTCGATAGCCGCCGCGTCGGTACTGGCCAAAACGTACAGGGATGAATACATGGAGGGTATAGCGGGCGAGTATCCTGTTTATAATTGGAAGAAAAATAAGGGTTACCCGACACTCGAACACCGCAAGGCTATCATGGAACACGGCCTCTGTCCGCACCATCGCCGTTCGTTCGGGGATTTCGGTGAGCCTACGCTGTTTTAAATCTTTGGAGTCGACATCCAGCCTGCGGTGAGTGTATTTCATCTCCGCGGTTATGGGGGTCGGCCGAAGGCCGAACCGCGGAGATGAGCATCGCTGAAGCGATGTAATATTACCACTGATAAGACATCACGGCCCGGATCGAATTGCGATCCGGGCCGTGTATTTTTACTAAGCAGTATCTATAACTATCCCTGCTTGAGCACTTTCCTGCCGAGCCACTTCCTCACGGGGAGATCGTACAGACGGAGCGAGGCGTAGGCCAGGGCTATGGCGCAGACGAAAGACAGAAGCGCCAGGGGCCATGCCTCTGAAAAGGGAGTCCCGGTGCGTGACACCCAAGCCGTATAGGTATAGACAATGGGGTAATGGGTTATGTATATAGGGTAGGATATATCGCCCAGGAACTTACATGCGTGCGACAGTGGCCCGTTTTTCAACGTTTCGCCCGCGCCCATAAGCACGATAACGGGGAAGATGAGGATAACGCTAAGCGAGTCGTAGAGCCCGTTGAACCATAAGTGTTCCGTGCCGCCCAGCCTTGGGAAAGACAATACCACGGCGATCATAAGGCTACACCACAGGAAGGCGTTACCCACCCGTATAAGCTTGCCTATGCGCGACAACAGCAGCCCCGCGAAGAAGGGATACATCAGGCGTGTGAAGCCTATGTGCAGTTGCTCGGCGTCGATGGCCCAACCGCCTATGATGTCGCCGGTCGGGCTGGTCAATCCAAGGTGTATAAGCGCCGCTCCGGCGAGAAATACCAGTACGGCAAGGGCTGTCTTTGTGAATCGCCTGACCACCACGGCATATAGTATATTTGCGATATACTCGTAGAACAGCGACCACGCGGGGCCGTTGAGAGGGTGCATCTCGCTCCATCCGCGGATATCCATCGAGGGAGTGACGGGGATAAGCGTAAAGCCCACGAGCATGATAAGGAGCATCTTCCACACCGGTACCTCATGTATCGAGGGCCACATCGGGGAGTCCTGGAAGTAGAACATGGCTGCCCCTACGATCATACCTATTATGATCATCGGCTGGAGCCTTACGAGGCGGCGGCGGAAGAAATCACCGAGGGACATCCTGCCCCAGCGGTCGTCGTAGGCGTAGCCGATGACAAAACCAGAGAGAAGGAAGAAGAAGTCGACAGCCAGGTAGCCGTGGTTCATCATCTGGTCGAGATGGCTTGTGGCGTGGGCCTCGAAGAGGTGGAACATGACGACCATAACGGCGGCGACGCCGCGCAGGCCGTCGAGGACCATGTAATGGGGTTTGGATGCGGGTTGGGGTGAACTCATGAGCGTAATTGTATAAAAACGGGAGTAAAGGTAATAAATTTTAGTTTGAATGCGTGGAAGCGGCGCAGTGGGGACATTTCTTAATTTTCGGCCGAGGGAACGTGATTCGATAGTATAATCGGACATGGTGGTGCGAGGGGCTCAAAGGCACGCCGGTGCAGGGTTCCAGACGGCTGAGAGGGGCGTCAGAGCGGTAAAATCTTTATACAAAGTTGGAATATTTTGCTCTACCTATTGACAAGGGGGGTGTCCATGTACTATATTTGTGGAGCCTGCAAACGGCAATCTTATACCCCAAAATTTATATAATAATCTATTAAAAAATTAAGTAATGACATCCAAGAAATCAATCAAGGGTGGCGCTGCGGGTTTGCGTGAAGCGAAGCCCCGTAAGGCATCGGCGCCACAAGCCAGGGAAGATCTTTCCCACGAATTATCCGAGGAACATACCCTAAGAGAGGCCCAAGCTGCGGCCAGTGCGACGGATTTTATCGCACAGGTAGTGCAGGGGTCCTTCAGCGATGTGGAAGATGACAACCCACTACAGGCGGCCATTGCTATGGCTGCCGGAAAACTTGCCACCGCCATCGAAGCGGTGGATGGCGTGGCGCGGCTGCGGGCCTCGATGAAAATGTCCAACAGCCGTGTGTGCGGGATAAGGCGCGAGCTGTCCGAACTCCAGAAAGTACTGTCGGGTTACGGAGCGAGATAATCCTTTGCCTGCCAATGCCACAGATCGGTAGGCGGGAAACTCCTTTCTACAATTATCAACATTTTTTTAACGGGTTATAAACATGATATCGACCTATTGCAGGTAGTTATCAACATTGTTACGCCCGTTATCAACAATCAATTGTTAATAATCTGGGTTGCGTACGCAACCTGTATTAATCCGTGTAAATATATGAGAAACAAACTGATAACCCTTGTCAAAGAGGCGGCTCGTAACGAAAGTTATGCCTTTTTCAGCGGATTCCCCTACAAGATTCCGCAAACGGCGATGGAACACCCTGCCCTGTGGCTCACCCCTCCCCAACTCTCCGAACTCAACGGCAGGCAAAGAGGCTCGACCGTGTATAAACTCTCGGCCTACATCGTCGAACCCGATGGCGGCAGAGACGAACAGCAAAAGGAAGAGGTGTGGGCCAAAATGGAACGTGACGCCATAAGCATAGCCCGCCGTGTGGCCGACTCGCCCGCTGTGTTCGGGGTACGCAAGGTACAATGTACGCCCGGGGAGTACACGCTCACGAGCTACGGAGAGCTGTCGATGAACCTCTCGATGGAGGTAGAAATACTGTTCTGTAACAACTAAAAAACGATAAAATTATGGAGATAATAAAAACGCCGGCTAACCTTGAAGGGGCGCTGGGAGAACTTATTTACGTAGTGAGCGCCCCGGGGCAGGAGTGCGCCGACCTGGAGGTATTGTCATCTGATGGGGTAAAGGTGCTATCGGTAAGAAGGCTATCGGGAAGCGATATATACCACATCAACACAGCGGGATTTGTCAATGCCCAGATAGAGGTGGAGCCTGATATGGAGTCCTCCACGGGGCTTGTCGTTAAGGCCGGGGCCTCGGCGCGGTGCAGCGTGAGGGTGGGGGAGCAGACCTCGTCCGAGAGCCTGCACCACGCTGGGACGGAGCCGTTGGAGTACCTCGCGCCGATGAGCGAGCGGACTACAGGCAGGATGTACGAAGGCGGCAGGGATGAAGTGTGGTTCGTAGCCGACGGCTCTGAGACGGAGTGGGGCGTGACGCTATATAGCGAAGACGGCGACCTTGCCATATGCGGCGGAAACGTAGAGACCATAGGCGACAATGTCTACGCCGCCGTAGTGGATTTCGACGAGGTGATGGCTATGGCCCGGCAGATACCCGGTTTCGGCGGAGAGTATGGCAGCCTTGTGTTGTCGGTATCGGCCGATGGAGTGGAATTTATACGCAAGGAGTACTTCTTGGAGCCGTCGTGGGAGGAGCGCGCGGAGTTGTGCTGGCTCAACCCCTATGGCGGTCTCGACCGCGCGTCGTTCAGGGTCCTTGGGGAGAGCCTTAAGGCAGACGGAGGCAGCGTGGAGCTACCCGAAGGATGCAGGTCTACGGGAGGGGGCGTATGCGAAGTGTTCGACCTCGCCTCCCCGATACTCTCCATCGAAGAACAGGAGTGGCTCTCGGGCATAGTGCGTTCACCACGGGTGTGGATGATACGCAGGGGAGAGGTCATGCCTGCCGTCATAGAGAGCAAGGAGCTCACCCGCAAGGCCGGCGAACTGCCTCAGGTGGAACTTCAGATCAGGACGTCGCGCAAGGCGACAGGCTATAAACTTTAAAACCCGACAGCATGAAGATATTTATAGATAACCTGGCGGCAGACGTCGACCTCGCCTCGCCGCTGGAGATAAGCCTCTCGGCGGTCGATATAGACGATCTGGACAGCGGCGCGGAAGATCGCACCGTGGAAGTTATCCTCCCGATGACAGCCCGTAATATGGAGATAATGGGTGATGTGCGCTCGGTGGATTCCATAGCCCGTTACAACAGGGAGAGCCACACGGCCCGTATCGAAAAGGACGGAGCCCTGTTATTCGCAGGTGAAGTGCGTCTAAAGAGTACGAGGCTCGACGGCTCCGGCGGGTATAACATAGGTATAGTGAGGCGGGGTTACGAATGGATCCGCCGCGCCTCGAAAGCCAAGTTCAAGGATATAGACATCGACTTTCGCGAGGCCATATACGACGATACGATATGGAAAAGCTGGACATGGGATAAACCCGTGAGGTGGTTGCCCGTGCTGAGGGATACGCTCAAAATAACCTCCGAAGTGGGGATCGCCCCGGCCAAAATGATGACCGCCCGCGACTACCACCCCTTCCTCCACATCCGCACGATGATGGAGCGCATAGCCGGGGAGGGTGGCTACACCATAAAGTCGGAGTTTATGAATGGCGAGGAGTTTGACACCCTATATATGAGCGGCCGTTATCATGACCGTAATATAGAGCCCTATAAGGCGCGGATGGATTTCCTTGCAGGTCGCTCGACAGCTCCATCGGCCACGGCCGACTCTCTCGGGCAGGTGTATGCCGACCCTCTCACTACCTACAATTCACTCGGGGCGATAGTGAACACGGCTACCGTTATCGACAACCGCTCCGACAGGGTCGACTACAAGCTCTACACCGTGAACGGATGCTTCTCGCTCGAGGGCGGCAGGCCGATGTTCAAACCGCTGGAGCCCATAGAGGTGAGCTTTGAGTACAAACTGAGGTACACGACCGACTACAGGGTGAAGGACCGCGATACCCTCACGGGATTCGACATCATCACCCTCGACGACCTCGTGCCGCAGAAGTATGTACTGACCAACCCATACGCCGACCGCAGGGAGAGCGGGATCACAGTCCCGTTCGCTTACAGGGCGGTGGCGTTCGATGAGGCCGACGCGGGGACGGCGGCGCTGCGCCTCACGGCCGACGTGTACGATGCGGCGGGAGTGACGTTATTGTCCCAGGGTGTGGTATTGTGCGACTTCACAGGGCGCAGCGCCACCTTCGGCACTACCGCCCACGCCGGTAAGAGTCTGAAGAATCTCAGCCTCCTGCATAAATCGGGGGCTTCGTACCTTACTTACGATAAGGATTGGGCCGTGTACGACCTGGTGGACGAATTGAGTGGCACGATGGAGGTGGCCTCCACAATGCGCAGCCGGGCGCAGAGGGTTTATCCCTCGGAGTCCAAATATTTTGACCTCATCTGCTTCGGCGGGGCGAAGGAGGGTATGAAGTTCACTCTCGACAAGTCGGTGACTATCCGTCCTATGTTCTCCCCACAGCCATTGGTAGGCTCGACGGTGGATTTTAGTGACGTAGCCACCGCGGAAATGTACCAGATCGAGCTGTTCAAGGCCATGAAGCAGATGTTCAACCTCTGCGTGCTGACCGACCCTGTGCGAAAGGAGATAATCATCGAGCCCCGCGACCGTTTCTTCCGCAGTGATGTAGTGGTGGACTGGAGCGGCAAGGCCGACCTCTCGAAACCGGTCGAAGTGGCCGACTTCGAGAAGCACGGTATGGCCTCCAACACCATGTTCCGCTACCGGCCCGAGGACGGCGCCGTGCTACGCTGGGACGAGTCGAACAATACCGTGTTCGGAAGGTGGAATATGAGGCTTCGCAGCCGTTTCCTGCGCGAACGCAATCACGAAGAGGTGAATCCCGTATTTTCGCCCACGATCAATAAATTCGATGCTATCGCTACCGCCAGAACAGCCTCGATACCCCAGGTGGGCGACAGGGATCGCAGCGGGGTCGTCATAGATGCCGAGGATCTTAATTTTCCCTCCAAGATTGTTCGTTACAAAGGAATGCAGACCCTGCGCGGCGGTGATATGTGGGGTTGGCCCACGTTTGCCAGGGAGTACCCGTTCGCAGCTTTCCACATGAAGAAAGACCCCGACAACACTGGCCTTAGGGCCGAGACCCTGCCGGGAGAGCCGATGCACGAGGAGTTCACGCTCTGTTTCGAGGATAGGGACGGCCTGCCCGGGCAGCACCGATACTACGACTCCCTGGCCCGCTCCATAGAGAATGACAGGATAATAACAATTTTCCTGCGCCTCTCGCCTCAGGACGTTGAGCCGCTGGTGTCGCCGGGGGGACTTTGCCGCGACTTTCGTGCGCTGTATAAAATAACGGTCGATTCGGAACCGGTCTACGCGCGCCTGTTGAGTATAGAGGACTACGATCCCTCGGCGGAATCGACCCGTTGTGTGTTCCGCAAGGAGAATGCGGCGGTGTAACATTATACTATTGTTATTCGGGTTTTCGGCCCTGCGCCCACCCCCAGTGGCGCTACGCGCCATGGGCGCAAGGGCCGCGGGTCGCCTTAGGCTACCCGATAAAGCGATAAACATTATAATATTATCAAATAAAAATATAAGAAGCTATGACCGTTTATGAAAAGTATCTGTCGGAGGTGGTGGCCTCCAATTTCCCTTCGCTCTCATGCGGCGAACTGCTGGAAAAACTCATTGAGATAGGTGTGGTCGATTTTACCCGTTGCAAGGTGTTGGCCGTGAGGCGTTTCGTCGACGACTGCATGAGGGGTGGGATGAAAAAGATCGATGCCATGTGGGATGCCGCTGAAAAATTCTGCTGTTCTTACGAGTACGTGCGCAAGTGCATGTACTACTATAAGGACGTGAACGTGAGTTAGAGGCCTGGACATGAGTGGCGGGTAAGATGTATTGCAGAAAGCGTATAAACGCAGCCCGGCTTCCAGCTACTAATTTTGAGTCGCATATATAGATACAATAACCGATGACACCCGCCATAATCTCGTTCCGAGGAGTAATGTAACAGTATCGCTTCCGCTTCCACTCCAAACCCCGCGTCAGGGTAGATCCCCATAACAAAAACGCCATCATGGCCGAAATACGACGCTGGAGGGTTTCGACGGAAATGGAATGTACCCCATCCCGCCGCCCGCACGGCTACCCCACATGCCGCGTCGGGGCGGGCGGAACGAAAAGAATGACAGGCGTCATAAAAAACAAAAGCAATGAGTATCAAAGATCATTGGAATTCCGTACTCGCCCTACTGGGTCTCTCCTCCGAGGGCGAGGCACTCACAGAGGGGCATATCGACCTGATCGACCCCGAGCTCAGGGAACGTGCCGAAAAGATCGTCGCCGAACAGGAGGCCGAAGAGTTCAGCGTTAAGCTACGCGAACGAGTCGACACCCTCGAAGCCCAACGGCGCAGACAAGAGGCCCAGCCCACACAGACACTCCCCACGGAGGATCCTTCGGCGGGCGACGTCCCTCGCGGCGGCACTAACTCCGAAGCCTATCTCCGCGATGTGAGGGGATTCAAGAAGGAGTAAGGAAATATTTATCAAATTATTCAAAAATCAATCAAACAAATTATGGGAAAAATCGAATCAGCCAAGGCTTATGAAGGACACGACCTGGAAACCATATTTTTCAGGCCTATTCTAAGCGGTCCCGATGCCAATGCGTTAGGCATAAGGGTTATGTATAATATGCCTGTGCCCACCACGCTCCAGTTCTGGAAGCGCGGCGGCGACATCCTCCAGAAGTATTCTGCCAAGGAATGGAAGGGCAGCGCCCCCGCGGACAAGCAGCAGAAGACCATTAATCTCTCCAAGGTGAAGGCCGAGATAGGTTACTCCGCGGAGGACTACTTCAACATGGTCTATGAACAGATAGCCAACTCTGCTGGTGTCAACATGGAAGACCTCTCCGGCACAGAGCTCGAAAAGGCCGAAACAAGCCTTTTCAAGGAGGCCATCGCCGAGAGCATACGCGCTACCATGTGGCTGGGCGACACCTCGCGCGCTTCTACACTCAACACCTTCGACGGCTTCATCAAGAGACTCCTTGCCGACAAGGGCGTGGACGAAAACAGCGTGAAGTGCCAGAATATCACCCTTACAGCCGACCCCGAAGCTGTGGAAACCATTTTCAAGAGCGTGTGGGACAATGGCTCGCAGGCCCTTAAAGAGCAGAAATCGCAGGGCAATCTCGTTTATCTGGTCACTTCGGACATCTACGCCAAGTACGAGGAGGAACTCGACAACGTACTGCTCGAATCGGCCTACCTGGCCAAGCAGAACGGCCGCGAGGCTCTCTCGTTCAGGGGTGTTCCCGTGGTCGACGTACACCTGTCGTCGTATCTCGGCTCGCTGGCCGATATGCCCAAGTCGTTCGTGATCCTGACCGACCGCCGCAACCTGGCCCTGGCAGTAAATACCAACGACTTCCCGGGTACCGAGGTGCGTATGTGGTACAACCCCGACCTGATGGAAAACCGTCAGAGGGCCGTGTTCATGGCCGGTTGCGACTACCTGCTGCCCGAGCTTGTATCCATGGCCGTACAATCGAAGTAACGGACCCATGTCGAGAGGATGTCCCGAACTTCCGTGCAGGCCCAAAGGTGGCTTGCGGGAGGCGGCGTTCATAGCGGCGGAGGCTGTTGTCTCTGTGGAATATGACGCCGGGGGCGGGGTGTGTACCCTGCTCCGACTCAAGCCGGGCGCCGAAGCCGTAGCCTATCCTCTTTCCGAGGACAGGAGCCTGTATGAGGAGAGCGTGGAGGAGCGCAGGGGTTTCAGGGTGGTGAAACACTCCCTGGGACTTGTTCGCGACGGCTTGTCGCACGAGCAGACGCATCCTCTGGAGGAGGTGTCCGGCGGCGGGTGTCTTATCCTGCTCTCCTTCAACTGCGGGAGCAGGGCGCTCGTGGGCGCATCGAAAAGGATGGGCCTGTCGCAGCCTCTGCGACTTGTGGAGGCGAAGCGTAACAGAGGGAAGAAGCCTTCTGACGGTATCGCAGAGGAGCTGCTCTTCGAGAGTTTCGACCTCTCAGTGGCAGCCTGCCTCGACTCCTCGGTGGAGATACCCGTAGCGGCTCGCACGGGGTGTGAGTCCTGCCCGGTAAACCTGTAACCTGAGGCCGCCGGCTTTATTCGCGGGGCCCGCCCGTAAAGGGCGGGCCCTTTTTATTTAAAATCAATAATTACAATATGGAAAACAAAGATACAACACGTCCTAACGTGCCTTCGAAGTTCTTCGTCTCCCGCAACGCCGTCGACCCCTACATTATGTTCGGGTCGGTCGTGAGGGATAACGACCTTTTCTGGCGCTGGGGTGACGACAACATGTTCCCCTACGCCTTGTCGCTGCTCTCGAGGCGCTCAACCATCCACCGCCGCATAATCAACGACAAGGCCGACTACATCTCGGGGAAGGGATTCTCGTTCGACCCTGAAAATGAATTTTTAGCCTCGATGGTCGAGTCCGCCAACGGAATAGGGGAGAGCCTGCGCCGGGTGATCAACAAGCTGGCTTTCGACAAGTCGCTATTTGGCAATGCTTTCCTTGAGATAGTCACCGACGAGGAACGTTCGTTCATCTCGCTCTTCCATCAGGACGCTTCCAAATGCCGTGTGGCCAAGGATGGCAAATATATACTGCTGCACCAAAACTGGGCTAATTTCTCCCCGCGTGAGGCGAGGCGATTGCCCCTATATCCGGCGTGGGAGCCCGCAGGTGACGGCACTTTGCGCTCGATGATCCACTACAAAGACTACGAGCCGATGTTCGAACACTACGGCGTACCGTCGTATATCGCAGGCATGAACGTGTCGGCCATCGCGTTCAAGACCGACCAGTGGAATATCAGCCGCCTCGACAACTCGTTCCAGCTCTCGGGCCTGATGGTGCTCGACGGCGACGTGTCGACCGAGGCCGAGGCCGAAGAGCTGGTGAGGGCTGCCGAAAGCCGCTTCGCCGGTAAACCGGGACAAGTGATGTTCATGGTCAAGAACGCGGGCGAGGGCGAGAACTCCAAGTTCATTCCGATAAATTCGGCCAACGAGGGCGACTGGAAAAATCTCCACGACCAGGCCACGTCCGACATCGTGGTGGCCCACTCGTGGTTCCGCTCGCTCAGCGGCCTCGACTACTCGGGAGGATTCAATTCCGAGAGGATACTCCACGAGTACGAGGTGGCGCTTAATACCATGATCCTCGGCCAGCAGAGCGAATTGCTGGAGCCTATCTCTGCCGTGCTGGAGAACCTGTCAGGCGTCAACGCATCGTCGCTCAAGGTAGTCAACTGTCCTCCGACGAGCGCCAAACCGTCGTATATGAAGATCTGGGAGGCCCGTAAGCGCGACGGCCTCGATTACGACCCGCAGGACGCATCGCAAAACCTTTATCTCGCTGAAATTTCACGGAGTACGAACACTAAAAACGAACAGTTATGAACCTGATAATAGGCAGTGAAGAAGTGTTGTCGTTGGCCTTCAGGCCGGTGGAGAAGATGGCCGTGGGGAGTGTTCCCGAGGCCGTGATCGAGAGCGCCCAGAGGCGTTACCTCAAGCCCGTGCTGGGTAAGTTGTACGACCGTATCGTTGAAGGTGAGTATGCCGATTTTGCTGTGGAGTACCTGCGCGAGTCGCTGGCTTTTTACGTGAAGGCCGACCTTATTGCCTCGGGTGCTGGAATGCTTGGATCCACCGGTATGGTGCGCATGAAGGGTGACTACACCTCGCCTGCGTCGTCCGGCGAGGCTGCTATGGCTCGCCTTGAAGCCAAGAAGACCGCAGATGCCCTGTTAGACAGAGCTGTGGAGTTCATCGAAGCCGACCCGGAGGGTTTTCCCGAATATGATCCCTCGCAGAATGTCCGCCGCAGGGTGCGACTGCAGGGAGGTATGGTGGTGAGGAAGTGTCGGTAAGTGCCTGTCGGCATACAGTATACAGATACTTACCTCTATTTAGGGATCGCAATGGCGCACATAACGCCCTGTGGATACGTAAGTTTTATGGGGCTTCATCTCTGCGGCTGCGGGGGTCACACTTTTGGTGCGAGCCGCAGAGATGAGCATCGCGGGCGCGATGCAGGGAGCCTGCCGGCACATGGGAGAGTTGTTTGTCTTAAGGCGCGTAAGCGCCTACGACACCCGCATCTGAAAATACTAACGAGGCGCAAGCCTCGTTGTGAATGCCGCTTCGGGCTTCTGCCGGAAATAGGTCTCGTAAGGGAGATCACCCTCAGTTATCGTGTAACGAGGGAAGCTCCCGGAAGAGACCCCGGCAGAAGACGCGGCTAGACCTTTTGCCTACTTTTGGGGCAATGCCAAAAGTAGG
>JAVBKU010000032.1:0-34069 GCA_031553875.1 Rikenellaceae bacterium | reverse complement strand
TTAAAGCGTCTGTGACGCCCGCCTGCGGATATTCACTGACAGGAGTCTTCGTCCATCCTAAAACGTCGAACTCCTCCTTTTTAGACAGGCCTGCGGCCTGTCTAACAGTCGTTAGACACAGCGTCGTTTTTTAACGGATTCCCTCGACCCCCGCCCGGGCGTGAATATCTCGCAATTGGCGGATAGCAGATACTCGTTGAGTATCTTAATAACATTCCGCTACCCCGGAAAAATAAAGCGGCCGGGACAAACTGCCCCGGCCGCCCCGATAATGCTACCGTGTCCTTCTATCGCCCCTCGGGCAGGTAGAAGATAAATTCCAGCCCACCGTCCTTCCGGTTTCTGACGGCGATACTTCCTCCATGGAACGCCACGGCATTTTTTACTATTGATAACCCGAGCCCCGAGCCTCCCACATTGCGTGTTCGGCCCTCGTCGGCGCGGTAGAAACGCTCGAATATCCTTTCCAGATGCCCTTCGTTGTCCACGCCCTTTCCAGTGTCGGCGAACGACAACCCTACCATTCCTCCTCCTGCAGGCATTTCGCGGACTATTATCCCCGCGCCCTTGCCCGCATAGCGCACCACGTTGTCGGTGAGATTGCGGAATATGGAATACACGAGGCCCTCGTTGCCGTAGACCGACAGGCCCGCGGGTATGTGACGCTCCACGGCGGTCCCGTTGGCTTTCAGTTCAGAGGCCATCTCGGTTTCGAGGCGATCGAGTATCCTGTTCAGGTCTATGGGCTGATTGTCGAACGAACTCGGCGTCTCGTCGATACGGGTCAACAGGCCTACGTCGCGGATCAGGTCCGACAGGGCGAGAGTCTGGTTGTATGCCTTCTCGATGAATTTGCGCTGCTGCTCGGGCGGCAGAGGAGCGTCGAGCAGGGTCTCGAGGTATCCGCGGATGCTGGTCACCGGTGTACGCAGTTCGTGCGATATATTGCCCGTCATCTCACGCTTGAGCTGCTTGGTCTTCTCCTGCTTCGTGATATCGTTAAGGGCTATCTCGAAGCTCCTGTCCTCGAATCTGTTAAGCCTCAGCAGGAACTCCTTGCCCTGCGCCCGGACGGCCATCTCGAAATAATTTTCATGACTGTCCGACAATATAAATGCCTTAGCATGGGCCATTATTTCGAGATCGAGTATTCCCTCCACTCTTTCGGAGCCATTGCTTATGATGTTGAAATATTGCAGGAATAGGCCATTGTAGAAGGCCACCGAACCATCAGGATTGAAGAAACATACCCCCTCCGCCGAGCTTTGCACATGGAGCAGCAGCTTTTCGCGTTCAGCCGATAGTTGCGCCTTGTTCTCCCTGATTCGGGCGTAGTTCGAAGCTATGCGCCTGCTGATCTCGCCCAGTTCGTCGCCCGGAAAACGGTCGGCCTCGGCCTCCCCGTTACCGTTGGACACCCCCGCGGCGAAATCGCGCAAGCGGCGTATCGAGCTGCCGAAATAGTCGCTCAGGCGCTGAATAAATATGAAACCCAATATGAACAGGGCTATGATGAAATAGAGGAACCCGTTGTCCGGTTGCAGGAAGTGTTCCACCTCTATGTCGTAGGGCAGGGCCACGCGCACGAAACCGTTGCCATAGTACTTAGCATAGTAGAGGTAGGGCTGGTTGTTGGACACTGAGGTCCTGACGTCCGAGCCGCGGCCGTATTTGCGCGCTTCCGCCACCTCCTCGCGCCCGGAATGGTTCTCGAGCCCTGACGGATCGGTGAAGAGGTTATCGTAAACCACGCCCCCC
Source organism: Rikenellaceae bacterium (assembly GCA_031553875.1). GTDB lineage: Bacteria > Bacteroidota > Bacteroidia > Bacteroidales > Rikenellaceae > JAVBKU01. The sequence goes on along the minus strand of JAVBKU010000032.1, from coordinate 32,311 downwards.
TTGGAATTTATTACCGTAAGACGCATATTCGACGGCAACAAGCCCATAACCCCACCTGTCTCCGACGGATCGTCAGACATTACTAAGTAGGCATTCACGATATCGGCATAGGCGTCGAGCTTCTCTTCCATTGCCTCGGTCTTGTAACGGCGTTCACGCGACTGCTCGAACACCACGATCCCGATGGTGAATAGTGTGAATATGATGAGGAAACTCAGTGTGAGCCTCTTCTGGAATGATAGTTTCATTGCTGGTCGGAATTAAATCTGTATCCGTATCCCGGGCGGCTTGATATAAGGCCTGACTTGTCGCCCAGCTTCTTGCGCAGGCGGTTGATATGCACGTCCACAGTACGCTCGGTCACGTAGGGCGCGTCTTTCCACAGCCGTTCGATGATGTCCTCGCGTGAGTAGATGCGCGAGGGATTGGAGGCCAGGAGCCTGAATATCTCGAATTCGGTCTTGGTGAGAGTTATTTTTCTGTCGCCGTCGAGAAGTTCCTTGCTGTCGAGGTCGATAGTGAGCCCGCCCGCCTCCATACGGCCTTCGCCGTCGTCTTTACCGTCTCCTTCTGCCGCCACGGTAGCCGCCGCCCGCCTTTTCACGGCTTTCACGCGCGCTATTACTTCCTTGATCGAGAAAGGCTTGGAGATGTAGTCATCGCCTCCCACGGAGAATCCCGTTAGCATATCGTTCTCGGTGTCTTTGGCCGTGAGAAATATTATAGGCGTGTTATTACCATCCCTGCGCAGTTTCTCAGCCATCTTGTATCCCGACATGCCGCCCATCATCACATCCAGTAGTATCAGCGCGTGGGCGGAGGAGAGCTTCTCCAGCGCCTCCTCGGCAGATAGGGCCGTATCGACGGAGTAGCCTTCGTTGTAGAGGTTGAATTCGAGTATTTCGCAGATGTCGCGCTCGTCGTCGACTATAAGTATCCTTTCTTCCATCAGGAGAGGGTGTTTAGAACTATACAAAGGTAATATTATTCTTTGCTTTTGCTGTGCTTGAGTATTTTGGCGTCGATATAGAACACGATCTCCTCGACGATGTTGCTACAGTGGTCGCCGATACGTTCTATCTTGCGTATCAGGAGTAATGTTTCGAGGGCGCAGTCGGCGTTATCGGGATGCTTACGTATGAATTCCGAGAGCGTCCTTATGGCGTCGCGGTAGATAACGTCCACCACCTGCTCGTCCTTGCTCATTATCCGCCCGGAGAGCTTGGTGTTCTCGCTTTCCAGGGCCACGAAGCTGTCTGAGAGCATCGAGATCACCGTGTCGAACATCTCCTCCATGCGCAGTTCTCCCTGGAGTTCGGCAATGCCTTTGCCGCAGCTGCCCACTATGACGTGGCGCGCGATGCCCTCAGCAAAGTCGCCTATGCGTTCGAGTGTGCCGCAGATCTTGATCATCGAGAGCACCAGGCGCAGGTCGACGGCCACCGGCGAGAACAGGGCTATATAGTTCTCGCAGTCGCTGTCGATCTTCAGTTCGAAGGTGTTCACGCGCTTCTCGCGGCTTATCACCTCGCGCGCTATCTCGGCGTCGCTGCCGAGGTAAGCCTGTTTGGCCTTTTCTAACTGTGAGAGCACCAGCTTCCACATCTGGCTTACCTCCTCGCGCAGGGCGGCCAACTCTTTTTCGGTATGTTTCAGTTGTTTTTCCATCGTTGTTGTTATTGTAATTTTACGTTTATCTGTTTTTCGGCTCTGCGCCCACCCCCACTGGCGCTACGCGCCATGGGCGCAAGAGCCGCAGGTCGCATGCGACCTGAAAAACTATGTTGTTGTCCTACCCAAACCTTCCCGTGATATAATTCTGCGTCTGTTGTTTGCTTGGGTTGAGGAACATCTTCTTAGTGTCGGAGAATTCCACCAGTTCGCCCAGCATGAAAAATCCCGTCTTGTCGCTCACGCGGGCCGCCTGCTGCATGTTGTGGGTCACGATCACTATGGTATACTCCCTCTTCAGCTCATGTATCAGTTCCTCGATCTTTGAGGTGGATATGGGGTCGAGGGCCGAGGCAGGCTCGTCCATCAGCAGCACCGAGGGCGACACGGCCAGCGCACGCGCTATGCAGAGGCGCTGCTGCTGCCCCCCGGAGAGTTCGAACGCCGACTTCTTGAGCTTGTCCTTCACCTCTTCCCACAGGGCCGCGCTCACGAGCGACTCTTCGACCTTATGACGGATAAAATCCTTATCGTTAATGCCGTTGACCCTCAGTCCGTAAGCCACGTTCTCGAATATCGACTTGGGAAATGGATTGGGCTTCTGGAACACCATGCCCACCTGCTTGCGCAGTTCGTCCACATGTATTCCCTTGCCGTATATATCCACCCCGTCGATAAGGCATTCACCCTCTAAGCGTGTCCCCGGGATCAGGTCGTTCATGCGGTTGAACAGGCGCAGGAATGTCGACTTGCCACATCCCGACGGGCCGATGAAGGCGGTCACGGTGTTGTCCGCGATCTCCATATTTATACCCTTCAGGGCGTGGAAGTCGCCGTAATAAAAATCTATGTTCTTTGCTTCTATCATGGTTAGTTTGTTTTCACTTTTTTACCGAAATGGCGGCGGAGGAATGAGGCCAATAGATTCATAATAAGCACTATGGCGATTAGTACCAGCGCCGTGCCGTAGGCTATGGGGCGTGTGGCTTCGAGGTCGGTGCCGCTGGTGGCGATCACGTAGAGGTGGTAGGGCAGGGCCATCACCTGATCGTAAATACTTGAGGGTAGCTTGGGCAGGAAGTAAGCCGCCACGGTGAATAGTATCGGCGCGGTCTCGCCCGAAACGCGTCCCACGGAGAGTATAAGCCCGGTAGTGATGTTGGGGAATGCCATCGGGAGTACCACCCTGCGTATGGTCTGGAGTTTGGTAGCCCCCAGAGCGAGGCTGCCGGTGCGGAACGAGTCGGGAATGGCTTTCAGGGCCTCCTCGGTAGTACGTATAACCAACGGCAGGGCCAATAATCCGAGAGTCAGCGACCCCGCGATTATCGAGTCGCCGAAACCCAGGGTGTTGACGAACAGCGACATCCCGAATAACCCGAAAATTATCGAAGGTATGCCGCTGAGATTATTTGTCATCACGCGGATAAACTTCACCACGTGTCCGTTACCGGCGTATTCAGTGGTGTATATCGCCGACATCACCCCCAGGGGGAATGCCACGATCATACTTCCCACGATCAGGTAGAACGTACCCACTATGGCGGGGAATATACCGCCCCCGGTCATCCCGTCGGTGGGCGCCGTGGTTAGGAACTTCCAACTTATCACCCCTATGCCGTTCCAGAGTATGAATCCCAGTATCCACAGCAGGATGCCCACGACCATAAGGCCCAGGGCCCTGAAGGTCCAGAAAGCTATGCTTTGTCTTGTTTTGCGTCCCATACTATAGACCTTTATTTGATTGCCGCTTGGAGATCGCCTCCGCGGTGATACTTATTATCAGGGTTATCAGGAACAGTATACATCCCAGCATGAACAACGCCTCATAGTGGGCTCCTCCCGAGGGAGCTTCGCCCAGCTCGGCCGCTATGGTGGCGGGAATGGTGCGCACGGGCTCGAAGAGCGAACGGGGCATCACGGCGGCGTTGCCGGTGACCATCAACACGGCCATTGTTTCGCCTATGGCGCGCCCTATACCGAGCACCACGGCTGCCGATATGCCCGATGAGGCGTAGGGTATGATGACCTTGTATATCGTCTGCCAGTGATTGGCCCCCAGGGCCAGGCTCGCTTCGCGCATCGAGCGCGGAGTGCCGCGCATGGCGTCCTCGGCCACGGTGATTATCGTGGGCAGGGCCATGATGGCGAGTATAATACTCCCGGCCAACGCCGTTTCTCCAACAGGCAGTCCGAAAGTCTTCTGGATCAGCGGCACGAGTACCACCAGCCCGAAGAACCCGTAAACCACCGAAGGTATCCCCGCCAGAAGTTCTATGGCAGGCTTGAGCACCTTGCGCATCCTTTCGCCCGCAAGTTCTGAGAGGTATATCGCCACACCGAGGCCCAGCGGCAGGGCGATGAGTATCGCCACGATACTGACAAGCAGAGTTCCCAGGATCAGCGGTAGTACGCCGAACTGCGCCGCAGGGGTCGACGTAGGCATCCATTCCTTGCCTCCGAAGAAGTCGGCGGGGGTGATCTTATCGCTCCTGAGCACCTTCACTCCCGGATTATCCTTGGGCAGGTACTGCAAGGGCAGGAAGGCTATTATCCCCGGCGTTGAGGCTATCACCTCGCCCAACTTTTCAGGCAGGAGAGCGTAGTCTTCGCCCAGCTCCTCGTCGGAGTAGCGCGAAAATATCTCCTCGAAACGGAACGGTACTATCTCCTGATCCTTGCCGCCCGTCTGACTCCAGGAGGTTATCTCCGAGTCGAAGATGCGCTTGATCTCCACGGGCCCGAGGTGCGTCACGGGATTACCCGCATCGACGCACAGGGCGTATCCCTTCTCCACAGCCGGGCTCTTGAACAGCCCGAAACCCTCGCGGAACAGGAAAATAACGATCAGCAGGATCGCCACCGTAGTGATTGCCCCGCTGACCGTCAGTATCCCTTCGACTAATCTTTCGATTATTCGCTTTAGTCGCTTCATTCGTTATTTTACAGTTATGAATCCCACTTCGCTCACGATCTTCTGTCCTGCAGGAGAGAGCACATAGTCGATAAAGGGCTTCACCTTGCTCTCTGAGCGTGCTTCGTAGTAGAAGAATAGCGGGCGCACGATGGGGTAGGTCTTGTTCTTGGCAGCAGCGACCGAAGGAGCGGTATAGGTCTTTCCACCGTCGTAGGACACCTGTAGCGCTTTCACATTATCATTCAGGTAGGCAAGTCCCACATAACCTATACCGCCCTTGGTCTGACTGATCGACTGTATGATGGCTCCCGTGGCGGGCATGCTCATGATGCCGTTCATATAATTCTTATTTTTCAACACGCTCTCCTTGAAGAACTCGTAAGTACCGGAGGATGTCTCGCGTGAGTAGGGGACTATCTTCATATCGTCGCCGCCGAGCTCTTTCCAGTTGGTGATCTTGCCTGTGAATATGGCTTCGAGCTGTTCGCGGGTGAGTTTGCTGACCTTGTTGGCCGGGTTCAGCACTATGGCCAGCGCATCATAGGCTATGATAACCTCCTTGGCGCTCTTGCCGCTCTCCTGGAGCTTACGCTTCTCGTCGAACTTGATGCGGCGCGACGCCTGGGCTATGTCGGTGGTGCCTTCGAGCAGGGCCGAGAGGCCTACGCCCGAGCCGCCGCCTGTCACGGTCACACTCTTTGAGGGGTTCGACTTCATGTAGCTCTCTGCCTCCTTCTGAGAGAGGGGAAGCACGGTGTCCGAGCCTTTGATCTTCTGTGCGTTTGCCGCTGTGATAACCATTGCTATCGCCGCTGCGGCCAAAATCATCTTTTTCATAATCTCTATATCGTCTTATTTGTCGTTACAAAATTGGGTTGAGGTTGTTAAGAGGGTGGCAAGGAAATATTACATTTTTGTTACAATTCTCTTGCCGCCCTCTTTAGATGTTTAGAACTTATACTGCAGGCGCAGGGTGAAGACATTGTCCTTCAGGTCCTTATTGAGAACCGCGAGATTCTTCGACGTTTCGTTCTTCACGATCTCGTAGTAGGCCTGCAGGCGGAGACTCTTATTCATCCTCCACAGTGCACCGAAACCGAAGGTGTTGTAAGCCACGTCGGCCCTGCCTGTGCCGTTCAGTCCGATCTCGTCGCCCTTGACGTCTGTGTTGGGGTCGTACCAGTCATATTTAACCACAACTGAGAGGGGCGAACGGCCCAAGTCCTGTACCAGCATCACATATCCACCGCTGAACTTGCGTATGTAGGTGGGCAGTACGGGACGTATGTTAGAGTTGGGACTTTTACTGTTTGCCTGTATGCCCGGCTGCTGTCCGAAGAGGTATTCACCTGTCAACTGAGTGAGGCCGAGTACGCTCGAAAAGGATATCTTGGCATCGGCGCCGAAGTATTCCCTCTTGGCGTACTTGCCCACGTTGCCCGGGTCGTCGCTCAGTACGAATCCATCGCCCTGCATAGTATACACCTGCGAGTTGCCCTGGAATACGCCGCCGTTGTAGTATGATACGCCGGCACTGAATTCGAAGTTGCTGCTCACGGCCTTGGCCACGGAGAGGTGACCGATGAAGTCCTTGCGGCTGTCGGTGTCGATGTTGATACCGTTACCTGCGAACAGACCGGCTTCGAGCTTGAGGATGCTCCACGGTGACGTCTTGGGGGCCTGTATTATGAGCATACCGCCCAGGTCGCGTTCGTCGGGGAAAAGGGTCTGGAATATAGTGGAACGCTCGGGTGATTCGCGGCGCGATGAGGAGTAGCTGATCTCATATCCGAACGGGCGGTCGAACACACCGAGGCGAATGCCGAAAGCCTTCACCCACGGATCGGTCACGTTGAAGTAGGCGTCCTTCATCTTCACCCCGTTTTCGGTGATATCGAGCTGGAACACGCCGAGGGCTATCCCCTCTTCATAAGAGAATTTGATACGGCCGCGACGGATACCGAAGCGATTATAAGAGCTTGTGAGGTCTTCGTTGATTTTGTCACCTACTTTGAGCGCGGCGGCCTCCTGACCGTTCTGGTACTGGGCCTGGATGTAACCAGATACCTTGAATTTCTTCTGCTTTGCCATGTCGCCGTCCACCTTGTCGACTTTCTGTTGAAGGGCTTCGATACGAGCCGAGAGGGCCTGTACGGTGGAATCCTGAGCGCTTAGCGCCTTCGAGGGTTGAGTTTCCTGTGCCATCGCCGCGAGTGACAGGGCGAGACAGCCGAGTAAAAGGGTAGTTTTTTTCATCTTCATAGTTTTATCAAGTTTGACACGACAAAACTATGTACGCCCCTTTACGGCATTTTTAAGGATGTGTTACGAGTGTGTTACGTTTTTTGGAGTGTCTGCCGACACACGGAGAGATAAATGATTTTATAGAGTGTCCGGCAGACATTCCGTGTGCCAGCAAATGACACCTAATCTATACTCTTCGGCCTGTACTTCTTCAATACGGTATAAGCCTCCCTGATCCCCAACTCGCCCGCCTTGCTGATATCAATGAATCCCTTCCGGGTGTCTTTGAGGTATATCTGTACCAAGCCGCGGTTATAGTATGCCTCGGCGAAGTGAGGGTTTAGCGCGATGGCCTTGGAATAGTCGGATAGCGCCTCGGCCATATTGCCCGAGAGGCACTGGAGGTTACCCCTATTATAATATATATGCGCGAACTCGGGGAACAGCTTGGCCGCCTTGTTCAGGTCGGCGATAGCCGCGTCGTAGTTATACATCCTCACCGAGTTGTTCTTGAGCTGGTTAACCGGGTCGCTGTCCACGGTGATGCGGTGGTAGCTGTTGTCGATAGAGGAGATGAAGTCGATCATCTCGCTCTGGGTGGTACTGCGGTTGAGGTAGAGGAACGGGTTGGCCGGCGCAAGGTTGATGGCTGAATTGAGGTTGTTTATCGCGCCGGTGAACTGCCTTACCAGCGCCTGCGTCACGCTGCGCCCGAAGAGCAGCCGCCACGATTTGCCGTCTCTTTCGAGCGAATCCGCGAGGCGCTTGTTCCACACAAAGAGCGAATCGTTGGATATGTCAGACGCCTTGCAGGTTAGTTGGAGCAGGGGATTACCCACCTCGGCCTTGAAGTCCTCGACCCTTTGCAGGTAGTAGCGGTGGGGGTTGATCGTGGGTATGGTATCGGGGTGTATGAGCGAGAAGCGGAACAGCGGCTGGAGGCTTACCTCCGGCCTCTCCTCCGACACGTCGCCACTAACCGCCCCCATGTCGGCGTTGAACGAGAGCAGGGCGTTGAATCGCTTGCTCGTGTCGGCGTAGACCGAGAAAGCGCTGTCTGTGAGCTTGGAGCGGTACTCGGCGATCTTCTTTTCTGCTATCGACTTGTCCTTGCGCGAGCCGCTTACGTCGCCCAACAGATATTTAACCTGCCCCCTGGCGAGGTAGGCGTTGGCGAAGTCGGGGTAGAGGGATATGGCCTTGGTGTAGTCCTTCACGGCGGCTTCGAGGTCGCCAAGTTGTAATTCGAGGGCGGCGCGGTTGTAGTACACCAATACGTTGTTGGGGCTGTACTTCACCACCTTGTCATAATCTTCCAACGCCCGGTTGTAGTCGCCTATCTGGGAGCGCAGGATGGCGCGGTTGAAGTAGGTGAGCGAGCTTGTGGAGTCGAGCGCGAGCACATGATCGAAGTTCTCTATCGACTGCGCCGGACGCTTCATCTGGGCGTAGACCATCGCCTTGTTGAAGTACGACGGGATATGCGTGGAGTCGTACTCTATGGCCTTGTTGAAGTCGGCCAGCGCGCCGTCCAGATTCTTGCGGGCCATGTAGAGCATGCCCCGGCGCACGTATCCGTCGGGATTTTCGCGGTTGGTTTGTATGGCGCGGTTGTAGTCGTCGAAGGCGCGCGTGGTGTCCTTTAGGTTGAGGTATGCCGTTCCCCTGTTTATATAGGCGTCGGCCACCTTATTCTCGTGGCGTATGAATTTGTCGAAGTCGGCCACGGCCTTATCGAACTGCTGGCTCAGTAGGTAGGTCACCCCGCGGCTGTAGTAGGGGCCTGGTAGGTCGGGTCGCAGGTCGATAGCCTCGCGGAAGTCGTTCAGCGCGTCGTCATAGTTGCCCAGGCGCGAGCGGGTGATGGCCCTGTACTGGAAGGCGGTGGTGAACACGGGATTCTTTTCGATGGCCTGCGAGAAGTCCATCTCGGCGCCCATAAGGTCGTCGAGGTTATACTTGGCGATCCCTCTTAGGAAGTAGCCCTCATAGGCCTCGGGGTCGGCCTTGAGCATGATGTTGAGAGTCTCGATGGCGTCCTCGTAGCGGTTATTGATCAGGAATCCCCTGCCCATGCGGAAGAAATACACCTTGTTGAGCTGGGCATGCGTCTCCTGCCACGCCCCCAGCGCCATCACAAATACGAGTATGTATAATAAGGTTTTCCGCATGAATCTTTTCGTCCCCTGTTTATCGAGGTGATAACGTGAAAATATTTTGTTTAGTCTGTCTTTATATTCGGCCTTGCCGGGCAAGGCTATCAGCCCGCAACCACCCCAGGCGAAGGGCTGAAATTTATCGCCTGGCGGCTTATTTCACCCCTCCGCTGGCTGTGGACCGGATCAAGAACCAAATCCATATTACCACCTCGTCGAATAGGCCTTGAGTTTCTTACGCAGTTCCTCGTGGCGTCCGTCGCAGAGCGAGTCCAACAACTTGTAAAAACGGGGCCCGTGGTTCTTGTGGCGTATGTGGCAGAGCTCGTGTATTATTATGTAGTCTATCAGCTCGTCGGGCAATTTCATCAGGTGCAGGCTCAGCGAAATATCATTGCGCGAGGAGCAGCTGCCCCAACGGGTCCGCGAATTGCGCACGGTCACTTCCCCCACTTTCATGCCAAACTTCGAGGCGTATCCACGCACCCTCTCCGGCAGTATTTCCGCCGCCTCGGCCCGCCACGCCTCCTCAATACCGCGCTTTATTATCTTCTGCACCTCGGGGGTGTCATAGCGTATCTCCAGCGGGTACTGCACCTCGATCACTCCGTCCTTTACCTTGGCCGCCACGCTCTTGCGGCTCACGGGCGTAAGCCGCAGGGAGTGCCTGCGGGTGGAGTAGGGCATGTCTATAAGCTGTTCGGGATGGCGCTTGCGGGTACGTTCGCGTGTGCGTTCGATCCATTCGACCTTGCTCCCCAGGAATGTGAGAGCTTCCTCTCGGCTGCTCCACAACGGTATGGTGAGGGTACAACGGGCCGAGGAGTTGATCCTGATGGATATCCTCCGCGCCCTCGACGAGAAGACCACGTCGATCTCCCCTAACGTCGGGTGGTCGTATATGGATTTACCTGTCAATGTCGCCTTACTACTCTATTTTTCAGGGGAAGTTATTCTGCCAGCGCCTTCTCCGCCCCGCGTACCCGGTCGAAGCCGAATTCAGCGACAGCCTCCTGCATGAGCATACCCACCTCTGCGATGCACGGGTTGCCGATGCTGCCCTCATGGGTGTGCTTCACGCTGCGCTCGGGCGAGAACTTGCCGCTCTCGATGTCGAGCCCCACGCGCTTGTATGCCTCGCGGAAAGGTACGCCGCCCAGGACCATATTATTCACTACCTCCACGCTGAACAGGTAGTCGTACTTGCTGTCGGAGAGTATATCTTCCTTCATCGATATATTTTCGAGCATATATTTGGCCATAGATATGCACTCCCTGAGGTCGGCTATGGCGGGAAAGAGCACCTCCTTGAGCAATTGCAGGTCGCGGTGGTAGCCCGAAGGCAGGTTGGTCGTCATCAAGGCGATCTGGCCCGGAAGCGCCTGTATGAGGTTACACTTGCCGCGCATGATCTCCCATACGTCGGGATTTTTCTTGTGGGGCATGATGCTCGACCCCGTGGTAAGTTCCGCGGGATAGGAGATAAATCCGAAGTTCTGGTTGAGGAACAGCGTGTTGTCCATCGCCAGTTTAGCCAGCGTGGCGGCTACCGACGACATGGCCTGCGCCATTATCCTCTCGCTCTTACCGCGTCCCATTTGGGCGTATACCACGTTGTAGTTCAACGCCTCGAAGCCCAGCAGGCGGGTGGTCATACCGCGATCGAGCGGGAACGACGAGCCGTAGCCTGCGGCGGAGCCTAACGGATTTTTATTGCACACCCTCCACGCCGCATGCATCATGTGCATATCGTCCACCAGCCCCTCGGCATAGGCGCCGAACCAGAGTCCGAACGACGATGGCATGGCTATCTGCAGATGCGTGTAGCCCGGCATCAGCACGTCCTTGTGTTTCTCGGCGAGGGTCTGGAGCGTAGAGAACAGCTCCTGGGTCTCCTCCACGATCTCCATTATCTGCGAACGCAGGAAGATCTTCAGGTCGACCAATACCTGGTCGTTCCGCGAACGTCCGCTGTGTATCTTCTTGCCCGCCTCGCCCACACGCTCCGTGAGCAGGAATTCCACCTGCGAGTGTACGTCTTCCACGCCCTCGTCTATGGTGAATTTGCCCTTTTGCACCTCCTTGAGCAGGTTTTTAAGTTCCTTCTGTACGAGAGAGAGGTCTTTATCTGACATCAGCCCCACGGCCTGGAGCATGCGTGTGTGGGCCAGGGAGCCGAGTATGTCGGCTTCGGCAAGGCGGAGGTCCATCTCGCGGTCGCGGCCGACGGTGAACGTTTCGACCCTCTTATTGGAATCGGTATTTTTAGCCCAGAGTTTTGCCATGGCTTTAAATTATAGAGGATAACAGTTTGATATACAGTTCTATGCCCTCGCGTATTTCGTCGAGCATCACATACTCGTCGGCTGCGTGCGAACGTGCCGAGTCGCCCACGCCCAGCTTGAGCGAGGGTATGGTGAGCAGGGCCTGGTCGGAGGTGGTGGGGGAGCCGTAGGTATTGCGCCCCATGGCCACACCCGCGCGTACGATAGGGTGCTCGGGCGATATGCTCGACGGCTTGAGCCTTATGGAGCGGGGGTGTACCTCGCACTTGACGTTGCGGCGTATCTCGTCCAACACCTCCTCGAGGGTGTATTTGTCGGTCACGCGGATGTCGACGGTGAAGTCGCATTCGGCGGGCACCACGTTGTGCTGGCTTCCAGCGTTTATCATCGTGACGCTCATCTTGATGGGCCCGAACAGATCGGACACCTTCTCGAAACGGTACGTGCGGAACCACTCTATGTCGGGCAGAGCCTCGTATATGGCGTTCACGCCCTCACCCCGGGCCGCGTGGCCCGATATGCCCCGCGCCTTGCAGTCTATCACCATCAGCCCCCTTTCGGCTATGGCCAGATGCATCTGTGTAGGCTCGCCCACGATGGCGAATTCCAGATCGCCCAGTTCAGGTATAACAGATTCAAGGCCGCCGTGTCCGGAGATCTCCTCCTCGGCGGTTATGGCGACTATGATGTTGTATTTAAGGTCTTTACGTTCGTAGAAATAGAGGAAGACAGCCAACAGCGACACCACGCTGGCCCCTGCGTCGTTGCTGCCTAAGCCGTAGAGCCTGCCGTCCACCACGTCGGGAGAAAATGGGTCGCGCGTGTAAGCGCTGTTGGGCTTAACGGTGTCGTGGTGCGAGTTGAGTAGGATGGTGGGCTTAGAGGGGTCGAAATACTTGTTGCGCGCCCACACGTTGTTGCCCTTGCGCGAGATTTCTATGCCGCGCGACGACAGGAACGACGCGACCACATCCGCTGTCTTATCCTCCTCCTTGCTTATCGACGGGGTGGAGATAAGCTTTTTAAGCAGCTCTACCGCACCTTCGTATAAAGTCTCTATATCCATATCAATGGCAAAATTATAACGCAATATAGTAAGAAACTGCTTAAAATTTATTGCCTCCGTTCTTTTTAACGCCTTTTTAATCATTCCACGCCGCATAGCTGTGGAAACATCTTTATTTCTGCGGCCGCGGTGGGCGCACCAGAGGTGCGAGCCGCGGATATATACACCGCAATTCGCTACGCAATCCTTGCCAAACACGGGGCAGAAGAACCTACATCCTCTCAGTCCTCTGCCTTACGGCCTCGAACAGCATCACGGCCGCTGCCGCTCCCACGTTAAGCGAGCTGATGCTCCCCACGATAGGTATGGCCAGCTGCACGTCGCACATCTTGAGCACCTCCTTCGATATACCGGTATCTTCGCTGCCCATCACGATTACCGTGGGCTTCGCAAGGTCGGCCTCGAACAGCAGGGTATTGCTCTTTTCGCTTGCCGCCACCACCTGCATTCCCTCGCCCTGGAGATATTTCAGCGTGTTGCGGATACTGCCCACGCGGCATACCGGGATTATGTTGAGCGCCCCGGCCGAGGTTTTTATGGCGTCGGCATTCACGGGGGCAGAGTTCTTCAGCGGTACGATGAGGGCGTGGGCCCCGGCGCACTCGGCGCTGCGGGCTATCGCCCCGAAGTTGCGCACGTCGGTCACCCCGTCGAACACCACGACAAGGGGCGTCTGATCCTCGTCCAGCCCCGCCAGTACGTCGCTTATCTCTGCGTACTCTATGGGCGACATCTGGGCGATGACCCCCTGGTGGTTGGCCCGCGTGAGGCGGTTGAGCTTCTCTACCGGCACGTCCTGCACGGGGATACGGTTGTCGCGGCAGATATTGCGCAGTTCCTGCAACAGCACACCCTCCGAGCCCTTTTTGATGAAGACCTTGTCGACCTGACGTCCGGCTTCGACGGCCTCGATTACGGGACGTATCCCGAAGATCATGTTCTCTTTCATTATTTTAGGGTATTTAATTCATTGTTAAGCTGTTCCCACTCTGTCACCAGTTCTCCCACACGCTTTTTCAGTGCTTCGTACGAGGCGAATACCGTGCCGTCGGATAGGTCGATACCGTAGGCGGCTGGGTCGGACATCTTGTGGTCCATCTCCTCGATCTCACCCTCTATTTTCATTATCTCCTCTTCGGTCTGCTCTATGCGCGAAGCCACGCGGCGCACCTGCCTGTCGTACTCCTTCTTTTGCTCGTAGCTCATCCCCTTGGTCTTGTCGGAGGGGGTGTTCTGTTGAGCCTTCGGGGTTTGAGGGGTTTGCTTTGGAGCGGTTTCAGTGGCGGGCCTGGCTTCGGCAGGCTTTTTCTGCCCCCCGGATACCGTTTGCTTCACCTCTTTCTCCGGGACCTCCGCCGGGGCCTGCTTGGCCTCCAATTCACGCATGGAGAGCATCTTCTTCTTCTCGAGGAAGTCGTATATACCGCCGATATGCTCCTTCACCTTGCCGTCGCGGAATTCGTACACCTTGTTCACCAGTCCGTCGAGGAACTCCCTGTCGTGCGAGACCACGATCACCGTGCCGTTGTACTCCACCAGCGCCTTTTTCATGATATCCTTCGAGCGCATGTCCATATGGTTGGTAGGCTCGTCGAGGATCAACAGGTTGTACGGCTCGAGCATCAGGCGGGCCATCGCCAGTCTCGAACGCTCGCCGCCCGAGAGCACTTTCACCTTCTTGTCTATATCCTCGCCCCTGAAAAGGAAAGCTCCCAGGATATCCCTCAGCCGGGTACGTATGTCGCCCACAGCCACGCGGTCGAGGGTGTCGAACACGGTGAATTCGCCGTCCATAAGGTCGTCCTGATTCTGGGCGAAGTAACCGATATTCACGTTGTACCCCACGCGCACGCTGCCTTCAGTGGGCTGTATCTCGTTTAATATAAGGCGCGAGAAAGTGGTCTTACCCTCGCCGTTGCGCCCCACCAGGGCTATCTTCTCACCGCGTTCTATGACGATATTGGCGTCGCTGAACACGCGCTTCGGCCCGAAAGCCTTGCCTGCGTCCTTGGCCTCCACCACCACCTGACCCGAACGGGGCGCGGGCGGGAACTTGATGTGCATGGACGACAGGTCCTCGTCGTCGACCTCTATGATATCGAGTTTGTCGAGTTGCTTGACCCTCGACTGCACCTGGTTCGATTTCGAGGGCTTGTAGCGGAAGCGGTCGATGAACTCCTGCGTCTGCTCGATTAGCTTCTGCTGGTTGGCGTACGCGGCCATCTGCTGCTCGCGGCGCTCGGCCCTCAGTACCACATATTTACTGTACGGCACGCGGTAGTCGTAGGCCTTGCCCAGCGATAACTCTATCGTGCGCGTAGTGACGTTGTCGAGGAATGCCCGGTCGTGGGATATGAGCACCACGGCGCCATTATACTCCTTGAGGTATGTTTCGAGCCACTGTATACTCTCTATGTCGAGGTGGTTGGTCGGCTCGTCGAGCAGGAACACCGAAGGCTTACGCAGCAGGAGCTTAGCAAGCTCGATACGCATGCGCCACCCGCCGCTGAACTCCTTCGACGGCCGTTCGAAATCCTTACGTTCGAAGCCCAGGCCGAGCAGCGTTTTCTCGATCTCCGCCTCGCGGTTGTCGCCGCCTAAGATATGGTAACGCTCGGTAGCGTCAGTCAGGCGGTGGATAAGTGCCGAGTATTCGTCGCTCTCATAGTCGGTACGCACGGTGATCTGGTGACCGAGATGTTCGATCTCCTTTTCGAGTGCGATCACTTCGTCGAACGCCTTGGCCGTCTCCTTGAATAGGGTGGTGGAGTCGGCTATCTTCATCTGCTGCGGCAGATAGCCGAGCGTGCAATCGCCGTTTTTCGACACGCCGCCCGATGTCGGGGTCTGCTCGCCTATCAGGATCTTGAGCATGGTCGACTTGCCCGCCCCGTTCTTGCCCACGAGGCCCACGCGGTCTTTGGCGTTGATAAGGAATGATATGTCTTTGAAAAGGTCGGTTCCTCCGAAACTGACCGTCAGATTGTCTACGGAAATCATTAATGAAAAAGGGGTTCGCCTCGAGAGCGAAACTATAACGTGTTGATTATTTTAATTTTGTGATGTCGCGGCATTTTATGCCTTTGCGGCGAGCATATCCTTAATGGTTTGCTCGGGGTCGGGGCTGGCGAAAATGGCGTTACCTGCCACCAGGGCGTCGCATCCGGCCTCGAAAAGCATCCCCGCATTGCCCGTACCCACGCCTCCGTCGATCTCGATTAAGGTAGAGTAGCCGTTGGTGTCGATAATTTCGCGCAACTTCTTCACCTTGCCCACCGATTCGGGCATGAACTTCTGTCCTCCAAAACCCGGCTCGACGCTCATCACGAGTACAAGGTCGACCTTGCCTACGAGGTGGGCTATCTCCTCCACGGGCGTCGCGGGCTTTATCGAGATGCCGCACTTCACTCCCTGTTTTTTTATAAGGTCTAATGTCTCTTCGATATCCGCCACGGCTTCGTAATGTATGGTTATCATATCGGCGCCCGCCTCAGCGAAACGTTCTACGTAGCGCTCTGGCTCGATTATCATAAGGTGTACGTCCATGAACTTCGGACTTGCCGCGGTGATATATTTGAGCACGGGGAAGCCGAACGAAATGTTGGGCACGAACACGCCGTCCATCACGTCGATATGCACCCACTCGGCCTCGCTGCGGTTGATCATGTCCATGTCCCTATTGAGCTGTCCGAAGTCGGCCGAAAGCACCGATACTGAAATAATCCGTGGCATAGTCTTAAAATTTCCACAAAGATACATTTTTTTGGGTAAGAATACCGCAAATTTCCCATTTTAGGAGTATATTTGCGACACCTTATTTAACATACTTTATTATGAGCGACAGCATCAAGCACGAGTGTGGTATTGCCTTCATCCGACTTCTTAAACCCCTGGGTTATTACATCGACAAGTACGGCACTCCTTTCTACGGGCTTAACAAGATGCAGATACTCATGGAGAAACAGCACAACCGCGGGCAGGACGGTGCGGGCATCGCCAACATCAAGCTCTATCCCAAGCCCGGCAGCGTGTATATCAACCGCGTCCGCTCCGGTGCCGACGCCCCCATAAAAGACGTATTTTCCCGCATACATAAGGGCATCAACGAGTGCTCGGCTTCGGCTACCCCCGAAATGCTCCGTGATGCCAACTGGCTCAAGAGCAACGTAGAGTTCACAGGCGAGCTTTTCCTGGGCCACCTCCGCTACGGCACTTTCGGCAAGAACGACGAAAATTCCCTGCACCCCGTATCCCGGGAGAGCAACTGGATCACGCGCAACCTCGTGCTGGCCGGTAACTTCAACTTTACAAATATCGACGAGCTGTTCGGTCGCCTGCGCGACATGGGCCAGTACCCCGTTGCCACCACCGACACCGTTACCATACTCGAACGTATCGGCCACTTCATAGACCGCGAGAACGAGGACAAATACCGCTACTTCAAGGCCAAGGGCCATTCCAAGGTGGAGATCACCGAAATGCTGGCCAAGAACATAGACCTCAAGGAGATACTTTCCCTCTCTGCCCGCAGGTGGGACGGGGGATACGTTATGGCGGGCCTTCTGGGCCACGGCGACGCCTTTATTATGCGTGACGCCTGCGGTATCCGCCCCGCGTTCTATTATGCCGACGACGAGATAGTGGTGGCCGCCTCCGAGAGGGCCGTGATACAGACCACGTTCAACTACTCCTACGACAGTATCAAAGAGCTCGAGCCCGCCCACGCACTGATCGTAAGGCGCGACGGGGAGATCAGCGTCGAGCCTTTCACCGCCCCCCAGCCCGTGACCCCCTGCTCGTTCGAGCGCATTTACTTCTCGCGAGGCAGCGACCAGGACATCTACCGTGAGCGCAAGGAGCTGGGCCGCAGGCTGATACCCCAGATAATGAAGAGCATCGGCGGCGACATCGAGCATACAGTCTTCTCATACATACCCAATACCGCCGAGAGCGCCTACTACGGCCTCCAGAGCGGCATGGAGGACTACTGCGCCGAGCAGCGCAAGGAGCAGATATTGGCCCTCGGAGCTTCGCTCGACAGGGAGAAACTAGACAAGATAATGTGCCACCGTCCCCGCTTCGAGAAGATAGCTATCAAGGACGTCAAGATGCGCACGTTCATCACCCAGGACGACCAGCGTGACGACCTCGTGGCCCACGTCTACGATGTCACCTACGGTAATATCCGCGACGGAAAGGACAACCTCGTCATCCTCGACGACTCCATCGTGCGCGGCACTACGCTCCGCCAGAGCATCCTGCGCATACTCGACAGGCTCAATCCCAAGAAGATCGTTATCTGTTCTTCGGCCCCCCAGATACGCTACCCCGACTGCTATGGCATCGACATGTCGCGCCTGGGCGAGTTCGTGGCCTTCCGCGCCGCCATCGACCTGCTCCACGAGAGGGGTATGTGGCATGTCATAGAGGACGTGTACGCCGCTTGCAAGAACCAGGTCAAGATGCGCCCGGCCAAGCCTGTGAACTGCGTGAAGGCTATCTACGAGCCATTTACCGACGACGAAATTTCCGCCAAGATAGCCCAGATAGTCACCGCCCCCGAGATCAAGGCCGAGGTGGAGCTGGTGTTCCAGAGCGTTGAGGACTTGCGCAAGGCCATCCCCGTGCACAATGGCGACTGGTACTTTACGGGCAATTATCCCACCCCCGGCGGCTGCATGGTGGCCAACAAGGCGTTCATCAACTTCTACGAAAAACGCAACGAGAGGCCGTATTAAGAGGTTTTGTATAGGAGTATATAATGGGGCACCGTTTATCGGCGCCCCATTTTTTGCGTCTGCCCCGAAGGCCAGTACAATAAAAAGCCTAAAAATTATCAATAAAAGGTTGGATATATTAAATTATTGCATAACTTGCAGGCAAATCAATACAACACAGCTATGGGAAGGATTCAATATTTGATGACAGTGGTGTGTTTCTCTGCATTATTGATGTCGTGCGAAAAGCACGAGACACCTGATACGCCGTGGAAAACGAAGGATGCCGTAATGCCGTCGGAATACGTAGATGGCCAGACAGGAGAGAACGCCGTGGTAAGTATCTCTTCGGCCGAAGAGCTTGTATGGTTAGCCGCGGCGGTCAATGGAAGTTACACAGGCAACGGCGTGACTGATCCCAAATTTGAGAACTATACCTTCAAATTGACTGCAAATATAGACTTGAAAGGTAGGCTATGGACGCCGATAGGCGGGGATTATGTGGGTTTTGCCGGTGTATTCGATGGTCAGGGATACAGGATATCCAACCTCAACGTCAGTGTGGGTGATGAGGGTTTTGCGGGTTTGTTCGGATATAATGAGGGTACGATAAAAGACTTGCATCTCGCTTCGGGGTTGGTTAAGGCTACTTTCTCCGGGGATCATGTTTTTAGTGCACCTACGGGCATGAGCAGGGCGGTCACCCTTGGTGGAGGCGGAGGGCCTTTCGCTGGGGGCCTTTGCAGTTATAACAGAGGTACTATATCAGGTTGCTCGAACGGAGCCAATGTAACGGCTGATTACTTCTTGTTTGTTGGCGGCGTATGCGGGCATAGCGACGGTATAATCATAGCGTGCCATAATAAGGGAGCGGTCAAGGGCCTTATGTATGTCGGAGGGATATGCGGAATGAGCGAACATGAAATAATAGCCTGCTACAATGCGGGGATGGTGACTGGGGAATGGAAAGTTGGCGGGGTATGCGGATGGAATGATTATGGCACAATCACGGCGTGTTATAACAAAGGGGTAATTAGAGGAGAATATTTTATAGGGGGAGTATGTGGATATAATGACGCAGGTACGCTCACTGCATGTTACAGTGTAGGGTCGGCAATCGGGGTGATTACCGGTAATGTAGGCGGAGTGTGTGGAGATAATGACGAAGGCACTGTCACATCCTGCTTCTGGACAGGGAGGACTTATGGATATATTGACGAGGAAACAGAAATAACTGAAATACGGAAATTTGCTTCCGGAGTATGGCCCGAGGCTGGCTCGGATGTAGGCCAAAGCATTGAGTGGGGGACAGGCGACGGGACAGACTCAGGCAAATACTGGAAGTCTATCGGGGCATGGAAAGCTGGAGATAAGAGCGTTTACCCAAAATTGTGGTTTGAATAGGAGAGAGGGTTAGACTTGCAATGATGAATTGAAATTTTTTCCGTCTTGTAAAAAAATGGGGAAACGACAAGGTCGATCGTTGCCGGTGTATAGAAAATAAAAGGGGAGTCCCGCCGGGACTCCCTTTTACGATAAGCGGTGTGAAGGTCTACTCCTCACTTGCCCTCAGGCGTTCGGCGTTCTCCTCGAACTGCAGCTTGTCGATGAGTTCCTGTATGTCGCCGTCCATCACGGCGGCGAGGTTGTACATCGTGAAGTTGATGCGGTGGTCGGTCACGCGTCCCTGCGGATAGTTGTAGGTACGGATCTTGGCACTGCGGTCGCCGGTGGAGACCATCGTCTTACGATTCTTGGCTATCTCGTCGAGGTACTTCTGGTATTCGAGGTTGAAGATACGTGTGCGGAGCTCCTCGAGGGCCTTGTCGAAGTTCTTGAGCTGCGACTTCTGGTCCTGGCATTGCACCACGATCCCCGTGGGGATGTGCGTTAAGCGTATGGCCGAGTAGGTGGTGTTCACCGACTGCCCGCCGGGGCCTGAGGCGCAGAACGTATCCTTGCGGATGTCCTCCATGCGGATGTCCACGTCAAACTCTTCAGCTTCGGGGAGTACGGCCACCGAAGCGGCGGAGGTGTGTACGCGGCCCTGGGTCTCGGTCTGCGGCACTCGCTGTACGCGGTGCACGCCCGATTCGTATTTCAGCGTGCCGTAAACTTTATTGCCGGTCACTTTCAGCACTACTTCCTTGTATCCACCCGCGCTGCCTTCGCTGGCATTGTTTATCTCGTATTTCCAGCCCTTCTTTTCGATGTACTTGATATACATGCGGAAGAGGTCGCCGGCGAATATGGCTGCCTCGTCGCCGCCCGTGCCGCCGCGGATTTCGAGTATGGCGTTCTTGCTGTCCTGGGGGTCGGAAGGTATTAACAGGAGCTTTATTTCCTCTTCGAGTTTCTCCGCTTCGGGCTCTAACTGGGCCACCTCCTCGCGCGCCATCTCTTTCATCTCCTCGTCCTTCTCGTTGAGGAGCATGTCCTTGGCTTCCTTGAGATGGTTGAGCACGGTGCGGTAGCGTTCGCTGGTCTCGACCACAGGCTCCAACTCCCTGTATTCCTTGTTGAGGGAGATGAATTTCTTGACGTCGGCGATTACCTCGGGGTCGGTCAGCTGGTTGCCTATTTCTTCGTATTTTATGCGCATCCCGTCGAGGCGGGAGAGTATGGAATTCTCAGACATAACTTTTTATCCGTGAAATGATTGCCGCCCGTACATGTTTGGTCTGTAAATTGTTTGTGTGTAAGACGGCCTGCAAAAGTATCAAATTATTGCTATTTTTGCAATAAACGTGTATATAAAGCTATTATGCGAGGAACATTTAATTCAATATTAAGGATGGCCATATCCGTGGGACTGTCCGACCGCGAAGCCTTCGTCGACAAGGTGGCATCGCTCATCGACTCTAAGGTAGGCGCCGATCCCGAGGCTGCCCGCGCCTTTGGCGACAACGTGGCCGTGTGGCTCGAAAGTCTGCGCGGCGAGTTGTTCATGCAGGATATGTTCGCCTCCAAAGAGCCTTCGGGCGACAGTGGCGAGTTGGCTGAAGAAGTTAAGAAATTGAGGGAGTCTATCGACCGCCTCGCTGAATCCCTCAACAAAAGATAATCAACGGAATTTCGCCCACGGCGAACTACTTACCCGCTACATATAATTAACATGAAGATAGTAGGATTTTACACCTCTTCGCTCAAGGTGGTCAGGGCAGCGCAGATCATGACCATCCTCGCCAAGCACTCCCTGAGCGTGCTTTTCGACCGTATGCGTATCGTCAAGCGGCACAATGTGCAGAAAGTCGTGGTGTCGACCCCCGAGCGCATACGTATGACCATCGAGGAACTGGGGCCCACGTTCGTCAAATTCGGACAGATACTGGCCGACCGCCCCGACATGGTGTCGGATCGTTTCCGCAAGGAACTCAAGAAATTGCAGTCGAAGGCCGTGCCCTTTGATAATACCGTAGCCGTGACCCTGATCGAGAAGGAGCTGGGCAAGCCTATTGACGACGTGTTCCTCGAATTCGACCGCACTGCGCTGGCTGCCGCGTCGATAGGGCAGGTGTACCAGGCCCGTCTGAAGGAGGACGGCCGCAAGGTGGTGGTAAAGATACAGCGCCCCTATATCGAGAAGAAGATAAAACTTGATATCTATATCCTGAAATATATAGCCGCCCACTTCGCCCGCACCAACCCGGAGCTTGCGGCCATCAATATTGTGGGCCTCGTGGACGAATTCGCCGAAACGATGCTCCGGGAACTCGACTACACCAACGAGGTGGGCAATATCACCCACTTTTCATGTATTTTCGCCGAAGACCCCACGGTGCGCATCCCTATGGTCTATGCCCACCTCTGTACCAGCCGCCTGATAATCATGGAGTTTATCGAGGGCATCCCGCCCGATGACCGTATGGCGCTCGTCGCCTCGGGTAGCGACCTCTCTGAGGTGGCCCGCAACGGTGCCCACGCGGTGCTGACCATGATATTCAAGCACGGCTTCTTCCATGCCGACCCCCACGCCGGCAATATATTCATTCAACCCGGTAATATTATCGCCCTGATCGACTTCGGGATGGTGGGCATGCTCACTCCCCGCGACCTCGACTTTATCGCCGACTTCTGCGTGGGCTTCGCCCGCAGGGACAGTAGCCGCATAGCCAAGTCGCTTATCACCCTCTGCGGCCGCCGTTTCTTCGAACGTGAGGACGAGCTCACTTTCGAGATATACCAGATGCTCACCCAGAGCGAGGGAGTACCCTTCGAACGGTTGGATATAGCCATCACCATGCAGAATTGTATCAGCCTGATAACCAAATATAAGTTGCAGATACCGTCAGGTATTTTCATGCTTATCAAGGCCCTTGTCACCATACAGCAGTTTGCCTTCGCGCTCGATCCGGCCATGTCATTCTCGCCAATTATCCTGCCCTATGCAAGGGAGGCCATAAAAGATAAATATGCCCCTCGCAAGATAGCCAACCAGATATACGACACCCTCTCGGGCTATGTGACCCTGGCCCGTACCCTGCCCGGCGACGTGGGCGAGATACTCTACAAACTCAAGGAGGGCAAGATACGCCACGAGATACGCATATCCGACGAAGACCTGCTTATCCGCACCGCCACCAAGATAGGGGCCAAGGTCTCCTATGTGATGCTGTTGGCGGCGATGTTCATCGGGGGTGTGTTCCTGGTGGTTATGGATAACTCCCACAAGGGCTACGGCAAGGTGATATTGATAGTTGTGTCGGTTTTGATAACTTTGCAGCTTCTTAAATGGACTTTTTCCGGCAGGAAGTAGCCGCCAGGAAGTAAAATACACCCCCTATGCCCCGTAAAGAATTCACCGTCGACCGAGAAACCACCCTGCTGCCGTTCCTTATGGAACACCTTGAAGGCGAGAGCCGTACCACGGTAAAGTCAGTGTTGTCGCACAGGCAGGTCACGATCAACGATATTATCTCCACGAAATTCAATGAGCCGCTCGCTCCCGGCGACGTCGTGGGGGTCACCGACGGCAAGGTGGAGGAACTGTTCCGTCATCCCCTGCTGAGGGTGGTGTTCGAGGACGATCACCTTATCATCATCGACAAGCACAACGGCCTGCTCTCCGTGGGCACCGACAAGGAGCGCGAGAAGACGGCGTTCTATATCCTGAGCGGGTATGTGAAGCGCGCCGATTCTCGTAACCGCATATTTATCGTCCACCGCCTCGACCGCGAGACGTCGGGCCTGATGATATTCGCCAAGAGCGAGCAGATGCAGGAAAAACTGCAGAGGGAATGGGCTGCGACGGTCACCCGCCGCCGCTATGTGGCCGTGGTCGAAGGCAATGTGCCCGTGGAGGGCGACACTATATCGACCTACCTTACGGAGAACAAAAATTTCAAGGTATTCGCCACCGACTACGCTCCGCGCGAGCAGGGGGCCGATGCGGTGAAGGCCGTGACCCGCTACCGCGTGCTGCGCCGCAGCGACGATTATTCTCTCCTGGAATTCGAGCTCGAAACGGGCAAGAAGAACCAAATACGCGCGCATATGGAGTACATCGGCCATCCCATTTCCGGCGACACCAAATACGGCGCCACCCGCCGCTCGCCCATAGGCCGCGTGGCCCTGCACGCCTACCAGCTCACCTTCGTGCATCCCATCACGGGCCGCACCATGCGCTTTTCCACGGCCATCCCCCAGAAATTCGAGTCGCTACTTGGGTAGCACGGAGTAATTTACTATCTTTGTGGGCCCGGGGCGAAAGTCCGGGCTCTTTATAATTAATTACATCACGGAAAAATAGGCATCACCACGAACATGGCAGACGAGAAGATAATTTTTTCGATGGTCGGTATCACCAAGACCTTCTCAAATCAAAAGAAAGTACTCAACGATATATACCTGTCGTTTTTCTACGGCGCTAAGATCGGTATCATCGGTCTCAACGGCTCAGGTAAATCGACCCTTATGAAGATAATCGCCGGCCTCGATACGGCATACCAGGGCGAGGTGGTTTTTGCTCCCGGTTACAGCGTGGGTTACTTAGAACAGGAGCCCAAATTGGACGATACCAAGACCGTGCGCGAGATAGTGAGCGAAGGCTGCGCCGAGATCATGGCCCTGCTGAAGGAGTACGAGGAGGTGAATGCCGCCTTTATGGAGCCTATGGACGACGACCAGATGGCCAAGCTCATCGAACGCCAGGGAGAATTGACCGAACTTATCGACCAGAAGAACGGCTGGGAGATAGACAGCGTGCTTGAAAGGGCTATGGATGCCCTGCGCTGTCCCGATCCCGAGGAGCCTGTAAAGCACCTTTCGGGCGGTGAACGCCGCCGCGTGGCCCTCTGCCGTCTGTTGTTGCAGGAGCCCGACGTGCTGCTTCTCGATGAGCCAACCAACCACCTCGACGCTGAAAGCATCGACTGGTTAGAGCAACACCTCAAACAATATAAGGGCACGGTCATAGCCGTGACCCACGACCGCTACTTCCTCGACAATGTGGCCGGCTGGATCTTGGAGCTCGACCGCGGCGAGGGTATCCCCTACAAGGGCAACTACACCGGATGGCTCGAGCAGAAGGCCAAGCGCCTGGAGATGGAAGAAAAGTCCGAGAGCAAGAGGCGCAAGACCCTCGAACGCGAGTTGGAGTGGGTGCGCATGGCTCCCAAGGCCCGCCATGCCAAGAGCAAGGCCCGTCTGTCGGCTTATGACAAGATGCTCAACGAGGACAGCAAACAGAAAGAGGAAAAGCTCGAAATATACATACCCAACGGTCCCCGCTTGGGCGACAAGGTCATCGAGGCCAAGGGCGTGAGCATGGGCTACGGCGACAGGCTTCTGTATGAAGACCTTAATTTCAACCTGCCTCCCGCAGGTATCGTCGGCGTCATAGGCCCCAACGGTGTGGGTAAGACCACGCTCTTCCGCCTTATCATGGGTATCGAAAAGCCTACCGCAGGCGAATTCTCCGTGGGAGAGACCGTAAAGCTTGCCTATGTCGACCAGCAGCACCGCTCCATCGAGCCAGACAAGAGCGTATACGAGGTGGTGTCGCAGAACAGCGAGCTCATCCCCCTCGGCGGCAAGAGCGTCAACGCCCGCGCCTATATCTCGCGTTTCAACTTCACGGGCGCCGACCAAGAGAAGAAGTGCGGCGTGCTTTCGGGCGGTGAGCGCAACAGGCTCCACCTTGCCCTGGCTCTCAAGGAAGAGGGCAACGTGCTGCTTCTCGACGAGCCTACCAACGACATCGACGTGAATACCCTGCGCGCGATAGAGGAGGGTCTGGAGAGCTTCGCCGGTTGCGCCGTCGTTATTTCGCACGACCGCTGGTTCCTCGACCGTATCGCCACCCACATCCTCGCTTTCGAGGGCGACTCGCAGGTGGTGTTCTTCGAGGGTGGTTACAGCGAGTACGAGGAGAACAAGAAAAAGCGCCTGGGCGACGTCACTCCGCACAGGGTCAAGTACCGCAAATTAATGGCGTAAGGCCGCAGCGGGGAGGTTCGGCCTTCCTCGAATAGCCCGCCTATGCCTCACCACGATACAGCTATGGCACAGAAACCATCCATACCTAAAGGCACGCGCGACTTCTCCCCGGCTGAGATGATGCGCCGCACATATATTTTCGACACCCTGCGAGGAGTGTTCCGCAAGTACGGCTTCCTGCCGCTCGAAACCCCCGCCATGGAGAACCTCTCCACCCTGATGGGTAAGTACGGCGAGGAGGGCGACAAGTTGCTCTTTAAGATACTCAACTCGGGCGACTTCTTGAGCGAGGTTTCCGACGCGGAGCTCTCCGAGGGCCGCAACGGCCTCAACCGCCTGGCCGTGAAGATGTGCGAGAAGGGGTTGAGGTACGACCTTACCGTCCCTTTCGCACGCTACGTGGTACAGCACCAGAGCGAGCTCGTGTTCCCCTTTAAGCGCTACCAGATACAGCCGGTCTGGAGAGCCGACCGCCCGCAGAAGGGCCGCTACCGGGAGTTCTACCAGTGCGACGTCGACGTTGTGGGCAGCCGCAGCCTGTTGGCTGAAACGGAGCTTGTGGAGATAGTCGCAGAGGTATTCGCCAAGCTTGGCGTAGCCGTTACACTTAAACTCAACAACCGCAAGATACTCTATGGCATCGCCGAAACCATAGGCCATGCCGATAAGATGGTCGACATCACAGTGGCTATCGACAAACTGGAAAAGATAGGCATCGAGGCTGTAGAAGCGGAGCTTTCCGCCAAGGGCATCGACGCCAAAGCCGTGGCGATGTTGCGCCCAATACTCGAGCTTAGCGGCTCGAACAGCGAAAAGCTGGCCAGCCTGCGCAAGGTTATCGGCTCGTCCGAAACAGGCCTCAAAGGCATCGAGGAGATGGAAGCCATCTTCTCCTACGTGGCGGCGCTCGGCACGAAATTAGACATCGAA
The DNA here is from genome assembly GCA_031553875.1 of Rikenellaceae bacterium. Taxonomy (GTDB): domain Bacteria; phylum Bacteroidota; class Bacteroidia; order Bacteroidales; family Rikenellaceae; genus JAVBKU01. The sequence goes on along the minus strand of JAVBKU010000032.1, from coordinate 5,888 downwards.
CTCGACCTGTCGCTTGCCCGCGGGCTCAACTATTATACGGGTGCGATATTCGAAGTAAAGGCGCGCGATTACCAGATCGGCAGTATCTGCGGCGGCGGACGCTACGACGACCTCACTGGCATCTTCGGCATGGAAGGCGTATCGGGCGTGGGTATATCCTTCGGCGCCGACCGCATCTACGACGTGATGCATGGCCTGGGCCTGTTCCCCGACGCTGCGGAGGAATCCACTCGCGTGTTGTTTCTTAACTTCGGAGGCGAGGAAGAGCTGGCCGCCGCGAAGCTGATGAAAGAGCTCCGCGCCGCCGGTACCGCCTGCGAGATATACTACGAGCCTGCCAAGATCAAGAAGCAGATGGAGTACGCCAACCGCAGGGGCATACCTTTTGTGGTTATCATCGGCAGCGACGAACTCGCTTCGGGCGAAGCCACGGTGAAGAACATGGTCTGCGGCGAGCAGGGCAGGATGCCGTTCTCCGCCCTTAAGGATTTTATAGGGTAAAAACAGATCCTTTATCATTACGAATTACCGCAGGGAGTTCGTTTAGAATTACCTTAAAATAATCGCCGCATCTGGCTTCTGCCGGAAATAGGTCTCGTGAGGGAGATCACCCTCAGTTATCGTGTAACGAGGGAAGCTCCCGGAAGAGACCCCGGCAGAAGACGTGGCTAGACCTTTTTGCCTACTTTTGGGGCAATGCCAAAAGTAGGAAGACAAACAAACTACTGTAAAATCGCATATTAGTCTTTATTAAATATTTGCCATGAGGTATTTTTTACTATTATTATCCATGCTGGCCGTGTCGATGGCTTCGCCTATACAGGCAGCTCCGGCCGCCAGGCCCGCAGCCCAGGAAGCGGGTAAGGACCCGTTCACCCAGCTCCAGCGTTTCAACGAATTCTTCCGTTACCTCAGCAGGTATTACGTCGATACGGTCGATAACGTGCAGGTGGTCGACGATGCTATCCGCGGTGCGCTTTCGGCCCTCGATCCCCATTCATCGTTTGTTTCGGCAGAGGATATGGTGAGTGTTAGAGAATCGATGGAGGGCAAGTTCGGCGGTATCGGTATCGAGTTTAACGTGATGAACGACACCATCCTGGTGGTCAATGTTATTCCCGACGGTCCGTCGGATAAGGTGGGCCTGCAGCCCAACGACCGCATAGTGGAGGTCGACGGCAAGAGCGCCATAGGTACGACGAGGGCAGGGGTGCCCAAGTTGTTGCGCGGGCCCAAAGGCTCCGTGGTGACGCTCACCGTTATGCGCAGGGGAGTGGCCAACACCCTTACTTTCAGGATCAAGCGTGACAATATTCCGATACACTCGGTCGATGCGGCCTATATGGTCGAGCCGGGCATAGCATATATAAGGGTCAACCAATTCGCGGTCAATACGCTGGATGAATTCGAAAAGGCCTTTGACAAGCTCGATAAGGAGAGCAAGGTAGTGACTCTTATCCTCGACCTGCGCGGTAACGGCGGCGGGCTGTTGGATCAGGCTATCAAGATGAGTGGATTCTTCATTGATAAGGGATCGCTGGTTGTGTCCACCGAAGGTCGCGCCGTGCCGCCCGAACGCCTTATGGCGCAGGGCCCCGCGCGCTTTACCAAGGGCAACCTCATAATCCTTATCGACGAATCGTCCGCCTCGGCCAGCGAGATCGTGGCCGGCGCTGTGCAGGACTGGGACAGGGGAGTCCTCATCGGCACACGCACCTTCGGCAAGGGGCTTGTGCAGAGGCAGTTCCCGCTTACAGGAGGCTCGGCGGTCAGGGTCACAGTATCGCGTTACCATACCCCCTCCGGCAGGGCTATACAGCGCCCGTTCGAACAGGGTAATAGGGAGGGATATTACAAAGCCTTGAATGACAGGGTGAAAAAGGGCGCGGCCGACTCGATAGCGGGTTCCGACTCGCTCAAGTACAAGACGCTGTCCAAGGGCCGTACGGTCTACGGCGGCGGCGGTATCTACCCCGATATATATGTTTCGCGCGACACCACCGGTATCACGCCATATGCCGTCTCGCTTATGCGCAGTGGCAAGCTCTTCGATTTCCTTATCAGCTATATCGACAAGAACAGGAAGAGCCTGCTCTCGACTTACCCCACGCCCGCGGCGTTCATCTCGAAGTATAATGTGGGTGACGACATTATCGATTCGATCGTTAAGTTCGCCGAAAAGGGCGGAGTGAAATGCCCGGAGGGCGAGCCGGCCAAGGCTTCGGACTACCTGAAAGTCAGGTTCAAGGCCATGGTGGCGCATAAGCTGTGGAGCTATAACGAGTATTTCATGATAATCAACGCCCAGCGCGACGCCGTGTTTGGGCGCGCGGTCGAGGCGGCGAAAGATTGGGACAAAACCTCCAAGCTCCTCGATACGCCGAGGTAGACTGTAAGGCTTAAAGTATGGTGAGCGTCCCCGTTTTCTGCGAAGAGAACGGGGACGCTCCTTTTTGCCTGCGCCGGACAGCCTCCCTCCTGTTTATCTGCGGGTTTCCTCTGGGCTCCCGGTAAATCGCCATTCTGTTGCCTTTCCGGCGCGTTTTTTTATTGCCAGACATTAGGCGGCGGGTATTGCAGTTTCGTTTATTTATTATATATTTGTTCTAACGACAGGTGTCGGGGTAAAACCAAAAAAGATGGATACACGTGAATTCAGACGGGATTCGGAGCAGGATTCAGGCGAGGAAGTTTATTCAAAGAACGTGAGGGCGGGCCGCCGTACTTACTTTTTCGACGTCAAGGCCACCCGCAACGACGACTACTATCTGACCATTACCGAGAGTCGCAAGAAGCAGGGCAAGGACGGCGATTTCTTTTTCGACAAGCATAAGATCTACCTCTACAAGGAGGATTTCGCCAAGTTCGCCGACGGTCTCGATGAGGTTATAGCTTACGTCAAGAAGCACAAACCCGAGTTTTTCGAAGCCGAAGCCCAGGATAAGACAGGAGCCGATATCGACGAGGAGTTCGACAAACTGTAGATCTCGGGGGAGAATAGTTTCAGAGCCGTTGTTCACGGCTCTTTTTTATATATAGAGGTGACGGTACGTATTTTCTTAATGAAATCCCTCCAATAAATATACATTAAATGACACGCGTTCTACTTGGTTTCAGCGGAGGCATCGACAGTACTGCCGCGGCAGGGATACTCTCCGCCGAGGGACATGACGTGACCCTGCTGTGGCTGCGCACTATCGACGCTCCCGGCGAGGAGGCCAGGGTGCGCGCTGCGGCCGAAGCCCTGGGTCTGCCGCTGGTGGTGGAGGATGTGAGGGAGGAGTTCGAGAGGGAGGTTATTTCCTACTTCGTCGAGGGTTACCAGCGCGGACAAACCCCTGCGCCATGCACGGTGTGTAATCCTGCTATAAAGTGGAAAGCCCTGTATCGCCGCGCCGAGGCCTTGGGCATCGACCATATCGCCACAGGCCACTACTTCCGCGTGCGGGAACATGACGGTCGCCTTTATGTGTCCCGCGCCGCCGATCCTGTGAAAGACCAGAGCTATTACCTCTGGAACCTGCCTCAGCAATATCTACGCAAGATACTCACCCCTATGGCCGACCGCCTCAAGCGCGACGTTATGGCTGCGATGAGCCAGGAACGCCCCGCCGAGAGTATGGGCGTCTGCTTCCTGCGTGGGTGCAATTACGGCGACTTCCTGCGAGGACGGGGCGTGAATATCCGCCCAGGCGACGTGGTGGATAAAAGCGGCGCGGTAGTGGGACGTCACGACGGCTACCAGCTCTACACCATAGGCCAGAAGAGAGGCTTCGACGCTCCCGCGGGTTATTGCGTCGTAGGTGTCGATGCCGCCTCCAACCGTCTTATAGCGGGCACCGATGCCGACCTCTACTCAAAGGAGATAGTCGTTGGCAGGTGGTCGGCGGTATACACTGACGAGTTAATTTCATGCCCCGATCTCAGTATCGTCGTGAGGGGCTACGGCCGCAACCCCGGTGGCTATGCATCAGTGAGCGTTGAAGATGGCCTGTTGAGGGTGACGTTAGACGAGCCCGCCTGGGCCGTGGCGGCGGGGCAACCCATCGTTTTTTATTGCGGGGAGCGGGTGCTGGGCGGCGGTTTTGTAGAAAATTATTTTTAGCTTTGGCAGTCCTTAAACGTGAAGGACGCCAAATATCCCGATCCATATGCTAAAAAGAACATACAACTGGATGCTCAGTTGGGCCGATACCAAATGGGGCGCGGTCATGCTTTTCGTTATCGCCTTCGCCGAATCGAGCTTCTTTCCCATACCCCCCGACGTGTTGCTTATAGCCCTGTGCCTCGGCGCTACCACCAGAGCATTCCGCTTTGCCGCTATATGTACCGCGGGATCGGTGCTGGGCGCGCTGTTTGGATACACCATAGGGCATTTTTTGTGGTATACCCCCGGCGGCGACTTTACGGTCATAGCCGACTTCTTTTTCAGGGTGATCCCCGGATTTACTGTGGAGCAGTACCACGAGATACAGAGTATGTACAATAAGTACGACTTCTGGATGGTGTTTGTCGGGGGATTCACGCCCATACCTTACAAGCTTATCACCATCACCGCGGGGGTGTTCAATATAAATATCCCGATGTTCATCATCGCCTCGATCGTGAGCCGCGGCCTGAGGTTCTTTGCCGTGGCATGGCTTATCTGGAAGTTTGGCCCTCCTGTCAAGGTGTTCATAGACAAGTACTTCAACTGGCTTGCGATTGCCTTCACGGTGCTTCTTATAGGGTCGTTCGCGGTGGTGAAATACCTTATTTAGCGCGATGGACCTCTACGGACTCATAGGATTCCCGCTGGGGCACTCTTTTTCGGAACGGTATTTTACCGAAAAGTTCCGCAAGGAGGGCCTGGAGGGGTGTGAATACCGTAATTTCCCGATAGATAATATCGATCTCCTGCCCGGGCTTCTCGGCTCTAATCCTGATTTGAGGGGCTTCAACGTGACCATACCCTATAAGCAACAGGTGATGCCTTTCCTTGCTGGGATCGACCCCGAAGCGCGCGAGATAGGGGCGGTGAACTGCGTGAAGATAACGCCGGAGGGACTGCGAGGCTATAACACCGACGCCTACGGTTTCCGCCGTTCGCTGTTGGGGTTGCTTGGCGATTATACGCCCGAGAAGGCGCTTATACTCGGCACGGGCGGTGCGTCGAAGGCCGTAGCCTATGTTCTGGGTAATATGGGTGTGGATTATACGTTCGTTTCGCGCTCCGCCGGTGCAGCCCGTACATTGGGCTATGCCGACCTTTCGGACGATATACTGCGCTCTCACACGCTTATAGTCAATACCACTCCGCTGGGGACATTTCCTAATGTGGATGAGTGTCCCCCGATAAACTATGCGGCGTTGACTTCCGGCCATTACCTTTTCGACCTCGTGTACAATCCTCCGTTTACACGTTTCCTGTCACTTGGTGCAGAGCGCGGCGCCCGCACCATGAATGGCTATGACATGCTCGTGGGCCAAGCCGAAAGGTCATGGGAGATTTGGACGTCACAGACGCTTTAATATTGAGAATAATAACACTGCGGCCGGTGCAAAAGCACCGGCCGCAGTGTTATTTAAGGTGCTCGTAGAACGCCTATCCTCCGCCAATTGCGCGATATTCACGCCCGGACAGGGGCCTAGGGAATCCGTTAAAAAACGACGCTGTGTCTAACGACTGTTAGCGGGGACGTAGGTCCCGCTAAAAAGGAGGAGTTCGACGTTTTAGGATGTACGAAGACTCCTGTCAGTGAATATCCGCAGGCGGCACTTTTTGGGTACCTTTTGTGTGCACAAAAGGTACGAAGAGAACTATTTGCGATAGTTTATTTCGCCTTTGGCGACCTACTTTTAGCATTGCCCCAAAAGTAGGCAAAAGGTCTAGCCGCGTCTTCTGCCGG
>JAVBKU010000026.1:0-83717 GCA_031553875.1 Rikenellaceae bacterium | reverse complement strand
CAGGGGTCGAGGGAATCCGTTAAAAAACGACGCTGTGTCTAACGACTGTTAGCGGGGACGAAGGTCCCGCTAAAAAGGAGGAGTTCGACGTTTTAGGATGTACGAAGACCCCTGTCAGTGAATATCCGCAGGCGGCACTTTTTGGGTACCTTTTGTGTGTACAAAAGGTACAAGAGAAATATTTGCAGTAGTTTATTTCGCCTTTGGCGACCTACTTTTATCATTGCCATAAAAGTAGGCAAAAGGTCTAGCCGCGTCTTCTTCCGGGGTCTCTTCCGGGAGCTTCCCTCGTTACACGATAACTGAGGGTGATCTCCCTCACGAGACCTGTTTCCGGCAGAAGCCCGAAGCGGCATTTGTACGAGGCTTTCGCCTCGTCATAGAGGCTCCTGTCAGCGAACATTCGTAATTGGCGGGAATTATGAGGTACTTCGTGAATTGTTTAGGCGGCTGGAGTAAACACTCCGGCCGCCCATTGTTTTAAGTTCTATTCTGCCATACTGCCTCAAAAAACAACGAGTTTCCCCTTAATGATGAAATCCCCGAAAAATGTTTAAATTTGCACTCACGAGAAAAACAGAACAAAAACATTACATGGAAACAGTATTAAGCGGCATACGGTCGACCGGCCGGCTCCACCTGGGCAACTACTTCGGGGCGTTGCGCAACTTCTTGAAGATGCAGCACGACGCGAAGTGCTTCTTCTTCGTGGCCGACTACCACTCGCTCACCACGCACCCCGACCCATCGGTGATACACGAGAACGTGAAGTGCGTCCTCTCCGAATACCTCGCCGCCGGGCTCGATCCCGACGTGGCTACGCTATACGTGCAGAGCGACGTGCCGCAGATAGCCGAACTCTCGCTGCTGCTGAGCATGCACGCCTATGTGGGTGAGCTGGAGCGTACGGCCTCGTTCAAGGAGAAGATCCGCAAGCACTCCGACAATATCAACGCAGGCCTTTTGACCTACCCCGTGCTTATGGCTGCCGACATCCTTATCCACCGCGCCACGCGCGTGCCCGTGGGTAAGGACCAGGAACAGCACCTCGAAATGACCCGCCGCTTCGCCCGCCGCTTCAACCAGATATACGGTGTGGAGTACTTCCCAGAGAGCATGCCCTATAATTTCGGCAACGAGCTTGTGAAGATCCCCGGACTCGACGGTAGCGGCAAGATGGGCAAGAGCGAGGGTAACGGCATTTTCCTCTCCGACCCCGATGATGCCATCCGCAAGAAGGTGATGAGAGCGGTGACCGATGCCGGTCCTATCGCGCCCAACAGCCCGATGACCGAGCCGATAGCCAATATTTTCACCATCCTCAAAGTGGTGTCCGCCCCCGATACATACCAGCATTTCCTCGACAAATACAACAGTTGCGAGATACGCTACGGCGACCTCAAAAAGCAGCTGGCCGAAGATATAATAGCCGTCGTAGCCCCTATCAGGGAGCGCATAGAGGAGATATCATCCGACGATGCTTACCTCTCGAAGGTGACCCGCGAAGGAGCCGAAAAGGCCCGCGCGAGTGCCTCGAAGACTATCGCCGAGGTAAGGGAGATAATGGGTATCAGGCCGTTTTAATACGGGGATGGGCTACCTGCTATTTCTCTCGCTTAATGGGCCGATTTAAATTCGATCTTACTATGTAAGGTCGTCAGCCCGCCGCCCCCCCAGGCGGAGGGCTTAACCGACGCCAAACCGAGGGTCATCAAGTTTACTTGAATGGCCAAGGTGCGAAGGAGGAAAACAATGCTTGCATTGTTAAATCTATTGGCTTATTTCATCTCCTCCGCTGGCTGCGGGTTGGGTGGATTAGAGTTGAGAGGGGAGGAATGAGAGCTAAAGACTGCCCCCGTTTAATTTTCAAATAATGTTCAAAGCCCGCTTCGACATATTAAAAGGTAAGATAGAGGTCTTATATCGCTATCTTATCCTGTTGAGCAAGAAGCTGTCACCCAAGCAGTTGATGATACTGCTGGCGATAGTGACGGGCTTTGCCGCAGGGTTCGCGACCTACATATTCGAGATGTTGCTGCATTTCATCAAGGTGGGACTCACGAGCTGGTTCGCCATCGACTCGGCGAGCGTATTCTATCTTCTCTATCCGGTCATCGGTATCATCCTTGCGACCCTGTTCGTCAAGTACATTATAAAGGACAACATCAGCGAGGGGGTTACCCGCGTGCTCTACGCCATGTCGCGGCGGGGGTCGAAACTGAGGTACCACAACACTTATTCCTCGATAGTGGCCGGCGCCACGACCATCGGGTTCGGTGGTTCGGTGGGTCCCGAGGCACCGATCGTGCTGACCGGCTCGGCCGTGGGCTCGGCCCTGGGCCAGTTGATGAGGCTCAACTACCGCAACATGACGCTGCTGCTCAGTTGCGGGGCCGCCGCTGCCATAGCCGCCGTGTTCAAGGCGCCCATTACGGGGGTGGTCTTCGTGCTGGAGATACTGATGCTCGATATAACAGTGGGGGCGATCATTCCCCTGCTCGTGTCGGCTGTGACGGCCACCACGCTGATGTACGTATTGAACGGATTCGAGCCGGTGTTCGGGATCAACCTCGGCGACGTGTTCAGGATAGGGGACATCCCTTATTATATAGGACTGGGGATAATCTGCGGCTTCATGTCATACTACTTCACCCGCATAAACTCCGATATCGCCTCGCGTTTCGCGCGCATGAAAAGCATGTACCGCAAGTGGATCGTGGGCGGTCTTATAATAGGTGTGCTGATATTTATCTTCCCCCCGCTCTACGGCGAGGGCTATGAGTCGATGATATCGCTGATGCACGGCAACGTGGGAACGCTGTTCGACAACTCGCTGTTCTACGGTTTCAGGAATGTGGCGTGGGTGGTGGTGCTCTACCTCGTCGCGACGCTGTTCTTCAAGGTGGTGGCGATGGCTGCGACCAATGCTGCGGGCGGCGTGGGGGGTACGTTCGCCCCGTCGCTGTTCGTGGGTGCACTCACCGGGGCGTCGATAGCCTACGGGCTGAACGCCTTTCTGGGTACCGACCTGCCTATAGCCGCCTTTACGCTGGTGGGCATGGCGGGTGTGATGTCGGGAGTGATGAACGCCCCGCTCACGGCGGTGTTCCTTATTGCCGAGATGACAAACGGCTACACGCTGTTCCTGCCGCTAATGATGGTGTCGGCCACGGCGTTCGCCATAGGTTACTACCTCGAGCCTTATTCTATATATACCAAGCAGTTGTCGCTGCGCGGCGACCTGCTCACCCACAACAAGGACCGCTCGGTGCTCGTGTTCCTCGACCTTAAAATGTTGATGGAGACCGACTTCTACGCCATAAACCGCAAGACCACCCTCGGCCATCTCGTGGACCTTATCTCCCACCAGAGGCGTAATATATTCCCCGTGCTTGACGAAAATGGCGTGCTGGAGGGCGTGGTACAGCTCGACGACCTGCGCGTGGATATGTTCGACCCGGCGAAATACGATGCGACCGTGGACGAATACATGATCCCGCCGCCGGATATAATTTATACCGACGAGCAGATAGGTTCTGTGCTGGAAAGATTCGAGGAGTCTAAAACGTGGATGCTGCCGGTAGTGGACCGGGGGATGCATTACCAAGGATTCATTTCGAAGTCGCGGATACTCGCCGCCTATAGGGAGCGCTTGGCGGAATTGAGCGAAGAGTAGGACGACACGCTACCATTTACCCCTAAATCGTGATCGCGATCTGTTTAGATGTGATACGTGTCGTGTGCGGATGCTGACACGATCGCCACGCGGCTTCTACAATAGGATTGCCTCAAGCTTCTTTTGCGCGGCAACAGGATCGCGTGCGTGCCGTTTGTTCCTACTCTTCTTTCTCAATTCCGGACACCGGATGTGACCGGAGGCCTCTTTGTTACTTTACTTTCGTCTTTTCCCGGGAGGTTTTTCCCTTCGGTTTTTCGGTTTCCCGTCAGGGGCCCTTGGGGCCGCTTTCCCTGATCGGACGGAAGTCATATGTCAAGTGTTGCTCCGACCTTTCAATTTGCAATATTCATGCCACGGCGGGACGGCGGTGGCGTTTTTCTTTGTGAAATGTCCCTCCTGGATACCTGAGACAGGGTTAGATGCCTATGAGGGAGGGGGTTACAACGGTTGGTGGCGGCGATGGATTTTTATGCGGATAATTTTGGTTTTCAGGGTTGACGGGAGGTGCTTGCCCTCCGCCAATTACGAGATATTCACTCCCACAATATAATAAGGCGCAAAGCGCCTGCAATCCCCGCATCTGAACGTTTTGAGCAGCGAGGGCAGAGGCCGCTTGCGGAGTATGCCGAGTCGCGATAAACGACTGATGAAATCGAATATTTACGCCCGGAATAGCAGCGCAGTAAATCCGTTAAAAACTCCCAGCATGTCTGACGACGTTAGACGAACGCCCTGAAAGGGCGGAGACTAAAAGGATGAGTTCTGGGATTTAGGATTTACAAGCGTATATTCAGGAAATATTCATCGGCGGGGCACGTTTTGGTAGTACCTTTTGCGTGGTCAAAAGGTACGGAGAGAGATATTTGCAATAGTTTATTTCGCCTTCGGCGACCTACTTTTACCATTGCCGTAAAAGTAGGCAAAAGGTCTAGCCGCGTCTTCTACCGGGGTCTCTTCCGGGAGCTTCCCTCGTTACACGATAACAGAGGGTGATCTCCCTCACGAGACCTGTTTCCGGCAGAAGCCCGAAGCGGCATTCGTACGAGGTTTTCGCCTCGTTAGATAGACTACTGTCAGTGAATATCTCGCAATTGTAGGGAGATTATAAGGTGCTTTGCAAAATTATCAAGGTAGCCCGCATGATAATGCTGGTCCCCCGTTTATCATACTTACCGTGATTATTTCCGTGTGCACGGCCCAAAATATTTTTCAGTAGTCCGGCGATTTTCTGCCGCGATCCGGACCGAGAGATTTTTCCCGGGAATGCGTTTTGCAGTATGCTTATAGTCAGCAATATACGACACAATATAAAAATAACTTACGCTAAATAAATAATCATAAAAAAATACAATAACCCACAACCCCCGAAATGGGGTAAAAATGGCTCAAAATGCAAGGAAATCAAGGAAAAGGACTCGGATTCCCTTGCGGTTTCGGAAAAGAGTCGTATATTTGCAGTCCATTTTTGGACAAATGGGTTTCAAAAACAATAAAAAGTAAAGGAAAAAAGTAAGTAAAATGCCAACTATTCAACAGTTAGTACGTAAGGGAAGGGTGGCCGTAACCTACAAGAGCAAGGCTCCCGCGTTGGATGCCTGCCCGCAGCGCCGCGGCGTGTGTGTGCGCGTGTACACCACAACTCCCAAGAAGCCGAACTCGGCTATGCGTAAAGTTGCCAGGGTGCGACTGACAAACGGTAAGGAAGTCAATGCCTACATCCCCGGAGAAGGCCACAACCTTCAGGAACACTCTATCGTGCTGGTGCGCGGTGGCCGTGTGAAGGACCTCCCCGGTGTGCGTTACCACCTGGTACGCGGAGCCCTCGATGCGGCAGGCGTGGACGGTCGCCGTCAGCGCAGGAGCAAGTACGGAGCCAAGGTACCCAAGGCCGGTGCAGCACCCGCAAAGAAAAAGTAACATCAAACCAAACAATTTTAACGAAACAAAGTTTTTAAACAAATGAGAAAAGCAAAGCCTAAAAAGCGAATTCTACTTCCAGATCCCAAGTTCGGTGACGTGCTTGTAACGAGGTTTGTGAACAACCTGATGCTGGATGGTAAGAAGAGTATTGCCTATTCTATTTTCTATGATGCCATGGGAATAGTAGGCGAGAAGATGAAGGACGCGGACAAGGCTCCTCTCGATATTTGGAAGAAGGCTATTGAGAACATCACTCCCCAGGTGGAAGTGAAGTCTCGCCGCGTAGGCGGAGCCACATTCCAGGTGCCGACGGAAGTCAGACCTGAGCGTAAAGTTTCAATCTCAATGAGAAACCTTATCCTTTACTCTAAAAAACGTTCAGGACGTTCCATGGCAGAAAAACTTGCCGCCGAAGTGATGGCAGCCTACAATGAAGAAGGCGCCGCTTTCAAGCGTAAGGAAGAAATGCACAGGATGGCAGAGGCCAACAAGGCTTTCGCACATTTCAAATTCTAATCTGACGCGCGAAGACAGACAATGGCAAGAGATCTTAAATACACAAGGAACATCGGTATCATGGCCCACATCGATGCCGGTAAGACCACAACAAGCGAGCGTATCCTGTTCTACACAGGCAAGACGCACAAGATAGGCGAAGTACACGAAGGTGGCGCTACCATGGACTGGATGGTGCAGGAGCAGGAACGCGGTATCACAATCACCTCGGCCGCGACCACGGCCTTCTGGAACTACAAGGGCGAAACATACCAGATCAACGTGATCGACACCCCGGGCCACGTCGACTTCACCGTGGAAGTAGAGCGCTCACTGCGCGTACTCGACGGTGCCGTCGCCACTTTCTGCGCCGTGGGCGGTGTTGAACCCCAGAGCGAAACGGTATGGCGCCAGGCCGATAAGTACAGCGTTCCCCGTATAGGCTACGTGAATAAGATGGACCGCACCGGCGCCGACTTCCTCGGCGTGTGCGCCCAGATCCACGAACGCCTCGGAGCCAACGCGGTGCCCATCGTCCTCCCCATCGGTTCGGAAGACAAATTCCGCGGTCTCGTAGACCTTATATATAATAGGGCTATGATCTACCACGAGGACAAGAAGTCTGAATTGGTGAACTACACGTTCGAAGACGTGCCCGCCGATATGAAGGCCGAAGTTGAAGAAGCCCGCAACAAGCTCATCGAAGAGGTTGCCTCTGTAGATGATGCCCTGATGGAAAAATTCTTCGACGATCCCGCCTCTATCACTCCCGAGGAGCTTATCGCAGCTATCCGCAAGGCCACCATCCAGATGGTGATCATCCCGATGCTCTGCGGCTCTTCGTTCAAGAACAAGGGCGTGCAGCTCCTGCTCGACTCGGTAATGGCTTACCTTCCCTCTCCCCTCGACATCGAGGCTATCGAGGGTACCAAGCCCGGCACCGAAGAAGTGGAATTGCGCCACCCCTCTGAAAAGGATCCTTTCTGCGCCCTGGCGTTCAAGATCGCCACAGACCCCTTCGTGGGCCGTCTGGCGTTCATCCGCGTTTACTCGGGTAAGCTCGACGCAGGTTCTTACGTGCACAACTCACGCTCGGACAAGAAGGAACGTATCAGCCGTATCTACCAGATGCACGCCAACAAGCAGAACCCCATAGAAGTTGTTACCGCCGGTGATATCGCCGCTGTGGTAGGCTTCAAGGACGTTCGCACCGGCGATACCCTCTGCGACGAAAAGAACCCTATCGTTCTCGAGTCTATGACATTCCCCGAGCCGGTTATCGGCCTCGCCATCGAGCCCAAGACACAGAAGGACCTCGACAAGCTCGGCATCGCTCTGGGCAAGCTCTCTGAAGAGGACCCCACTTTCACCGTGAAGACCGACGAGGACAGCGGCCAGACCATTATCAGTGGTATGGGTGAGCTTCACCTCGAGATCATCGTTGACCGTCTGCGTCGTGAGTTCGGCGTCGAGATCAGCCAGGGTGCCCCCCAGGTTAACTACAAGGAAGCCCTCACCGCCACCGTTTCTCACCGCGAGGTGTTCAAGAAGCAGACAGGTGGTCGCGGTAAGTTCGCCGATATCATCTTCGACCTCGGCCCCGCCGACGAAGGTAAGGTCGGTCTCGAATTTGTCGACATGGTCAAGGGCGGTAACATCCCCAAGGAGTACATCCCCTCTATCCAGAAGGGCTTCGCCTCGGCTATGGCCAACGGCGCTCTCGCAGGGTTCGTTATCGACGCCATGAAGGTTACCCTGAAGGACGGTTCGTTCCACCCCGTCGATTCAGACTCTCTCTCGTTCGAGATCTGTGCCCGCAACGGTTTCCGTGTGGCAGCCAAGAAGGCTTCCCCGGTTATCATGGAGCCTATCATGAGCGTTGAGGTGGTTACTCCCGAAGAGAACATGGGTGATATCATCGGCGACCTTAACAAGCGTCGCGGCCAGATCAACGGTATGGAGACCAAAGGTACCGCCAGCGTTGTCAAGGCTAAGGTTCCCCTCTCTGAAATGTTCGGGTATGTGACAGTTCTTCGTACTATATCTTCAGGCCGCGCCACATCTTCGATGGAGTTCTCTCACTTCGAGGAAGTACCCGCAGGTCTTGCCAAGGAGATCATAGAGAAGTCAAGCGGTAAAGTTAAATCAGCAGAAGAATAATTACTATTATGAGTCAGAAAATAAGAATCAAACTCAAGTCATTCGACCACAACCTGGTTGACAAGTCTGCCGAGAAGATCGTGAAGACAGTGAAGGGTACAGGCGCCGTTGTAAGCGGCCCCATCCCCATGCCTACACAGAAGAAGATCTTCACTGTGAACAGGTCGACTTTCGTTAACAAGAAGTCGAGGGAGCAGTTCCAGTTGAGCACCTTCAAGAGGGTACTCGACATCTACAGCTCCACACCCAAGACCATCGACGCCCTGATGAAGTTAGAGCTTCCCAGCGGTGTTGAAGTGGAGATCAAGGTGTGATAAACTAAACCCAATGTTATACCCGGATAAGGGCCGGGCCGGGGGTTATGCCCCGGGGAGGTGTTGAGGGCTCAGAAGCCATGCACCGGAGGCCCCCCGAGCGGGTAAACAACTATAAGCAACAGGAATTTTACACAACAAAAGCAAACAGACAGAAAAATGTCAGGACTAATTGGAAAAAAAATCGGAATGACATCCGTTTTCAGTGCCGAGGGTAAGAACATACCATGCACTGTTATTGAAGCTGGTCCCTGTGTTGTTACGCAGTTGAAGAACGCCGAAGTAGATGGCTACGCGGCTGTTCAGATTGCCTATGACGAGAAAAAAGAAAAGCAAACCAGCAGCAGTTTATTGGGTCACTTCAAGAAGGCCGGTACCACTCCCAAGCGCAAGCTCGTGGAATTCAACTCTTTCCCCGACACTATCGCCATGGGCGACGTGTTGTCGGTGGATATTTTTGAAGAAGGCGACTGGGTCGACGTGACCGGCGTATCTAAGGGTAAAGGTTTCCAGGGCGTTGTGAAACGCTATGGCTTCGCCGGTGTAGGCGGCCAGACTCACGGCCAGCACAACCGTATGCGTGCTCCCGGTTCGCTGGGTGCTTCTTCTTATCCCTCACGTGTGTTCAAGGGTAAGCGTCTGCCGGGCCGTACAGGTGGCGACAGGGTAAAGGTGTTGAATCTCAAGATCCTCAAAATAATTCCCGAGAGCAATCTTCTTCTCGTGAAGGGTTCCATCCCCGGAGCCAAAGGGTCTTATCTAATAATCGAGGACTAGTCATGGAATTAGCAATTTATAACATATCAGGTAAGGATACCGGTAAGAAGATCACCCTGAGTGACTCGGTTTTCGGCGTAGAGCCCAACGACCACGCCATCTACCTCGACGTTAAGCAGTACCTGGCCAACCAGCGTCAGGGTACACACAAGGCCAAGCAGCGCAACGAAGTAGCCGGCTCGACCCGCAAGCTCAAGAAGCAGAAGGGTACAGGCGGTGCACGCGCAGGCAGCATCAAGAGCCCTCTGTTCCCCGGTGGCGGCCGTATCTTCGGCCCCGTGCCCCGCGATTACAGCTTCAAGCTCAACAAGAAGCTCAAGCAGCTGGCCCGCAAGAGCGCCCTTTCATACAAGGCCAAGAGTGACCTCATCAAGGTCGTAGACGGCTTTAACATGGAAGCGCCCAAGACAAAAGAATTTATCAACATTACCGGCAACCTCTCTCTCGAAGGAAAGAAGATCCTGCTGGTACTGCCCGAAACAGATGTTAATGTATCGCTCTCTTCGCGCAATCTGCAGAATGTGAAGGTGGTGCTCGCCTCTAACGTCAACACTTACGACGTTATGAACGCCTCCGCCCTCCTGATGCCCGCCGCCTCGGTAGAGATCATTAACGAAATGTTGGGATAATAAATACACAACTACAATGAATATTTTAATTAAGCCAGTATTGACCGAAAAAATGACGATTCAGGGCGAGAAGCTGAACCGTTACGGTTTTATCGTGGACACAAGGGCTAACAAGATCCAGATCAAGGAAGCCGTGGAGTCTATGTACGGAGTTGTGGTTACAGATGTGAACACTGTCAACTACATGGGTAAGGCCAAGAGCCGCCAGACCAAATCCGGCCTCGTAGAGGGTCGCGCCAACAACTATAAGAAGGCGATCATAACCCTGAAGGACGGAGACAAGATTGATTTTTACAGTAATATCTAAGAGAGATGGCAGTAAAGAAATTCAAACCCATGACACCGGGTACCCGTCACAAGGTTGCAGGTACTTTTAGCGAGATTACTACATCGACTCCGGAAAAATCGCTTTTGAAGCCCCAGAAGAACTCTGGCGGCCGTAATAACTCGGGCAAGATGACCGTACGCTACATCGGCGGCGGCCACAAGCAGATGTACCGTGTTATCGACTTCAAGCGTAACAACGATGCCCTGACAGCTACTGTCAAGACTATCGAGTATGACCCTAACCGTTCTGCACGTATCGCCCTGATCGTGTACGCCAACGGCGAAAAGAACTATATCCTGGCCCCCAACGGCCTGCAGGTAGGACAGACCCTTTCAAGCGGCACAGGTGCTGCTCCTGAGGTGGGTAACGCTCTCTTCCTGTCGGACATTCCGCTGGGTACCGTGGTACACAATATCGAGCTCTATCCCGGCGAGGGCGCAGTTCTTGCCCGCAGTGCCGGTACCTACGCGCAGCTTTTAGCCCGCGAAGGCAAATACGCTATTATTAAGCTTCCTTCGGGCGAAACCCGCATGGTGCTTGTTACTTGCCGCGCTACTATCGGCGTGGTGTCTAACCCCGACCACAGCCTCGAATCATCGGGTAAGGCCGGTCGCAAGAGGTGGTTGGGCCGTCGTCCCCGCAACCGAGGCGTGTCTATGAACCCCGTGGATCACCCGATGGGTGGTGGTGAAGGCCGTTCTTCAGGAGGTCACCCCCGTTCACGCAAGGGTCTGCTGGCTAAGGGTTACAAGACAAGGGATCCCAAGAAGACCACTTCGAAGTTTATTATCAGCAAGAGGAAAAAATAATTAAAATAGCAGTATAGATGAGCCGTTCATTAAAAAAAGGACCATACATCGAACCTAAGCTCGAGTCGAGGGTAGTATCCCAGAACCAGGCCGGTAAGAAAACAGTCATCAAGACATGGTCACGCGCGAGCATGATATCGCCCGACTTCGTAGGTCAGACGATCGCAGTTCACAACGGGAATAAGTTTATTCCTGTATATGTTACAGAAAACATGGTAGGTCACAAGCTGGGTGAATTCGCCCCTACTCGCACCTATCGTGGTCATGCCAAGAAAAAATAGTAAATAGCTATGGGTTCAAGAAAAAACATAATGGCAGAACGCCTGAAGGCCGAAAAGAAAGTTACGGCCATAGCCGTCCTTCGCGACGTTCCTACCTCTCCCCGCAAGATGCGCCTGGTGGCCGACATCATCCGCGGCGTTGAGATCAACAAGGCGCTGGGTATCCTCCGCTTCAGCAAGAAGGAAGCCTCTATCAGGCTCGAGAAACTGTTGCGTTCGGCAATATCCAACTGGGAAGCCAAGAACGAAGGCGAGCGCCTGGAAGACAATAAACTGTGTGTTAAGCAGATCTTCGTGGACGAAGGCCGTATGCTCAAAAGGGTACAGCCCGCTCCCCAGGGTCGCGCGCACAGGATCCGTAAACGTTCAAACCACGTTACGATCGTAGTAGACAAAATGGTAACCGAAGAAAAAAAGTAAGAGATGGGACAGAAAGTTAATCCGATATCCAACAGGCTTGGAATAGTAAGGGGATGGGATTCCAACTGGTATGGCGGCAAGGATTTCGCCAGCAAACTGGTTGAGGATGCCAAGATCCGCGAATACCTTACAGCCCGTCTCTCAAAGGCGAGTGTTTCGAAGATCATCATCGAACGTACGCTGAAGCTCGTTACCGTGACCATCAGCACAGCCCGCCCCGGTATCATCATCGGCAAGGGCGGCCAGGAGGTCGACAAGCTGAAGGAAGAGCTCAAGAAGCTCACCGGCAAGGAGGTACAGATCAACATCTTCGAAGTTAAGCGTCCCGAAGTAGACGCGGTCCTGGTAGGTAGCAACATCGCACGCCAGCTCGAAGGCAGGGTATCTTACCGCAGGGCCGTGAAGACAGCCATCGCCTCTACCATCCGTATGGGTGCCGAGGGGATCAAGATCCAGATCTCAGGTCGTGTGGGCGGCGCCGAAATGGCCCGTTCCGAAACCTACAAGGAGGGACGTATTCCTCTTCATACATTCCGCGCCGACGTTGACTACGCCCTCTCTGAAGCTCTCACCAAGGTGGGGCTGCTGGGAGTAAAGGTGTGGATCTGCAACGGCGAAGTTTACGGCAAGAAGGACCTTTTCCAGATCTCAGGTGTTAGCGCTAACGCAGCACAGGGTCAGGGTCAGGGCGGCTTCGGTGGCGGCAGGCCCAGGGGTGATCGCGATGAGCGTCGCGGCGACCGTGGTGACCGTCGCGGAGGCGATCGTCGTAACGACCGTGGCGGCGACAGGAAGAGAAGGGATAACAAATAAGAGTTTAAAAAAAGCGATAATACAAGATGTTACAGCCAAAAAAGACCAAGTTCAGAAGGATGCAGAAAG
This sequence comes from Rikenellaceae bacterium, assembly GCA_031553875.1. Lineage (GTDB taxonomy): Bacteria > Bacteroidota > Bacteroidia > Bacteroidales > Rikenellaceae > JAVBKU01. Next base: position 71,023 of record JAVBKU010000026.1, on the reverse strand, counting down.
GTCGCATGAAGGGCGTCGCACAGCGCGGCAACCAGCTTGCGTTCGGCTCTTTCGGCATCAAGGCGCTGGAATCCACATGGATCACAGGACGCCAGATAGAAGCGGCGCGTCAGGCGATCGTACGTCACATGAAGCGTGAGGGACAGATATGGATCCGCATCTTCCCGGACAAGCCGATCACCAAGAAGCCCGCGGAAGTACGTATGGGTAAGGGTAAGGGTGCTCCCGAAGGATTCGTGGCTCCCGTTACTCCGGGCCGTATCCTGATCGAAGCCGAAGGGGTGCCTTTGGAAATAGCTCAGGAAGCTCTGCGCCTCGGTGCCCAGAAGCTGCCTATCACCACCAAGTTCATCATCAGGAGGGACTATACTGAAAGTTCAATTTAATAACGACGTAAAAAGATGAAGTCAGCAGAAATTAAAGAGCTTTCTGTCAGCGAATTGACAGAACGTATCGACGCTGAAAAGTCGAATCTCTCACGTATGAAATTGAACCACTCAGTTTCTCCGGTGGAGAACCCCACGACTATCAGAAAGAACCGCAGGAATATTGCAAGGATGCTTACAATCTTGCGCCAAAAGCAAACCGTAAAATAGGTAAAACCGATGGAAAGAAATCTTAGAAAAGAAAGAATCGGGGTTGTCGTAAGCGACAAGATGGACAAGTCCGTCATTGTTGCTGTGAAGCGTAAGGTTAAGCACGGCATATATGGCAAGTTCGTTAACAAGACCACACGTTTCGTGGCCCATGACGAAGTGAACGACAGCCACGTAGGCGATACCGTAAAGCTTGCAGAGACCCGTCCTACCAGCAAGACAAAGCGCTGGAGATTAGTAGAAATAATAGAAAGAGCTAAATAGTCATGATACAGCAGGAAAGTAGAATGGTTGTTGCCGACAACAGCGGTGCTAAGGAAGTCCTTTGTATCCGTGTTCTGGGCGGCACGAAAAAGCGTTACGCCGGTATCGGCGATAAGGTAGTGGTTACTGTCAAGAGCGCTACTCCTTCGGGCGACATTAAGAAGGGTACTGTATCTAAGGCGGTTGTGGTACGCACACGTAAGGAAGTGCGCAGGTCAAACGGTTCTTACATCCGTTTCGACGACAATGCCGTAGTTCTTCTGAACAACCAGGGTGAAATGAGGGGTACACGTATCTTCGGCCCGGTGGCCCGCGAGCTTCGCGACTCGTACATGAAGATCATCTCTCTAGCTCCCGAAGTACTTTAATTCTTAAACGAAAAAGAGCATTATAAAGATGTCAGTTAAATTACATATCAAAAAAGGGGATATGGTGCAGGTTCTCGCCGGCGACAGCAAGAACTCCAAGGGCAAAGTCCTGGAGGTGATCGTCGAGAAGGAACGCGCCATAGTCGAAGGGCTCAACATGGTGTCCAAGCACACCAAGCCCAACGCCAAGAGTCCTCAGGGCGGTATCGTTAAGCAGGAGGCTTCGATACACATTTCAAACCTGCAGGTTATCGAACCCAAGAGCGGTAAGCCGACAAGGGTTGGCCGCCGTGTGGGTGAAAAAGGTAAATTAGTGCGATTCGCAAAAAAATCTGGGGAGGAAATCAAGTAATGGCATACGTACCCACATTAAAGACAAGGTATAAGGAGCAGGTAGCACCCGCCCTTATGAAGGAATTCGGATACAAGAGCGTGATGCAGGTTCCGGTTCTCCAGAAGATAGTTATCAACCAGGGCCTCGGCCAGGCTGTCGCCGATAAGAAGATCATCGACGTAGCCATCGAGGAGCTGACCACCATCACAGGCCAGAGGGCCGTGCAGACCAAGAGCCGCAAGGACATCTCTAACTTCAAACTCCGTAAGGGTATGCCCGTCGGTGTAAGGGTGACCCTGCGCAACATTAAGATGTACGAATTCATGGAACGCCTCGTAGCCGTGGCTCTGCCCCGCGTACGTGACTTCCAGGGCATCAACGCCAAGTTCGACGGTCAGGGTAACTACACTCTGGGTGTTACCGAGCAGATCATCTTCCCGGAGATCGATATCGACAAGATCTCGAAGCTCCTGGGTATGGAGATCACCTTCGTGACCTCTGCAAAGAGCGACGAAGAGGCTTTCGCCCTGCTGCGCGAGTTCGGACTTCCTTTCAAGAAAAATTAAAAGAACTGATATACCATGGCAAAAGAATCAATGAAGGCCCGCGAGGTTAAACGCCTCAAACTGGTTGAAAAATACGCAGCCAAGCGTGCCGCACTTAAAGAAGCCGGAGATTATGTCGGTCTGTCGAAACTGCCGCGCAACTCTAACCCTATCCGCCTGCACAACCGTTGCAAGCTGACCGGTAGGCCTAAGGGTTACATGCGTCTGTTCGGCATCAGCCGTATCACCTTCAGGGAAATGGCTTCACAGGGTCTGATCCCCGGAGTTAAGAAGGCTTCGTGGTAGACTTCCCGGCGGGATGGGCAGATCGGTAAAAAGGAGGCGGCCTCTTGGTTAATAGAGGAGGGCTTTCGATAAGACCGGAGAATACCGATCCCGCAGGCAAAACAAACGTTTTTACACAACACAATTCATAATTAAATTTCAAAAATGACTGATCCTATATCAGACTTCCTGACACGAATCAGGAACGCGGTGAAAGCCAACCACAAGGTGGTTGAAGCTCCCGGCTCAAAGATCAAGCAGGAGATCACAAAGATCCTCTTCGATCAGGGCTATATCTTAGCCTACAAGTTCGACACCGATGCCAAGGGGCACTCGGTAATCAAGATCGCGTTGAAGTATCACGCGGAAACCAAGACCAACGCCATCAAGGATTTGAAGCGCGTCAGCCGTCCGGGTCTTCGCCGCTACTCTTCGGCAGAAGACATGCCTCGCGTTCTCAACGGCCTCGGCATCGCTGTGGTATCGACCTCTAAGGGCGTTATGACAGACAAGCAGGCCCGCAAGGAGAACGTAGGCGGCGAGATCATGTGTTACGTATACTAATGCTCTAAAAAAGATAATATAATGTCAAGACTTGGAAAAATGCCTGTAAACCTGCCCGCCGGCGTTACCGTTACGGTAAGCCCGGAGAACGAGGTAAGTGTTAAAGGCCCGCTCGGAACGCTGAGCCAGAAAATCGACTCAGACATCACCGTTACCGTTGAGGGAACAGAACTGACAGTAACCCGTCCCACCAATCAGCCGCGTCACCGTTCAATGCACGGTCTGTACCGCTCGCTGATTAGCAATATGGTAGTGGGCGTTTCTACCGGCTACGAGATCAAGCAGGAGCTCGTGGGCGTGGGTTTCAAGGCCGAAGTCAAGGGCCAGGTACTGGAGATGAGCCTCGGTTATTCACACGACATCCATTTCCTCCTCCCCAACGAAGTTAAGGCCGAAGCCCTGACCGAAAAGAAGGGTAACCCGATCGTGACCCTGCGCAGCTGTGACAAGCAGCTCATCGGCCACGTTGCCGCCAAGATACGCTCTCTGCGTAAGCCTGAGCCGTATAAGGGTAAGGGTATCAAGTTCGTCGGCGAACAGCTTCGCAGGAAGGCCGGTAAGTCAGCTAATGCCAAATAGTAAAAAAGAGAGAATATGTCACTAAATAAGATAGCAAGAAGAGCAAGGATCAAGATGCGCATCCGCAAGACTATCAGCGGTACCGCTTCTCGTCCCCGTATGTCTGTGTTCAGGAGCAACAATCAGATCTACGTGCAGTTGATCGACGACCTCAACGGTGTTACCATAGCCTCTGCCTCGTCACTCGACAAGGAGATCGCCGACAGCCTTAAGGGTCTGAACAACACCCAGGTTGCAGGCAAGGTGGGCAAGCTCATCGCCGAGCGTTCGCTGGCCAAGAACATCTCCGAAGTTTCTTTCGACAGGAACGGTTACCTGTACCACGGTAGAGTAAAAATGTTAGCCGAAGCTGCCCGCGAAGGCGGACTTAAATTTTAAGCGATTATGTCAAATACCAACATAAAGAAAGTAAGGACGAGCGACCTTGAACTCAAGGACAGGCTCGTGAGCATACAGCGCGTGACCAAGGTCACCAAGGGGGGGCGAACCTTCACCTTCTCGGCCATCGTAGTGGTGGGTAACGAGAAAGGCGTGGTAGGCTACGGCCTGGGTAAGGCCAACGAAGTTACCTCGGCCATCGCCAAGGGCGTGGAAGACGCCAAGAAGAACCTGGTGAAGATCCCCATTCTCCACGGCACTATTCCCCACTCTCAGGAAGCCCGTTTCAGCGGTTCGCGCGTACTGTTGCGCCCCGCCGCTCCCGGTACCGGTGTTATCGCCGGTGGTGCGATGCGCGCCGTGCTTGAGAGCGTAGGCATACACAACGTGCTTGCAAAGAGCAAGGGTTCATCCAACCCCCACAACCTCGTGAAGGCTACCGTTGCCGCTCTTATGGAGCTGCGCGACGCTGTTAGCGTTGCCCAGGTGAGGGGCGTGTCATTGGATAAGGTGTTTAACGGATAATCCCCAGAGAAAATGGCAAAATTGAATATAACACAGACTCGCAGCCGCATCGGCTCCACTGCCCAGCAGAGGAAGAACCTCGATGCGCTTGGTCTTCGCAAGATGAACCAGACCGTGCAGCACGACGATTCCCAGATCATCCTTGGTATGATCGAGAAGGTGAAGCACCTTGTGAAGGTCGAAACAGTAAAGAAGTAACCATTAAAGATTTAATAGGATGAATCTCAATAATCTTAAACCCGCAGAAGGGTCTACAAAGAAAGAAAAGAGGATCGGCAGGGGCCAGGGCTCGGGTCACGGTGGTACTTCCACACGTGGTCACAAGGGTGCTAAGTCTCGCTCTGGTTACTCATCGAAGCTCGGCTTCGAAGGGGGTCAGATGCCTCTCCAGCGCCGTGTTCCCAAGTTCGGCTTCACCAATCACAACAGGGTTGAGTACAAGGCCGTGAACCTCTCGGTTCTCGAAGAACTGGCAGCCAAGTCTTCACTCGACACTATCAGCGTCGACACTCTCGTTAATGCCGGTCTGGCATCTAAGAACGACAGGGTGAAGATCCTCGGCAAGGGTACCCTCACTGCCAAGCTCAAAGTTACAGCCCACGCGTTCTCGAAGAGCGCACAGGAGGCTATCGAAGCCGCCAAGGGCGAAGCTGTTAAATTATAACCCAAGATAGGTTATGAAGAAGCTAATCGAAACGATCAAAAATATATTCAAGATCGAGGAACTGCGCAATAGGATTCTCTATACGCTGGGCCTGGTCCTGATATATAGGCTCGGAAGTTTTGTCGTCATCCCCGGGATCAATCCTGTGGCCCTCCAGGGTCTGCAGCACCAGATCGAGGGCAACGGCCTTCTGGGTCTTCTGAACATCTTTTCCGGTGGCGCCTTCAGCAATGCGTCGATCTTCGCGTTGGGTATCATGCCCTACATCTCGGCCTCGATCGTCATCCAGCTGCTTGGTATCGTCGTCCCCTACTTCCAGAAGTTGCAGAAGGAAGGGGAGAGCGGCCGCAGGAAGATCAACCAATGGACTCGTTATCTTACCATCATCGTCCTGCTGCTGCAGGGCCCGGCGTATCTGGTCAACCTGAACGCTCAGCTCGATCCGGCAGCCTTCGTGATGGGTATGACGACGATGTTCAAGATCAGCGCTACCGTAGTGCTGATAGCCGGAACCATGTTCGTAATGTGGCTGGGCGAGAAGATCACCGACAAGGGCATCGGCAACGGTGTTTCCCTGATAATCATGGTCGGTATCATCGCGCGCCTTCCCCACGCCCTGTTAGCCGAGTTCAACACTCGCCTCACGGAGGCTACGGGCGGTTTCGTAATGCTTGTGGTAGAACTTGTAATGCTGTTCCTGGTCTTCGCGGCGACCATAGCATTGGTTCAGGCCGTGAGGAAGATACCCGTACAGTACGCCAAGCGTATCGTGGGTAACAAGCAGTACGGCGGGGTACGTCAGTACATACCCCTTAAGATCAACGCGGCAGGTGTGATGCCTATCATCTTCGCCCAGGCTCTTATGTTCATCCCCATGCTGTTCAGCAGGTGGGAGGCTACGAGCAATTTCGCGGCGGCATTTGCCAATTATACAGGGTTCTGGTATAACCTTGTATTCGGTTTGCTGGTGGTTGCCTTTACCTATTTCTACACGGCAATTACCGTTAATCCCAACATGATGGCTGAAGACATGAAGCGCAACGGAGGCTTCATCCCCGGCATTAAGCCCGGCAAGAAGACCGTTGAGTATCTCGACACCGTCATGACGAGGATCACCCTCCCCGGATCGATTTTCCTGGCTATCGTGGCTATCCTGCCGTCGTTCGCCATGATCCTGGGTATCAACAACCAGTTCGCCCTCTTCTTCGGCGGTACTTCGTTGCTGATCTTGGTGGGCGTGGTGCTCGACACTCTCAAGCAGATAGAAAGCTACCTCCTGTTGCGCCACTATGACGGCCTGATGAAGACCGGCAGGATACAGGGTAGGAGTTAGAAACCGTTTAAATTTATTAATCTCGTTCTTTCGGGCTCATTTTCGCGCCTTTTAATTGTAAAGCTCGTTAAATAGGATTCGCTATTCGCCTCGCCTTCCTATTAAAAGTCATCGAAAAACAGCTACGAAATAACTTCGGTAATAAGTTTGAACAGTTTCTTAATGTAGTACAGGGAAAGTACATGATAAGCATAAAGACGGCAGAAGAGATCGAAATTCTGCGCGAGAACAACATCCTGGTGAGCAAGACGCTCGCGGAGCTGGCCGAGAGGATAGCCCCGGGCGTTACCACCCTGGAGTTGGACAAGGTGGCTGAGGATTTTATCCGCAGTCACGGCGCCGAACCGGGATTTCTGGGCTACAACGGTTACCCTAACACGCTCTGCGTGTCGGTCAACGAGCAGGTGGTCCACGGTATCCCCTCTTCTTACGCTCTTAAAGAAGGCGATATAGTTTCGATAGATTGTGGCACGTTTATGAAGGGGTTCTATGGCGACAGCGCCTACACGTTCGGTGTGGGGGAGATTGATGGTCGCGTATCGGATCTCTTGAGAGTAACCAAAGAAGCTCTTTATAAAGGTGTCGCGCAGGCTGTGGCAGGTAATCGCGTAGGCGATATCTCCAGCGCTGTGCAGGAGCATTGCGAAGCTCAAGGCTTTTCGGTAGTGAGGGAAATGGTGGGCCACGGACTGGGTCGCAAGATGCACGAAGACCCCGAGGTTCCCAACTACGGAATGCGAGGCAGGGGCCCCCTGTTGAAAGAGGGGATGGTACTCTGCGTCGAACCCATGATCAATCAGGGAAGCCGTAATATCGTTTTCGAAAAGGACGGATGGACAGTCCGCACCAAGGATCGTCAACCCTCGGCTCACTTCGAGTTCGCGGTTGCGGTAGGCAAGGACGGGGTGGACATATTGACCGACTTTAAGATTATCGAGGACGCATTAAAAAAGTAATCTTATGGCAAAGCAATCTGCTATTGAAAAGGACGGAGTAATAATCGAAGCGTTATCCAACGCCATGTTCAGGGCTGAGTTGGATAACGGCCACATCATTACCGCCCACATATCGGGAAAGATGAGGATGCACTACATCAAGATCCTTCCCGGTGATAAGGTAAAAGTAGAGATGTCTCCCTATGATCTTAGCAAGGGGCGCATCACATTCAGGTACAAATAAAAAAGACCTCTTAAGAGATGAAAGTAAGAGCATCAATCAAGAAACGCAGTGAAGATTGCAAGATCGTTAAGCGCAAAGGGCGCCTGTATGTGATCTGCAAGAAGAATCCCAAGCTCAAGATGCGTCAGGGATAGACATTTAGTAACCAGAAAAGCAAATAGATATTTATGGCACGTATAGTAGGTGTAGATTTACCAAAAAATAAGCGCGGGGAGATAGGGCTGACCTATGTCTTCGGCATCGGCAGGAGCACTGCCCGCGCGATCCTCGACAAGGTTAATATCAGCTATGATGTCAAAGTCAAGGATTGGACCGACGAGCAGATTACGGCTATCCGTAACGTCATCGCCAGCGAAGGCTACCGTGTAGAAGGAGAGTTGCGTTCTACCGTACAGTTGAACATCAAGCGTCTGATGGACATCGGTTGTTACCGTGGTATCCGTCACCGCCTGGGCCTTCCCACCCGCGGACAGAGCACCAAGAACAACGCTCGTACACGCAAGGGAAGGAAGAAGACAGTAGCTAACAAGAAAAAAGCAACTAAGTAAACATTAGAGTTATGGCAAAAAAGACTGGAACAGTTAAAAAGAGGGTTGTCAAGGTTGACGGCGTGGGCATGGTTCACGTACACTCTACCTTCAACAACGTAATAATAACTATCACAAACGGTAACGGCGACGTTATCAGCTGGAGCTCTGCAGGTAAGAAAGGTTTCCGCGGTTCTAAGAAGAACACTCCCTACGCCGCCCTCACAGCGGCTCAGGACTGTGCCAAGGTTGCTTACGACCTGGGTCTTCGCAAGGTGAAGGTTTACGTGAAGGGTCCCGGCGCTGGCCGCGAATCGGCCATCCGTACCATCCACGGTGCTGGTATAGAAGTTATGGAGATCATCGACGTGACTCCGCTTCCCCACAACGGATGCCGTCCCCCCAACCGCCGTCGCGTGTAATTTAAGGACGGGATCAGTTAAGTAAATCAGACAAATTAAGTAAACAAGTTTAGAAAAATGGGAAGATACATAGGACCTAAAACAAGAATATCCAGGAAATTCGGCGAAGCCATATTCGGCGCCGATAAGTCATTGGAAAAAAAGAACTACCCTCCCGGACAGCACGGCCAGGCCCGCAAGCGCAAGAAGGTGTCGGAATACGGCACACAGCTCGCTGAAAAGCAGAAGGCCAAAGCCATCTACGGCGTTCAGGAGAAGCAGTTCCGCAAGACCTTCGAAGAAGCTGCAAGGCTCGGCGGTATCACCGGCGAGAACCTGCTCAAGTTCCTCGAAGCACGCCTCGACAACGTAGTTTACCGCCTGGGCATAGCCCCCACACGTGCCGCCGCACGCCAGCTGGTGTCGCACAAGCACATCACAGTGAACGGTAACGTAGTGAACATCGCCTCTTACTCTCTGCGCAGCGGGGACGTGGTCGGCGTTCGCGAACGTTCGAAGAGCCTCGAAGTGATACAGGAAGCCCTCCTGGGTAACCGTAGCCGCTACTCATGGCTCGAGTGGGAGACAGCCTCGATGACCGGTAAGTATATGCAGAGCCCCGAAAGGGCCGATATACCCGAAAATATCAAGGAACAGCTCATCGTCGAATTGTACTCGAAATAATAACCAATAGAGGATTATAAATTATGGCAATATTAGCATTCCAGAAACCTGACAAGGTTATTATGTTGGATTCCAGCTCTACCTTCGGCCGCTTTGAATTCAGACCGTTGGAGCCGGGTTTCGGCATGACCGTAGGTAACGCTTTGCGCCGTATCCTCCTCTCCTCACTTGAAGGTTATGCTATAACCACAGTCAAGGTGGCAGGGGTGGACCACGAGTTCGCCGCGATACCGGGTGTTATGGAGGGTATGCTTGAGATTGTTCTCAACCTCAAGCAGGTGCGCTTCATCAAGACGGTAGACAACGTAGAGGACGAGCACGTTACGGTTAACGTAGCGGGCCAGTCGGAACTCACGGCCGGTTATATCTCCAATTTCCTTTCAGGGTTCAAGGTATTGAACCCCGAGCTGGTGATATGCCGTCTTTCTCCCGATGTAAAGCTGCAGATAGAGCTTACCATCGGTAAGGGCCGCGGTTATGTTCCCGCAGAGGAGAACCGTCCCGCCGAAGCAGAGTTCGGCCTGCTGCCCATCGACTCGATACACACTCCCATCAAGAACGTTAAGTACAATGTGGAGAACTATCGCGTGGAGCAGAAGACCGACTACGAAAAGCTCAACCTCGAGATCACTACCGACGGCTCGATACATCCCAAGGATGCGTTGAAAGAGGCCGCCAAGATACTGATCCACCACTTCATGCTCTTCTCAGACGAAAAGATAGCCCTCAACATGGAGGAGTCCAACGCCGTTGAAGAGTTCGACGAAGACGTGCTCCACATGCGCCAGCTGCTGAAGACCAAGCTCTCGGACCAGGATCTCTCGGTACGTGCGCTTAACTGTCTGAAGGCCGCGGAGGTGGAAACCGTGGGCGACCTGGTGCGCTTCAACCGCAACGACCTGTTGAAGTTCCGTAACTTCGGCAAGAAGTCGCTCAGCGAGCTTGACGACCTGCTCACTTCGCTGAATCTCCATTTCGGTATGGATGTTAGTATCTACAAACTTGACAAGGATTAAATAATGAGACACAATAAGAAATTCAATCATTTAGGTCGCCAGAGCGCGCATCGCAAGGCGATGTTGGCTAACATGGCCTCTTCGCTGATCCTCCATAAGAGGATCAACACCACCCTCGCCAAGGCAAAGGCGCTTCGCATGTATGTAGAGCCCCTGATCACCAAGAGCAAGGAAGACACGACACACTCGCGCCGCGTGGTGTTCTCTTACCTCAAGAGCAAGGAGGCTGTCGCCGAACTGTTCCGCGAGGTAGCTCCCAAGATCGCTGAGCGTCAGGGAGGTTACACACGTATCTTGAAGACAGGTTTCCGTCTGGGTGATGCCGCCGAAATGTGCTTCATCGAGCTGGTTGACTTCAATGGCGAATACTCGCAGAACGCTGCCGTTAAGGCCACTGCCAAGCCCAAGACCCGCCGTGGCGGTAAGGCTGCCGTGAAGAGCGAAGCCGCTGTGGAAGACGCAGTAGTAGTTGAGGAAGGCGCAGCGGAAGCGGCAGAAGCTCCCGCCAAGCCCGCAGCAAAGAAGGCCGCCGCTCCCAAGGCAGTAGCCAAGAAACCTGCGGCCGCCAAGCCTGTAGCAGCCAAGAACATGGCCTCGAAGACTTCGGGTGCCAAGAAGGTAGCTACCAAGAGCATGGCTTCAAAGAAGAGTTAATAGATGCCTTATATGCAAGATTCGGGGGCGGAACTTTTACAGTTCCGCCCCCGATTTTTTGGGCCCGGCGATTGCGGGGTAAATATATTCTTGTTAAATTTGATTTAGTGACTCACCTTATCGCATTTTAACCGTACGCGTGATACCTAAGATAATCCACTATTGCTGGTTCAGTGGCGATCCCATACCCCAGCGCTCGCTCGACTGCATTGCTTCGTGGCGGGAGCTTATGCCCGATTATGAGATCAGGGAGTGGAACGAGGGTGGTTTCGATTTCGATTCCCTGCTCTGGACAAGGCAGGCGGTGAGCGTCAAGAAGTGGGCTTTCGCCGCCGACTATATCAGGTTCTATGCCCTGTACCATCATGGGGGCATATATCTCGATACCGATGTGAGGGCGATAAAGAGGTTCGACGCATTCCTCTCCGACCATGCCTTCACCAGTACGGAATATATAAACTCAGTGCATTTGGACCCCAAGAACGATCCGGCCGATTTTCGAAGGGGCATAAATATCGAGGCGGCCATATTTGGCGCGGCGAAGGGAAGCCCCGTGGTTAAGGAGTTTATGGACTATTACGCTTCGCGGGATTTTATCCGCCCCGACGGTACTTACGATTACAAGGTGCTTCCTAAGATAATAACGGCTATATCGGAGCCTCATGGGTATAAATACGATAAGGACCTCGACCAGACGCTCGACAACGGACTTCATGTTTATCCCCACGATTATTTCACCACGCAGGGAGGCAAAAAAGATTTACACGACTGGAGCGTGACCCATAACACCGTAGCCATACACCTGTGTACGGGGTCATGGATACCGCCGGGTAAGATACATTCCCGTTACACGGAGTTGAGAAAGGCCACGGTGAAATACTTTGAGGACCTGTGGTATTTAGTAATACTGCGCAGGAGGAAAGAATATAAAAACGACTAACGAAATTAATAACACCTATCGTTATGATCCCCAAAATAATACATTACTGCTGGTTCAGTAACGACCCCATACCCCAGCGTTCGCTCGATTGCATCGCCTCGTGGAAGGAACTTATGCCCGACTATGAGATCAGGCTGTGGGACGGGAATAGCTTCGACTTCGACTCCCTGCCCTGGACAAAGCAGGCGGTGAGCGTTAGGAAGTGGGCCTTCGCCGCCGACTATGTCAGGTTTTACGCCCTGTACCATCACGGCGGCATATATCTCGACACCGACGTGAGGGCGATAAAGAGGTTCGACGCGTTCCTCTCCGACCACGCCTTCACCAGTACGGAATATTTCGCCGACATATGCCTGGACCCCGACAGGGATCCGTCTGATTTCCGTGCGGGGATAAAGGTCGAGGGGGCCATATTCGGCGCCGAGAAAGGCAGCCCCGTTGTAAAGGAATTTATGGATTACTACGCTTCGCGGGATTTTATTCTCCCGGGTGGCAAGTATGATTACAGGATACTCCCCGATATACTTGCGGAGATATCCGAGCGCCATGGGTTCAAGTATGATAAGGACCTCGACCAGACGCTCGACAACGGCCTCCATCTCTATCCCTACGACTACTTTACCACCCAGTCCGGTAAAAAGATCTTCCGCGACTGGTCGGTAACCCACAATACCGTCGCCATACACCTTTATACGGGATCGTGGCGACCGCCGTATCCATTGCATTCGCGCTATACGGAGTGGAGGGAAGCCACCGAGAGATATCTCGAGACGCTTTGGTATCACGTCATTCTGCGCAAACGCAAGGCTGATAAGAAATAATATAGCTTGCGAGGAGTAAAGATATATGCCTGAGATTCGGGGCCGCCTACAGGCGGCCCCGAATCTTTGCCAGTGGCCGGGGCCAAAAATCGCTTTATTAAATTTGTTTCACAATTCTCAAAAGCGTATCTTTGGGGCGATTTTGGCCGTTATTTCGCGGCTGCGGGGTTGAGAGCGGAGTGTTGGGAGACGAGGGAAGGCCGGCAGATATAGACTGATAATGTTCCGCCCGGCGGGCGGAAGCAAAGATAAAGATAGGTTAAACTAATTTTGGATAAATTTTATGGGACAGATCGTAAGTGTTCACGCGAGGGAGATCCTCGACTCGAGGGGTAACCCCACAATTGAAGTTGAAGTATTGACAGCCAGCGGCGCATTCGGCCGCGCGGCGGTTCCCTCGGGAGCCTCTACAGGCGAAAACGAAGCCCTCGAGCTTCGCGACGGCGACAAGAGCCGCTACCTGGGTAAGGGCGTGCTGAAGGCCGTTGACAATGTCAATGACGTAATAGCCAAGGAGATCGTAGGTATGATGGTTACCGACCAGGTAGGTATCGATAAGACCATGATCGCCCTCGACGGCACTCCCACCAAGAGCAAGCTCGGCGCAAACGCCATCCTCGGCGTGTCTCTGGCCGTTGCCAGGACTGCTGCCACCCTGCTCGATATGCCCCTGTACCGCTATATCGGCGGCACCAACGCCAAGACCCTCCCCGTTCCCATGATGAACATCATCAACGGCGGTTCGCACTCCGACGCTACTATCGCGTTCCAGGAGTTCATGATCCGTCCCGTGGGCGCCAAGTCGTTCAGGGAAGGTCTGCGCATGGGTGCCGAAGTGTTCCACGCCCTGAAGAAGGTGCTCCACGACCGTGGCCTCAGCACGGCTGTAGGTGACGAAGGTGGTTTCGCCCCCGCCCTCAAGGGTACAGAAGACGCCCTCGAATCTATCATCGAAGCCATCAAGAAGGCAGGCTACAAGCCCGGCCGCAAGAGCGAAGGCGGCGACGTGTCGATAGGTCTCGACTGCGCCTCTTCTGAATTCTTCAAGAACGGCGTATACGATTACAGCAAATTCGAAGGCGCCAGCGGTGCCAAGCGTAACTCTGCCGAGCAGGTAGCTTACCTCGAACAGCTCGTTGCCAAGTACCCCATCGACTCTATCGAGGACGGTATGGGCGAAAACGACTGGGACGGCTGGCAGCTGCTCACCGCCAAGATCGGTGACAAGTGCCAGCTGGTGGGTGACGACCTGTTCGTGACCAACGTGGAGTTCCTGCGCAAGGGTATCGAAATGGGTTGCGGCAACTCGATCCTCATCAAGGTTAACCAGATCGGCTCGCTGACCGAAACTCTCGACGCCATCGAAATGGCTCACCGCGCGGGTTACACCAGCGTGACTTCACACCGCTCGGGCGAAACAGAAGATTCTACGATCGCCGACATCGCCGTGGCTACCAACTCGGGCCAGATCAAGACCGGCTCACTCAGCCGCTCTGACCGTATGGCCAAGTACAACCAGCTTCTTCGTATCGAGGAAGAACTCGGCGACGAAGCTATCTACGGCTACACCAAGATCTACAGGAAGTAATCTTCCCGCAGACTATATATTTTCGGGCCGCGCTCTGCAAAGAGCGCGGCCTTTTTATTTGAGTATTTTCTATGGTAAATTATTAAGGCGCGTAAGCGCCTGCGATCCCCGCATCTGAAGATTTACGCCCGGAGGAGCGACGAGGGAATCCGTAAAAAAACGACGCTGTGTTTAACGACTGTTAGCGTGGACTAAGATCCCGTTAAAAAGGAGGAGTTCGGCGTTTTAGGATGTACGAAGTTGCTCGTTATGAAATCTTCATCGGCGGGGCGCATTTTGGTCAGTACCTTTTGGGCGTGCAAAAGGTGCGAAAATTAAAAGAAAGGGGGGTACGCAAAGTACTCCCCTCTCTCTTATTACTCCAGTTAATTATTCCACCCTTCTTATATCCGCTCCCAGGGCGTTGAGGCGGCCGTCGATATTTTCGTATCCGCGGTCGATCTGCTCGATATTCTGGATTATGCTGCGTCCGTCGGCCGACATGGCGGCGATAAGCAGAGCAACACCCGCACGTATATCAGGCGACGACATCACTGTGGGGCGCAGGCGCACGGCCCGGTCGTGTCCTATGACAGTGGCGCGGTGGGGGTCGCAGAGAATTATCTGCGCGCCCATGTCGATGAGCTTATCGACGAAGAACAGGCGGCTTTCGAACATCTTCTGGTGGATCAGTACCGAGCCCCGGGCCTGCGTGGCCACAACGAGGAACACAGACAGCAGGTCGGGCGTGAGGCCCGGCCAGGGAGCGTCGGCTATGGTCATGATCGATCCGTCGATGAAGCTCTCGATCTGGTAATGGTCGTGCTTGGGGATTATTATATCGTCGTCGCGCTGGATAAAGTTGATGCCCATGCGGGCGAACTGCGCGGGTATGATGCCCAGGTTCTCGAACGACACGTTCTTGATGGTTATCTCGGATTGGGTCATGGCAGCCATGCCGATGAAGCTCCCCACCTCGATCATGTCGGGCAGGAGGGTGTGTTCCGTGCCGCCGAGAGAGTCGACGCCCTCTATGGTAAGCAGGTTTGAGGCTATGCCCGAGATACGCGCGCCCATACGGTTGAGCATGTTGCAGAGCTGCTGTATGTAGGGCTCGCAGGCGGCGTTGTAGATGGTGGTGAAGCCTTTGGCCATCACGGCGGCCATGATGATGTTGGCCGTGCCGGTGACGGAGGCTTCGTCGAGGAGCATGTAGCAACCCTTGAGGTTTTTACCCTTGATAGAGAAGAAGTTAGCGCCGGCGTCGAAGTCGAACTTAGCCCCCAGCTTCTGGAATCCGATGAAGTGGGTGTCGAGCCTGCGGCGGCCGATCTTGTCGCCCCCGGGCTTGGGGATGTAACCCACGCCGAAGCGCGCCAACAGCGGCCCTATCATCATCACCGAGCCCCTCAGGCGGGCGGCACGGGTGCAATAATCCTTGCTTTTGAGGTATTCGAGGTTGATATCCTTGGCCTCGAAGGCGTAGGTGGTGTGGTCGATCCTTTCGACTTTCACGCCCATAGCGGCGAGCAGTTCGATGAGCTGGATGACGTCGATTATCTGCGGGATGTTACGTATCACCACCCTGTCGGGGGTTAGCAACGTGGCGCAAAGTATCTGGAGGGCTTCGTTCTTGGCCCCTTGCGGGGTAATCTCACCCTTGAGGCAGCAACCGCCCCTTACCTCGAATTTTGACATATCGTATATGGTTTTCGTTCTTTGACTTCCGTGTCGGGCTGGGCCCGTTTTCAGAAGATAAAGATAATAAAAATCTTTAGATTAAGGAATTGATATGCTACTTTACGGTAGTTTCTTTCGCCTTCGGCGGGACCTACTTTTAGCTTCGCTTTCATTTCTCGCGACTCGGCATAGTCCGCAAGCGGTCTCTGCCCTCACTGCTCGAAATGTTGTCATTGCCATAAAAGTAGGCAAAAGGTCTAGCCGCGTCTTCTGCCGGGGTCTCTTCCGGGAGCTTCCCTAGTTACACGATAACTGAGGGTGATCTCCCTCACGAGACCTGTTTCCGGCAGAAGCCCGAAGCGGCGATTATTTTGCTCCCCGGATGTTACCTTGATGAGCATCGTGGGTCGCGATGCGGTTGCTTAATGGCGCAGGGTCTATCCCCTTATCTTACGGATAAGCATTCCGTAGTTTGTCATAGGCACGCCGTGGCGCGAGGTCTGCCGGATGCGGTTGAGCAGCTGGCGGCGCGTGACCATGCACCCCCCGCACTGCACTATAAGCGCGTAATCGCCCAGATTTTCGGGCATAGGCGCGCGGCCTCCGGCGAATGTATAGTCGAGCTTACAGCCGGTGTAGGCGTCGAGCCAGGCGGGGATCTTGTGGCGGCCTATATCGTCGCAACTGCTCTGATGCGAGCAGTTTTCCACTATCAGTATCTTGTCGCCCTGTTTCAGGCGGTCGACCGCTTCGAGCCCCCGCAGGTATGTGCCGTAGTCGCCTTTGGCCGCGGCCAGCAGGATGCTGAATGAGGTCAGTTCCACTCCCCCGGGAATCAGGGGCTCTATGGCCCCGAACATCTGGCTGTCGGTGACGGCCAACTTGGGCAGGGGGTGCGAAGCAAGGAATCCCCCAACCTCCTCCGGTTGCAGGACTATGGCCACGGCCCCCTTGTCGAGAAGTTCGCGTATGGCCTGCACCTGCGGCAGTATAAGCCTCCCCGTGGGAGCCTCCGAATCGATGGGGCAGATCAGGAGCACCGTGTCGCCCTTGCCGACACGAGCGCCGAACATCGACACGGGCGTGTAGGAGTTCTCCGGCAGGGCGCGTTTAATGGCGTCGAGTATGGCGTCGCGGTCGGTCCCGGCGGCGTTGGCGAGGTCGATGGAAATATCCGCTGTACGGGGCCCCTCTAAAGCCTCCCCGTCGAACGAGTTGAAAAGCGTTATAAATGGTATATCCTCCTCTTCGAGCCTGCGGGCCAATTCCGCCTCCTCCTTGCCCCATTCGCGGAATACGATGATGGCCAGGTCTATCTCCCCGAGTACCGATAAAGACTTGAGGGAGCGCATACCTCCAAGCCCCGACGGGGTATCGTCGAGGCCTGCGGTGTCGATAAAGATCACCGGGGCGAACCCGCGTATCTCGTAGCTCCGACGTACGGGGTCGGCCGTGGTCCCCGCCTCGGGTGACACGATGGCCACCCCCTCCCCGCAGAGAAAGTTGAGCAGGGTGCTCTTGCCCGTGTTGCAGCGTCCGAAGATGCCTATGTGGGGTTTATTCTCGCGTCCTTTCATACGATTGTGTGCCGGTGTCCGTTATGGCGTGTGTCGGACTTACCAAGTCTTCTCCGGTGACACAAATATTCACCAAAAAATCGTCCTATCAAAGCGGGAATGATGTTTTTGGCTACAAATTATTAACTTTGCTTCGATAAAAACCTGGCGTATGCGTAGAATCTGTATCCCGCTTTTGTGCGCGGCTTTATATAGTATCAATACATGGGCCGCCGTGCCCGTAACCCACCCTGCGGAAGGCGCTTTCGAGAAGGGTAAATCGCTGTTCCGCAGCGAGCAGTACATCGCGGCCCTCACCGAATTCGCCAAGGCGGAGGAGGACTGCGGAGAAGACGGGGCCATGAACAAGGCCGAAATAGAATATTATTCGGCGATATGCTCGGCTAAGCTGAATTCGCCAGAGGCTGAAACGCGCCTGAGGGGTTTTATCGAGGAGTACCCGTTCTCCACACGCCTGAGCGAGGTGCACTTCACCCTCGCCGATATCCTGCAGGAGAAGGGTAAGCCCGGCGAGGCCTACAAACATTACCTCACGGTCAACCCCTACGACATCCCCTCTGACAGGCAGGGGGAGTATAATTTCAAGCTGGGTTACAGCTCGTTCACCAACGACAAACCCGAGCAGGCCTATCCCTATTTCAGCAGGGTGGAGCAGGGGAGTAAATATGCCGACGCAGCCAGATATTACATGGCTTACATCGACTACTCGCGCGGCGATTACGATGCGGCTCTCAAGGGTTTCGAGTCGATAGCCCAATCACCGAGCTACAAGCCCATCGTGCCGTTCTATGTCCTGCAGATCAAATTCTTGAAGGGCGACTACCCTTACGTTACGGCTAACGGCCCGGCGCTTATGGAGTCGGCGACCGCCGAGCGCAAGGCCGAGATAGCACGCATCACGGGCGAGTCGTACTTTAGACAAAAGGATTACACTAACGCCCAGAAATATATCGAAACATACGTGTCGCTGGGAGGCAAAGTGGGCCGTGAGGAGAACTACCTAATAGGCTACTGCCGCTATATGGGCGGCGACTACCCGGGCGCTATCGAATACCTCTCGAAGGTGACCGACGGCGACGACGCCCTC
This sequence comes from Rikenellaceae bacterium, assembly GCA_031553875.1. Taxonomy (GTDB): domain Bacteria; phylum Bacteroidota; class Bacteroidia; order Bacteroidales; family Rikenellaceae; genus JAVBKU01. The sequence continues at coordinate 52,455 of JAVBKU010000026.1, read as the reverse complement.
TTCCAGAACAGTTGCTACCACTTAGGTGGCGCCTGCCTCAAAACAGGCGACAAGGCCAAGGCCCTGCAGGCTTTCGCCCTTGCCTCCAACGCCCCGCATGACAAGGGTATCAGGGAGGACGCGATGTTCAACTACGGCAAGCTGCAGTACGAGCTTGGCGGCGGGGTGTTCGGCGAGGCCATCACCGTGTTCAACCGTTTCCTGTCGGAGTTCCCCTCGTCGTCGAGAGTGCCCGAGGCGAGGGAGTACCTGCTTTCGGCCTACTTCAACTCGCGCAACTACGAGGCGGCCTACGACGCCATCATGAAGATCGACAACCCCGACAACAACATCAAAGCCGCCCTCCAGAAGATATGTTACTTCCGCGCCCTTGAGTTCTACAACGCGGGGCAGACCGACAAGGCGATAGAGATGTTCAACCTGTCGCTGAAATATCCCTACACCGCCAAATATACCGCCCTGTCGAAGTACTGGAAGGGCGAGGCGTTGTTCTCCAGGGGTGACTATGCCGCCTCGCGCAAGCTCTTCGCCGAGTACTCGGCCGTGGCCCCCAAGACCGAAAGGGAGAGGATGTTCGCCATGTACAACATGGGCTACTGCGACTTCAATATGAAGAAGTGGGAGCCGTCGGAGGAGCAGTTTAACCGCTTCGTGTCGGCCTACGAGCCTAACGATAATTACAAGGCCGACGCCTATAACCGCCTGGGCGACCTGCGCCTGGTGGATAAGAAATACTGGGCCGCCATACAGGAATACGACAAGGCCATCCGTATCGGAGGCGAGGAGGCATATTATTCCAAGTACCAGAGGGCTATGATGCTCGGCCTGGTCGACAGGCCCGAACGCAAGATCGAATCGCTGCAGGATATAATCAATAACGGCAGGGGCGAATATGTCGACGACGCCATGTACCAGCTCGGCCATACCTACATCCTGCGCGAACGCTTCTCCGAGGGGACGCTGGTGCTGCGCAGGCTCGTGGACGAATATCCCTCCTCGCCCTATTACCTCGACGCCCTGTCGGAGCTGGGCCTTGCGTATCAGAACCAGAACAACAACACCGAGGCGCTGAAATATTACAAGAAGCTCGTGGAGCAGGCTCCCTCGTCGCCGCAGGCGCGCGGAGCGATGCTCGGCATACGTAATATATATGTCGACCGCAACGACGTCGACTCCTACTTCGCCTTCGCCCAGAACGCAGGGGTGGAGACCAACGCCTCCATCGTGGAGCGCGACTCGCTTACATACGTAGCTGCCGAGAAGGTCTACCTCGCGGGCGACTCGAAGCGCGCCGTGAACCTGATGAACGACTACCTGAAGCGCTATCCCAAGGGCGCCTACAAGGCCAATGCCCTCTACACCAGAGGCGAGGCGCAGCTGCGCACGGGCGACAGGGCCGGGGCTCTGAGTTCGTTCGAGGGAGTGGCCGATATGTACTCCAACGCCCTGACTGCCCAGGCATTACAGAAGGCGGCAAAGATATATTCCGAGAATAAGGACTACGCTGCCGCTGCGTCATACTACCAGAGGCTCTCCGCCACGGCCACCTCCGCCCCCCTTATTACCGAGGGCCTCGACGGATGGATAACTTCGGCCGTGCTTGCGGGCGACGATGCCTACACCGCCGCGTCGGCCACGGAGATACTCTCCTCGCCCTTTGTGAATAAGGAGATCGCGCGTAAAGCCCGCTTCGCCCGCGCCGGTGCGAAATTCCGCGCAGGCGACAAGGAGGCGGCTATGGCCGACTACATAATCGTAGCCTCGGAACCGTTGACCGCCGAGGGCGCGGAATCGTGCTACAGGGTGATAGAAAACCTTTACGACCAAGGCAAGAGTAACGAGGCGCGCGAAAAGGTATTCGCCTTCGCCTCTACGGGTACGCCCCATCAATTCTGGACGGCCAAAGCATTCCTAACCCTGGGCGACATCTACATAGCCGAGGGCGATATGTTCCAGGCCAGGGCCACATTGCAGAGCATCGCCGACGGTTATACTGTTAAAGACGACGGTATCGCCGACGGGGTGAAGGAGTGCCTCGCACGCATCAAGAGCATAGAGGCCGCGGGAGAGCAGCAAGCGAAAAAGTAATATTAACAGCAAAATAATCGCCGCTTCGGGCTTCTGGCGGAAATAGGTCTCGTGAGGGAGATCACCCGAGTTATCGTGTAACGAGGGAAGCCTCCCGGAAGAGACCCCGACAGAAGACGCGGCTAGACCTTTTGCCTACTTTTGGGGCAATGCCAAAAGTAGGAAAGAAAACCGAAGGCTAATGAAATTGAACTATTGTGGAGTAGCATATTAGTTCCAACGTAAAAAACGGAAAACCAACGGAAAGATGAAAAGATACGGCATATCAGCAGGATTATATATTGCGGCGGGAGCGTTGTCACTCGCGGCGTTGCCCCTCGGAGCGGCGGCGCAGGAGGGCGGGCTCAACCGCCAAGTGGAGGTTACGAGGGACTACGAGCCTACGGTCTCGGAGAGCCCCAAGCTGGGCATCAAGCCCGTGATGCGCGACACCGTGCCTCTGCGCCCGGATATCAGCTACCGCATATTCCCTTCGCCTATAGCCAGCGGGTTCAATGTGGCTCCCATACGCGCGGCCGGCTTTTCGTCCATCGCCCCCTACAAGCGCAATTCGCTCTATGTGAGGGCGGGCCTCGGCTACCCGTTCCAGAGCGTCGGCGACGTGATATATTCGCTCCACGCCTCGCCCCGCACCGACTTCATGGCGGGTGCGAGCCACTACGGCAGTTATTCCAAAATAAAGAACGACTATGGCGACAAGGCCCCGGCCCTATACACTTATAACGACCTCTACGGCAGGGTGAAGCACCGTTTCGGCAGGGCTGACCGTTACAGCGTCGAGGGCGGCGTGGCGCTGGGCTACGACGCCCTGAGCCGCTTCGGATACTATAACTTTTCCGACCTCCTGCCCGCCGGATTCGACTCCTCGAAAGACGCCCTGCGCCAGAATTTCACCACATTAGGGGCCGACGTGAGCGTGGGCGACGACTTCTCTGATCTCTCTCGCCTGAATTTCAAGGTGGGTGCGGAGACGCACTATATCAACGATAAGTTCGATAGCCACGAAACGGGTTTCGGAGTGCATGTCGACCTGGCCCGCGGCTTCAAGGAGGCGCACAGGATCGACCTGGGCCTCGGATTCCATATGGACAAGGGCAACGGGAAGATGGGCAAGCACGACCACCTGATGTTCTCCTTCGCGCCCCAATACAGTTACGAGGGGGATAAGGCGAGCGTGAGCGTGGGCTTGAACCTCGTGGGCGACAGGTGTAATGTCGACGATGAGAACAACTTCTACGTGATGCCGCTGGTGGGTCTCAAATATAAACTGGCTAATGATTACCTCATCGCCTTCCTAGATATCGACGGCGAGGTGGGCGAGGGCAGCTACTACGAGGCCGTGAAGCTCAACCCCTATGTGATGTCGGGCCTGACGCTCGAAAGCACCGCCGCATACAATATCCGTGCGGGCGTGGAGGGCAGTGTCTCTTCGGCATTCTCATACAGGGTGTTCGGGGGCGCGAGCTTCTACAGGAATATGAACGTATTCTCGAACTACTACGACCTCTCGGGCTTTACCTCGATGGGCAACACCTTCACCGCCCTTGTCGACGACGGGATGATATGGGTCGTTGGCGGCGAGATCTCGGGGCACTTCGCGCGTAACTTCGAGTACGGCTTAATCGCGAAGTACATGGGCTGCGACATGCGCCATCTGCCTGTAGGCGACGGCCTGCCCAGTTTCGAGATGGAGGCGTCGTTACGCTACACTCTGGGCAAGAAGTTCACCGCGGGTCTTTCCATGCAGGCTTATGACGGCAGGATTTGCTATGAAACCACGTTCGACGGCACAGATGAGATGCTGGGGACCAATAAGATAGGCGGCAACGTCAACCTCTCCCTCAATGCCGATTACAGGCTCTCGAAGGTGACGACCCTATTCCTCGAGGCCGACAACTTGCTGAACGCCAAACAGTACCGTTTCAACCGTGTGCCCACGCTGGGCATCGGCGCTATCTGTGGCGTGAAGCTCTGCTTCTGATAATTTCCCGGAGTGCCTTCCGGCGCAGGAGAGAGGCCCTCTCCCTATAATGTATCTGCTTATGGATCAGCGTATATTGGACATAGCCGCACGCAACCAGGAGAAGGCCCGGCGGATAGTTGCGGAGCTGGATATAGAGGGTATCTGGGAATCGGTGGGTGCCGAACCCGATCTCGTGGGGTCGCTCCGCACCGGCCTGCTCGTGAAGCACCGCGATATAGATTTCCATATTTACTCTCCTGAGCTCGACCTCTCCATAGGGTTTTCCGCTATGGCACAACTCTCCCGCAAACCTGGGATCGAACGGATGGAATTCGCCAACCTGATCCACACCCCCGAACAGTGCGTAGAGTGGCACGCCTGGTACAGGGACTCCGAGGGCGACCTCTGGCAGATAGATATGATCCACATACTCAAGGGGTCGCGCTACGACGGCTACTTCGAGCGGGTGGCCGACAGGATATCCGCTGCGCTGACCCCCGAAATCCGCGGGGCCATAATCTTGCTGAAGTATCAGACGCCCGATACCGATAAGATCCCCGGGATAGCCTATTATCAGGCTGTTATGCGTGACGGAGTGAGGGATTATGACGCTTTCAGGCGGTGGCTCGAAGCCAATCCTGTAGACGGGGTGATAGAGTGGATGCCGTAGGTGCCTACAGGCACTCGGAGTGTCTGCTAACACCCGGATAGAATTATTTTTTGTAGAAGATAGTTTAATTTTCAAAGCGCCTGAGGTGTTTATGCTCCCCTTTTAGACCAAGGTGCTGCATCGCGTTTCGCGATGCTCATCTCCGCGGCTCGCACCTCCGGTGCGCCCCCGCAGCCGCGGAGATGAAGATAATTTAGCCACATCCAATAGAGCAGTGGAGGCAGGCCAGGCACCGGCAATTAATACTACTATTCACCCGGCTTACTAAAACAGTTCGGGGCGGCAACCAAAAGGTTGCCGCCCCGAACATAATTCCCAGCCTCCCTTTACTTCCCCTTTATAGAGTCGAAGTATGCGTTCAACAGTTCCCTCGCCGCGATGAATGAGCTTTTCTTGTCCGTAAGCACCATCTCCTCCTCGTGCGGAATCATTCCCTCCACAACGTCATTCGCATAAAAATTTTCACGCAGGGCTTCGTTGATGCTTTGGTACATCCAGTATTTGGCCTGGGCGTTGCGGTTGGCGGCGAAGTGGCCGTTGGCGCGGATAAATTCGATGAATTCTTCCACCCCACTCCACATATCCGACAGCCCCGCGCCCTCAATGGCCGAGCAGGTGAACACCTGCGGTTTCCACCCCGATTCGGGCGTGGGGAAGAGGCTCAATGCGTTGACGTACAGGCTCCGGGCCATCTCCGCGCGGCGCTTGTTCTCGCCGTCGGCCTTGTTGATAGCCACCATGTCGGCCATCTCCATGATACCGCGCTTGATGCCCTGCAATTCGTCGCCCGCCCCGGCTATTTGTAGCAGCAGGAACATGTCCACCATAGAATGCACGGCCGTTTCGCTCTGGCCCACACCCACGGTCTCGATGAATATCACGTCGAAGCCCGCCGCCTCGCATAGAATTATACTTTCACGGGTCTTGCGCGCCACGCCTCCGAGCGACCCCGCCGAGGGCGAAGGGCGGATGAAGGCGGAGGGATTGTGTACGAGGGTCTCCATGCGGGTCTTGTCGCCTAAGATCGAGCCGCCGCTACGCTCCGAGCTGGGGTCTATTGCAAGTACCGCCAGCTTGTGGCCGAGGCTGGTGACAAGGTTGCCCATGGCCTCGATAAATGTCGATTTCCCCGCCCCGGGGACGCCGGTTATACCTATTCTGATTGACTTTCCCGCATGAGGCAGCAGTCGCTCGATTATCTCCTGCGCCTGGGCGTAGTGCTCAGGGCGGACACTCTCCACGAGGGTTATGGCCTGCGAAAGTATGGCTATATCGCCTCGGAGGATGCCCTCCACGAAGTCGGCGGTCGAGAACTCCCTGCGCCTCACGCGCCTGAAGTGGGGGTTGACCACGGGAGGCTGCTCGACCCCGCGGCCTACTGTGAGGGCGCTGTCGTGCTCCTTGCCGTGTATGTCTTCGAAGTGTTTCATGGCGTATTTCCTATACGTGCAGTCGCCAGCTAAACCGGCGGCTTCACACTTACGAAGATACTCCCTTTTCCGGTGAAAAAAAATGCGGGGCTAAAATTTCGCCCCGCATTCTTACACTATGTTCATTGGGCCTTAATATGTGGGCCGGCCTACTCCCTTCTATTGAGGAACTACACAGATAGAATTGCACACCCCATCGGTAATTCCCTCCGGCAAAGCTAATCGGACCAACGATGTATTGACCCAGTAACAGGCGGGTTTAATAGAAGGAGTAGAGTAATATCCTCCGGAATAAACTTTACCGCCGTAAACGGCTATATCATTACTGCACGAAGCTACGTTTTCACTGGGAACCCCTTCCGGATCGGACAAATACACACACGATTTATTTTTCCAATAACAAGCCCTATAACGCATGTCGGTCATTCGATATCCACCGATATAAACGTTACCGTTATTTACGGCAATGGAGGTACAATACTTATTGAGGGCCGAAGTGGGAGTTACAGAAGGAAGCCCCGAAAATTCTCCTCCCTGCCACGTCCAAGGAACCATTACCAATCCGCCTATATTGAAGCGCTGATATCCGGCTGCATAAACATTGCCTTTGTAAAGGGCGATATAGGTACACTCCGTACTTACCAAAGGATTTACGGTATAATTCAGGTCGGTACGTACATTATTCGTCCAGTAACAGGGCTCATTCCACCATAAAGCTCTATAGTCGGGTTCGGGAGTTATAACGCGGGTAATTACATGATATCCCCCTGCGTATACTTTACCGTTATCGACTATAATTGAGGTACAACGGGAATTCCCCGCATCCGGGGGTACAGACAGATCAGTGCGGTTATTCCCCGTCCAATAACAGGCGATATACTTCCTGTCCTTAAGGTAGTACCCCCCCCGCGTAGACCGTCCCGTTGTAAACAGCTATGGACGTGCAATAAGCGTGGACTGCCCCGTCGGGAACGGTCAGGTCGGTACGGGAGTTATTGACCCAGACACAAGCGACATCGTTCGAAATATTACGATAATATCCTCCGGCATATATTATGCCGCCCGAGACTACAATGGAAGTACAATATGAGTCTCCTATTTCTTCCGGCAAGTTCAGAGGTATGCAAACACCTTCATCCCAATAACAGGCTACGTCAAGTCCCCGGTTATAGTAATATCCTCCTGTATATATTTTGGGGTCGGGCAGGGGAATATCATCTTCTTTCCCGGAACATGCGGTTAACAGCAAGACTGTGGCGGAGATCATGGCAAGGCGGATTGCCCTGGAACAGAGGGGTAGGAGAATTTTCATAGTATTATAATTTAGGGGGAACTCTTTATTTGATAAAATTATATACCCGAATATACGGATAATTTTGAATAACAAATAGATGCTGTTAATAAAAATGCGGGGCGAAATTTTCGCCCCGCATTTTCGCACGATATCCATGAGACCTTATGAGTGGGCCTTATATCCTCTATTGGGGAACCACGCAGATGGAATTGCACACTCCATCGGTAATGCCTTCCGGCAAAGCTAATACGACCATCGAGGTATTGACCCAGTAACAAGCGGTTGATTTTGGGGATCCACTTGCAAATTGATAATATCCCCCGGAATATACCTTGCCTCCGTAGACGGCGATAGAATTATTGTACCCAATCATTATTTCCGCAGGATCCTCGCTGGTACATGATAGGATTACACGGGATTTATCCTTCCAATAGCACGGGTGACGTAGTCCGTCTTTCATATAATATCCACCGACATAAACGTTCCCGTTATTTACGATAATAGAAGTACTGTAATAAAAGGTAAGCGAGATAAGCCCTAAAGCCGGAATTCCCGTTAATTTACCGTCTTGCCATACCCATATTAATCTACTCAGGTTTCCGGCTGCATAAACATTGCCTTTGTAAAGTGCGATATAGGTACAAGACGTACTTACCAAGGGATTTACGGTATAATTCAGGTCGGTACGTACATTATTTGTCCAGTAACAGGGCTCGTTCCAGGAGGTGGCGCTATAGTCGGGTTCGGGAGTTATAACGCGGGTAATTACGTGATATCCCCCTGCGTAAACTTTACCGTTATCAACTACAATAGAGGTACAACGGGAATTCCCCGCATCCTGTGGCACAGATAGATCAGTACGGTTATTCCCCCTCCAATAACAGGCGATATTCTTGGTTCCGCTAATGTAATATCCTCCTGCGTAAACCATCCCGTTGTAAACGGCTATGGACGTACAATAAGCGTGGCTTGTTCCGGGAGCGGTCAGGTCGGTACGGGAATTATTGACCCAGACACAAGCGACGTTTTTCGTACCGTTATGGTAATATCCTCCGGCGTAGATTACACCGCCAGAGACCACAATGGAAGTACAATATGAGTCTCTTATGTCATCAGGCAGGCTCAGAGGTACGCACGTACCTTCATCCCAATAACAGGCGACATCAGGTCCTCCGTTATGGTAATATCCTCCTGCGTATATCTTGGGGTCGGGAAGTGGAATATCATCTTTACCGGAACATGCGGTTAAAAGCAAGACGGTGGCGGAGATTATGATAAAACGCATTGCTGCGGAGCAGAGGGGTAGAATAATTCTCATAATGTCATAATTTAGGAGAACTCTTTATTTGATAAAGATTATAACCCGAATATACGGATAATTTTGAATAACAAATAGATGCTGTTAATAAAAATGCGGGGCGAAAATTTCGCCCCGCTTTAGTGATTACGTTTGGATTCCGCATTCGCGGACTTTCTTTTTTATGAAACTACTTCCTCTACCTCTTATCCAGCGGCACGAAGGTCTTCAGCTCGGCCACGTTCTTGTAGGCGGGGCGGATGATGCGCTTGCCCTCGAAGTTGAGTTCCTCGATGCGGTGGGCGGTCCAGCCGGTGATGCGGCTCATGGCGAACAGGGGCGTGTAGACCGCCTTGGGCAGGCCTATCATGTCGTACACGAAGCCGGAGTAGAAGTCGACGTTGGCGCACACGCGCTTGTTGACCTTATTGCCCTTGAACTCCATGAATTTTTCCACGGCCCTCTCCTCGATAAGCTCGAGGAAGGCGAATTCGTACTCGCGGCCCTTCTCCTTGGCCAGCTCCCGGGCGCGCTCCTTGAGCAGCACGGCGCGGGGGTCGGAGACGGTGTATATGGCGTGGCCGATGCCGTAGATAAGTCCGGTGCGGTTATAAGCCTCCTTGTTGAGCATCTTCACGAGGTAGTTGTCTATCTCCGAGGCGCTTGTCCAGTCCTGTATATTGTTCTTGAGGTGGTCGAACATGTTGACCACGGCGATGTTGGCGCCCCCGTGGAGCGGGCCCTTCAGAGAGCCGATGGCCGCTGCTATCGACGAGTAGGTGTCGGTGCCCGAGGAGCTGGTCACCCTCACGGTGAAGGTCGAGTTGTTACCCCCGCCGTGCTCGGCGTGGAGTATCAGGCACAGGTCGAGTATCTCGGCTTCGAGCGGGGAGTACTCTCCCTTGAGCATGAAGAGGAAATTCTCGGCCACCGAGAGGTGTTCCTTGGGGTGGCGGATATGCAGCGAACGCCCCTGCATGCTGTGGCGCATGATGTTGTAGGCGTAGGCTATGATGGTGGGGAACTTGGCTATGAGGTCGATCGACTGGCGCATGAGGTTGTCGCGCGAGGTGTTGTCGGGATCGTCGTCGAAGGTGTACATTTCGAGCACGCTGCGCGCTAAGATATTCATGATCTCCTGACCCTCGAGGTCGAGGATGTTCATCTTGGTCTTTTGGCTCAGGGGCATGAACTCGTTTATGAGCGACGAGAATACGCTCAATTCGTCCTTGTTGGGCAGGGACCCGGCCAGCAGGAGGAAGGCCGTTTCCTCGAAGCCGAAGCGCTTCTCCTTGCGCAGGCCCGCCACCAGGTCGTTGACGTCGATACCCCGGTAGATGAGTTTGCCGGGTATGGCTTGGAGCGTGCCGTCTTCGAGGCGTTCGTAGCCGATAACGTCGCCTATCTTGGTGAGGCCCACCAGCACGCCAGAGTGGTCCTCGTTGCGCAGGCCCCTCTTGACGTTGAACTTGGAGAACAGTTCCTTGTCTATGTGGCTGGTATTCTTGATCGATTCCGACAGCTTGTAGATCATATACTCTTTTTTCATCGTTCGCGGTATTATTTGAGCGCCTCCCGTGAGGCCGTGAAATTTACAGATTGTTTATTGCCATATCGGTGAAGGCGGAGGTGGACAGCGGTTTTCCGTTGTCCATAAATCTTGCCAGATCGCCCGTGGCGTAGCCCTCGGAGAAACATTTTTCCACGGAGGCCTCTATCATGCGGGCGGCTTCGGTCCACTTGAAATAGTTTAGCATCATCACCGCCGAGAGCAACAACGAGCAGGGGTTGGCCTTGTCCTGCCCCGCGATGTCGGGCGCCGTGCCGTGCGTGGCTTCGAAGATGGCCCTGCCGGTGGAGTAGTTGATGTTGGCCCCGGGGGCTATGCCGATGCCGCCCACCATCGCCGCCAGCTGGTCGGAGATGTAGTCGCCGTTGAGGTTGAGCGTGGCGATGACGCTGTAATCCTCGGGCTTGAGCAGCGTGTTCTGCAGGAAGGCGTCGGCTATGACGTCCTTGATTATCACCTTGCCCGCGGCCTTAGCCTCCTCCAACGCCCCTCCGGCCTCTTTCGCGCCGTGCTGTTTTAGTATAGCGTTGTAGCTGCGCATGGTGAAAGTCGTGGCGGCGAACTCCTTCTCGGCGAGGTCGTAACCCCAGTTCTTGAAGCCCCCTTCGGTGAATTTCATGATGTTACCCTTGTGCACGAGCGTCACCGACGGCAGCTTCCGCTCCACGGCGAACTCTATGGCCGCCCTCACGAGCCTCTGCGATCCCTCTTCCGACACGGGTTTCACGCCGAACGACGAGCTCTCGGGGAAGCGCACCTTGTCGATGCCCATCTCCTCGGACAAGAATTTCATGAATTTATTAGCCTCGGGCGACCCTTTGGGCCACTCTATCCCGGCGTATATATCCTCGGTATTTTCGCGGAAGATGAACATGTCGACCTTCCACGGCTCCTTCACGGGCGACTGCACGCCCTTGTACCAGCGCACAGGGCGCAGGCATACGTAGAGGTCGAGCTCCTGGCGCAGGGCCACGTTCAGCGAGCGGATGCCGTCGCCCACGGGGGTCGTGAGAGGGCCTTTGATGCCCACGAGATAATCCTTGAAAGCCTCCATTGTCTTCTCCGGAAGCCAGCTTCCCGTCTCCCTGAAGGCTTTTTCGCCTGCCAGCACCTCTTTCCAGACGATCTTGCGCCCCTCGCCGTAGGCCTTGGCCACCGCGGCGTCCACGATCTTCTGCGTTGCGGGAGTTATCTCGGGGCCCACGCCGTCGCCCTCGATGAAGGGGACTACGGGACGGTCGGGTATTATGAGTGTACCAGAGGCGTCTGTCGTTATCTTTTCCACGTGATATATGGTTTTACTGTTTTACATTGAGCGCCGCTCCGGCCTTGAACCAGCCTATCTGCTGGGCGTTGTAGGTGTGTGCGGCGGGGAACGATTCGGTAGTGCCGTCGCTGTGGTGGAGTATCACCTCGAGATCGACGCCGGGAGAGAATGTTTCCAGCCCGGAGATAGAGATCTTGTCGTCCTCGCGGATGCGGTCGTAGTCGGCCTTGTCGGCGAAGGTGAGCGCCAACATGCCCTGCTTCTTGAGGTTGGTCTCGTGGATACGGGCGAAGGATTTCACCAATACCGCCTTCACGTTGAGGAAACGCGGCTCCAGCGCGGCGTGCTCCCTCGAGGAGCCCTCGCCGTAGTTCTCCTCTGCCACCACTATCGACGAAATGCCCGCAGCCTTGTATTCCCTGGCCACGGCCGACACGCCGTCGTACTTGCCGGTGAGCTGGTTGAGGGCGTCGTTGGTCTTACCATTGAATTTATTAACCGCGCCCATCAGCAGGTTCCCCGAGATATTCTCGAGGTGTCCGCGGAAGCGCAGCCAGGGTCCGGCGGCCGAGATATGGTCGGTGGTACACTTGCCCGAAGCCTTTAAGAGCAGGGGCATATTCCTGAAGTCGCCGACATTCAGCGGAGCGAACGGTGCAAGGCGCTGCAGGCGCTTGGAATTGGGATCGATCACCACCTCTTTATTATCTCCGCCGGAGGGGGCGATGTAGCCGTTGTCGCCCGCCTGGAATCCATCCCGCGGCAGCTCGTCGCCTGAGGGGGCGTCGAGGCGTACCTGCTCGCCGCGAACATTAAATAGGGTGTCGCGCAGGGGGTTGAAGCAGAGGTCGCCCGCTATTGTGAGGGCCGTCACCAGCTCGGGCGAGGCCACGAAGGCGTGGGTATTGGGGTTGCCGTCGGCACGTGCGGCGAAGTTGCGGTTGAAGGAGGTCACGATCGAGTTGGGGCGCTCGTTGTCCTTCTCCCCACGGTTCCACTGCCCGATGCAGGGGCCGCAGGCGTTGGCCATCACCACGCCGCCGATGGAGAGCAGGTCGCCCAGGATGCCATCCCTCTCGGCGGTCTGGCGCACCTGTTCCGAGCCGGGATTTATGATATATTCAGCCTTCACGCGCAATCCTTTGGCCTTTGCCTGGCGTGCTACGGAGGCAGCGCGGGCGAGGTCCTGGTATGAGGAGTTGGTGCATGAGCCGACGAGTCCCACCTCCATTTGCTTCGGGTAGCCGCCCCGGCGCACCGCTTCGGCGAATTCCGATATGGGGTGTGCGGCGTCGGGAGTGAAGGGGCCGTTGATATAGGGCTCTACGAGAGAGAGGTTGATCTCTATCACGCGGTCGTAATATTTTTCGGGGTCGGCCACCACCTCCTTGTCGGGAGATAGGTAGTTCTTGAGATTGTCGGCCATGGCGACCACGTCCGCCCTGCCGGTGGAACGCAGGTAGCGGGCCATAGCCTCGTCGTAGGGGAATATGGACGTGGTGGCGCCCACCTCGGCGCCCATATTGCATATCGTGGCCTTGCCCGTGGCCGAGAGGGTCTCCGCCCCGGGGCCGAAATATTCTATCACGGAATTGGTACCCCCCTTGACGGTCAGTAACCCCGCTAACTTGAGTATTACGTCCTTGGGCGAGGCCCAGCCGCTGAGCTTGCCGGTAAGCTTCACGCCGATTATGCGTGGCATCTTCAATTCCCACGGCATCCCCGCCATCACGTCCATGGCGTCGGCGCCGCCCACTCCGATGGCTATCATGCCGAGGCCGCCGGCGTTGGGTGTGTGGGAGTCGGTGCCTATCATCATGCCTCCTGGGAAGGCGTAATTCTCAAGTACCACCTGGTGGATGATACCCGCGCCTGGAGCCCAGAAGCCTATACCGTACCTGTCCGACACGCTGCGCAGGAAGTCGTATACTTCGCTGTTGGTGCTTTTCGCTTCTTTGAGATCTTCCGTCGCACCCTTCTCGGCTATTATCAGGTGGTCGCAATGTACCGATGCGGGGACGGCTGAGCTATCCCTGCCCGCGTTCATAAACTGCAGCAGGGCCATCTGCGCCGTGGCGTCCTGCATGGCTACGCGGTCGGGCGAGAAGTTGACGTAGTCCTCCCCACGGCGGAAATCCCCCGGGGCGGTATCCTTGTGCAGGTGGGCGAAAAGTATCTTCTCGGTGAGGGTTAGGGGCCTCCCCACGGCTCCTCGGGCCGTATCCACACTGACGGCCAATTTGGCGTAAACTTTCCTGATAAGTTTGAGGTCGAACATATTGTCTGTTTTTAGCAATCCTTAAAAGGCCGGAGGCCAACTCCTGCAAAGATAGGTGTTTTGGGGTAAAGATATTCGGATCCCGGTCTTTTTTAGGAAGTATCTCCGGGTAGTGCCCCGGTATCGGCTGTAGAGCAGGGGGATTACTTTGAAAAAATGTGCATAACTAAGGGCTTTTTATAGTGGTAATATCGTGTCTAAAGGCTATCTTTGTCCAGCGATGCCGGTGATATGGCGGGTTCATATTCCGCGCCAGCGAAAAGAGCGGAGATAAACGCAATAAATTTAAAACCGAACGGAGTTTATGTTATTGAAAGAGTTGCTTCAGGGGGCGGATTACGACCAGGTGCGGGGAACACTTGACAGGGACGTCGTGTCGGTGGGTTTCGACTCGCGGGATGTCGCTCCGGGAGGGCTTTTCGTGGCGGTGAGGGGGCTGAAGAGCGACGGCCATGCATATATACCCCAGGCTGTGGCCGCGGGGGCGGCGTGCGTGGTGTGCGAAGAATTGCCGGGGGAGCTTTCCCCTGCCGTGACCTACATTGTCGTCGCCGACTCCACTTTAGCCCTGGCCCATATATCGGCCAACTTCTACGGCAATCCAAGCTACAAACTTACGCTGGTTGGCGTTACCGGCACCAACGGCAAGACCACTATAGCCACGCTCCTCTACGATATGTTCCGCAAGTTAGGTTATAAGGCGGGCCTCATCTCCACGGTGATCTACAAGATAGAGGACAGGGAGATCCCCTCGTCGCACACCACGCCCGACTCGGTAAAGCTCAACTCCCTGATGGCCGAGATGGTGGAGGCGGGCTGCGAATACTGTTTCATGGAGGTCAGCTCCCACAGCCTCGTCCAGCACCGTACCGTGGGCCTTCGTTTCGCGGGCGGGATATTCACCAATATCACCCACGACCACCTCGACTACCACGGCACCTTCGCCGAATATATAAAGGCCAAGAAGATATTCTTCGACACTATGCCCAAGGGGGCCTTCGCGCTGATGAACGCCGACGACCGCAATGCTTCGGTGATGACGCAGAACAGCGCCGCTACCATTAAGACCTATGCCTTGCGCGGGTTCGCCGACTTCCGGTGCCGCATCGTGGAGAGCCATGTCGACGGCACGTTGCTCAATATCGACGGAGCTGAGGTGTGGGTGGGATTCCTCGGCCGCTTCAACGCCTACAACCTGCTGAGCGTCTACGGCGCGGCAGTGTTGCTGGGAGCGGACAAGGGCGAGGCGCTCAGGGTGCTGAGCGAGTTGAAGCCGGTAAACGGCCGCTTCGATACGCTGCGCTCGGAGAGCGGGATCACGGCTATCGTCGATTATGCCCATACGCCCGACGCACTGCAAAACGTGATAGAGGCGATCAACGAAATACGCCAGGGGGCTGGTAAGCTGTACGTGGTGGTGGGGTGCGGCGGCGACCGCGACCGCACCAAACGTCCCGAGATGGCCGCTATAGCTGCTCATGGGAGCGACATGGCCATACTCACATCCGACAACCCCCGCTCCGAAAGGGCGGAAGACATAATCGAGGAGATGAAGGCAGGGCTCGATCCTACGTCGCGCTACATGACTATCCCCGATCGCAGGGAAGCTATTCGCACGGCCGTGATGCTGGCCTCCCCCGGAGATATAATCCTCGTGGCAGGCAAAGGCCATGAAACATACCAGGTCATTTCCGGCGTCAGCCACCACTTCGACGACAAGGAAGAGGTACGCGCGGCGTTTATGGCGATGGGCAAGTAGGTGTGAATAACAAGTATTATAAAAGGGGGAATAACATATAAAATTACAGGCGTTCAGGATAAATTCATAGTAGCAAAATAATCGCCGCTTTGGGCTTCTGCCGGAAACAGGTCTCGTGAGGGAGATCACCCTCAGTTATCGTGTAACGAGGGAAGCTCCCGGAAGAGACCCCGGCAGAAGACGCGGCTAGACCTTTTGCCTACTTTTGGGGCAATGCCAAAAGTAGGAAGGAAAACCGAGGATAAAAGAGCTGTCTAAAGACGTATATTAATACCTAAAATAGAAGCAAAATACTATGCTCTACCACTTAGTCAAGTACATAACCCAATTCTACGACCTTCCGGGCGAGGTGATGTTCCTCTCGCTCTCTTTCCGCGCCGCCATGGCCATCATCACCGCCCTGTGTATCGGCATCATCTTCGGCCGCAGGGTCATCACTTTTCTCCAGCGCAAGCAGATAGGCGAGGAGGTGCGCAACTTAGGCCTCGAGGGCCAGCTCCAGAAGCGCGGCACGCCCACCATGGGGGGAATTATCATCCTCGGCTCGATACTTATCCCCATACTGCTGTTCGGCGACCTGACCAACATCTACGTGCAACTCATGATCGTGTCTACCGTCTGGCTGGGGCTGATAGGTTTCGCCGATGATTACATAAAGGTGTTCCGCAAGAACAAGGAAGGCCTCAAGGGCAGGTTCAAGGTCGTGGGCCAGGTGGGTCTGGGGATTATCGTGGGCCTCACGATGTGGATGAGCGACGGTATAGTGGTGAAAAATAAGGTCGACCGCCGTGCTCCGGGTGCATCGATAGAGGTGTTCCGCCAGGACGGCAAGGAGAGCCGTGTCTACACCACCGAGGCGCAGAAGAGCCTTACCACTACGATCCCCTTCGTTAAGAACAACGAGTTCAAATACAGCTGGCTCGTGGGTTCCGACAAGGAGGAGGGTAACACAATGAGCTGGATACTGTACGTGCTGATAGCCATATTGGTGATCACGGCCGTGTCCAACGGCGCCAACCTCACCGACGGCCTCGACGGCCTGGCGGCGGGGGTGTCGGCGTCGATAGTGGTGGTGCTGGGGATATTGGCCTACCTCTCGGGACATATAATTTACGCCGACTACCTCAATATAATGTATATACCCAACAGCGGTGAACTTATGGTGTTCGCGGCTGCGTTCGTGGGGGCGCTGTTCGGATTCATATGGTACAATTGTTATCCGGCCCAGGTGTTCATGGGTGATACGGGTAGCCTCGCCATCGGAGGTATGATGGCGGTGTTCGCGCTGCTGATCCGCAAGGAACTGCTGTTGCCCATTCTCTGCGGAGTGTTCCTCGTGGAGAGCCTGTCGGTGATGATACAGGTGTCTTACTTCAAGTACACTAAAAAGAAATACGGCGAGGGCCGCAGGATATTCTTAATGTCGCCCCTGCACCACCACTACCAGAAGCGCGGGTTCTTCGAGTCGAAGATCGTGGTGCGTTTCTGGATCGTGCAGCTGCTTTTAGCGGCTATAACATTGGTAACTCTTAAAATTAGATAAGATAAAAATGAAGAGAATTGTTGTCCTCGGCGGGGGGGAGAGCGGTTGCGGCGCGGCTGTGCTGGCAAAGGTAAAGGGGTTCGACGTATTCCTGTCGGACATGGGGAAGTTGGAGGGTAAGTATAAGAAGATACTCGCCAAGTGGGAGATACCTTTCGAGGAAGGGAAGCATACCGAAGAGCTTATACTTAATGCCGACGAAGTGGTCAAAAGCCCCGGCATTCCCGACAAGGCGCCCATGGTGCAGGCCTTGCGCGCGGGCGGTGTGCCCATTGTTTCGGAGATAGAGTTCGCTGGAAGATATACCAAGGCCAAGACCATCTGCATAACCGGCTCTAACGGCAAGACCACCACCACCACGCTCGCCTACGAGATGCTTCGCGACGCGGGATTCAACGTGGGTCTGGCGGGAAATATCGGCGAGAGCTTCGCTCTTAGCGTGGCCACCGCCGAGCATGACTGGTACGTCATAGAGCTGAGCAGCTTCCAGCTCGACGGCATGTTCCGCTTCAGGGCCGACGTGGGGGTGTTGCTCAACATCACCCCCGACCACCTCGACCGCTACGATTACCAGCTGCAGAACTATGTAAACAGCAAGTTCCGCATATTGCAGAACCAGAGGGAGGGCGACACGTTCATATACTGTACCGACGACTACCACACAATGTCGAACATCGGTTCGCAGCAGTTGCCCATGAGGATACTTCCCTTCACCGCCAAAAAAAGCAACGCCCAGGGTGGGGCCTTCGTTGGCGGGGTGATAACGATAAACGTGGGCGGGGTGGGTATGACCCTGTCCGCCGACAGGCTGAAGATACAGGGCACGCACAATATGTACAACGTGATGGCCGCCTCTATGGCTGCCATCTCAGCGGGAGTGCCGGTGGAGAGCATCATAAAGACGCTCGAGAATTTCAAAGGCGTGGAGCACCGCCTCGAGGAGGTGAGAACGGTGAACGGGGTGCGCTATATCAATGACTCCAAGGCCACCAATGTCGACTCGGTGTGGTACGCGTTGGAAAGTATGCGTACGCCCACGGTGTGGATAGCCGGCGGAACGGATAAGGGTAATGACTACTCCGTCCTCTATAAGTTGGCGGAAGAAAAGGTGAAGGCCCTGATATGCATGGGAGTGGACAATGAGAAGCTCGTCAAGGCTTTCGAAGGCAAGGTGCCTGTTATCGCCGACACCCATTCGCTCGAGGAGGCTATGAGGGCTGCCCGCGCGGCGGCGAAGAAGGGCGACACGGTGTTGCTCTCGCCCGCATGCGCCAGCTTCGACCTCTTCAAAAACTATGAAGACAGGGGCCGGCAGTTCAAGGAGTGGGTGGATAAGTTGTAGGGGATTGTATCAGGGTGGGGTTTTTAAATCTTCCGCCAATTGTGGATATTTACGCCCGGACGTGTGGCGAGGGAATCCGTTAAAAAACGACGCTGTGTCTAACGACTGTTAGCGGGGGCGAAGATCCCGCTAAAAAGGAGGAGTTCGACGTTTTAGGATGTAGGAGCCGCGCGTCAGTAAATATCCGCAGGCGGCGCGTTTTGGTAGTACCTTTTGCGCGAACAAAAGGTACGAAGAAAAACCAGGTGTTTTTGGTGATTTACAATAAACAATAGTCTTATAATTAACAATAATATATGGCTCAGGAGAGCAGTGATACTCCAAGGGGACTCTCGTTAGGACGATTGTTCGGCGGCGACAGCGTGCTGTGGATAATCGTCACGGCTCTGGCTGTGATGTCCCTGCTGGTGGTATACTCCTCCACCGCCTCGATGGCCTACAGTAAGGCCGGGGGCGATACCACGCGCTTCGTATTCTCGCAGTTCACCCATATATGCATGGGCTTCGCGCTGATGGTCTTGATACACAGGATCAACTACCAGGTCTACTACAAGTGGATCATGCCCGCCTTTCTGGTGTCGCTGGCTTTTATGGCACTCACGTTCGTGATGGGGGTCAACCTCAACAGCGCCGCCCGCTGGATACGTATCCCGATAGTGGGGCTCACATTCCAGCCCTCCGACGCGGTGAGGGTGGCGTTGGTGGCATTGCTTGCGCGCGCCCTGGCCGTGAGGCAGAGTAAGATCGACAAGATGCGCCTGCTGCCCTCGTTCTCTATAGCCGACTGGCGCAAGCATTACGAAAAGAACCGCGATATACTTCTGGGTACGACCCTGCCGTTGTTACTTCCGGTGGTGGTCTCCTGCGGCCTGATATTCTTTTCCAATTTCTCCACCGCCGCCATCACATTCCTCACCTGCTGGATAATGCTCTACATAGGGAGGGTGAAGATGAGCGAGCTGTTTCGCCTGCTCGTGATAATCGGGGTGGTGCTGGTGTTGGCGGTGTCGCTTATGGCCGTCACAGGCGTGGGCCGTGCCAATACGTGGGTCAACCGCATAGAGTCGTACGCGGGTATCGGCGAGGCCGATGAGGGCGATCCCGCCGACAACCTCCAGAGGGAGCAGGCGCAGATCGCCATAGCCACCGGGGGGATCATAGGCAAGGGGCCGGGCAACAGCACCCAGCGCTCCAACCTGCCGCACTCATACTCCGACTTCGCCTACGCCTTTATCGTCGAGGAGTACGGCCTCGCGGGGGCGGCGGGGGTACTGCTGTTATACTTGTGGATATTTTTTCGCGCGATACTTATCTTCGAGAAGTGCGGCACGGCATTCCCGAGCCTGCTGGTGCTGGGCCTGAGCCTGATGATAACGATGCAGGCTCTGGTGAATATGATGGTGTCGGTGGGGATATTCCCTGTCACGGGCCAGACTCTGCCGCTGATAAGCCTCGGGGGATCGTCGCTGCTTTTCAACGGTATAGCCCTGGGGATGATCCTGGGGGTGAGCCGCCAGGTCAAGGAACAGTCTTTCGACAGGCCACGGGGCGAATCGCTGTTGGAGAGGGGATAGAAAATAATTACGAAGTACCTTATAATCTTCCGCCAGTTGCGGACTATTTACGCCCGGACGGGAGGCGAGGGAATCCGTTAAAAAACGACGCTGTGTCTAACGACTGTTAGGCAGGTCGTAGGCCTGACTAAAAAGGCGGAGTTCGACGTTTTAGGATGTAGGAGCCGCGCGTCAGTAAATATCCGCAGGCGGCGCGTTTTGGCAGTACCTTTTGCGCGAACAAAAGGTACGAGGAAATACTTTACGATTTTGAACAGTTATAAATAATTCGATATATGGGCAAACTCAAGGTTATTCTCAGCGGCGGCGGCACAGGGGGGCATATCTACCCGGCGGTGTCGGTGGCAGAAGCGTTGAAGCGCAAGCTGGGCGACGGTGTGGAGGTACTTTTTGTGGGTGCGGAGGGTAAGATGGAGATGGAGAAGGTGCCAGCGTTGGGATACAATATCAAGGGCCTGCCGGTGGCGGGGTTACAGAGAAAGCTGTCGCTGTCCAACCTGATGTTACCCTTCAAAGTTTTACGCAGCCTGCACAGGGCAAAAGGGATAATAAAGGGCTTCGGCGCACATGTGGTGGCGGGTTTCGGGGGGTATGCCAGCGCCCCGGTGCTGTGGAGCGCGCAGGGCATGGGCGTTCCCACTGTGATACAGGAACAGAACTCATATGCGGGCCTGACCAACAAACTGTTAGCTCGCCGTGCCCGTCGCATCTGCGTGGCATACGATGGGATGCAGAAGTTCTTCCCGGCGGATAAGATAGTGATGACGGGCAATCCCCTGCGCGGGAGTTTCTCCTCTTCCGCAGACAAGAGAGGCGAGGCTATGGAATATTTCGGTTTCGATGTAGCGAAGCCGGTTATACTCGTTGTGGGAGGCAGCCTCGGCACCAGGACGCTCAACGAGATGATGAAGCGTTGGGTCGACGCGATAGTGCATGACGGCAAGGTGCAGGTGATCTGGCAGACGGGTAAATACTACGAGAAGGAGATGGACGCTTTTATGGCCGTGCACGCCGATTCTGGGATATGGCGCAGGGCCTTTATCGAGAGGATGGACCTGGCATACGCCGCCGCAGGCGTGGTGGTGGGCCGCTCGGGGGCCGGGACGGTGTCGGAGTTGTGCCTTGTGGGCAAGCCGACCATCTTCGTGCCCTCGCCCAACGTGGCAGAGGATCACCAGACCAAAAACGCTATGGCCCTGGTCGAAAAGGGCGCAGCCATGATGGTGCCGGACGCCGAGGCGGCCGACAAGGTGATCCCCGAAGCTCTGAACCTCCTGCAGGACAAGGATAAGATGGAGCAGTTGAGGAAAAATATCCTCTCGCTGGGCATCCCCGATTCAGCCGATAGGGTGGCCGAGGAGATAATCAAGGCGGCGGGGAAGAGATAAATTAATTGTTTTGAACTTCCGCCAATTGTGGAATATTTACGCCCGGACGCGCGGCGAGGTAATCCGTTAAAAAACGACGCTGTGTTTAACGACTGTTAGCGGGGACGAAGGTCCCGCTAAAAAGGAGGAGTTCGACGTTTTAGGATGGAGGAGCCGCAAGTCAGTAAATATCCGCAGGCGGCGCGTTTTGGCAGTACCTTTTGCGCGTACAAAAGGTACGAAGAAATTTAATGTATAGGATAGAAAAATAGATATATGGACTTCAAAAGGGTATATTTCATAGGTATCGGCGGCATCGGCATGAGCGCTATAGCCCGCTTTTTCATGCACGAGGGCCTGCCGGTGGCGGGATACGACCGTGTGGCCACTCCTCTCACCCGCGAGCTTGAGGCGGAGGGCGCGGCGATACACTATGACGACAGCGTGGGCCTTATCCCCGTGCCCTTCCTCGACAAGGCCTCGACCCTCGTGGTCTACACCCCCGCCATCCCCTCTGACCACAGCGAGTACCTATACTTCGTGGACAAGGGCTTCGAGATCGTGAAGCGCTCGGCTATGCTGGGGGTCATCGCCCGCGGCAAGTATGTGATGGCTATTGCGGGTACCCACGGGAAGACCACCACCACCACCATGACCGCATGGTTCAACCACGTGGCGGGCGGCGGCGGAAGCGCTTTCTTAGGAGGCATATCCAAAAACTTCGACACCAACCTCGTGCTGGGTAAGGGTGACAGGCTCTCCGTGGAGGCCGACGAGTACGACCGCTCGTTCCTCCAGCTCTACCCCGACGTAGCCGTGATCACCGCTGCCGATGCCGACCACTTGGATATTTACGGTACGCATGAGGCGGTGAAGGAGGCTTTCGAGAAATTCATCTCGCAGATCAAGCCCGGAGGCGCGGTCATCATCAAGTGCGACACTCCGCTGCGCATACCCAATCCCCATATCAGGGCCTTCAGCTATGCCCTCGACGATAACAGGGGCGACTTTTTCGCCGAGAACATAGAGTTGCAGGAGGGCGGCTATTACAAATTCGACATAGTGTGCCCCGACCGCACGATAAAGGGGTGTACGCTGGGTATTCCCGGCAGGGTCAATATAGAGAACTGCATCGCCGCCGTGGCCCTGTTGTGGGTGGCAGGCTTCGACGAAGAGAAATTGAAGGAGGCCATAGCCTCGTTCCGCGGAGTGAAGCGCCGCTTCGACTTCTACCTCAACACCCCCGGCCACATATATATGGACGA
Source organism: Rikenellaceae bacterium (assembly GCA_031553875.1). Taxonomy (GTDB): domain Bacteria; phylum Bacteroidota; class Bacteroidia; order Bacteroidales; family Rikenellaceae; genus JAVBKU01. Next base: position 29,748 of record JAVBKU010000026.1, on the reverse strand, counting down.
CTACGCCCACCACCCCGAGGAGTTGAAGGCGGCTATCTCTTCGGTGAGGGCGATGTTCCCCGATAGGAAGCTCACCGCCATATTCCAACCCCACCTCTACACCCGCACGGCAGATTTCTACAAGGAATTCGCCGAGGCCCTGTCGCTTGCCCACGAGGCGTGGCTGCTACCCATATACCCGGCCCGCGAGGAGCCTATCGAGGGAGTGGATTCTCAGATGATATTGAGGGAGATGACAGTTCCCGGAAAGATAGTTGAGAAGGCGGATTTGTTGAACACGATAGAGAACGAAAACCCCGAACTGCTGGTCACCTTCGGGGCAGGCGATATAGATAATTTCTGCGGTAAGATCGCGGAGCTGCTGGAACGGTTGCCTGCGGGAAAAAACTAATACGCACAAAAATTATACGATATTAATCATAATTTTAAGTGTATTTTAATCTTCCGCCAATTGCGGACTATTTACGCCCGGACGCGCGGCGAGGGAATCCGTTAAAAAACGACGCTGTGTTTAACGACTGTTAGCGGGGACGAAGGTCTCGCTAAAAAGGAGGAGTTCGACGTTTTAGGATGGAGGAGTCGCGCGTCAGTAAATATCCGCAGGCGGCGCGTTTTAGGTTACCTTTTGCGCGAACAAAAGGTAACGAAGAAAAATCTTTGCAAAATTTGTGTAACCGGTTAGTATTCACAATAGTTATTGCCTAAATAAAATCAGACACTTATGGCCGTTAAGCGATGGATGAGGTTTGCGATGCACCTGCTGTTGTGGGGGTGTATCATCGGCTACGTGTGCGTGGCCGCCTCGTACTGCGGCCGTAAGCGCGATACCCTGCTGTGCAAGGGCGTGAGGGTTACGGTGAGGGACAGCCTGGAGAGAGGTTTCGTCACCGCGGCCATGGTCAGGGGATGGTTCATAAAAGAGGGGATGAAGTTCCGCGATGAGGAGCTCTACTCGATAAATACCGCCGGGGTCAAAAAATTCGTCGCGGGGCGGGGTTTCGTGAAGGACGTGAACGTCTACACCTCTTCCGACGGATACGTCAATATAACCCTCTCGCAGAGGGAGCCGGAGATGAGGGTGCAGAGAAGCGCGGGAGAGAGCTTCTACGTAGCCGACGACGGCTTTATACTCCCTGTGCAGAAGCACTTTACGGTCTACGTGCCGGTGGTAACGGGCGATTTCCCGTTGCCTTTTCCCGACGGGTATGTGGGATATCTTGAGGAGAGCGTCCCCGAGGGTCAAAAAAAGTTGTCCAAAAGTTATTTGTTTTTGTATAAACTGATTAATTTTGTGAAATTCGTTAATTCTGACCCTTTTTGGAGGGATCAGATAGTGCAGATAAATGTCGCCGGCGAGGGACCGGGAATGACCGGAGGCGGAACGGAAGCGCCCGAGCCGTTTTCAGAGGGGCTCGACTACCAGGTGGAGATAGTGCCCAGGGCGGGCGAGCATGTGATAATGCTGGGGTCGTTAGACGGGTTTAAGATGAAGCTTGACAAGCTCAATTCCTTCTACCGCAACGGATTGAGGTACGTGGGATGGGACAGCGTGGGTTACATCAACCTCCGCTACGAGGGGCAGGTGGTCTGTACGAGATAGCGGACCCGATGGTTTTTGAAGAAGAAATACAAACGATAATCACTTATAGGTGATATGTTTACGGATAAGGAATATATAGCCGCGATAGACCTCGGGACCAATACCGTGGTGACGGCAATCGGCGCACGCGGCGAGGGAGGCAAGCTCGACGTGGTGGCCTGCGTGTCGAAGGAATCGCAGGGAGTATCGCGCGGCGAGATCAAGAATATCGAGCTGGTGGCCCAGTCGCTCAAGGAAGCCATGGCCGAAGTGGAGGGAGAATTGGGCGCGGGTATCGTGGAGGCCTATGCGGGCATCTCTGGCCAGCATATACACTGTGTCAGGCAGCACTACCACGTGTTCGTGGGTAAGGATACCGAGATCAAGAAAGAGGACGTGGACCGCCTCAACGAGAGCATGCGCAACGTGCAGGCCGCCGTGGGCGAGAAGATAATAGAGATCATACCCCAGAACTACTTAGTCGACGACGAGGAGACCTCGCAGCCCGTGGGCATGTTCGGCAAGAAGCTCGACGCCAACTTCAACTTCGTGATAGGCAACTCCGAGGCCGTGGGCCGCGTGGGTAAGGCGCTCGACAGGGTGGGCGTGAAGCAGATGAAGCTCCACCTCAACGCCCTGGCGGCGGCATCGGCCGTGACTACCCCCGACGAGAGGGAGCTGGGCGTGGCCGTGGTCGACATAGGGGGTGGGACCACCGACCTCTGCATCTATTTCGAGGACCAGGTGCGCTATATGGCCGTTATACCCCTGGGTAGCAGTGCGATAAACAAGGATATACGCTCGTATGGCATACTCGAGCGCCATATAGAGAAGCTCAAGGTCAACTACGGCTCGGCATATAGCAAGAACGTCCCCTCCGACAAATACGTCACCATCAAGGGCCTCTCGCCACGCGATGCCAAGGAGATATCGCTCCAGCAGCTCTCGCTGATCGTGGAGTCGAGGATGATGGACATCGTGGAATTCGTCATGGAGGAGATCGAGGAGTCGGGTTACAAGGGCAGGCTCCGCGCGGGCATAGTGCTCACTGGCGGCGGCGCGGCGCTCAAAGATGTGGAAATGCTCTTCAGGGAGGCCACGGGCTTCGAAGTGAGGGTCGGCACCGCGGCTCATAATGTGACCGAAGCCAGCGTGGAGAAAGTCGACAACCCCGCGTTCAGCACGGCCATAGGTCTGCTCATAAAGAGTTTCGAGGACGGTCAGGGTCCCACAAAGCTCAAAAAGGTCAATACCCTGGCCAAGGGCTCCATTAATCAGCCCGTTGTGGGAGGAAAGGAGTCGGTGCCGCCGACCGTATCCGCCGACGATTACGATCCCGACGAGGACTACGAAACCAAACCCCGCAAGAGCGGCTGGCTCGGCAAGCTCGTGAAGAAGGCGGAGAACGCGTTCAAGAACACCTTCGACGACGTGATAAACGACACGGATATTTAGTCAGGAGAGTCAGAGGCCTGCACGCGCGGTCTCATAGATTAACGATATAAAGCGGCCCCGGCCGCTAAGAGATAACGGCAACACAGCACTGTAAAAATGGTAAGCAGCATCATAGATTTCGAGATACCCAAAGTCGCCCCGTCGATAATAATGGTCACGGGAGTGGGCGGTGGCGGCAGCAATGCCGTCAACTACATGTTCGAGCGGGGTATCAAAGGAGTTTCCTTCATGGTGTGTAACACCGACCGCCAGGCGCTCGACCGCAGCCAGGTGCCCATCAAGGTGCGCCTGGGCGAGACCCTCACCGAAGGGCTCGGCGCGGGCAACAACCCCGAGAGGGGCAGGGCCGCGGCCATCGAGAGCCTCGACGAGATAACCTCCATATTCCGCCGCGAGGGGACCAAGATGGTCTTCATCACCGCAGGGATGGGCGGTGGCACAGGTACGGGAGCCGCGCCCGTGATAGCCAAGGCGGCCAAGGAGCTGGGGATACTCACCGTGGGCATCGTCACCCTCCCGTTCAAGACCGAAGGTAACAAACGTACTTCCCAGGCCTATAAGGGTGTTGAGGATATGAAAGAGTACGTCGACTCGCTGCTTCTTATCAACAACGAAAGCATACACGAGATATACGGCAAGCTTACCCTTACCGAGGCGTTCGGCAAGGCAAACGATATTTTGTCTACCGCCGCGAAGGGCATAGCTGAGATCATCACCCGCCCTAATATCGTGAATGTCGACTTTGCCGACGTCAAGACGGTGATGACCGACAGTGGCGTGGCGCTGATGGGCTCGGGCAGGGCCAACGGCTCCGACAGGGCCATAGAGGTGTCGCGCAACGCACTGACCTCCCCCCTGCTCAACCATAACGACATCTACGGAGCCACAGACATACTTATCAATATAGCCTCAGGCGGCGACGAGATCACCTTCGAAGAGGTGCACCAGATCACCGAATACATACAGGAGCGCGCCGGCAACGAGGCGGAGATCATCTGGGGTGCGGGGATCGACGAGAGCCTCGGCAACGATATAGAGATGACCATCATAGCTACGGGCTTCAACATCCCGGCCTTGACGCAGGTGCATAGCGGCCAGCGCAACAACATGGCTCCGGCACGTCCTCCCGTGGCATTGCCGCAGGCGCCGGTCCGCCAGGGTATTCCCGGAGGCGAGGAACCTCAGGCTCCCAAGGCGGAGGCATTCGTGCTGCGTAGCGGTAACGACAAATACGCCAATATCGATTATATAGAGAACTCCCCCTCATACAACCGCCGTGGTAAATACGCCCTCGATATGGATGCAGCGGCGCGCGCCGGAAAGAGCGACGAGCCGCGCGAGAGGGTCAACCCCAGGACCGAAAAAAAGACGCAGAAGAGCGACGACGGCAACACCAACTCACTCTTCTGATAAAAATAAAGTAGGACTAACATACGTAATTACAGCAGTTCAGTATAAAAAATAATAGCAAAACAATCGCCGCTTTGGGCTTCTGCCGGAAACAGGTCTCGTGAGGGAGATCACCCTCAGTTATCGTGTAACGAGGGAAGCTCCCGGAAGAGACCCCGGCAGAAGACGCGGCTAGACTTTTTGCCTACTTTTGCGGCAATGGCAAAAGTAGGAATGAAAGCCAAAGCAACTACTGTAAAGTCGTATATTAATCCCAAATAAAGAATGGATAATTTCGTAGTCTCGGCACGCAAATACAGGCCGATAACTTTCCGGTCGGTGATCGGGCAGGACCATATCACTTCGACGCTGAAGAACGCCATAGCGCGAGGCCAGTTGGCCCACGCCTACCTGTTCTGCGGCCCGAGGGGCGTGGGTAAGACTACGTGCGCCAGGATCTTCGCTAAGGCCATCAACTGCCTCTCGCCCAAGGACAGCGAGGCGTGCAACGAGTGCGAATCGTGCAAGGCCTTCAACGAGGGCCGCTCGTTCAGCATCCATGAACTTGACGCCGCCTCCAACAACTCTGTGGAGGACATACGCAACCTCACCGACCAGGTGCGCATACCGCCGCAGGTAGGACGTTACAGCGTGTATATAATCGACGAGGTGCACATGCTCTCGGCCGCGGCGTTCAACGCCTTCCTCAAGACCCTCGAGGAACCGCCCGCCCACGCCATATTTATCCTCGCAACTACTGAGAAACACAAGATAATCCCCACGATATTGTCGCGTTGCCAGATCTACGACTTCAACCGTATAAAGGTCGAGGACGGGGTGCGCTACCTTAAATATATCGCCGAGCAGGAGAAGGTGTCGTTCGATGACGAATCGCTGCATATCATAGCCCAGAAGGCCGACGGCGGGATGCGCGACGCCCTGTCGATGTACGACAAGGTGGTGTCGTTCTGCGAGAGCAAACTCTCGTTCAAGGAGGTGGCCTCGACGCTCAACGTGCTCGACTACGATACATATTTTTCCGTTACGGGCTATATATTGGCGGGCGATTATACCTCGGCGCTGACACTGCTTGACGAGGTGCTCCGCAAGGGTTTCTCGTGTCAGACTTTCGTCGCGGGGCTCAACAACCACTTCCGCGACCTGCTCATGTGCAAGGATCCGAAAACTTTGCCCCTATTGGAAGTTACGGGCAGCGTGGCCGAAAGATATAAGGCGCAGTCGGGCGAGTGTGGTGTTCCGATGCTGTTTGAGAGCATCAACCTGCTCACGCAGACCGACGGGGCCCTGCGAACGGCGACATCCCAACGCCTGAGCGTCGAACTGAGCCTGATGAAACTCTGCGGGCTCGGTCAAAAAAAAAATGACGGTATAGGAGAGCCTGCCTCTCCGGCTCTTCCCGCTCTGAGGGGTGCCGCTCCCGGCGCGGGGCAGGCGCAGTCGGAACAGGCTGCGCAATCCACACAACCCACTCAGCCTGCTCAATCTACGGCGCAACCTGTGGCGCAGACGCAGCCATCCGCTCAACCATCTCCCCAGCCGGAGCCTTCGACACAGCCTGCCCAATCAACGCAGGCCCAGACGGTCGCGCCGTCGCCCGGACCTGTGGAAAATACGCCGCAGGAATCCCAGGGAATGCGAGAGGCAACCCCGGTTGCGCCCGCGTCGCCGGCTTCTTCGCCTGCGGTTTCCGCCGCCGAGCCAGTGGCCACTACACCCCCTGCCGCCGCCCAAGTGCCTGCCCGCCCGAGACAGACCCCGTCGTTCGGGGGGGTCTCCATCAACGACATACTCAACGGCGACAATACCGACGCTGAAGAAGACGGTGGTGAACAGCCCTTAGATAAACCCGAGGCCACGGCTATCGACGATGATATAGAGGCGAAGCTTGCCAAAGCCTGCGCCCGTTTCTCCCATGAGATGATGGCCATGCGGCCCCGCATAGGCGTGGCGTTCGACAACGTGGTCATAAAGGGCAACGTCGTGCAGATGGAGGTGGCGGGAGCGACGATCCGCGACGAGATACTGCGCGGCAAGAGCGATATTTCTCGCCGTCTGGGGGAGATGGAGAGTATCCATTGTGCGATAGACTTCGACATTACGGTGGTCGAATCGACGGCCTCGGCCCGCCCGATACGCCCCGAGGACAAGTTGGCCCACCTCACCTCCCGCAACGCCCTGATGAACGATCTGCGCCAGAGGCTCGAGTTGGAGATCGAGTAGGGTGCCTCCCGGCATACGGAGTGTCTTCCGGTACCCGGATAGAGTTATTTATTGTAATATATTCAATCCTTAAAACGCCGCAGGCGCTTACCCTCCGCCAATTGGGGATATTCACGCCCGGACAGGGGTCGAGGGAATCCGTTAAAAAACGACGCTGTGTCTAACGACTGTTAGACAGGCCGCAGACTCTGGCTAAAAAGGAGGAGTTCGACGTTTTAGGATGTACGAAGACTCCTGTCAGTGAATATCCGCAGGCGGCACTTTTTGGGTACCTTTTGTGTGCACAAAAGGTACAAGAGAAAATCCCCATGAAAAATAATAATTATCCTTCAACTGAGCCTAAAATTACCACGTAAGACCCTCTCCGCTCCCCGCAGGTTGTTATTTCAGCATAAAATACATACTTTTGTCCCCAAGGCCCTGTTCGCAACGAGATGCAAGCGGGGTTCAAAAGAATATAATACACTAAGTACCGATGAATTTTGTAGAGGAGATGAAGTGGCGCGGCATGTTGCAGGACATGACGCCAGGAACCGAAGAACAACTCAAGAAAGAGATGACAACGGCCTATCTGGGTATCGACCCCACGGCCGACTCACTGCATATAGGCCACCTCGTTGGAGTGATGATACTCAAGCACTTTCAGCAGTGCGGACACAAGCCCATATTCCTTGTGGGCGGCGCTACGGGTATGATCGGTGACCCCTCGGGCAAGTCGCTCGAGCGCAACCTGCTCGATGAGCCTACCCTGCGCCACAACCAGGAAGCTATCAGAGCACAGCTGGCCCACCTCATCGACTTCGGGTCGAACGAGCCCAACGCCGCCGAGCTGGTCAACAACTACGACTGGATGAAGGACTTCACCTTCCTCGATTTCATTCGCGACATCGGCAAGTGCATCACGGTCAACTACATGATGGCCAAGGATTCCGTGAAAAAACGCTTCAGTGGCGAGGGAGAGGGCATGTCGTTCACCGAATTTACCTACCAGCTCGTGCAGGGGTGCGACTTCCTCCACCTGTTCGAGACCAAAAACTGCAAGATGCAGTTAGGAGGCTCCGACCAGTGGGGTAACATCACCACCGGCATCGAACTTATACGCCGCAAGACGGGCGGCGAGGCTTTTGCCATCACCTGCCCGCTTATTAAGAAGGCCGACGGCACCAAGTTCGGCAAGACAGAATCGGGCAATATATGGCTTGCGGCTAAATACACGTCGCCATACAAGTTCTACCAGTTCTGGCTCAATGTGAGCGATGACGACGCGGAGAGCTACATCCGTATTTTCACCATGCTCGACAAGGTCACCATCGACGGCATCATCGCCCGCCACAGGGAGGCGCCCCACCAGAGGGAGTTGCAGAAGACCCTGGCGCGCGAGCTTACCTGCATGATACACTCCGAGGAGGAGTACAACAAGGCTGTGGAGGCCTCGAGCATCCTCTTCGGCAACGCTACAGCCGAAGCCCTCAAGGGTATCGACGAAGATACATTCCTCCAGGTATTCGAGGGCGTACCTACGTTCGAGGTGGATAAAAAGATAATAGAAGGTGGGATGGATTTCATCAGCCTCACCGCCGAACACGCTCCCATATTCCCCTCAAAGGGCGAAGCCCGCAAGCTCATACAGGGCGGCGGCGTGAGCATGAACAAGGAGAAGGTAGCCGCTCTCGACGCCACAGTCGGAGCTGCGGACCTTATCTCCGGCAAATATATACTTGTACAGAAAGGCAAGAAGAACTACTACCTGATAGTGGCCAGGTAGGGGAGTATCCGGTGCGGGGAGAAGAGTTGCGACCACTGTAAAAAAGTTACGAAGATGAAACTGTTGAAGCCAAAGGGCTACGTCAACCTGCTGGGTAACGTAGAGAACACGGAGAAAGCGATCAAGCACGTCAAAGATATTTTCCAGGAGAATCTCTCGGCGCAGCTGGCCCTGTTGAGGGTTACTGCGCCCATGGTGGTCCTCAAGGGCACGGGTATCAACGACGATCTCAATGGTACCGAGCGCCCCGTGTCGTTCCCCATCAAGGATATGGGCGAACGCGAGGCCGAAGTGGTGCACTCGCTGGCCAAGTGGAAGAGGCTCAAGCTCGCCGAGATGGGCGTGGAGCCGGGCAGGGGTATATACACCGATATGAACGCCCTGCGTCCCGACGAGGAGCTCGACAATATACACTCCCTGTACGTCGACCAGTGGGACTGGGAGATGGTCATCAGTGAGGCTGACCGCAATATCGATTACCTCAAGAGGATCGTGAGGCGCATATACGAGGCTATCAAGGTGTCGGAAAATAAGGTCTACGTGGAATTCCCGCAGATAAAGCCCGTGCTGCCCGAGGATATATTCTTCATCCACGCCGAGGACCTGCTGAAAATGTACCCCGATCTTTCGAGCAAGGAGAGGGAGGACAAGATAGTCGAAAAGTACGGCGCCGTGTTTATCATAGGTATCGGCCATGCGCTCTCTGGCGGCGAGTCACACGACGGCCGTGCCGCCGACTACGACGACTGGAGTACTCCCAATGCCGATGGCCACTACGGGCTCAACGGCGATATCCTGTTGTGGAACCCCATCCTCAAGAGCTCTTTCGAAGTGTCGAGCATGGGTATCAGGGTCGATAAAAAGGCCCTGGAACGCCAGCTCGAGGTGCGCGGCCAGGAGTGGAAGAAGGATCTCTATTTCCACAGGATGCTGCTCGAAGGTAAGCTTCCCTTTACTGCCGGCGGCGGTATCGGGCAGTCGCGCCTGTGCATGTTCATGCTCCGCAAGGCCCACATAGGCGAGATACAAAGCTCTATCTGGCCCGAAGATATGCGTAAGGAGTGCCTCGCGGCGGGAATAGAGCTGGTTTAGAGGGGAGGCGTAAACCTAACGACACGGAATGTAGGAAAGGATTTATTCCTAGGGACTAACATACAAAATTACAGCAAGTCAGGATAATTCGCCGCTTTGGGCTTCTGGCGGAAATAGGTCTCGTGAGGGAGATCACCCGAGTTATCGCGTAACGAGGGAAGCCTCCCGGAAGAGACCCCGACAGAAGACGCGGCTAGACTTTTTGCCTACTTTTGGGGCAATGCCAAAAGTAGGAATTAAACGAGGGCACGACTGCTTGCAGTCGATGTCGAGCGAGAGAAATGAAAGCGAAGCTAAAAGTAGGGCGCCGAAGGCGGAATAATTGCTGTAAAGTCGGGCATTAAATTAATCTATCCCGAATATCATGTTCCATAATATAAAGCTATGAATCTTATAGCCGACATAATTTTCTCCCCACCCACCGCCACGGATGCGACATACCTCCTGCTGGTGGGTGTGTTGCTTGTGGCGTCGGCATTGATCTCGGGCTCAGAGACCTCGTTCTTCGCCCTCTCCCCGCACGACACCGATACCCTGGAGGCGGGTACGAGCCGTGGCGACAAGGCGGCGGTGAAACTGCTTTCACAGCAGGATTACCTGCTCGCGACTGTCCTCATAGCCAATAATTTCGTCAATATCTGTATCATCGTCCTGTCCAATTCCCTCGTCGACTCGATGGTGGATTTCGGTGATTCGGGCGTTATGGCCTTCGTGTTCAAGGTGGTAGTGGTCACCTTCCTGTTGTTGCTTTTCGGGGAGATCATGCCCAAGATATTCGCCACTTACAACTCCCTGCGCTTCGTGCGTTTCATCGCGTGGCCGCTGCTTGGGTTGAAGCACCTGCTGAAGCCGGCTTCATATACGCTTATACATATCAGCTCTTTCGTGAGCGACTCCGTGGCGAGGAAACGGGCGGGGATATCCATCGACGAGCTGTCCAACGCCCTCGAGATAACCACCGGCCAGAGCGAAGAGGAGAAGGAGATGCTCTCGGGGATCATCGAGTTTGTCCACCGCGACGTGGTGGAGGTGATGAAACCGAGGATAGACATGATAGCCGTGGATGTGGAAGACGGGTTCGACAAGGTGCGCAAGGTGGTTATAGAGTCGGGTTTCTCGCGTATCCCGGTCTATGATGAGACCCTCGACAATATAGTCGGGATACTCTACGTCAAGGACCTGATACCTTATATCTCCGAGGGCGACGGCTTCGACTGGCGTAATTTACCGCGCAAGCCTTATTTCGTGCCCGAGCACAAGAAGATCAACGAACTGTTGGAAGATTTTCAGGAGGGCAAGATGCATATAGCCATCGTGGTCGACGAATACGGCTCGACCCTCGGGCTTATCTCGCTGGAGGATATCCTCGAAGAGGTCGTCGGCGAGATTTCCGACGAGTCGGACGGCGTGGAACAGTCGTTCTATAAGAAGATCTCTCCCGACACCTATATCTTCGACGGCAAGACCCATATCACCGACCTGCTCCGCGTTACAGGCCTCGAGAGCGACTACCTCAACGAAGCGAGGGGCGAGGCTGAGACCCTCGCGGGAGCGATGCTCGAACTTAAGAGGGACTTCCTCAAGGCAGGAGATCGGGTCGACTACCGCCGCCTCACGATGATAGTGGAACTGCTCACCGGCCGCAGGATAGATAAGGTGAGGGTGGTGGTTAGAGGCGAGAACCAGTAGCCCGCACTGTAACTAAATGGATTAACATACAAAATAATCGCCGCATCTGGCTTCTGCCGGAAACAGGTCTCGTGAGGGAGATCACCCTCAGTTATCGTGTAACGAGGGAAGCTCCCGGAAGAGACCCCGGCAGAAGACGCGGCTAGACCTTTTGCCTACTTTTGCGGCAATGGCAAAAGTAGGATAAGCCACTGTAAATCGTATATTAATTCCCAACTAAAACATCTCTATGCCCCTTATTTCCCGCATACCTTTTCCCGGAGGATGGGTCGCTCTTTGGCATATCGCCGAGGGGTGCGGGGAGCTTGCGGCCCTGTGTTCTCCGGAGGACGCAGCGAGAGGCGAGGCTTTCTCCAAGGAGGCGCGCCGGAGGGGATGGTATGCCTGGCGGGCGTTGTTGCGCGAGGTCGAGGGCGATGTTGAGGTGGGTTACGCCCCCTCCGGCGCGCCCTTTATTGTGGGGAGGCCGGACCAACATATAAGCGTCAGCCATGCGGGCGATTATGCCGCCGTGATGGTGTCGGAGCGCAGGTGCGGTGTAGATATAGAGCGCCTCGACAGGAATTTCGAGAGGGTGGCTGCGCGTTACCTTTCGCCGGAGGAAGAGGCGTTGCTTCCCGAGGTTTCGCCGTGGACGCTCGCCGTGGCCTGGAGTGCCAAGGAGGCGGCGTACAAGTGGTACGGGGAGCAGGAGGTGGACTTGTTGAAAGATATACGCCTGCTGTCACTCGAGCAGGCCGGGGCCGCAGGGTCTGAGGGAAATCAGTTGTTCCCGTGGTCGGATAGTCTGCTATCCGGACGACTGACAGTGTGCGTCAGGGGTACGACGGCCGCGATGAGCTACAATGCAGGCGATGGTATGGCGGCGGTGTGGACGGAATAAAACGGGTAGTGTGATTGAAAGAGACCGTTTTATAGATTATCCGGGCTTGCATAGCAAGCCCCAGCCCGTAGCCACCCCCGGCGAAGGGCTGAAATAGGATGCCTGACGGCTTATTTCACCCCATCGCTGGCTACGGACTGTCGTATGTCGAAGTGTATTAAATCACATATCCCTGCCAAAAATGCTTCCGGATTATTGTAATTAGGATATTTTCAATATATTTGCAGGAGTAAAACCACCACCTGAAAACAAAAAAGATGTTCAGTAAAATCCATAACCCGCATCATCACCATCATCTGCATAATATGCGGTAGACTTTTTGGTGCGCGTTATTGTCTGGGCAACACATGATAAAGCAACAATAAGGTTTACCGTCGAGGTAGGCCTTTTTTTGTTTAAAAGGCTCCATTAAACAACATCCCGAAGAAAACCAATAAAATCAAAAGATATGATACGAATAGCTATTCAGGCCAAAGGACGGCTCAACGAAGACAGCCTCGAACTCCTTCTGGAGGCGGGCGTGGAGGTCGAGCCCAGCAAACGTAAACTCCTCACGCAGTGCAACGACTTCCCCCTGGAGGTGCTCTACCTGCGCGACGACGATATCCCCCACGCGGTTGCTATGGGCGTGGCCGATATAGGCATCGTGGGCCTCAACGAGGTTGAGGAAAAACAGCAGGACATCGACCTGGTACACAAGTTAGGCTTCGGTAAGTGCCGCATTTCGCTGGCCGTGCCCAAGAGTGAGGAGTATCCCGGCCCGGCGTATTTCAATGGCAAGCGTATCGCCACCTCATACCCTAAGATCCTGCGCCGCTACTTCGAGAAGGAGGGCGTGAAGGCCGATATACACGAGATATCCGGTTCGGTGGAGATAGCTCCCTCGGTGGGAATGGCCGACGCCATCTTCGACATCGTGAGCTCGGGCGGCACGCTTGTGTCCAACGGCCTGAAGGAGGTCGAAAAGGTGATGTTCTCCGAGGCGGTGCTTATCTCTAACAAGAGCCTCAGCGAAGAGAAGAGGCGCATCCTCGCCCAGCTGTTGTTCCGCTTCGAGTCGATCGAGCGCAGCAAGGGTATGAAGTACGTGCTGATGAACCTGCCGCACGACAAGATCGCCGACGTCACAGCCATCCTCCCGGGGATGAAGAGCCCCACCATACTGCCCCTGGCGCAGGAGGGTTGGAGCTCGATACATGTGGTGATCCGCGAGAACGAGCTGTGGGACAAGATCGAGAGGCTCAAGGCCGCCGGCGCCGAGGATATCCTCGTGCTGTCGCTCGAAAAAATGATAAGGTAAGAGTGTCCGGAACGCGCGGGGAGAGGGTTTGATCAAAGCCGTTTTCCTCGCAGTAAAAACCATAGGATATGAAAACATACGTCAATCCCGACAGGCGCGAGTGGGCCCCTCTGATGAAGCGGGCCGCCGGCGGCGACAACCTCATTGGCGGGCGCGTGGAGGAGATCCTGCGCGCCGTCAAGGGCGAGGGCGACGCCGCGTTGGTGCGATTCGCCGAGCAGTTCGACGGCGTGAAATCGCCCGTGCTGGCCGTGTCGCAGAATGAAGTGGCCGAGGCCTGCGGGCGTGTACCCCAGGAGCTGAAGGATGCCATCGACGCCGCAGCGAAAAACATAGAGAAATTCCATGCTGCGCAATATCCTACGTCCGTCGAGGTCGAAACCATGCGGGGCGTGTGGTGCGTACAGAAAGCGGTGCCTATGAGCAGGGTCGGGATATACGTTCCCGGCGGCAGCGCGCCGCTGTTCTCTACGGTGCTGATGCTGGCTATTCCTGCGCGCATAGCGGGATGCAAAGAGATAGTGATGTGCTCGCCCGCGAGTGCTAAGGGAGATATCGCCGATGCAGTATTATATGCCGCCGCCGTGTGCGGGGTGACTGAAATCTACCGCGCCGGTGGAGCTCAGGCCATAGGGGCCATGGCCTACGGTACGCAGACCATAGCCAAAGTCGATAAGATATTCGGCCCGGGCAACCAGTACGTCACCACCGCCAAGCAGATGGTGAGCGTGTCCGACGTGGCCATAGATATGCCCGCCGGGCCTTCGGAGGTGCTCGTTATGGCCGACCATACGGCCCTGCCGCAGTTCGTCGCCGCCGACCTGCTGTCCCAGGCCGAGCACGGTCCCGACAGCCAGGCTATGCTCCTCACCTCCTCGCGCTCGATAGCCGAGAGGGTAGAGGCCGAAGTGAAGGGTCAGCTCAAGGCGTTGCCGAGGGCTTCGCTCGCTTCGCAATCGCTCGAACACAGCAGGATAATCGTGATGGACGACATCGCCGAGATGATAGACTTCGCCAACGGTTACGCCGCCGAGCACCTTATAATCTCCATGGACACTCCGTGGGAGGTGGCGGCCAAGATAACCGCAGCGGGAAGCGTCTTTATCGGCAATTACTCGCCCGAAAGCGCAGGCGACTACGCCTCGGGGACTAATCATACCCTGCCCACCTACGGCTGGGCGAGGTCGTTCAGCGGGGTCAACGTCGAGAGCTACATGAGGCGCATCACTTATCAGGAGATCACTCCCGAGGGGCTGCGCTCTATCGGCCCGATGATCGAGACCATGGCTTCGGCGGAAGGGTTGGACGCCCACCGCAACGCCGTGAGCCTGAGGCTTGAAGAGATAGAGAAAAAAGGATAAGGAGTTATGGACAGGGATTTAGAGTAAATATTCCTGTTCTCCCGGCCTGCGCCCACCCCCGTGGCGCATAGCGCCATGGGCGCAAGGCCGCAGGTCGCCCGGGCGACCTGAAAAGATAGTAATACGTCAAAAAACAAAGCGATGAAAAAAGCAGAAGACCTTATAAGGCCCAACATAAAGAATCTTGCCCCATACTCCACCGCCAGGGACGAGTATCAGGGTGAGCTCGGCATTTATATCGACGCCAACGAGAACCCCTACGACAACGGCGTCAACCGTTACCCCGACCCCTACCAGAAGGAGTTGAAAAAGAGGGTGGGCGAGATCAAGGGCGTGGAGCCCAAAAATATATTTATCGGCAACGGCAGCGACGAGCCTATCGACCTTGTGTTCAGGGTGTTCTGTGAGCCGAGAATACATAATATGGTGACCATTACCCCCACCTACGGCATGTACCGTGTGGCGGCGGCCATCAACGACGTGGAGATACGCGAGGTGCAGTTGGACGAGAATTTCGGTATCGACGCCGACCGCCTGCTGGCCGCCACCGACGAGAATACGAGGGTCATCTTCCTCTGCTCGCCCAACAATCCTTCGGGAAATGTTATACCTGCGAATGTGGTCGAAAAGATTATTCGTAACTTTGAGGGCATAGTGGTGCTCGACGAAGCCTATATCGACTTTACCGGCGGCGAGGGTTTCCTGCCCAGGCTCGCGGAATTCGATCGCCTGATAATCCTCCAGACCTTCTCCAAGGCGTGGGGCATGGCGGGTCTGAGGCTCGGTCTGGCTTTCGGGAGCGAGGCTATAGTGTCGACGCTCACGAGGGTCAAGTACCCATATAACATCAACGTCGTTACGCAGAAACTCGCCCTCGAACATCTCAGTAAGAGTGTCGAGAAGCAGGTGAACGAGATAATAACCCAGAGGGTGAAGGTGCTGAAGGAATTGGAGAGATGCCCCGTGATAAGGAAGGTGTTCCCCAGCGACGCCAACTTCGTGCTGGTGAGGGTCGACGATCCTCGCGGGATTTATAATAAGCTTATCGAGGAGGGTATCATCGTGCGCGACCGCTCGAAGATCACTGGATGCGAGGGTTGCCTGCGTATCACCGTCGGAACTCCCGCAGAGAATGACCGCCTGATAGAGATAATGAAAGTGTTGTAAACAGAACAAAAATAATTGCCATGAAAAAAGCCCTGTTTATCGATCGTGACGGTACGATCATCAAAGAGCCGGTAATAGACGAGCAGGTCGACAGCCTCGAAAAGCTGGAGTTCTGCCCGGGTGCCATCACGGCCCTGGGGCGCATAGCCGCGCTCGATTTCGAGCTTGTCATGGCTACCAACCAGGACGGACTGGGCACGGCGAGCTTCCCCACGGAGGCTTTTACGGCGCCGCAGGAGAAGATGCTCTCCACGCTCGAGGGCGAGGGCATACGCTTCGACGACATGCTTATCGACCCGTCGCGCCCCGAGGAGGGCAGCCCCAACCGCAAGCCGGGTACGGGGATGTTCGGCAAATACCTCTCCGGAGATTACGACCTTGCGGGGAGCTTCGTTATAGGCGACCGCATCACCGATATGCAGTTGGCCGCCAACCTCGGATCTAAGGGAATACTCTACCGCCCCGAGGCCGAAGGGAAGGCTATGGTCGCAAAGAGCGGAGTGAAGCCCGAAGTTGTGGCCCTTATCACAGACGACTGGAACAAGATATGGGCATTCCTGCGCATGGGCGAACGTACGGCAAGCGTGGAGCGTAAGACCAAGGAGACAGATATAAAGCTTTTTCTCGACCTCGACGGTGATATGGCTGGCGGAGCGGGGAGTGGGTCGAAGGTGTCCACAGGGCTCAAATTCTTCGACCATATGCTCGACCAGATAGCTCACCACAGCGGTATCCGCATGGAGGTCGAAGTAAAGGGCGACCTCGAGGTGGACGAACACCACACCATCGAAGACACGGGCATCGCTTTTGGCGAGGCGCTGAGGAAGGCCTTAGGCGACAAGCGTGGCATAGGCCGCTACGGCTTCGCCTTGCCGATGGACGAGTGCAGCGCTACGGTGTTGCTCGACCTGGGGGGCAGGATAGAGTTCGTGTGGGGCGTGGAGTTTGGCAGGGAGATGGTGGGCGACGTGCCTACCGAGATGTTCTCCCACTTCTTCAAGAGCTTCGCGCAGGCCGCCCGCTGTTCGCTGCACATCAGCGCCACAGGCGACAACGAGCACCACAAGATCGAGGGCGTGTTCAAGGCCTTCGCCCGTGCGCTCAGGATGGCCGTGGAACGCAACCCATTCAAATACGAATTACCCTCGAGCAAGGGAGTTTTATGATAGCTATAATAGATTATTCTACCGGCAACCTCTGTTCCGTGAAGAACGCCCTGAAGCGTCTGGGAGCCTCCTTTGAGGTGACTTCCGACCACGGGGCGATACGCGCGGCGAGCCACGTCATCCTCCCCGGAGTGGGCGAGGCGGGAGGCGCCATGGCGCGGCTCAGGGAGAGGGGACTGGTGGAGGTGATCCGTTCGCTGAACCAGCCCGTGCTGGGGATATGCATAGGCGTGCAGCTTATGTGTCGTAGCAGCGAGGAGGGGGATACCGAATGCATGGGGATATTCGATTCGCAGGTGAAGAAATTCACCGACCCAAAGCTCAAGGTGCCGCATATAGGATGGAATACAGTGAGCGGCCTGAGTACGCCGTTATTCAAGGGTATCGCTGAAGGGACGTACGTCTACTACGTGCACTCCTACGCTCCCACTCTTGGGCCGCAGACCGTGGCCGTGACCGACTACGGAATTGATTTCAGTGGAGCGCTCAACCGGGACAACTTTTACGGCACGCAGTTCCACCCCGAGAAGAGCGGTGATGTGGGCGAACAGATTTTAAAGAATTTTTTGAACCTATGATAGAGATAATACCTGCCATAGATATGATAGGGGGCGAGGCGGTGCGCCTGACCCAGGGCGACTACGACCGCCGTACATCCTACTACAAAGACCCTCTCGACGTGGCTCTCAAATACGAAGAGTGTGGTGTAAAGAGGCTCCACCTGGTCGATCTCGACGGGGCCAAAGCCTCGCGGCCGGTCAACCTGCCGGTGCTGGAGAGGATCGCCTCGCGCACCTCGCTCGACATACAGTACGGCGGAGGTATCAAGAGCGCCGAAGCTCTGGAGGAGGTGTTCAACGCCGGGGCCAAGAGAGCCATCTGCGGCAGCGTGGCGGTGAAGTCACCGGAGTTGTTCTCAGCGTGGCTCGAACGGTTCGGAGGCAAGAAACTTATCCTCGGGGCCGACGTCAGGGGAGGCAAGATATCCATCAACGGATGGAAGGAAGATTCCGACATGGATATCGACACCCTTATCTGCCTCTTTGCCGGTAAGGGCCTCTCGCAGGTGATATGCACCGACATCTCCAAGGACGGGATGCTCCAGGGCCCCTCGTTCGAGATGTATACCGCCCTCCAGGAAACATACCAGGCTATCGACATCACCGTGAGCGGAGGCATCAGCTCCATGGCCGATATCGAGAGGCTTGACGCACTGGGTCTGCGTAGCGTCATAGTGGGCAAAGCTATCTACGAAGGAAGAATAACATTCAATGAACTGAAAAACTATATAAATGCTTAAAGAAATGGTCGCAAAGAGGATAATACCGTGCCTCGATATCAAGGACGGCAACACCGTCAAGGGGATTAATTTCGTGGGTCTGCAAACTGTGGGCGACCCCGTGGAGATGGGGGCGAAATATGCCCGCGATGGGGCCGACGAGCTGGTCTACCTCGACATCAGCGCCACGCACGAGGGCCGCAAGACCTTCGTCGACCTGGTGAGCAAGATAGCCGAGCGTATCAACATACCTTTCACCGTGGGGGGCGGCATCGGCAGTATCGAGGACGCCGCGCGCCTGCTGGACGCCGGAGCCGATAAGGTGTCGATCAACAGTGCCGCCGTGGCCGACCCGGAGGTCATCTCGGGGATCGCTTCGCGCTATGGGAGCCAGTTCGTGGTGGTGGCCATCGACGCCAAGACCGTCGACGGCAAGTGGGTGGTAACGACCCATGGAGGCCGTAAGTTCTCCGACAAGGAGCTGTTCAGCTGGGCCAAGGAGGCGCAGGATCGCGGTGCGGGCGAGATACTTTTCACCTCTATGGACCATGACGGCACCAAGAACGGTTACCCGTGCGAAACATTCGCCAAGCTCTCCGACATCCTCTCCATTCCCATCATCGCCTCGGGCGGCGCGGGCAGCATACAGGACATCGCCGACGTGCTGACCAAGGGCAAGGCCGATGCCGCTCTGGCCGCCAGTATCTTCCACTACGGCGAGGTGACCATCGAGAATCTCAAACAGGAATTACGTAAACAGAATATAATAGTCAGACTATGATAAAATTCAGCGAGCTCGACGCCTCCAAGGGGAGCGAAGGGCTGATCCCGGTCGTCATCCAGGACGACAGCACGTTGCAGGTACTTATGCTCGGCTACATGAACGAGGAGGCCTATAATAAGACCGTGGCCGAGGGTAAGGTGACATTTTACAGCCGCACCAAGGGCCGCCTGTGGACAAAGGGCGAGACCAGCGGCAACTTCCTCAACGTGCGTTCCATCGCCAAGGACTGCGACAACGACACGCTCCTTATTCGTGTTAAGCCCATCGGTCCTACATGCCACAACGGCACCAAGAGCTGCTTCGGCGGCCGCGAGAACGAGGGCTTCATAGGTTACCTTCAGGACAAGCTCCAGGGCCGCCATAAGGAGATGCCCGAAGGGTCGTACACCACCAAGCTCTTCAACAAGGGAGTAAACAAGATATCCCAGAAGGTGGGCGAGGAGGCTGTGGAGACCGTGATCGAAGCCGTGGCCGGCGACGACAAGGCGATGCTATACGAAGCGTCCGACCTGATGTATCACTACCTCGTGCTGCTCATATCCAAGGGCTATTCGCTCGCCGATATAGAGGAGGAACTGGCGACAAGGGATAAATAATTTCTGCCCGATGAAACTTATCTTCGCCACAGGCAACCTGCATAAGCTTCGGGAGGTGGAGGCTGCCATCGGCGGAGGCGTGGAACTCTCCACGCCCCGCGAGCACGGCATTACCGGGGATATTCCCGAGGACAGCGACACCCTCGACGGCAACGCGCGCCAGAAGGCCCGTTACATCCACGAGCGCACCGGCATGGATTGCTTTGCCGACGACACGGGTCTCGAGGTCGACGCCCTGGACGGAGCTCCCGGGGTCTACTCGGCGCGCTATGCCGGGCCCGGGCATGACCACGAGGCCAATATGGCGCTCCTGTTGAAGAATATGGAGGGTAAGAGCGACCGGGCCGCAAGGTTCCGCACGTCCATATGCCTTATTTTAGACGGCAAGGAGTATATCTTCGAGGGTAAGGTCGAGGGCGCCATTTTGCTTGAGCGGCAGGGAGGCGAGGGCTTCGGCTACGACCCCATCTTCATGCCCGACGGCTACGACATGTCGTTCGCCGAGATGAGCCTTGAAGACAAGAACGCCATCAGCCACCGCGGTAGGGCCGTGCGTAAGTTGGCCGAGTTCCTGAGAGGCAGAGAGTAATAAGTGAACGGGGTAACAATATCTTCGTAGATTAGAATACGGGTTCATATAGGTTTCTTCGCCTTCGGCGACCTACTTTTACCATTGCCGTAAAAGTAGGCAAAAGGTCTAGCCGCGTCTTCTGCCGGGGTCTCTTCCGGGAGGCTTCCCTCGCTACACGGTAGCTCAGGTGGTCTCCCTCACGAGACCTATTTCCGGCAGAAGCCCGAAGCGGCGGATTATTTTTTTAATTTCCGACGACGAAAAGATTATGAGTTAATACTTATCTTTGAATCCGGCACACTTTCCCAGACACTCGTGTAATCCATTAAATAACCATAATGCCTGCCTATAAGTCCCGGGGCGTGGTGCTCCACACCATAAAATACGGCGAGAGGTCGCTCATAGCCCACCTCTACACCTCCCACGGCGGCAGGCAGAGCTACATAGTCCGCGGGGTGCGCAGTACCCGTGGACACGGCAACAAGGGGGCGCTCCTGCAACCCATGTTCATCCTCGAGTTCGAGGGGTCGAGCAATCCCCGCTCCGAGCTCCACTACATGAAGGACGTGCGCAATGTCCTCCCTTTTTCATCCCTCCCGTTCGACGCCCGAAAGAGCACGATCTCCATGTTCATGGCCGAGGTACTCTACCGCCTTATCCGCGAGATAGAGCCCAACGAGCGGCTCTTCGCCTTCGTATGCGACAGTGTGGCAACGCTCGACACCATGGATGAGGGTGTGGCTAATTTCCACCTATGGTTCCTGGTGAGACTGTCCGAATACCTGGGATTTTTCCCCGGGGGCGACTACCGCGAGGGCGACTGGTTCGACATCCGTACCGGTGAATTCACCGTCACGCCGCCGCCTCACAGGCTTGTGATGGACCCCGATAGTGCCGCCCTGCTTGACAGGCTGAGGAGTACGGATGCGGCCCGGCTCGGCGAAGTGCAGCTTTCGCGCGCCCAGAGGGTGGCCTTTATGGAGGGGGTGCTGGAGTTCTTCGGGTACCACTTCGACGCCATTAGCGGCGTGAGGTCATTATCTATCCTGAGGGAGGTATTTTAGCGTAGCGGATATCCCTGTGGCGTAAATTGTGGCCACCCAGGGAAATAATTACACTCCTTGGGCCGTTATTAGGGGGAAATCGTTATATTTGTGTGATGTGGCGCAGATAAATAGGCGGCACAGTGTATTATGAATAAAAATATCAGAGATATGAAATCTTTTTTCTCATTTGTTTCTACCGGTAAGACTCGATTGGGTGCTATCGCCTCGATGGCAGGCAAGGCTCTGTTTTTGGGCCTGGCGATAACGGGACTTTACGGATGCCCCGATAAGATAACGCCCGAAGAGGACACGATGCGTCCTGTCATAGATATGTGGGAAGAGGTGTCGAAACAGAACAGACTGGTGCTCGATCCCTTCAATATAGCTTTCCGGCTCAATACCTATATCACGGAGATAAAAGCCGGTAATCCTGATAAGAATAAGATCAGGGATTCTCTGTTCGGTTGGGATGGCGTTTCGGCCAGACACTTTATCTTGCCCAATGCCGACAGTACGGAATGGACCATACAGTACCCCCATGGCTATATAGTGGAGGGGCTTAAAAATGGTGCAGTAGTCCTTATGGACTCGCCCAGGGAGGGGATCATAAAGATAGAAACAGGTCCTTCGAAGAAATCACTCAGCGAAGCCGGAGCAGAGTGGACGCTTAGTATCGTACGTATGCCTACTACGCCTGAGACTGTGCCCCCGTACATGATCGGTACTTCTTCGAATACCGTTTGGGAATTCCGTGTCGACAGTATCCGCTGGAATTCCTACACGATAAGACGTCCATCAACCGCTAATACGTGGAATGTGGAGGTGAACAGATACACGTCATATAACTCCGAGCGGAAAATCGAATCTTCGTGGACTATGAACTATGTAATATCGCAGAGTAGCGGAGACCAAACATTTAACTCCGTTAATCAGAGCGTATTCTCGGTATCAAATACTCCGGCTAAAGTGTTTACCATGCATAGCGGTACGTGGTTCGAATTTGAAATAAGACAACCTATAAAGTATGACGCCAAATGCGGTTTTCTGCGTAAGACAAGCGGCGGGGAAGTCAATATAAGAGTGTATAGAATGGAAGAAGGATACTTCTATCCCACTGATTATGCGGGCAACCTAAAGTGGATCCAGGGTGACATCAATGACGATTGCGCCGTTCATACGACTTTGTTGTACAGGCTCAATGGAGAATCCAAAACGTATAACAGAGATATCTGGCCTGAATCTGTGACACTATAAATCTGGTGTAGACTGAAATAGAGCGGCCCACATATCGCTCACGGTTGTAAATATTAAGGCCGGTTGACGTTAGTCAACCGGCCTTAATATTTACTGTTTCTCCGCGACTGCGGAAAGGCTTGATTATTTTTTCGAGATATCTCGGTATTCCATTTCGAGCCCCTTCTCAAAGGTATGCATGGCCCTGCGGCTCATACCCATCGAAGAGAAACCGCCGTCGTGGAACAGGTTCTGCATGGTCACCTTGCGCGTGAGGTCAGAGAAGAGTGTCAGCACGTAGTTGGCGCAATCTTCGGCCGAGGCGTTGCCCAGGGGCGATGTCCTGTCGGCGAAGTCCAGCAGGTCGTCGAGGCCCAGCACGCCGCTACCGGCTGTGGTGGGAGTGGGCGACTGAGATACGGTGTTGATCCTCACCCTCTTCTCGCGTCCGTAGATGTAGCCGAAGCTGCGGGCTATGGATTCGAGCAGGGCCTTGGCGTCGGCCATGTCGTTGTAGCCGTAGAGCGTACGCTGGGCGGCTATATATGAGAGGGCCACGATCGAACCCCAATCGTTGATGGCGTCCTTCTTGCGGGCCACCTGTATCACCTTGTGGAACGAGATGGCCGAGATGTCGAGCGTCTTGGCCAGAAAGTCGTAGTCGAGGTCGTCGTAAGTGCGACCCTTGCGTACGTTGGGCGACATGCCGATAGAGTGGAGGATGAAGTCAAACTTGCCTCCGAAGTGTTCCATGGTCTTGTCGACGAGGTTCTCGAGGTCTTCGACGCTGGTGGCGTCGGCGGGGACCACTATTGTGTTGCATTTCTTAGCCAGTTCGTCGATGGTGCCCATCCTTATGGATACGGCGGTATTGGTGAGAACTATCTCCGCGCCCTCCTGGACTGCGCGTTCTGCTACTTTCCACGCGATGGATTTGTCGTTAAGGGCACCGAAGATAAGCCCCTTTTTGCCTTTCAACAGGTTGTATGACATAGTTTACTGTTTATGAAAACCCCTCAGGGTTTCGGTTACGATGCGCCAAAGGTACGGTAATTTTCCGATTTTGGAAACTGTTTGAGAATACGCCCCGAAAAAGGCCCGCAGGCAAAAAGGGGCGTAAAAGTTTGACAATAAAGAAAAAAATGGTACATTTGTGCGTTATATGAGGCAGAGGTAAGGGGGCGGGAGCTCCCTATTTTATTCTTATATAATCGATGCGTCGCTGATATGCAGATAGTTACAAAATTAAATTATGATAGATACTCTCCTGATACGCTCGCTTGCCGAGAAGGCCCTGCCTTCCGAGAAGGAGTTCGTGGTGGATGTGAAGGTGTCGCCGGGCAATGAAGTTACAGTCATTCTCGACAGCGACGACAAGATAAACATCGACCAGGTGGTGGCCATAGCCCGCGATATAGAGGCAGGCCTCGACCGCGACAAGGAGGACTTCGAGCTGAGCGTGATGAGTGCCGGAGTGGGCCAGCCGCTGACCATGCTGCGCCAGTACCTAAAGCTCATCGGCAAGGACGTGGAGATAGTGCTGCGCAGCGGAGGCAAAGTGATTGGTGAGCTGCGGGCGGCCGACGAAACTTCGGTGACAATAGCTTACAGTGAGAAGGTGGCCGTGGAGGGCAGGAAGCGCAAGGAGCTGAAAGAATTCACCCATAAATACCTCCTCGACGAGATAAAATCGACCGTGGAGCACCTCAATTTCAAGTAAGAAGAAGACAAACACCATATTAACCACTTAAAAACGGCAGAAGCCGGGCAAAAACAAGATTTCAACAATGGACAATCTTAATCTTATAAACACCTTTTCCGAGTTCAAGGAGCTTAAGAATATCGATAAAAGCACCATGATAGGTGTGCTCGAGGATGTGTTTAACCACCTGCTGATCAAGACTTACGAGTCGGCTGACAACTTCGACATCATCATCAACCCCGAAAAGGGTGACCTCGAAATATGGCGTAACAGGATCGTCGTGGAAGACGGCACCGTGGAGAACCCCAACACCGAGATATCCCTCTCCGACGCCCGCAAGATCGACGAAACCTACGAAGTGGGCGAAGAGGTGGCCGACGAGATAAAGCTCGAGTCGTTCGGACGCAGGGCCGTGCTGTCGCTGAGGCAGAACCTCGCCTCGCGCATCCTCGACCTCGAGAAGAACAACCTCTTCAACAAATACAGTGAAAAAGTGGGCGACATCATCACCGGAGAGGTGTACCAGGTGTGGAAAAAGGAAGTGTTGGTGCTCGACGACGACGACAACGAACTGATACTGCCCAAGAGCGAGCAGATCCCCAGCGACTTTTTCCATAAGGGCGACACCATCAAGGCTATCGTGTCTAAGGTGGAGATGCGCAACAACAACCCCGCGATCATCCTCTCGCGCACGGCTCCCGAGTTCCTCGAACGCCTGTTCGAACAGGAGGTGCCCGAGATCTACGACGGGCTTATCACCATCAAGAAGATAGTCCGCATCCCGGGTGAGAGAGCTAAGGTGGCCGTGGAGTCATACGATGACAGGATCGACCCCGTAGGCGCCTGCGTCGGCGTGAAGGGCTCACGTATATATTCGATTGTCAAGGAGTTGCGTAACGAGAATATCGACGTTATCAACTATACCTCAAATACGCAGCTTCTCATACAGCGCGCGCTGAATCCCGCCAAGGTGTCGTCGATAACCCTCGACGAGGCGTCGAAGACAGCAGCCGTTTACCTCAAGCCCAACGAGGTGTCGCTGGCTATCGGTAAAGGCGGTCTTAACATCCGCCTGGCGAGCATGCTCACAGGTTACGACATCGACGTTTACCGCGAAGTGGAAGAGGAGGACGTGGACCTCGACGAATTCAAGGACGAGATCGACGAGTGGATCATCGAGCAGTTTAAGAGTGTCGGTTGCGACACCGCCAAGAGCGTGCTGGAGCTGAGCGTCGAGGACCTCGCCAAGCGTACCGACCTCGAAATGGAGACCATCCAGGAGGTTGTGAATATCCTCAAGGCCGAGTTCGAATAATCCGGCGGTTGGGGCGGCAAAGGGGCTGCTTACGCCGGGAGAGGAGAGAGATCGGGGAGAGATTCAGGAAGCGTGCAGAGAGAAAGAGTGGGGGAGAGCGGCGAGAGAGTGTGAGAGGGCTTCCTGCCAAAAACAACGTTGTGAAACGGATAGATTATATTTTATAAAACAGGTAACGCAAGAAAAATAGTTATATGTCAAACGAAAGAAGGTTGCGACTGAATCAGGTTGCGCGCGAGTTTAAGGTAGGCCAGAACACTATCGTCGAGTTTTTGGACAAGAAGGGCGTCAAGATAGACAACGCCCCCAGCTCGATAATAGAATCGGCGGCCTATGACCTGCTCGAGAAGGAGTTCGGCTCCAACCGCAGGATCGAGAGTGTGAATATACGCGAGCGTATAAGCCAGACCCACGAAACAGTGTCGCTCGACAAGATGAAAGAACAGGGTTCTCCCTCATCTGCCGACGAAGGCGCGTTCAAGGAGGAAGTCGTGATCAAGAGCGGAATGATAAGCGTCAAGGATGAGCTGGAGGCCCGCAAGCCCAAGATACTGGGTAAGATCGATCTCTCGCCCAAGCCTAAGGCTGCGCCCGCTCCGGCCCCTGAGCCCGAGCCTGTGAAGGCCGAGGCCCCCAAGGCTGCTCCCGCGCCCGCAAAGCCCGCAACTCCCGCCGCCAAGGCCGAGCCCAAGCCTAAGGCTGCTCCCGCAGCCAAGGAGGTTAAGGTTGAGGCTCCCGCGCCCGCACCTGCTCCCGCTGCTGTGGCTGCACCCGTGGCTGCCGCTTCTGAACAGGAAGCTGCCCCGGCGGAGCCCGTGGTGATACAGGAGAAGACATACGACGAACGCAAGGCGGCCGCTACCGGCGATGTATTCCGCCCCATGGAAGGAAATAAACTCTCAGGTCCCAAAGTATTGGGGACCATAGATATAAACGCTCTCGACCGTAAGCGTGGCGATGCCTCGCAGAGGGAGAAGCGCAAACGCATCACCAAGGATAAGGTAGACGTAGCCAACCAGCCCGCGGGCGCTCCCAGGCCTTCGGGTCAGGGCGGCGGTTTCGGCGCGGGGAAAGGCCCTGCCGGCCCTGGTGCAGGCGGAGGCTTCGGCAAGGACAAGAAGAAGGGCGGCGGCAAGTTCGCCCCCAAGCCAGTAGTGAAAGCCGAGGTTAGCGACGAAGAGGTACAGAAGCAGATCAAGGACACGCTGGCGAGGTTGACCTCCAAGGGCTCGAAGTCCAAGAGCGCCAAGTACCGCAGGGATAAGAGGGACGCAGTGAGCGCCAGGATGAGCGAGGAGATCGAACGCCAGGAGCACGAAAAGAGCACGCTTCAGGTGACGGAATTTGTTACCGTGAGCGAGCTTGCCTCGATGATGGACGTACCCGTGACCGACGTCATCGCCGCATGTATGAACCTGGGCCTTATGGTGTCGATCAATCAGAGGCTCGATGCCGAGGCGCTCGTAGTAGTGGCCGAGGAGTTCGGCTACAAGGTCGAGTTCGTGTCCGTAGAGATACAGGAGGCCATAGACCAGGAGGAGGATTCTCCCGAAGAGCTCATCTCCAGGCCCCCGATCGTGACCGTGATGGGCCACGTCGACCACGGTAAGACGTCGCTGCTCGACAACATCCGTAAGGCCAACGTTATCGCCGGCGAGGCGGGTGGTATCACCCAGCACATCGGCGCCTACAGCGTGAAGCTCGACGACGGCCGCCGCATAACGTTCCTCGACACCCCCGGTCACGAAGCCTTTACGGCGATGCGTGCCCGAGGCGCCAAGGTAACCGACGTTGCCATCATCATCGTGGCTGCCGACGACAGCGTGATGCCCCAGACCGTGGAGGCCATCAACCATGCCTCGGCCGCCGGAGTACCCATAGTATTCGCCATCAACAAGGTGGATAAGCCCAACGCCAATCCCGAGAAGATCAAGGAACAGCTCTCGGCGATGAACTACCTCGTGGAGGACTGGGGCGGGAAGTACCAGTCACAGGAGGTGTCGGCCAAGCAGGGCCTGAACCTCGACAAACTGCTCGAGAAGGTGCTCCTGGAGTCTGAATTCCTCGACCTTAAAGCCAACCCGTCCAGGAAGGCTTCGGGCGCGGTGATAGAGTCGACCCTCGACAAGGGCCGCGGTTATATCTCCACCGTGCTGGTCGAGAACGGTACGCTGAGGGTGGGCGACGTGCTGCTCTCGGGGACATACTCGGGCCGCGTGAAGGCCATGTTCGACGAGAGGGGACACAAAATCCAGGCGGCTCCTCCCTCGACACCAGTGCTTGTTCTGGGGCTCAATGGCGCTCCGCAGGCGGGCGATACGTTCAATGTGATGGACGACGACCGCCAGGCGCGCGACATAGCCAACAAGAGGGAGCAGCTCCAGCGTATGCAGGGCCTGCGTACCCAGAAACATATCACCCTCGACGAGATCGGGCGCCGTATCGCTATCGGCAACTTCAAGGAGCTCAACATCATCATCAAGGGTGACGTGGACGGCTCTATCGAGGCCATGGCCGACTCGCTCATCAAGCTGTCGAAAGAGGAAGTGCAGGTCAACATCATACACAAGGCCGTGGGCCAGATCTCCGAGAGCGACGTACTGCTGGCGGCGGCATCCAACGCCGTTATCGTCGGCTTCCAGGTGCGTCCTTCGGCCAGCGCGCGCCGCCTGGCGGAGAAGGAGGAGATCGAGATCCGCCTCTACTCCATCATCTACGACGCCATCAACGACATCAAGTCGGCTATCGAGGGTATGCTCGCCCCCATCACCAAGGAGGAGATCGTATGTTCAGTGGAGGTGCTCGAAACATTCAAGATCACCAAGGTGGGCACCGTTGCCGGCTGTATCGTGAGGGAGGGCAAGATCACACGCCACACTGATATCCGCATTATACGTGACGGTATCGTGGTCTACACCGGCAAGCTCGGCTCGCTGAAGAGGTTCAAGGACGACGTGAAGGAGGTGTCCAGCGGCATGGAGTGCGGTCTGAATATCGAAAATTACAACGATATCAAGGTCGGCGACATTGTCGAGGGTTACGAAGAGGTGGAAGTGCAGAGGAAGTAACCTGCCGTAAACGAGGAGTTTATGCTCCAAAGGCCGTCATTGCGGCGTTTCCCGGGTCCGGGAGCAGCTTACGATTGTTAATAAGTATCAAATAACTTATCCCACGGCGTACCCCGCCGTGGGATTGTTGTTTCTTATATTTGTACTTGTACGGAGGGGATGCCTCACCGCATATGGGTTTCCAATGGCCGACGGGCCGCGACGGGAGCTTGCGGAGTGGGGGCAGAGCTCTCCCTAAAACAGGATTATGATACTGAAAGGGGACAACAACATACAGGAACTGGACGTAGAACTCAGCGAGGAAGTGGCCGAGGGTGTCTATTCCAATATGGTGATAATTTCCCAGTCTTCGTCGGAATTCGTTTTCGATTTCGTCAGGCTTATGCCGGGGACGTCCAAGGCTCATGTCAAGAGCCGCGTGATACTCTCTCCGGAGCACGCCAAGAGGCTGTTGATCTCCCTGCAGGATAACCTGACCCGCTATGAAGCCATCATGGGGCGTATAAATCTCACGGCCGCGCCGTCAGACGATACGCAGATAGCCATGAGCTTCAGCAGTGGCGAAGCGTAGTCGTGTGACAGCCGGCGGACGGGTGTTTGGTAAACAGTTCCGTTGGAGATAGTCATACGGGTTTCGGCTGTGGCCGTTCACAAGGGGGTGGTTCCCCGTGTGAACGGCCACGGTGTTTTATAGCCCTTGGCTCGCAATATATTATTCTTAAAGCGCTGAAGGCGCTTGTCCTCCGCCAATTACGGTATATTCACGCCCGGACAGGGGTCGAGGGAATCCGTTAAAAAACGACGCTGTGTCTAACGACTGTTAGACAGGCCGCAAGCCTGGCTAAAAAGGAGGAGTTCGACGTTTTAGGATGGACGAAGACCTCTGTCAGTGAATATCCGCAGGCGGGCGTCACAGACGCTTTAATGGTTGAGAATTGAATCACTATCAGATATTATATCGTATCAACTCTATCCGTGTGCCGGGAGGCACCCTTTTGTGTGCACAAAAGGTACAAGAGATTATTATTGATTTTACAGTAGTTTGTTTGCCTTCCTACTTTTGGCAT
>JAVBKU010000028.1:0-13945 GCA_031553875.1 Rikenellaceae bacterium | reverse complement strand
GCTTCGGGCTTCTGCCGGAAATAGGTCTCGTAAGGGAGATCACCCTCAGTTATCGTGTAACGAGGGAAGCTCCCGGAAGAGACCCCGGCAGAAGACGCGGCTAGACCTTTTGCCTACTTTTGGGGCAATGCCAAAAGTAGGGAGTTGTAATAATATTTCTCTCTGTACCTTTTGTGTACACAAAAGGGAGCCTACCGGCACACGGATAGAGTTGATACGATATAATATCTGATAGTGATTCAATTCTCAACCCTTAAAGCGTCTGTGACGCCCGCCTGCTGGTATTCACTGACAGGAGTCTTCGTACATCCTAAAACGTCGAACTTCTCCTTTTTAGCGGGACCTTCGTCCCCGCTAACAGTCGTTAGACACAGCGTCGTTTTTTAACGGATTCCTTCGACCCCTGTCCGGGCGTGAATATCGCGCAATTGGCGGGAAGTAAAAAGTCGGCTTCGCCGTATAATATTAAGGCGGCCTGCACACAAGTGCAGGCCGCCATTTTTTGCATAATGTCACACGCGTGAACTACGCGTTCGGTACAACGCTACTTTCCGCACTCGCACTTGCAGTCTCCCGCGACGGGAATCTTATCGACCCTGCGCTGATGGCGTCCGCCCTCGAAAGGCGAGGATAGGAACCTGTCTACTATGACCGTGGCCTCCTGATTGTCGATAAAGCGCGCGGGTAGTACGCACACGTTGGCGTCGTTGTGCGCGCGGGCGAGGAAGGCCAGTTCCGGCTGCCAGCACAGCGCCGCGCGGATTCCCTTATGCTTGTTGAGCGTCATGGCCACGCCGTTGCCACTGCCGCACATCGCTACACCGCACATATAACCGCCTTTCTCGATCTCTTCGGCCAGCGGGTGCATCACGTCAGGATAGTCGCAACTCTCGGGCGAGAAACATCCCAGGTCGAACACCTCGTAGCCCAGGGCGCCGAGGTAGCCCACCAAAAATTCCTTCATCTCGTAGCCGGCGTGGTCACTGCCGATAGCTATTTTGTCCATATCGATTGATTTTTAATTGGTTCATGCTTGTCGCCGTCTCTCCAAATTCCGTACCGCGACACCCAAATGATGCCGTATCCGGGCACATTAACTTTGCGCTGTCCTGTTGAGGCTGTCGGCTATTTGCTGGGCTATCTGGTCGGCGGCCTCCTGGAGTTTACCTCCCACCATCATTTTCATCATCATGTTAAGCTCTACCTGGAGTACGATCCTCATATGGGTATGTGCCCCGGCGCAATCTTTCGCCTCGACCATCTGAAGCCAGAATGTGAAGTCCATCGGCGACCCCTCGGCCCCGCGTATCTTTATCAACTTGGGAGCCTCGCGCTCCACCATTTCCAGGCCTACGTTGAAGCCCTTCACCTTGAAGTCGCACCTGCAATCCGACGCCTGCCACCCATCTACCTTGTCGGCCAGAATGGGCGTGAAGTTGGAAAAGTCGGACAGAGTGGTATATATCCTCTCGGCAGGGTGCTTTATCAGCACGTGCTTGCTCTCGTATCTCTCTAATCCCATGACACTAACCGTTCCATGTAGAGGGCGATTTGCGCCACTCTTCGAGCGTTGCCATGGCCGACACGGGGATGTAACCCTGCTGTGTGGCCAACGTTATCATATCCGTGTAGTTGCTCAGGGTGTCGAGCTGGACTCCCGCCTTGGCGAAATTCTCGGCAGCCACGGGGAACCCGTAGGAGAAAATGGCGACCATGCCAAGTACCTCGCAACCCGCGTCCCTCAAGGCTTCTACGGCGCTGAGGCTGCTGCCTCCGGTGGATACGAGGTCTTCGACCACCACCACCTTGGCGCCCTTCTTAAACTCACCTTCGACCTGGTTGGTCAACCCGTGCGCTTTGGGCGAGCTGCGGACGTAGATGAATGGCTTGCCCATACGCTCGGCCACTAATGCCCCGTGGGCTATGGCTCCCGTAGCGACGCCGGCGATGACCTCTGCATCGGGATATTTGTTGAAAATTATATCGGCAAAACCGCGGCTCACCTCGGCCCTCACTTCGGGGTAGGAGAGTATCTTGCGGTTGTCGCAATAGATGGGCGAACGCCAACCCGAAGCCCAGGTGAAAGGATTTGCCGGTTGTAATTTTATTGCCTTAATTTGTAACAGGCTTTGGGCCACGCGGCTCGATAACTCTTCCATAGTATGAGGGTGATTTATATTGGTGACAATTATCTGAAATTTACCGACGACCCTTCCCGTCATCTTCCCGACAGTGAGTTGATTACACTCGGAGGCGAGGGGTTGGGCACCACAAATTTGCTTGAAAATCTCCAGAATAACAAATCGGTAACGGTATTATCGGCGAGTTTTGAAAATATTTTTGAAAATCTGCGCCGCTCGCTCGGATTTATCGAGGCGGCGGGAGGATTAGTGCGCGATGGGCAGGGGCGAGTGTTAATGATCTACCGCAACGGACGTTGGGATCTGCCCAAGGGCCACTGCGAGGCGGGCGAGAAGTCGGGTGTATGCGCCCTGAGGGAGGTGGAGGAAGAGTGCGGCGTGGGTGGCCTGAAGCTCGGAAAGTTCCTGACCGAGACATTTCACTCTTATATCTACGAGGGTAGGCGCGTATTCAAGGCCACGAAGTGGTACGCCATGACCTACCCTGGCCTCGGCGGAGCGACCTCACCTCAGACGGAGGAGGGTATAGAGTGCGCCGAATGGCTTGATGCAGAAGAGGTACGGAAATTGCTACCCGATACGTTTCCCACGATACGCGAGGTGTTTGAGGCGGCGTCAAATACGCTTTAATATAAGATATGCCGCCGCCCCACCCCCCGAGGCGCTTCGCGCCTGGGGCGGCGGCATGGGTTACCTTGACGGTAACCCAAAATAAAATAATACCCACGGGACTACCAAGACAACGAATCGGTCACATATCCGTAAAATAATTGTTACAAAGGGACATCGGCCCGTGTTTATCACTACCTTTGCGGGAATTAAAAGAGAAAAGAAGAAATAGGATGACAAAGAAGACGAAACAAGTAAAGCAAACGACAGTAGAACGCAAGGGTAAAGCCAAGAGTACGGCCATCGACAAAGACGCGGTGGTGCTCAGCCTTTTCAGGGCCAACCCTACGAAAAAATACAGCGTAAAGTCCATGGCTATGGCCATGGCGAGCAACTCCAAGGAGAACCGCTACGAAGTGGCGCGCATTATCTCATCGCTGCTCCACCAGGGCATCATAAGGGAGTTCTCTCCGGGCAAGTACACCCTTTCGGCGCAGAGTTACGAAAAATTCGAAGGCACGGTCGATATGGCCTCTTCTGGTGCGGCCTACGTGAAGGTCGAGGGTATGGAGAAGGACGTGTTGGTCAACGCACGTAATACCGGCCACGCCCTGCAGGGCGATATCGTGAAGGTGATAATCACCAGGGGCGCCCGCAAAGGAGGTAACCCCGAGGGTGAGATCATCGAGATCGTAAGCCGCTCCCTGCGTAAGTACGTGGGTATTGTGGAGATGTCCGACAAGTACGCCTTCGTGAAGGTCGATTCGCGCAAGGTGCCCAATGATATTTTCGTCCCCCTGCGTGACGCCATGGAGGCGCAGAACGGGCAGAAGGTGCTGGTTAAGGTGCTCGACTGGCCTGCGGGAATGAAGAACCCCATAGGCGAGATAGTCGACGTATTCGGCACCCCCGGAGACAATAACGTGGAGATGCACGCCATTCTGGCCGAATTCGACCTGCCCTACACATACCCCGAGGACGTGCAGAAGGCCGCCGACCTTATCCCCGAGGCTATCCCCGAGGAGGAATACAAAACCCGTAAGGACTTCCGCAAGATTACCACATTCACCATCGACCCCGCCGACGCCAAAGACTTCGACGACGCGCTTTCCATTCGCAAGCTGCCCAACGGCAATTTCGAGGTGGGCGTGCATATCGCCGACGTGACCCACTATGTCACCCCCGACACGATCATCGACGCCGAGGGCCGCGACAGGGCCACGTCTGTCTACCTTGTCGACCGCACGGTGCCGATGCTTCCCGAGAGGCTGTCAAATTTTCTCTGTTCGCTCCGCCCCAATGAGGAGAAGCTCTGCTTCTCGGCGGTATTCGAGCTCAACGAGGATGCCGAGATACAAAACCAGTGGCTCGGCCGCACTATAATACTCTCCGACCGCAGGTTCACCTACGGCGAGGCACAGGATATCATCGAGGGCGGCGAGGGCGACTTCAAGCAGGAAATACTCTCTCTAAATACCCTTGCCCAAAAGCTCCGCTCCGCGCGCTTCCAGCATGGCTCTATCAACTTCGAGAGGGAAGAGGCCAAGTTCGTCCTCGACTCCACGGGTAAGCCCCTGAGCGTGTTCTTCAAGGAGCAGAAAGAGTCCAACCAGCTTATCGAGGAGTTCATGTTGCTGGCTAACAGGCGTGTGGCAGAGTTCGTTGGCAAGAAACGCGCTCCCGGCGATCCCGAGCGCACGTTCGTATACCGTATCCACGAGGAGCCGAATCCCGACAAACTGGGCCAGTTCCGATCGTTCATCATGCGTTTCGGCTACAACATGAGGGCCGATAACAGCCGCGCCGTGGCCCGCGAGATCAACAAGCTGATGAAGGAGATACACGGCAAGAGCGAGGAGAATATCATTTCCACCCTCGCCATCCGTTCCATGGCCAAGGCCTTCTACTCGACCGATAACGTAGGCCACTACGGTCTTGCGTTCGACTTCTACACGCACTTCACCTCTCCCATCAGGCGTTATCCCGACATGATGGTACATCGCCTTCTGGCGCGTTATCTTGCCGGAGGCAAGTCGGCGGACAAGGCTTATTACGAGACCCAGTGCCAGCACTCGTCCGATATGGAGGTGAGGGCCGCCGAGGCAGAGAGGGCGTCGATAAAGTACAAGATGGTGGAGTTTATGTTAGACAAACTCGGTCAGGAGTTCGACGGGACTATTTCAGGTGTTACGGAGTGGGGTATCTACGTAGAGCTCAACGACACCAAGATCGAGGGTATGGTCTCTCTGAGGGATATGACCGACGACTTCTACGCCTTCGATCAGGAGAGTTATTGCGTGACCGGCCACCGTACAGGACGCAGCTTCACCCTTGGCGATAATGTGAGGATCAAGGTCGAGAGGGCCGACCTGCAGCGCAAGCAGTTGGACTTCTCGATGGTAGCCTCTATAGATTTCCATACAGGTGAAGTGACGCCTCTGGGTGCACAACTGCCGCAATTTCCCAAGCAGGAAGAACGCCGCCAGGACGCTTTCCATAAGTTCTCCAAGAGGGGTTCGAAGGGTAGGAGATAGACGGCTTATATATAAAGTAAACGTGGCGTATCCATTGGATACGCCACGTTTTATTTTGGATAAAAAGACTTTTGTACTTTTTATTTACTGTATCTTCACACCTTTTACGCGTGCAAAAGGTGTGACCAAAACACGCCGCCTGCTGATATTCACTTACAGGGGTCTTCGTACATCCTAAAACGTCGAACTCCTCCCTTTTAGTCTCGCCCCTTCAGGGCTTCGTCTAATGTCGTCAGACAACCGACGCTCGAACGAGGGCAGAGTCGAATTTATTCGGACTATGCCGAGAGAGGAGGAGGAAGGCGAAGCCATCCTGGGAGTTCTTAACGGATTTGACTCACGCTACTATTCCGGGCGTAAATCTTCAGATGCGGGGATAATAGTCGCCCAGCGGGCGACTTAATAATTATACGAAGTACCATACAATCTTCCGCCAATTGCTGATATTTACGCCCGGACAGGGGTCGAGGGAATCCGTTAAAAAACGACGCTATGTTTAACGACTGTTAGCGGGGACGAAGGTCCCGCTAAAAAGGAGGAGTTCGACGTTTTAGGATGTACGAAGACTCCTGTCAGTGAATATCGGCAGGCGGCACTTTTTGGGTACCTTTTGTGTGCACAAAAGGTACGGAAGAGAATATCACGATTCTCGAATACTTTTTGTAAATATCCTTTATATCCCCACCTTTCTCCGCAGCAATCCCACTCCCGCAATCAACGCCAGTACCCCCCACGCCGCCTGTCCCGAACGTTGCCAGAACTTCTGCCACCAGGACAGGGGGGCGGCTACGGCGATCTCGCGAACCATCTCACGTACCACCACACTGTCGCGTTTTTCCGTAAGGCGGATGTCCTTTACGGGTACCACAACAGGTTTCGTCTGCTCCCTGTTGCGCAGGGAATGGAATAGGCTCCCGTCAGCCTCGATACGAGCCAGCGACACGGCGACCGAGGTTTCGAGCAGGGAGCTGTCGCGGCGCAGGGCCTCGCGGTTTTCTGCGGGAACAGACAGATACACCGTCGTATCCCGCCACCGCTCCACCAGCTCCACGCTCCTCTCGACCCTCACGCTGTCACCCCTGAAAGAGCGTACCGCCGCCCCGCGGGGACAGCAGGAAGTTGCCCCGAAGACCACCAAAATAAAAACTGCTGCCCTCATAGCTTCGCTCCTATTACCTGCCGTCTTCCTCCGGCGGGATTGTATGAAACGTGTATCCAGTCGGGCCCCGTGGCGTCGCCCTTTTCCCATATAAGCTGGTCGAAAGGAAATCCGCCCGAGAGTATCGCGCTGAATAGCCTGCGGTTGGCACTCCTGCTTCCGGCGGTTATATCGGCGGCTTCGCCCCTGATGTGTTGCGACATAGCGGCCCCGCCCACGGCCCTGTTGAGCTCGGGCGAGCGGAAGCCGCTGTTAACCGCGATAGGCCCTCCCCATGCCTCACGAACAGGGTCGAGCAGGGAGGTGATGAGGCTGCATAATTTCTGCCGTACCTGTGGCGGAGGCGTATTGTCGATACCCCGGGCCGCAGCCTCGCGAGAGGCTGTCAACTCGGCTAAAGTGAAATATTTCCCCATGATCTCCTAAAGTTAAAACCCCGTTTGCGGTTCCCTCTCGCCGCATCCCCGCTTGTTGCACACGCGGTAATCGGCCGACTGCTTGGCCAGGGTCATGATGTTATACATCTCGTTGAGGGCGTTGTAGCGGTCGCGCCACTCGGTAATGGTGGCGTAGAGGGCGTCGATCTTGGCGTCCTTGTCGATGATCTTCCGCTCGCGGCTCTCTGCGATCTCGCGCCATTCCTGGGCGAAGGAGCGTATCACCTCGCTTTCGGCCAACGAGGCCTGGGCGTTCTCCTTACGCTTCTTGGAACGGTAGAAGATCAGCATCGACACCACCCCTCCTCCCAGCAGGAAATTGAATATAAGGTTCAGGTATTCCATCTCGTGTTACGTTATAACGAGCTGTATACCTCCCTTTCGACAAGGAAGTATTTGCCCGTATAGGTTATCGTGTAGACGCACCGCGCCGTGGGGGAGAGTTGCACGTCGGCGTAACCCTTTTTGTAGAGCGGCGCGGGGTAGGCCCAGAAATCGAGGGGAATGGTGCCGGGTACGGAGATCATCGTGCGGTCGCCCGGGCTGAACAATACGGAGGACGAGCCGTAGTTGAAGAGACGCAATGTGATCTCCTCGCTCAGGGCGTCGAGGTCGTACCATGTGTTTCCTGCTATCTCGAAATCTTCGTGCAGTGAGCGGGTTTCGTCCCTGCGGTTTATGGGGATGTTGCCCAGTACAGTACCATCGTTAATGGTGAATTGTCCCAGACCCGACACGTCCTGCGAGCTGTTGCAGTAGGCCACATAGTTTACCTTCCATCCCATGTCACTCTCGAGTTTGGGCTCTCTCCATGCCGATACGGTGTCACCCTTGTCGAGTTTCAGATTCTCTATCTGGCCCTGCAGCTTGTTCATGGCCGTAATAAGGGTGTCGCCATGCCCTATGCTTCCCGCATTAGACGGTACGTTGACGCCGTCCAGGGTCTTGAGCATTATTGCCGAGTTATTTATTTTAAGCGACGGGTAATTGCCGGTGACCTCTCCCGTGAACGGGGCCACTTGCGAGGGGAGAATATGACCCGTGGAAGGATCGATATCGGCCTTGCCCGCGAGTGCCTCTTCGATGCCACCGGTGTCGCCGCCCGAGCCTCCTGCGCCGTCCGCCCCGCGGGGGATGGTGAAGTCGAGTATGGCGTCGTTCTCCGTGCCCCTGTTCACTACCGAGGCCTGTGTGCCCGCCTCGCCCGTATAGACATTGCCTATGGAGATGGTGGCTACGGCTCCGTCCGCGCCATTGCGTCCGTCGGCGCCGTCTTTACCGTCGGTCCCGTCTCGGCCATCTTTGCCGTTGATGCCAGGTTGACCGTCTTTGCCGTCGGCTCCATCGGTGCCGTTCACGCCGCTTAGCCCCGAGGCCATGTGTAGTTCGACGACCTTGTTGAGGGCCGGATGCCCTGTGGAAAATGTTACGCTTGCCGTTTTCATAATACCTCCTTTTTTGATGATGAGTCTACCAGCGTGAACGCATATCCCAGGGCTATGCCTCGCGTCATGCCGTCGTACACGAACAACTCGATAAAGTAGTCGCCCAGTTCTTTGCTGCGCATGCACGAGTTCATTTCGCCGGAGAATGTGAATTCGTAACGCCCCTCGCCCAGGGGCTTCATGTCGCCCTTGCGGAATACCACGGGGCGGCTGAGGTACTTGTACACGTACACCGCGAAATCCACCTCGTCGAGGTCGAACCCATCGGTGCCCTCTATGACCGATACGAGGTCCTCCCCGCAGTAGACGATCAGTTTTTCGTTCTCAAATTTCATAATAGTGTCTGATTAAGAACCGACGGAGGGCGGGTCTCCGCCCCACACGAAGCCCTGTTCCACCGTCGGATACGACACAAAAATAAGCAGGGAGCATAGCCCTCTGTTTATATGGATGTTGAATAAGAGTAGAGGGAATCGAAGGTGTGGTTAGATCTATTAAATACCTGCCGCCACCCCACCGGCCGAGGTGCTTTGTACCTGGGGTGGCGGCACGGGTTACTGTCGTAACCCCAAAAAAGCGGTCGGTGCAAATGCGCCGACCGCTAATAATTTATGGTTATTTATCTATTATTTCCCTCAAAACCTCCATCAATCCGGGAAGCTCTGGCGACATGCTTTTAAGCATCCCGCACAGGGCCGCAAGCGGAGGATCGGACACAGCCCACCGCTTTTCAAGATTGCGCAGGCGGGCGCTGCGTCCCGCGATTATATCCGAAGGGGAGAATAACAGTAGGTCGCTGTCGCGAAGGTTACGGTACTTACCCGGCTCGCTGCATACCGTGTGCAGTATCACGCTAAGCAGTGCGATGGGGTAGTCGTCGATATATTTCCCTTGCGGCATCCCGCTTCGGGAAGGGTGTTGAAACGGTACGGAGCCGATATTGTTAGTCTCTTCCGGAGCGAATCCGGGGATATACATCCCGTCGTAGTCGATGAGTACCGGCGAGGCGTCGCTCTCGCGGATGATTATATTGTCTGGCTTGACGTCGCCGTGGGCGAACTCCTGCTCCAGGAGCCACAGGGCGAGGCGCGTAAATGATAGCCGCAGGGAATGTAGCGTGGCTGTGTTGCCCGCGTACAACGCCCGGGCTACGGCGAGACCCAGCGTACACCCCTCGACCCATTCCGAGAGTATCACAGGATAATACCGTCCCTCGCCGGCGTTGTCGTACACGAATATCTCATCTTCTAAGAGCTCCTCGTGCCGCATATATGGCGATTCGATGCCTGATACATAGCGGAGCCTGTCGAATGAGGTATTCTGTTCGCGCAGCAGGCAGCGCAGGGAATATTTTCTCCCGTCGACACGCACCCTGAATACCACGGCATAGTTACCCGACAACCACACCACTTCGCCCGAGGGCGACAGCTCCGGGGATATCCTGCCGTTCAGGGTGCGGAACAGCCCCACGGGGTCGGATACGGATTCCATGTATTGGCTTATGGAGAGGTAATTCACAATTTAGGGGAGATTGTGAGGATATGTTATATAATATAGTAGATGTTATCGTAATATCTAATGGGATACAAGTATGAGTACCATCACGACTTTAGTCCACACTTTTTAACTATTCCTGCCCGTCATAGCCCTCGTCCTCAGGTAGTTGTTTGCCTTTTGCAGCCGCCACGGCGAGTACGTCGCAACGCTCGTTCTCGGGGTTGCCCGCATGGCCTTTCACCCACACGAAGCGCACCCTGTGTTTGCGGTATAGGGGAAGGAATCGCATCCACAGGTCGGGATTTTTCTTATCCTTGAAGCCCTTTTTCTCCCACCCGAACAACCATTTTTTCTCGATGGCATTCACCACATATTGGCTGTCGGAGTATATCACCACGTCGCACCCGTCATACTTGAGCGCCTCCAGCCCGCGTATCACGGCCATCAGCTCCATCCGATTGTTGGTGGTAAGGCGGTAGCCGCCGCTGAGTTCCTTGCGATAGGGGGGCGATAGCAGCACGACGCCGTAGCCTCCCGGGCCGGGGTTGCCCAGTGCCGAGCCGTCGGTATATATGGTGATATTCATCTGTTTTGCGGTGTTATGGTCGTAAAGATAATACAAAAGATGCAAGCCGCTTTACTTGGCCTGCATCTTTTTAACGTTCAATTCTTACTGGTTGTTCTTATTCGCCCGACACCCTCCGCAAGCGGCCGCGCCCTCGCTTAGCGAAAATGTTCGCGCATTTATCCCGTAGAGGGAGCTCCATAGCCCGGACAATCACCCCCGGGTACGTACGGGGGCCTACCTTCTGTCCTGCTCCTTGACCTCTATGCACAACGTGGCATGGGGCACGATGCGGAGCCTCTCCTTGGGAATGAGCCTACCCGTCTCGCGGCAGATGCCGTAAGTCTTATTTTCGATCCTCACCAGGGCCGCTTCGAGGTGCTGGATGAATTTCAGCTGCCTCTGGGCGAGCCTTCCCGACTCCTCTTTGGACAGGGTCGCCGCCCCCTCCTCCAACACCTTGAAGGTGGGCGATGTGTCCTCGGTATCGTTGCTCGAGGTGTGTGTTATGGTGGCGCGCAGAAGGTCATAATCGGCCTTAGCCTTCTCCAACTTCTCCAGAATTATGGCCTTGAATTCGACCAACTCCGCATCTGAATACCTATTTCTCTCCATCTCTGACATAACCTTCCGTATTTAGTTGTTAATAATTTGCTTTTTTGCCGGGCACACTATTTCTTCCAGACCTCCCGCCGCCGCTTGAATCTACGGCCCCGGCGAAAATCGTTTCTATAAAATTAAACAGAAAAAACGTAATAAACAATAAGTGTGTAAAGAATTATCATGGGTTTTGCATCTTTCGTGCCGCAATGCCCCTAGGGGGTATTTATCTCGCAGATTAATAGGTATAAAGACAGGCGGGCGACCCTTAAAGAGCCGCCCGCCTATAATATATCGTAGGTGTGCTATTACAACGCGTTCTCTATCTTATACACCCAGGCGTGAGTCGAGGGCATCTTCGAGGGTGCTAACGTGGGTGGGTAGATGGTCAGCCCTGCTGCCGATGCCTTGCAATTTACCGGGGCAGTGCTGCCCAGCAGCGATACCTTGCCGCCTTTCTTTGCTCCCTTTATGGCTATGGGAGCTCCGTCGAGATTTGTGCAAAGCACATATAGATCTTTGCCCTTTACTGTAAAGTAAACGCCCTTGACCGTGGTCGCTCCGGTGGCCTTGTCCCATCTTACAGTATTATATATAGCCTCGCCATTTATTCCCAGCCACGCGCCCATCTCCATCAGTCTCTCCTGCATAATTACAGGTATAAGGCCGTCGGGCCTCGGGCCGATATTGAGCAGGAGGTTGCCGCCGGCGCTCACCTTCTCGATAAGCAGCACTATAAGCTCTTTAGTCGTGGAGTAGTCGCCGATATTCTCGAAGCGGTTGTATCCGAACGAGCCGCCTATACCCCTGTTTTCCTCCCAGGGATGCGAGAACTTACCGTCCGACTTGTCGTCGTGTATCATATTGTATTCGGTGGTGTAGTAGTCGCCGTGCTTACTGCGTGTGTCGTTGCCCCAGCGGTCGTTCACTACCACAGTTTCTTTTACTTTCGATTCGTTGTAGAGCCACGCCAGGAAGCGTTCGCTGCCCCAATTCTTGGCGGGAAAATCCCATTCTCCGTCGCTGAAAATGACCTCGGGATCGTACTTGTTCACGAGCTCCTTCAACTGTGGTATCATATGTTCATCGGCCCAGCGCCCTATGGTCTGGGACGAGTAGAGGGGGTGCGCCCATTCCAGCAGGGAGTAGTAGAATCCCATACGTAGGCCTTTGTCTTTAACGGCTTTGGTCAGCTCGCCGGCTATGTCGCGGTGGGGGCCTATGGCCACGCTGTTCCACCTGGGTGAGAGACTGCTCGGCCAGAGGCAGTAGCCGTCATGGTGTTTCGAGGTGAGTACCACGTATTTGGCGCCGGACTTCACAAACAGGTCTGCCCACTTGGCGGGCTCGAAATATTCGGCCTTGAAATCAGTCACGAAGTCCTCGTACTTGATCTTATCACCGAAGTAGCGGTTGTGATGCTCCACGAAGAAGGGGTTGCCTTCGAGTATGCGATTCATGTAATGCTCTGAATACTTCACATATACCCCTTCGCCCTCGGCAGGGCCATAGGCGGGTACTGAATAGATACCCCAGTGGATAAAGATACCGAACTTTGCGTCGGTCCACCACTGCGGCGTAGGGCGCTTGTCGAGCGATTCCCATGAGGGCTGATATTGTGCCATCACACCGCCTGCCACGGTGAGGGAGAAGGCCAAAGATAAAAGCAGTTTTTTCATAGTCATATATTATATGTATAGATTACGAAGATAAATAAATATAGTGAAAAATGAGGGTTGTCATGCGTATTTGCGCGCAAGAAATGCCGGAGGCCATTACGAAAATAATAGCGGCCGTAGCAGATGCTACGGCCGCTATTTCACGTAAAACCGCTATACCTTATGGTGCGTCAGAAAGTAACTACACCTTCTCAATAGCTATCTTAACAGGCGTCTCATCGATCTCTACCTCCACGGCGTGGGCGGGCATCGAGCCTGCGAGTTTTATCGACGCAGCCAGGGTCTGCGAAGCTATATACTGCCCGAAGTCGGCCACCGCCTCCTTCACTTCGGGGAGCTCTTCCAACACGACGTTTATCTTGTCCGTAACTTCCAACCCGCTGTCCTTGCGGATATTCTGTATCCTGTTTATCA
The DNA here is from genome assembly GCA_031553875.1 of Rikenellaceae bacterium. Classification (GTDB taxonomy): domain Bacteria; phylum Bacteroidota; class Bacteroidia; order Bacteroidales; family Rikenellaceae; genus JAVBKU01. Next base: position 865 of record JAVBKU010000028.1, on the reverse strand, counting down.
GCTCGCGGGCCGTGCCTTCGCGGCGCAGGGCCTCGGTCACGGTGATGTCGAGGGCCACGGTAAGCTTACCGTCCACGGCCACCAGCCATCCGGGCATATCCTCCGAGGTGATGTCGAAGTCGGCGGCCGAGGCTACGACCTCCACGCCGTCGATCACGCCGCTCCAACGGTCTTCACTCTCGATACGGGCAATGTCCTCCTGCGAGAACTCTGCCGCGAGAGCCGATATCTGCTTCATCTGCTTGCCGTACTTGGGGCCCAGGGTCTTGAAGTTGGGTTTTATACGCTTGGTTATCAACCCTGTGGTCTTCTCGATGAATTCCATCTCCTTGACGTTCACTTCGCCAAGTATCAACCCCTTGGCGGCCTCGATACTCTTACGCATGGAGGCGTCGAGCACGGGGATCACGATCTTGGTCAACGGCTGGCGCACCTTGATATTGACCTTGCGCCTCAGCGCGAGCACCATCGACGACACCCTCTGTGCCAGCGACATCATCTCCTCGAGGCCCTTGTCTTCGAGCTTAGGGTCGCTCTCGGGGAATGTGGCCAGGTGGACGGATTCATCCTTATGGCGGCCGCTCATGGCGTTGAGGTCGGTGAATATACGGTCGGAAATAAAGGGCGCGAACGGAGCCGAAAGCATCGCCACGGTCTCCAGACAGGTGTAGAGGGTCTGGTAAGCGGCCAGCTTGTCTTCATTCATCTCGCCGCCCCAGAAACGCTTGCGGTTCAGGCGCACGTACCAGTTCGAGAGATTTTCACCTACGAAATCCTGTATTGCACGCACGGCAGGTGTGGGGTCGTAGTCTTCCAAATATCCCGTCACATCCTTCACGAGGGTGTTGAGCAGGGATATTATCCA
>JAVBKU010000017.1:0-13457 GCA_031553875.1 Rikenellaceae bacterium | reverse complement strand
GCTTCGGGCTTCTGCCGGAAATAGGTCTCGTAAGGGAGATCACCCTCAGTTATCGTGTAACGAGGGAAGCTCCCGGAAGAGACCCCGGCAGAAGACGCGGCTAGACCTTTTGCCTACTTTTGGGGCAATGCCAAAAGTAGGTCGCCGAAGGCAATATAGTTACTGTATAATCGCACATTAGTCCGTGCCATGAACACTTCGGCCCGCTCTGGAAAGAGCGGGCCGAAGTGTTTCAGTCGAAATGTGATATGTGCCTGGGGCCGATGCCTTACGACAACGAATCCATCAGGTATGCCTTGATAAATCCGTTCAATTCGCCGTCGAGCACAGCCTGCGGATCGGAGCTCTCGAACGAGGTGCGATGATCCTTCACGAGTTTATAGGGATGAAGCGTATAGCTTCGTATCTGTGAGCCCCACTCTATCTTCTTTTTCTGCCCCTCCAACTGGTTCTGTAGCTCCATGCGCTTGTCGAGCTCCATCTGATATAGTTTGGAGCGTAGGATACGCATGGCGTTCTCCTTGTTCATCAGCTGCGAGCGGGTCTCGGTGTTCTCGATCACAATGCCGGACGGTATGTGGCGCAGGCGCACACCCGTTTCCACTTTGTTGACGTTCTGCCCGCCTGCGCCGCCCGAGCGGTAGGTGTCCCACTCTATATCGGCGGGCGAAATATTTATCTCGATGCTGTCGTCCACCGCCGGCGACACGAACACAGAGGCGAACGTGGTCTGGCGCTTATTGTTGGCGTTGAATGGCGACAGGCGCACCAAGCGGTGGACGCCGTTCTCGCTCTTGAGGTAACCGTAGGCGTAGTCACCGGTAAATTCGAGCGTAGCCGACTTTATGCCCACCTCGTCGCCGTCCTGCATGTCGATGACCTTGACCCCGTAGCCGTTGGCCTCGCCCCAGCGCATGTACATTCTCAGCAACATAGAGGCCCAGTCGAGGCTCTCCGTCCCCCCCGCGCCGGAATTTATTTCAAGGATTGCTCCCAGCTTATTCTCCGGCTCACGAAGCATCTCGCGCAGCTCGAGGTCGTCGATAGCCGCCACGGTCTTCGCGTAGTGCTCATCGGCCTCCTCGGGGCTCACCACCCCCTCTTTCACGAAGTCGGGCATAAGCTCCAGGTCGCCCACGAGCGATTGCAGACGGTCATACTCCGCCACCCAGAACTTTATCTCGGCCACGGCCTTGAGCTGTTTCTCAGCGGCGGCAGGGTCGTCCCAGAACGCGGGGTCCTGGGTTTTGGCCTCCTCCTCTTCGAGTTTTATTTTCCTGTTGTCGATGTCAAAGATGCCTCCCCAGCGAATCCAGTCGCTTTACAACCTCTTTAATCTGATCGGATGTGAACATGATTATATCTGTTTTTCTAAATTGATTCCTTCCTCCGTAAACGGCCGAGACTGCATCGCGTCGCGCGATGCTCATCTCTGCGGCTCGGCCTTCGGCCGCCCCCGCAGCCGCAGAGATGAAATAGTGCCTCGTCTGCCGCAGCAGACGCTCTCACTGAAGTTCCTATCTGCCTACCCTGCAAAAGAACACTCCACTCCTATCGCCCTCACCTTCGCGCATATCGATTCAAGCTCGGCGGCAGGCACTTTCCGGAGCGTTTCCACAGGAGTATCGCGGTCGATAGTGTATATCATCACCTTCTTTGGCGCTATCTCCTTTATCAACCCGAGCCATGCCTCCAACTCTTTCGGGGTGGTATTATCAACCGTCTTCCCGTTGTACTCCCCTCGCAGGAACATGGTCTGCACTATCAGTTCGCCCCGGAAAGCCTTCATCTGCTCCACCACTTTCGCCACGGAATAATTCCCCTTGGGGTTATCTATCAGGCGCACAGTCTCGTCGAATGCCGAATCGAGTTTGAGGATATTATTGTCGACCTTCGACAGCGCCCGTCTCACATCCTCCCTGCCTAACTGCGTGGCGTTGCTCAGCACGGAGATCTTACTGCCCGGCGAAAGCCTGTCGCGCAGGGCTATCGTGTCATCGATAATGCGTTCGAAATCGGGGTGCATAGTGGGTTCTCCGTTACCCGCGAATGTTATCACATCCGGCAGGCGGCCCGCAGCGGCCATCTCGCCTAATTTAGCTTCGAGGGCCTTGATCACGGTCTCGCGGCTGTTGAACCTCGCGCGTCCGCCCTTACCTCCCCATCCGCACTCGCAGTATATACAATCGAAACTGCACAGCTTGTTATCCACCGGCAGTAGGTTGACCCCCAGTGACCACCCCAGGCGGCGGCTCTGCACCGGCCCGAAGATAACCGAATCGAAAAGAGATGTTGCCATAGCGAAATTCTTTAGACTGCCATATACAAATTTACAGCGTCGCCCCTTAATCGGTAAATCCGACGCTGGCGGAGGGATACACGAGCATATCGCGAGAGTAGCCCGCCGCATGGGGCGGCGTCGGACTACCGGCCTCCGGCCGATATCCCCCTACTTCTGCCTGAAATAGATCTGGAGCGGCACCCCCTCGAAGTCCCACTCGGCGCGTATCTTGTTCTCCAGGAATCGGCGGTAGGGGTCGCGGATATATTGCGGCAGGTTGACGAAGAAGGCGAATGCCGGGGTGGGCGACGCCAACTGCGTAACATATTTGATACGTATGTACTTACCCTTGATCGCGGGCGGCGGTGTATCCTCTATGATCGGCAGGAGGTATTCGTTAAGCTTCGACGTAGCGATCTTGCGCTCCCTTGAGTGGTAAACCCTCATAGCGGTCTGCAGCACGTCGAAAATACGCTGCTTATTTATCACCGAGGTGAATATTACGGGTACGTCGCTGAACGGGGCCAGGCGGCGGCGTATGCCTTCGGCGAACTCCTTCATGGTGTTGTGATCCTTCTCCACCAGGTCCCATTTATTGACCACGATCACGCATCCCTTCTTATTTCGTACGATGAGCTGGAATATATTCATATCCTGCGACTCCACTCCCTGCGAGGCGTCTAACATCAGGATGCAGACGTCCGAACTTTCTATGCTGCGTATGGAGCGTAGCACGGAGTAGAACTCGAGATCCTCGCTCACCTTTGATTTTTTCCTCAACCCCGCAGTATCTATAAGGTAGAAGTCCATCCCAAACTTGTTATAGCGTGTGAGTATCGAGTCGCGCGTGGTACCTGCTATGGGGGTCACGATATTGCGTTCGTTCTCTAACAGGGCGTTGGTGAGCGACGACTTACCCACGTTGGGACGGCCTATGATGGCGAACTTAGGGAGTTCCTCCTCTGTTTCTGCCTTGGCGTCCTCGGGCAGGGCGGCTATGACGGCGTCCATCAGTTCACCCGTACCGCTGCCGCTGGCCGAAGCTATGCAGAAGAGTTCTTCGCCGAGGCCCATGCTATAGAATTCGTGCGAGGCGTATATAAGGTTGTTGGTATCGACCTTATTGACCACTACGATAACTTTCTTGCCGCTTCTGCGCAGAAGATCGGCCATGGCCATATCCAGGTCAGTGATACCGGTCGACACTTCGACCATAAAGAGTATGAGGTCGCTCTCGTCGATGGCCAGGGCCACCTGCTTGCGTATCTCGGCCTCGAAGACATCGTCGGAACCCATGTCGAACCCCCCGGTGTCGATCACCGAGAACTCCTTGCCGCACCACTCGCTCACCCCGTAATGGCGGTCACGCGTGGTTCCCGCCGTGTCGTCGACGATGGCCTTGCGCATACCCACAAGACGGTTGAAAAGCGTACTCTTGCCCACGTTAGGGCGCCCTACTATCGCTACTATACTCATTTGGTTCTGTTGATTCAGTTAATTACAGGCCTTATTTAATGATTTAACCAGCCTGTTACTTCAAATTATTTTCTTCGTACCTTTTATTCGCGCAAAAGGTACTGCCAAAACGCGCCGCCTGCGGATATTTACTGACTTGCAGCTCCTCCATCCTAAAACGCCGAGCTCCTCCCTTTTAGTCAGGCCTATGACCTGCCTAACGGTCGTCAAACACAGCGTCGTTTCTTAACGTATTCCCTCGCCGCGTGTCCGGGCGTAAATAGTCCGCAATTTGCGGGATCCTTAAAACACGGATATATCCCGCTATCTCCTCACAGCATTGAAATCAGCCTCCACCACAGCGGCATCCGACGAATCCACCCCATAGCCGGTCGCCATAACGGGGGAGAAATCTTTCTCAAGGTCATCCGCCAGCACCCTTTCGAGCGCCGCGGAACACTCCGCGCCCTCCTCGACGATCCTCTCTATATCTCCCGCCGTCAAATCCGCAGCATCCTTACCCTCCATACGGGCCGCGAGGGACAGGGCCCAGCGCGAACAAAGCACGTCGTAAGCGTCGTACATCGTTTTCAAGGCTGCCTCAACCCCGGCCATATCCTTCACCTCGCCGCTTTCTATGGCGTCGAGCAATATATCAACTCCCTTAGCCGGCACTACCAGGCCCGCGAGGTCGACCCATTCGCCGCCGTCGCCCGCAAGCGTGTCCGCCGACATTCCTCCGAACAGAGGGCTGCCGGCCCAGAGGCCCAGCGGCGATCCCGCGCCCTTATCCCCCGCCCCGAGCTTCCCCGCGAGGAACATCGAGATGGCCGAGCGGTATATCTCCGCCCCGCGCGTGAGCATCGAACGCTTGATCTTCACGCGGTTATACGTGTATAGATCCTGCTCCGGCTTGGAAAGCAGCTCTTCTGTAACCTTCAACGCGGCCTCAACTTTCCCCACCACGGCCGGATTGAACATGTCGAAGCACACGAGGTCGTGCTTCTCTCCCTTGCGGCGGTCGCGCTCGGGCCACTTGCGGCTGTCACGCAAGGTGCCGTAGCTGTGCAGGTTGGCCCCCGGCATCAGGAAGCTCTTGCCCTCCCTGTCCACAAGGTATGAGAACGGAAAGCAGTCGGTGTCGTGGTGGCTGTAATGCCTCCCTGTCACGACCGTGAAAGCTCCCGTGCGCGCCGGAAGCATCACGTAGGCGTCGCTCCCGTACTTGCACCCGCGGCGGTTTATGCCCTGGTGCACCGGGCCGCTCTTGTAGAGGTGGTTGCTCTGGTTGGCGCCGCTGCCGGCGTTGAAGAACGAGAACAGCCCCGCTATCAGTAGCGTAGACCTGTGGTGCGACACCGTGTAAGGCCCCGCGAATACCGAGCAGGCCTCGCCCAGGGCCATATCGCTGCATGCAAAAAAGAGTGACTCCTCGGCAGCGAAACCCCTGTCGAGCTTGCACCCCTCGCCCACGAAGCAGGCTTTTATATTTACCCCCTCGCCCAAATAGGCGCCCGGGGCCATGATGAAATCCTTCGCCACAACACCGGCGCACACCTTACTCTGCGAGGCATGATTGCTCTGCACCGTGCCGTTCTCGAGAAGAGATACTCCCTCCAACAGGGCGTTATCCCCGACACGCACATCGCGTATCATGCCGCAATGCCTTATGACAGTGCCACTGCCCACCGTCGCCCTGCGCGAACGTACGGAATCGCAGTAATCGGCCACGAATCCCTCGAGGGCGGCCACAGCGGCACTCCTATGGCGGTACATGGCCATTATATAAGCCACCTGAGAAGTGAGTCCGTCGAATATAGGCACCGCCCTCCCTCCGTTCTCGTTGACCGCGGCGACCCGCACCCCGTTGCCGAAGGAGCTTTCACCGCCGCAGGTCATCACGTCCACATTGGCTATCACGCAGCCGCTGCCTATATCGTACCCGGAGATAACACCCCCTGTGTTCGAAATGAGCGTATTATCGCCTATGGTACAATCCACTACGCGGGCATTGTATATCCCGCTGGGGTAGACCACGCCTCCTGCTTTGATCTCCGCCCCTGTCGCCCCGATCTTCACGGAGCCGCTGAACACGCTCCCCATCACAGCCGAGGCATCGAAACCCGCCGACACCTCCACACCGCTCCAATCGGAGCAACTGTTACCCTGCGCAACCAATCGGCCCACTTCGGCCTGTGTCAACGGTCTGTAATCCATGATCTTAGAAGATTAGCGGTAAAATCTTAACTTCTCTTAGCGGACGAAGCCCTCCGGCCTCTCCCCCTACCTCTTGCGCCCGGGGTAAACTTTCAGCGCCTCGCGGATGCATTCGGCGGCGGAGAGCAGGTCCTCCTTGTTGATGACGTACGCTATGCGCACCTCGTCGTGACCCAGGCTGCGCGAGGCGTAGAATCCCGTGCCGGGAGCCACCATCACGGTCTGCCCCTTGTAATCGAAGTCCTCCAACAACCACTGCGCGAAGCGCTCCGAGGAGTCGATAGGTAGCTTCACGATGGTATAGAACGCACCCTTTGGCGTGGGGCAGTAGACCCCGTCGATAGAGTTCAGCGCCTTTACTATGGTATCCCTGCGGCTCAGGTATTCGTTATACACGTTATCGAAATACTCCTGGGGAGTATCCAGCGCGGCCAACCCCGCCACCTGTGCGAAATAGGGGGGGCAAAGGCGGGCCTGGCCCATACGCAGGGCGGCCTCGATGATATCCTTATTCCTCGACACGAGCATCCCCAGGCGCACGCCGCAAAGGCTGTAGCGCTTCGACACGGAGTCGATCATCACGGCGTTCTTCTCTATCCCCTCGAGGTTCATTATCGAGTAGTGCTTCTCGCCCTCGTAGCAGTATTCGCGGTACACCTCGTCGGAAAAGAGGTAGAGGTCGTGCTTCAAGACTATATCCCTCAACTGCTCCAGCTCCTTGCGGCTGTAGAGATAGCCGGTGGGGTTGTTGGGGTTGCAGATGAATATGGCCTTGGTACGCGGGGTGATATGGCGCTCGAACTCCTCCATGGGGGGAAGGGCGAAATCGTTGTCGATAGACGAAAATATAGGCTTGATATTGATCCCCGCCTCCATTGCGAAGCCGTTGTAGTTGGCATAGAATGGTTCGGGTATGAGTATCTCGTCGCCGGGGTTCATGCAGACGGTCATGGCCATAAAAATAGCCTCAGAGCCGCCCATGGTGGCTATGATATTGTCGTGGGTGATGTCGATGCCCACGCTCTTGTAGTATTTGTCGGCCAGCTTGCGGCGGAAGGTCTCCATACCTGCGGAGTGCGAATACTCCACCACCTTGTCCCCTATCGCCTTCACCGCGTCGATCGCCACCTTGGGAGATTCGATGTCGGGTTGGCCGATATTGAGGTGGTAGACCTTGAGGCCGCGGCGTTTGGCGGCTTCGGCGTAGGGCACCAGCTTACGGATGGGAGAGGGCGGCATGTGTATCCCGCGGTCGGAAAGTGTCAGCATAAAAACTACTGTTTGGCTTTAGTACAAACTATTTCAAGCTACAAAGTTAAAAACATTTTCGCAAAGTCCCCATACAGGGGCCTTAATTCAACGGGATCGCAGGCCCGCAGTACGGTTTCACCTCCACCCTGGACAGGGAAATTATCGGGCTCCCGGAGAAAACTCAGGATAAAAAACCTATCTTTGCCCTCATGAAAAAGATCATCGCCGACAAGAAATCGTTCATCCTCTGCGTGGGTGCCGCGCTGGTGCTGGGAGCGCTCATCGCCCGGGCCTATTATCCCGTGGGCAAGGGTATCGTCATCTTTGCCGTAGCCCTCTACCTGTTGGCCGGCAGCAGGACTTTCTTCCTCAAGGTCATGAGTTTCGGCAGGCTGTCGCCCATGAGCAAGCTCACCACGGTGACCTACGCCCTGCTCTTCTGCCTGCTATTTTCGGTGATACTCGGCGGCCCCATATCCTACTTTTTCATTCTCGTGATGCTGGGCATCGACTTTTTCGTCTACGACAAGCAATCGCGCCGATGATACTTCCCACTCGCGCACATATATTCGCGGCCCTCGCCTGCTGTCTGCTCCTTGCCGCCTGCGGTAGCGGAAAGCGTGGCGCATCGACCGAAGCCGGCGCACCTACCGGCGACATCCTATACAAACCCTCCCTCGCTTCGGGATTTGTAGTTCTGAAATGCCCGCAGGGCAAGATTCTAAAGGTATTCGACCCGTGGCAGGGCGCGCGCTCCGTGGAGTTCTCGCTCCTGATAGCCGATCCGGGCGCTGAAGCCCCCGAAGGCTTCGACGGGGTGACCGTGACCGCTCCGCTTAAAAGGGTCGTCTGTATGTCTTCGTCGTTCGTGGCCTTTATCGCGGCCCTCGGGAGCGAGGATGCCATAAAAGGCGTGTCGGGGACGGGATTTATCTCAACCCCCTCGGTGGCCGAACTTATAAGCCGTAAAGAGATAGCAGACGTGGGCTACGATCACTCGATGAATTTCGAACTGATACTATCGCTCAAACCCGACCTCGTGCTCACCTACGGCGTCTACGGCGAGAATAAATCGCTCTCCGACCGCCTGCGGGAGATGGGCGTTAAGGTGTTCTGCATGGGTGACTACGTGGAGAACTCCCCCCTCGGCCGGGCCGAATGGATAGTGCCCTTCGGTTATTTGATGGGTAAGGAGGAGCGGGCAATAAAGATTTTCGACACGATAATGGAGCAATATATGGCCGCGAGCGAGGGGGTGGAAATAACGGGTGCAAAGCCCGAAGTGATGCTCAACGCTCCGTGGAGAGACTCGTGGTTCGTCCCCGGCGACCGCAATTACATGGTGCAGCTCATTAACGACGCTGGAGGCCTCTACGCGTGCCGCGGCGAAGACACCGAAAGTTCGCGCGCCATAAGCGCCGAGGCAGCCTACACTTACGCCTCCAGAGCCGACGTGTGGCTCAACCCGGGCAGCGCCACCACCCTTGCCGAGTTGACCCGCGACAATCCCCGCTTCGCATCCATCAAAGCCGTGAAAGAGGGCCGCGTGTTCAACAACAACCTGCGCCGTACGCCCATGGGCGGGAGCGACTTCTGGGAGGGCGGCACGGTCAACCCCCACATCGCCCTGCGCGACATGATCTCAATCCTCCACCCCGGAGCCATCCCCGGACACGAATTATATTATTTCCGCCATTTGGAATAAAAGTTATATTTGCAAAACAGCAAATCAATTATACACTTAAAAATAAACCGGCACATTGAGCGTAGGCTCCGGGACACGCTATGTTTTCAGGAGTGCCCGGCGAAGCCGAAACTGTAGCAAAGCGGAATTTCGGTTCGCCAACGAACTGAAAACATTTTAGCGGGTGGAGCCGGAGCGTAGTGCCTTGATCTTTTGCTACTTTTGTATCAAGACAAAAGTAGATTAAAGAACCCTTTAATTATTTTCACCCCCGCCAATGAGGTCAAAAAAACTCATATTCTTCTCTCTCTGCGTGGCAGTCGCCCTGTTTTTCACGGCAGACATCATGCTGGGCTCGGTATGGCTGTCGCCGGGGGAGGTCTGGAATGCCCTGATAGGCGGAGGCGACCCTGTCTCCCGCACGCTGGTGCATGACTTCCGCCTGCCCAAGGCCATCGTGGCCCTGCTCGCAGGGATGGCCCTGTCGGTGAGCGGCCTTCAGATGCAGACTATGTTCCGCAACCCACTGGCCGGCCCTTACGTACTGGGTATCAGCTCGGGAGCAAGTCTGGGGGTGTCGTTGCTGCTGTTGGGCGCGCCGATGCTTGCGGTGGGAGCGGCGGGAGGTATCCTGCGCGAGATGGGCGTGGCTGTGGCGGCATGGGCGGGAGCGGCGCTGGTGCTGGCTCTGGTCATGGCCGCAGCGATAAGGATAAAAGATATAATGGCCGTGCTCATCCTGGGTATGATGTTCGGATCGGCCGCCACGGCGGTAGTCGAAATATTGCAGTTCCTCAGCCCCGATTCGGCGGTGAAGTCATTCGTGGTGTGGACTATGGGCAGCCTCGGGGGCGTATCCGCGCCTCAGCTCAAGGTGATGGCCGTGTGCGTGGGGGCGGGCCTGTTATTGTCCGTCATGCTGATAAAATCCCTCAACCTGCTGCTTTTGGGCGAAGGCTACGCCCGCACGATGGGCCTCAACGTCATAACCACCCGCGCCCTGATGTTCACCAGCACCATACTCCTGGCGGGAACGGTCACGGCCTTCTGCGGCCCTATCGGTTTCCTCGGCATCGCCGTGCCTCACGTGGCAAGGATGATATTCATGGAGGCCGACCACAAAGTGCTCCTGCCCGGATCGCTGCTCATAGGGGCGGCTATGATGCTCCTGTGCGACATCATCGCCCAGCTCCCCGGCTCCGAGGCCGTGCTGCCCATCAACACCATCACCGCTCTGTTCGGTATACCGATAGTGGTGCTCATTATAATCCGCAACCGCAAGATATTTTAAGCTATGAGCGACACCAGTACGGCATACATACGCCTCAGCGGCCTGCGTAGCGGATACAAGGGCAAACAGCTCTCCGATGTGCCCCTGCTGGAGTTCCACCCGGGCGAATTCACCGCCATCGTGGGCCGCAACGGCGTGGGCAAGAGCACTATCCTGCGTATAATCGCGGGCCTGCTTAAGCCCCTTGAAGGCGAGGTATGCATCGGCGGAAAGCCGCTTCACGACCTCACCCGGCGCGAACTGGCCGAGCAGGTGAGCTTCGTGTCGACCGACGATGTGCGGGGGTCGAATCTCAAAGTCAGGGACGTGGTCGGCCTCGGCCGCGCGCCCTACACCAACTGGATCGGCTACCTCTCCACGCGCGACATACTGATGATAGCCGAAGCCCTCGAACAGGTGGGCATGAGCGCCTTCGCCGAGAAGAGCGTGGCCACCCTGAGCGACGGCGAGCGGCAGAGGGTGATGATCGCCCGCGCCCTGGCCCAGGACACGCCCATAATCCTGCTCGACGAGCCCACGGCCTACCTCGACATGCCCAACAAGTACGAGATATCGCTCCTGCTCCAGCGCCTCTCCCACGAGCGCGGCAAACTGATACTTTTCTCCACGCACGACCTGAGCATCGCCCTCCAGACCGCCGACCGCATAGCCGTGCTCCACGACGGCGGCATCAGCGTCGGCACCCCCGGCGAAATGCTGCATTCGGGCGGGATACAGCGCATCTTCGAGGGCACCTCCCTGGAGTTCGAAGCCGGGAGCGGCGGGGTGAGAATGAAAAAAAGATGATTTTCGGGAAAAAGAAATAATTATTCCGCAGAAAATTTGCACATATAAACTTTTTATCTACCTTTGCACCGCTGAATCCCCCTGTAACAAGGGAGTGACGGCAAGGAAACAATGGCCCATTCGTCTATCGGTTAGGACGTAAGATTTTCATTCTTAAAAGAGGAGTTCGACTCTCCTATGGGCTACAAAAATTCATTACAGAAACGTAACAATGGCAAACCACAAATCTTCGAAAAAGAGAATACGCCAGACTGAAACCCGCAAGGTTCAGAACAAGTATTATCACAAGACGACTCGCAACGCTGTCAAGGCTCTGCGCAACACTTCTGAGAAAGACGCCGCTGTGGCTCTCCTTCCCAAGGTTACCGCTATGCTCGACAAGCTCGCTAAGAATAACATCATCCACAAGAACAAGGCAGGCAACCTCAAGAGCGGCCTCCAGCTTCACGTGAACGCCCTCTAAATAAGAGGCGCACGCCTTAAACGGCTGATGAATGGATAAGCGAAAGCCAACCGGTTCCCGGTTGGCTTTTGTGTTTTGGGCATATTGTGCCCTTCGACGTAGTATTAAGGACAGCAAAATAACCCGCCGCGATCTGCGCTTCTGCCGAAGGTGAAAGAAACTATTGCAAATCGTATATTAGCCCCTGAGTTTTAATATAAAACCTCCAAAACCCTTTGTTTTCTCTCCCTTTTTTACTACCTTGAGATCATGTTATGCCGCAGCAACTGTGTGAGACTGCGCCACTTGGCTGTAGCGACACAATCCCACAGGCGCATCAAACCGACTTTCACCGGGAACGATTAAAGAGTTTATATAAATTTATCAAACCTCAAAAATAATCTTATGGAAAACAAGACCGAAGAATTAAAAGACCAGGCCATGGCCAAATTCAAAAAAAGCTCGGAACTTAGGGCGCAGGCTCTGGTAGCGCTTAAAGGCAACTGGACGACTATGGTACTGGCCGGCCTCGCAGCATCTGCGGCATATACTCTCGCCAGTATGATCCCATATATTGGAATAGTGTTTGTCCTTGCAGTTTTCCCATTGTTGCTGGGGTTCTATTTCATGTGCCTCGACATAGTCCGTACGTTTGAGCCCCGCGCGGAAACCCTCTTCGAACCTTATAGCAGGTACTTAGATTACATCCTGGGGATGTTGCTCGTAAGTATCTTCACAATCCTGTGGATGCTCCTGCTTGTCATCCCCGGCATCATTAAGGGCTACGCCTACTCCATGACCTTCTTCATCATGAGGGACAACCCTAACGTAGAGGCGCGCGAAGCGATCCGCATGAGCGAAGCTATGATGGCCGGCCGCAAGATGGACCTCTTCATGCTCCATCTGAGTTTTATCGGTTGGATCCTTCTGGCGTGCCTTACAGCCGGCATCGGTTTCCTCTGGTTGGTCCCCTACGCGGAGACCGCCCAGGCCGCCTTCTACGAAGATCTCAAGAAGAACTCCCCCTACGCCGTTAAGACTACCATAGCCTAACGCTTCCCGGGGCATTAATAAAGAGAGGGCGGACACTTTGAAAGTGTCCGCCCTCTTTTTGTCGGGATAATTTATCCGAACAGGATTACTTACCGTACCTGTCTTCGACCGTCTTCCAGTCTACGATATCCCAGAACGAGGCGAGGAAATCGGCCCTGCGGTTGCGGTAATCGATATAGTAGGCATGTTCCCACACATCGCAGGTGAGCAGGGGCTCGAGGCCTTTCTTCTTGGGGTTGCCGGCGTTCGATTCCTGCACTATGGACAGTTTGCCCGAAGCGTCCTTCACCAGCCATGCCCATCCCGAGCCGAACAGGCCCACCGAAGCCTTGGCGAATTGCTCCTTGAAGGCGTCGAAGCTGCCAAAATCGCGCTTTATAGCCTCAGCCAACTTGCCCGCGGGCTGTGCCTGCGCCTTGCCCTTGGGGGCGAGGGAGAGGAAGAAGAAGGTGTGATTCCAGGCCTGGGCGGCGTTGTTGAACAGCGGACCGTCCGACTTCATCATGATCTGCTCCATGGTCATCTCCTCGAAGGGAGTGCCTTTGACCATGTTGTTGACATTGGTGATGTAGGTCTGGTGATGCTTACCGTAGTGGTATTGCATTGTTTCGAGGCTGATGCTCGGAGCGAGGGCGTCCTGCGCGTACGGGAGGACAGGTAATTCATGGATCATAATAATGAGTAATTTAGCGATAAACATTAGATTCATAATGATAGAGGTTAATGGTTAGTCTCACTTTTGGGATGTAAGGCAAAAACAGTACCATTTATATTTGGGATATAATTTACTACAACGGAGCGAGAATAAATGTAGCTTATCAAAGCAACTTACTTAACAGTAAAATAATCCGCCGCATCTGGCTTCTGCCGGAAACAGGTCTCGTGAGGGAGATCACCCTCAGTTATCGTGTAACGAGGGAAGCTCCCGGAAGAGACCCCGGCAGAAGACGCGGCTAGACCTTTTGCCTACTTTTGGGGCAATGCTAAAAGTAGGTCG
>JAVBKU010000011.1:0-84241 GCA_031553875.1 Rikenellaceae bacterium | reverse complement strand
CCGACCTCCACAGCCGTTTAGATGATGGTTTTGCGTGAGCCTAAAAACAAGGGGGCCGACACTTCCGTGTGGGCCGCCCGTCGTAATTCCAACCAAACTATTACAGCATCTTACTCCAATCGCCGCCGTAGTAGGCCTTGTCGATGGTCTCTACCAGCTTCATATCGTTACGGCGGTAGGCCATATCGAGCATATCGCGGTAGATGTAGAACTGCAACCAGTAGCCGTTGTCATACTTCTGACGGATAGACTTGGGGCTCTTGAGCAGGGCGTACCAATGGGTGTTGATATTGTATTTATCGGCCACCTTCACTGCATTCTGGGCGTTATCCCACAGAGCCTGGCTCATGCGGGTGTTTAGCGCCACGAAGTCCTCGTACTTAAGCTGCGAAGTGTTGATGATATCGCACCTGTCGTCAAGGCCGAGTTTCTTCAAAGACACAACATGTTCGAACACCTGATCGCAGTCGAGGTCATACGATATCTCGTCGATAAAGCCGTTGTTGTCGGTGTCGACATACTTCACAGTGGCGAATTTATCGGGATTTTTCTGCTGTCTGCCGGGGCCGTAACCGTCGTACAGGCCGCCCATGCCCTGGTAAGAGTTACCCCTCTGGTCTATGCGCCACGCGCCCCACTCGGCGCCGTAAAGGTGCATGCGGCCGTCGAAACGACCTATATAGAGCTGGCCCTTGCCTGAGAAGTCATTGTCGAACTCACCGCGGTCGCCTACGGCGTCGGCCTGCGGATTACCATCGAGACCTCCGTTGCGGGGCCCGATCTTGAAGAGGTCGCCATCATTGTACAGTTCGACGCGCTCCCAGCGTTTGCAGTCGCCGTCCTCGTCGAACACGAACCATGCCTTCTCCCACACGCCGCGCTTAAACGTGAGATCCCACGCCGCGTCATGGTCGGGGTAGATAAGCTCGGTATTCTGCCTCCACTTGGGGTCGAGAAAGAACTGGTCGGCCTCGGGCAGCCCCCGCATATTGGAGAACTTATGCACCTGGTCCATATAATCGAAACCGGGGCCGGTGAGGCGTATGGTCATGTCGAAGTCGAATTCATTCTCGGGACCGTTGTCATTGTCGAGGTCGAAAGCCAGCGACACCCAGTCGATCTTGCCGGAAAGCGTAGCCGTACCCTCTCCCCTCTTAGGAGTGTCGCAGAAACGGATAGCCATTTCGGTGAGGCCGTCATTGTCGGGATCGTAGAAGAGGAACGGGTTCTCCCAGTTAAGGCGGATGTCGTTGATCTTCTCGGGAGTGGAGTGTATCTTGAGGAAGAGGGAGTGGCCGTGGTAGTCTTCGTAGAAGTCGGCCTTGCCGTTGTGCACCCAGCAGCGCAGGGTCACCAGCTCCCAGTCGATATAGTTGAATATATCGTCCTTATCTGTATCCAGCACCCACATATAGTGGCCGCCGCCGTGCGAAAATTTCTTATCCTCGGGAACATTGTCCACGACCACCTGCATGTCGGCCTTGCCGTCGCCGTCGGTGTCGTTCCAGTCGACGATAAAGTCGCCGTAGCCGCCGTACTGGCCGTCACGGTTGCGGTCGATCATCACGCAGTCGTTATCGGTGTCGCCCGCGAGGTCACCGATCTTCATGTCGCCGTCATCGTCGATCCACTGCACGCCCATCCCGTTGGGAAGTATGGTGCGCAACATGTCGGGCTTGCCGTCGCCGTTAAGGTCGAAATACTCGATCTTGGCACCCTTGGGAGGAGGCGGGACGCGAAGGGGGTTGAGCGCGGAGCCGGTACCCCACCAGGGTATGGCGTGCTCAACGACGATCGTTTTGAGCAATTTCGGTTCGGCGGGAATATCCCTCTTAGCCGTTTTTTTGGCGGGAGCGGCTGTAACGCCTGCCACAAGCAGAGTCATCACTGCCACCAGCAGAAGATTGTAGACTTTTTTCATAATGGTTTTAGTATTTTCAGGTTTAGGTAATTTTATTCAGCATTTTCGCAGGAAACATGCAGTATAGGCTAAGGCAGATCAATACCGACTATTGATGATGTTATACGATACGTTTTATCTATAACGGCCTTCAGTATATGCGTCACCGGTTCTATAATATACGAAATGATTATTTTAAACAGCTTGTCCAGAACTATAGCAGTCACAAACAGACAAATGATATATACTATAATAAATGCAGCAAACGTAATTAGTGAATGCGATAAGAACATCTCCCCTATCCTGTTGTACATATATTCCCCCGACCATATCAGACCAGCACCTTCCTGTACCAAATAAACAGAAAAAACCGATGATGCGATCCAATTGACAAGCGAGTTTCTGAACTTCATATTACGAAATAAGATGAATAAACCCAAACTCCCCGTTAGCACCAAAGGGCTATTATACCATAAAATCCGATACGACAAAGAGGGGTGATTTAGATAATTCATATATAATGCAATGCCTCCTATCAATATTGAACACAGCACATATACCCCGATAGATTTCTTAGGACTGGTATTTACAAATAGGTTATAAACATGAATATACCTGGCAACGAGGTATAACAATATAAAATTCCATATATCGTATCCTCCGTTAAAGTGCCTTCTTACAAATCCCAGATAACAAAGCATAAATATGAATATAAGTATCTGCCTGGAATATTCTGATTTAGAGGCAAAATCTACGAACTTATTGATAACCGGTGATACCAGCATCAATATGAAGTAATTAAAGATGAACCACCCCGGGGCAGCGGATACAGGCAGGAAAATATTTATTATCTGGCGGAATTCAATATGTCCGGTACTGAAAAAAGTAAGCACCGTATTTAGAACCATATATAGCGATACCAGCAAGCACAGATAGATAAACTTCCTGATACTTAATTTTATACCGTAATAACCGGAAATAAGAATAAATATATTTACACCGTATATAAAAAATGATTCGATAGACGTAAGTATGGCGGTTGTTGCCATGCTCCCGTCTATCGCATTGAATACACCTAATCCATGCACTATTATATGGTGACATACTATCATAAACATTGACAGTATCCTAAGAGCTTCCAGGTTACTGTCACGGTTATTTTCTCCTTTTATACTAAAGGTGGTTATTATTCTTGTTCGCAATCTTTCCATTCCTGTTTTGGAACTGAAATAATTCGTAAATACACTAATAGCAGCGGTATATTATCTCGAGAATGAGGCCGAACGAACGGGCCGCATAAGGAGCAAGGTAACGAATATAATCTATTTCGTCAACATTGAAGCCCTCTTCCACGAGCCTCTCCCCGAAGTCGCGGCCGTAATCCCTCACATGGTCCTTCTGGCCGAAATGTTTCTCACGTTCGGCGGGATCGGTGATCGAGGCATCCTCGTAAGTATACTCGCGCGAGGAATTTATGGGCGAAAGCATCACCGCCCAGCCGCCCGGACGGAGCACCCTGCGCAGCTCGCGCATAGCCTTGCGGTCGTCCTCCACGTGTTCGAGGATATGGTTGCAAAAGATCACGTCGAACTCCCCGTCGGGGAACGGGATTTCCTGCACGTCCATCTTGACGGTGGCCAGGGGCGATTCGATGTCGGCGGTCACGTAGTCGAGGTTGGGCATTTTCTCGAACCGCTTCAGCAGGCAGTACTCGGGGGCTATGTGGAGCACCCGGAGCTTGTCGGTAAAGAATTCTGTTTCGTTTGAGAGGTAGAGCCACAGCAGGCGGTGGCGTTCGAGCGAGAGGCATCCCGGGCATAGAGCGTTCTTACGCGAATGTACGTAGCCATAGGGCATGAATTTGCGGTAACGCCGACCGCAAATAGGGCACTCCACGCCTTTTCCCGAGTAGGCAAGGGCCACGACAGGCGTACACAGGTGCACCACACGCTGGATATACTTGCGCGGGAATAACTTCAATATCAATCGGATAAACCAACCCATAATTTCGATTTTTGACGGCGACTACGATTCCTTGTTTATCACCGAGTTGACGTCCTCCTCGGCCTTGCGCAGTTTCTCGCGGCACATCTTGATCAGTTCGGCGGCGCGCTTCACTTCGCGGCCCAGCTCGTCGACGTCGATACTGTCGTTGCCCAGGCGTTCGAGCACACCCTCTATCTCCTTCACGGCCTCAGCATAGCTCATCGAGGCCGCATCCTTTGTCTTTGTCATGGTAGTTATCGTTTTGTAGTTTTTACATTTTTTATCTCTGCCGTGGCCTCTCCGTCGGCGAATTCCACCGATACACCGCCGCCTACGGCAAGCCCCCCTGCCGAACGCACCAACCGTCCGTCGCTACGCACCACGGCAAACCCGCGCCGCATAATACTTTCCGGGGCGTTAGCACTCACGCTGCGTTCCAACAGCGACAGTTCCTTATTCCGAGCCACGAGCCGGCCCGCCACCGTGTCGGCGATGCCACGTTCAAACTCCGAAAGGCGAGCCTCCCGGCGCGGCGCAACCTGCGCAGCCAACCGCCCCATGAACTCCCCGAACGCCGCCTGCCTGCTCTCCTCGCCGCCCAACCTGCGCCGCGACACTCCGCTAAGACCGTGCGACAACTCTTCGAGGCCGCTGCGGAAGCCGTATATACTCTTCATCGAGAGTTGCCCGAGTATCCCCGCCTGGCCTTCGGTCAGCCTCGCGCACTCCCCTATCTTGTCCGACGCCAACCCGGTGAGATTAGACGCCAATGTTTCCATCATATAATCGAACCCGGCCATCTCCCCCAATAGGAATCCCGCCACGGCCGTGGGGGTCTTGAATGCCTGCGAGGCGACCATATCGGCCACGCTCTCGTCCTTGTCATGCCCGATGCCAGTAAATACCGGCAGTGGGAATTGGGCCATATAGTAGCAAAGGTCGTAACTGTCGAAATAGCTGAGGTCGCTCTGCGATCCCCCGCCGCGGATAAGCGCCACGCAGTCGAATTCCTCCATCCTGTCGGCTATGCGCTCCATGGCGTTTATGACCGAGCTCTCCGTATTGTCGCCCTGCATAAAGGCGTCGAACAACTCCGTGCGAAAATAGTAATCCGCACCCAGAAGTTCGTTCATAAAATCCTGATAACCCGCCGCATTCCTGCTCGACACCACCGCCACCCTCTGCATCACAAGAGGCCTCTCCAACTCTCGGTTCATGTCGAACACGCCGTCAGCCTTGAGTTTCTCGACCGTCTCCCTGCGCTGGCGGGCAAGGTCGCCGAGGGTGTAGTTGGGGTCTATATCGGTTATCTGCAACGACAGACCGTAAAGTTGGTGGTAGGTCACCGTCACCTTGACCAGCACGTTCATCCCCGCACACAGATCCCGCCCCGTGGCCGAAGTGAAGTACGACGATATCATGGCGTACTGGTTGCGCCACACCACGGCGGAGGCTTTCGCCACAGGCGCGCTGCCCTCGCCCGCGCCCTTTTCCACGAGTTCGAGGTAGCAATGGCCCGAGTAGTTGACCTTTATCTCTCCTATCTCGGCCGTGATCCAACGCGGCAACGGCATCGAGGCATCGATGGCGGCCTTGATCTCACATTGTAGGGCTGAGAGTGTGGTGTAATTGGCTGTAGGTTGCATAAAAAGGCGATAGCCTACAAATTTATACAAATTTTCCCAATACCGCCCCGCGCCGCCCTTATTTGAACGATTAAAAGAGTGGATGTCTACAGCTACCTAGCCCGGAGCGCATAACGCCGTCCCATGACCGTCCTCCCTGCTGTAAGGCCAATACACTCTCGGTCAAAAAATAGCGACCGGACAAAAGTCCGGCCGCTATCTTTTATTCGGGTCATTCCCGGCGACAAAGCGTTATTCCGCCTTGGATTCCAGGTCTTTCCTTTCTATGATCTCTATTTCTGCAACGACAGGCCACTGGTATTCGGCGCTGCCGTAACCCAGTATCGGCACGAAGATGATCGGAAGGAAGAGCAGGCCCAGCGTAGTACCCGTACCCTTACCGAAAGCCTTCGACAGTTCGTTGTAGGTCATGATCATGAAAACGACGTTCACGAGCGGAATAAAGAACATGATGATCCACCACAGCGGCTTGCGTACGATCTCCAGCAGAACGATGATGTTGTAGATGGGGACCAGAATCGCCCATCCTGGCTGTCCGGCTTTCGCATAAATTTTCCACTGGGGAACGATGACAAGGAATACGATGACAAGAAGGAGGAGAACAAATACAAATCCCATAATCAATAATGTTTTAAGTTAATAAAAAGGGGGGGTTGATAAACTTCAATATCACAAATATAACATATTATTGATACACAACAACTGCTGTTTAAGATAATTACAGATATTAGGAGATTATTTTGCGTAATAAAAAAAGAAACGTATCTTTGCACCACCAAAAAAAGGAGGTCGGCGGCCTTTCTTTGTTAATCGCCGGTGATGTTTTTACAATAGGATTCCGTAGCTCAGCAGGTAGAGCACAACACTTTTAATGTTGGGGTCCTGGGTTCGAGCCCCAGCGGGATCACAGTTTACGCTGCTCACAAGGCAATAAGAAGCCGCCTCAAAAGATTTTGAGGCGGCTTCTTTGTAATTTCAAGGGTATCCCGTTATTCAACCTTTTTCACCGGGGCAATCTTCCAGCTTCCGTCGATCATCGATTCTTTTGGGTAATACACCCTCAGGGCAAGATTGAAATCGCCTGTAGGGGCAGGCAGCCAATTGGCTTCCTTGTCCTTGCCGGGCGAGGTGTTTTGCAGATAGATATCCACCGAGCCGTCGGCGTTGGCTTTCAGGTTGCTTCGGTCACCGATGGCGTAACGGTTCAGCGGATTGGCCACCAGGTGTCCTGCAGGATCATACATGGTCAGCGACCAAAAGGCGTTGGCCGGAGGCGTCTGTCCCTTATCAAAATGGATTACATATTTGCTGGCCCCGTTGAGTTGGTTACCCTCGACGTCAACCCCTGTCAAAGGATAAATAGCATCGGCAGGCAGGTTTGCTCCCAGTCCTATGAAAGCGATGTGCGCCCGTTGCGCATAGTCGGTGCCATACGTGCCCATTCCAGTGCGGGAGATATCCCATCCCTTCTCGATCTTGGACACAGCTGTCTCCTTCTGCATTTCAGCGGGCATCTCTTTAGGCAGGTTTCCCAGAGCAGCCTGCACCGTTTGATCGAAGGCCGCCAGATCGAAGGTCTTGCCCGCGCCCACGCCAATAGCAGCGAACTTGTCGAGCGCAGCTTTATCTGCGGCGGGAGGAGGATAAATACCCATCAGTTTGTTCACATAGTTGAAATAATCCGTAATGGTCATCTGCTCTACAACCGTATTCGGGAAACCTTTGGGAGCATTGGGATTTGGTACAGCCGCAGGAGCGGTGTAGGGCTTACCCCAGGCGCTCAACGGGGTGAGTTTGTACTGCTTTTGCAGGGGCACGACCACCTTATCGCCGTCAGCTTTACTGTTGACCTGCGTACGACCAACGATCCAGACAGAGGAAGTCGGCGCCTCGATCTGCTTCATGCCTTTGGGAGCCTCGCCTTTCCAACCGGGGCCGGTAACCAGGAAGTCGCCCTTGCCGTTGCCCGTTGTGCGGGTTCCGGGCGAAGCGAACACATTGGTGTACATATCCATAATCGGCATCATGTAATAGCGTCCTTTCGTATCGGGCAGCGACAGTACCACCGGCTCTTTTGACAAATCGAGCCAGGCCGAAGAGTAATAGGTGTCAACATTTGGACGGACCACATCGATGAACGAAGCGTCGGGGAAAACCGAAAGGTTGGCGAATGCGTTGGGTGCTGCCCTTAATCCGCCACCTTTAACGCCTGCAGAGCCATCGGTCATCTGTTGGCGGGAAATGTCCATGATGACCAGAGGGAAGCCATAAGCGTAGGCTTCTTTGACGGTTTGGATCGTGATCGAATCTTGACGCGCCTGTTCGGCGGCTTTTTTCCCTGCACCACCTCCGCAGGAAAATAACGTTGCCGCCAGCGGCAATAGGAAAAACAATTTACTACTCATAGGTTTATCAGATTTAATTAATAATCAATTCATTTACACGGGAGATACAATTTACGTTCCATAACCGCGGGTAAGGATCAATCATTTATGGCTTTTCTTTTCTCTATTGCCCGACATTTGCATAACAGAAATACTGATTGAAAGTTGTCCGTTAACCTGTTTGCATAATTATTGCGATATACGGGTGTTTAATCGTATACTCTATGCGCCCGTCGTTTTTCCGGCTTGTGCACCGCAACTTAGCGGGCCATACCATTACCGAAAAGGAGAAAAAAATAGCCGCGACCCTGATCGCAGCCGCAACCGAAACTATCCAGAAGACTTGCAGTCGCCTGGGTACTTCGCCGGACGGGCTCAAGGCCTCCCAGGCTGCCACGCGCCTCGAAACATACGGGCACAACGTCGTGGTAGAAGATAAGACCCGGCCATGGTGGCTGCAATTGCTGTCTGCGTTTAAAAGCCCATTCAATTTAGTGTTGCTGGTCCTGGCTACGGTCAGTTGGATCACTCATGATTATACCGCCGTGAGCATCATCATGGTGATGGTGTTGGCCTCGGTATTCTTGAAGTTCATCGAGGAGTACCGTTCCGGAAAAGGGGCCGAGGCGTTGCGCAAGATGGTACGCACGACCATCACCGTAGTGCGGAAGAACAGCAGAGGCAAACCGACCGAAAATGAGATCCCTATCGACAGGCTCGTTCCGGGGGATATCGTGACACTCGCAGCGGGCGACGTGATTCCTGCCGACCTGCGTATATTACAAAGTAAAGACCTGTTCGTATCGCAGTCGGCACTCACGGGCGAGGCATTGCCAGTTGATAAACAGGCCGCGCCCATCGCTGAAGGGACAGTTAAAAACGCTCTCGAGTTGCAAAACATCTGCTTCATGGGCACCAGCGTTAATATCGGTACGGCGACGGCCGTAGTACTCGCTACAGGCACACAGACCTATTTTGGTTCGATGGCCGAGAGCCTCATGCAAACCCACAACCGGACGAGTTTCGATATAAGTATCAGTAAAGTGAGCTGGCTGCTGATCGGTTTCATGGCGGTAATGGTGCCTGTGGTATTTTTCATCTCTGGATTTACAAAGGGTAACTGGCTCGATGCACTGATGTTCGCCCTTTCGGTAGCCGTGGGCCTGACCCCCGAGATGCTGCCTATGATCGTGACGAGCAACCTTGCCAAGGGAGCCTTGCGCATGGCCAGGCACAAAGTGATAGTCAAGAAACTGAGTGCTATACAGGACTTCGGAGCTATGAATATCCTGTGCACGGACAAAACGGGTACGTTGACCGAGAACCGCATAGTGCTGATGCGTTATACCGATGTTTTTCTCGATGAAAGCATAGATACATTACACTACGCCTGGCTAAACAGCCATTTCGAAACGGGTCTGAGCGACGTTATGGACCGGGCCATCCTCGACAGTAAATTCATTAAAAATAAAAATACTCTGGCCACCGGGTGGCGTAAATTGGATGAACTTCCATTCGATTTCGAACGCCGGCGCATGTCGGTGGTACTCGGACAGGACGACAAACAGATGCTCATTTGCAAAGGAGCTATCGAAGAGATGCTGGCCTTCTCCGACAAAATCGCCACCTCCGACGGGGAAAAACAGGTGACGGACAGCCTGGCGCGTACGATACGCGAGAACGCCGCCAGCCTCAACCGCGACGGACTGCGCGTGATCGCCGTAGGGCATAAATATTTTCCCGAAAATCATGCGGATACTTATACGGTGGATGATGAGAAAGGGTTGGTGCTCGACGGTTTCGTGTCATTTCTCGATCCTCCCAAGGAGTCGGCCAGAGAGGCCATTGAAACCCTCACTGCCAACGGCATACGGGTGATGGTGCTCACGGGCGACAACGACATAGTGGCGCAAAAAGTGTGTGCCGAAGTGGGGCTCACAGAGGAACGGGTCATACTGGGCAGCGACATCGAAGAACTCGCTGACGACAAAGCGCTCGAATTGATCGACGGACATCGTGTTTTCGCCAAACTTTCACCCATGCAAAAATCGCGTATCGTGGGTCTGTTGCGCTCCGGGGGCAACATCGTTGGCTACATGGGCGACGGCATCAATGACGCTGTGTCGTTACGTGAGGCCGATATAGGTATCTCGGTCGATACGGCTGTGAACATCGCCAAGACGAGCGCCGACATCATCCTGTTGGAGAAAAGTTTGATGGTTCTTGATCAGGGCGTCATAGAAGGCCGTAAGATGTTCGCCAACACGATGAAATACATCAAGATCACGGCCAGCTCGAACTTCGGCAACGTACTCTCGCTCCTTGGAGCCAGCGCACTGTTTCCGTTCCTGCCGATGCTGCCCATACAGATATTGATACTGAATCTTATCTACGACCTCTCGCAGATCGTGATACCGTGGGATAATGTGGATGCCGAATATATAAAGAAACCGCGGCGTTGGGCGGCCGATGACATAAAGAGGTTTATGCTGGTCATGGGACCCGTGAGCTCGGTATTCGATTATGTGACCTTTGCCGTACTGTTCTTTGTCTTCGCGGCCAACAGCGCGACACACCAGGCCGTTTTTCAGACCGGCTGGTTCACCGAGAGCCTTTTCAGCCAGATGTTGGCCATATCGATCCTGCGCACGGAAAAGATCCCGTTCCTGCAATCACGTCCCAGCCTCCAATGGATGCTTTCTGCGCTTGTATTATTGTCGTTGGGAGCATGGCTGCCCTACACTGGCCTGGGTCGCGATATAGGATTCGGGACACTGCCCCTCGCCTATTACGGGTGGCTGGCCATGATACTGCTGGCTTACTGTACGGCGGCGCAACTCGTAAAACGGCTGTATATCCGCCGCTTCGGAAGTTGGCTGTAATTCAAGTATGGAAATATGTTTTAAGTCGAGGGCGTGGCCGCTAAGCCGATCCGCCCTATAGACACACCCCCTATTTCAGCGGCAGGGTGAACCAGAAGCGCGAGCCCGTGCCAAGCTCAGATTCAACGCCTATCTCACCGTGGAGTTGCTCGATTATGCCCTTGCAGATCGAAAGGCCGAGGCCCGTGCCAAGCGCCCGTTCGTTAAGCTTGACGAAGCGGTCGAATATCTGGCCGACCCTGTCCGGGGCTATACCCACGCCGGTGTCGCGTACCCAGACCTCGACACGGTCGTCCTTCACTTCGTATCCGAGGGTGATCTCGCCTTCTTTAGTGAATTTCAGGGCGTTATTGATGAAGTTCGTGATGACCTGTTGCAGCCTGCGGCGGTCGCTATGCAACATACACGGCGGCCCGCTGCGGAATACTACCGGCACATCGCCGGTTTCCTTGATGGTATACAGGAACACGATCTCCTCGCAGAGGGTCGAAAGATCGAAATCGTCTATCTCGAATTTCAGCAATCCCGACTCCACGCGCGCCAGGTCGAGGATATCGTTGACCAGCTGCATGAGCAATTCCGAATTCTGGCGTATGATATTGATATAGGTATCGCGGTCAGTGGCATCCTCAGCCTCGGACAGCAGCTCCGCAAAACCGACTATAGCATTGATCGGCGTGCGTATCTCATGCCCCATATTGGCCAGGAAGGCAGATTTCTGGCGGTCCATCTCCTCGGCCCGTTCCTTGGCCTGGAAGAGCTGTTCTTCGATATTCTTTTGGTGGGTGATGTCGACGCTGGTGATCACGTGGGCGAGCTGGCCGTCAGTCCATTCGAACGCCGCGCTGAATACCCTAAACCACGACTTATCGAAGGGACGCTGGTAGTCCCACGAATAAACCTTGGTAGGATTACCGTTCTCGTCGATGATATTGTAGCGGGGGCAGAAATCGCATTCGCCCGTCTTATCATTGTAGAGTGCCTGCCAGCATTTTTTGCCCTCGAAGTGTTCCCATCCACCATACGGCTCAGCCATAGAACGGTTGGCGTAGAGCATGTCATGCGTCTCGAACGAGTTGACGTAGATGTCAACCCCCATGTTGTTCATGATGCTCTCCAGGGTACGTATCGCCCTGCCACTGCGGGCCTGGTACTCCCTGACCACCGCGACCCTGGCGATCAATCCCGACAGCACGCCCATACTGCGGATCTGCGCAGCATCCATGTGTTTCCCGTCCGCCTTATCGATAAAGATCACGAACCCTACCGTTAGGCCCTTATCGTCCATCGAACGGTAAGCGAACATCGAGCGCGCTCCGAACAACTCCGTAAACCATCGGCCATACCCGGGATCATCATTGTAAGACACAAAGAACTGCGGAGCCTGGCTGGCGTCGGACCCGGGAGGGAATATCTGTTCCACATCCAGGTGTTCAGGCAATTGGGTCCCCGTATCACCCCATACCTCTTCGCGCAGGAAAGAGCGGAATCCATCGGTCTGGTAGACGACGCCACAGGTCCATCCGTAATGCGTGCAGATCTCCCGCATTGCCACGGTAACCTTTTGGTCCATAGGCACGCCAGCAGCATTTATCTGTTCTATAAAATCAAGAACAAACTCCTCGTTCTCTACCGATGATTTCATTAAAATATATAACTGTGATTACTGTTCCTGGCGGCAAGATACGAAAAAACTAATGCAGATGTATGTTCCCGGGGTTATTTACTCTATGAATCACAATCTCCCATTTCATTATTTGTAACTTCTCCATAATCTGCAATAAAGCTGTAACTGCTTTTTTTATCATAGATACAGGCAAATCGATTTTGAACTTCCGCGAAATATTATATATTTGTGTTCAGAATTTCTAAATCACCTGTTTAAATATTATACTATGACCTCTAAAAAGGACATTACTGCATGGCCTCTGGCCACTATTTTGGGCAAGCCGGCCGCTCAATTCACCTGCGCCGACATTATCAATCTGGCCGAGGATTATGATATCCGCATGGTCAACTTCATGTATCCCGCCTCGGACGGACGACTTAAAACCCTGAATTTTGTAATCGATAGCCCCGAATATCTGCGCCAGATACTCACCTGCGGCGAACGTGTCGACGGATCGAGCCTGTTCCCATTTATCGAGGCGGGCAGCAGCGACCTTTACGTGGTGCCGCGTTTCCGCACGGCTTTCATCGACCCTACGGCCCCGATGACCACCCTGTGCCTGCTCTGCTCCTTCTTCAACAAGGACGGCGAGCGCCTTCCCTACTCTCCTGAATACACCGTTCAGAAGGCGTGTGAGGCCTTCACTGCAACAACCGGAATGCAATTCGAGGCTATGGGCGAGCTTGAATATTACGTGGTGGCCGACATGACCGAGGAACTCGAGCGCTTCCCCGCCACCAACCAGAAAGGGTACCACGAATCGGGCCCCTTCGCCAAGTTCAACGACTTCCGCACAGAGTGTATGCATTACATAGCCCTGGCGGGCGGTCAGGTGAAGTACGGCCACAGCGAGGTGGGTAATTTCACCCTCGACGGTTGCATCTGGGAGCAGAACGAGATCGAATTCCTGCCCACCGACCCGCAGGCCGCGGCCGACCAGCTGGTGATAGCCAAGTGGATCATCCGCTCGCTGGCTAATCAATACGGACTTGACATCAGCTTCGCTCCCAAGATCACGGAAGGTAAGGCCGGCTCGGGATTGCACGTCCACATGCGCGTGGTGAAGGATGGCAAAAATATGATGCTCGACTCTTCGGGCGTATTGAGCGAAACGGCCCGCCGTGCTATCGCAGGCCTGATAGCCCTCGCCCCGTCGATCACCGCTTTCGGCAATACCAACCCCACCTCATATTTCCGCCTTGTGCCCAAGCAGGAGGCCCCCACCAACATCTGCTGGGGCGACCGCAACCGCTCGGTACTGGTGCGCGTGCCCCTGGGATGGACAGCCAAACACGACATGTGTTCGCAGGTCAACCCCATGGAGAAGCCCGTCAAGGCCGACACTTCATCGCGTCAGACGGTGGAGATCCGTTCAGCCGATGGTTCGGCCGACGTTTACCGCCTGCTGTCCGCCGTTTGCGTCGCCGCGCGCCACGGTTTCGAACTGCCCAACGCTCTGGAGATTGCCGCCAAGACCTATGTCGACGTGAATATACACAAGGAAGAACACCGTCACCGCACCGAATCACTGGCCCAGCTTCCCGACAGCTGCGTGTCATCGGCGAAGGAGCTTATACGCCAGCGGGGTATCTACGAGGCCCACGGGGTGTTCGACCCGGCGATGATCGACAACGCTATCGAAACCCTCTCGGCTTTCGAAGACGGCGACATACGCGCCGAGGTGAAGGCCGCCCCGAAACTTATGACCCAGATGGTGGAAAAATATTTCCACTGCGGATAATACACGCCCTCCCTTTTTATAAACGAGAACAGGCGGCCCTCATCGGTCCGCCTGTTCTTTGTTTACCATGTGATCATGCCGTGCTAATCCTTTTCCACTATCATCGTGATCTTGATGTTCATGCGGTTGCCTATATCGAGTAATCTCACCACCGTCTGCACGTCGACCGTATTGTCGGCCTGGAGCAG
This sequence comes from Rikenellaceae bacterium, assembly GCA_031553875.1. Classification (GTDB taxonomy): domain Bacteria; phylum Bacteroidota; class Bacteroidia; order Bacteroidales; family Rikenellaceae; genus JAVBKU01. The sequence continues at coordinate 69,845 of JAVBKU010000011.1, read as the reverse complement.
TACGTTGGGGCGCTCCTCGCCTTTGAGCTCACCCACAAGGCCCGAAAGGGCCGCCTCTATATCATTAAAGGCCACCTCCTTATCCTCGACGAAATAACGTTTGTCATGGGTGACGCTCATATTGATAGTCCGCTTGGCGGCTATCTGCTCGGGCGTGGCCGACTTGGGCAGCATCACCTTGAGGGCCATGGGCGTGGCCATAGTGGAAATTATAAGGAAGAACAGCAGCAGGAAGAACATAATATCGTTCAGCGAGGCGGTATACACCTCGGCTCCTCTTCCCTTTTTTCTCTCGATCTTCATACTCCTTGTCCGCTTTGAGTATCAGACTTTACCGTTCTCTCCGCGTGCGGAGGCGATAGCCTTGAGCAGCTCGTTGCCGCCCATGTCGAGTTTGAGGAGTATAAGGTCGATATGGCGGTTGAGGACGTAGAAACCCATATAGGCCACGATCCCCACCAGCAGGCCTGCCCCCGAACATATCATCTTCTGGTAGAGACCGTCGGACACGCTCGAAATACTGAAATCATTGGTAAGCGAGATGTTGAAGAAAATCTTGATAACTCCGAATATCGTACCGAGGAACCCGAGCATCGGGGCCACAGTGGCGATAAGGCTCAGGTAGCCTATCGTGCCCTCGCTCTTGGCTATGGTCTGCCTCGCCTCGACCTGAATATCCTCCTCGATGGTCTTCATCGGCAGGCTGTAGCCCTGCAATGCTTTGACTGCCAGCCGCCCCAGGGCCGAGTCGCTTTTCTTTGCCACTTCGAGGGCTTGGGCTATATCGCCGCTGTAAACCAGCTTGATTATGTGGGCGAACCACCGTTGGTTGAACTTGCGCAGGCGGTTTATCTCCATCCACGTGTCGGTCATAAGGAATACGGCCAGCCCGGCTAGGATAAACAGAGGTATCATGATCCATCCCCCTTTGGCTATTACCTGGAAGAGGTTCATTGAAGTTTCGTTTTGCACCACGGGTTGCGCCACTTGAAGCAGTATCATAGGGTCCTGTTTGAAGATTCGAGGCGTAAAAATACGCTTAGATTTCCTGAATTAACAATTTTTTCAGGATTTTTTCAGGCATGAACCAATAAATCGCCTCTCAATAAGCTACCTGGGGATGAAAACTACCGCGATTGCCGCAGCAATCGCAACATTTCGCGGTTCGACGCTACGCGTCGCCCTCGCAACCGCGAAATGTACACGGGAAGCCCCAAACTGACAATGAGGCACGTAGCCTTTTACGGGACTTAAAACAAGTACGCTATCGCTGCCACGATACGGTGGTTTATCACCTCGTGCGACGAGGAATAGCGGCCGGTGTTGTAGTTGAGTGGGCCATCGCCGTAGGCCGCGGCGGTCATCTCATACTCAACCCCTATCATAAAATGGGTGATGTTGTAGCTGAATGTGCCGCAGGCGCGGTAGAGGTAGTCGATAGCCGCGCCGTCTACGTACAGCGGCGAGTCCGGCACCAGGGCCTTGTCCGAACCCAGGCTCTTGGAGTATCCGCCGAAAAGGCCCACCATATATTTCTTACCGTATGTGGCGTTGATCCACGTTGTCACCTGCGAGAAATTGGCGTACTCCTGGCGGCCCGTGAGGGGGTCGATGCTCCTGATGCCGTAGCCCCCGATCATGGTCTGGTCGACGAGATTTTTGCCGTAGATGGCTTTGGCGGCGAGGGTGAACAGGCCCTTGGTATAACTGCCGTACACCTGCGTGGAGAGCGAGCCGAGGCTTTCGTTCACCTTGTATACCAACGGGGCGCCCGGGTCTACCTCCACGGTCGACTGCACGCGCGGCCTTATGGTGAGATAGTTAAGCCCGGCACCGGCGACAAAATGGTCGTCGGAATATGTGAACCCGCCGTAAAGCTCGGGGAGTATCGCCTGACGGTGATATATGTTGGTCTTGCCTGCGGGGCCCAGGGCCGTGAACTGGAAGTGGTACAGGGCCGCACCGGTAAGTTGGAAACGTCCCGCCTGATAGTCGTACCTCAACTGCGGGCTGCGGTTAAACGGGTTGAACGGCGATCCCACCGATATGGAGATCACATTGGGGATAACGGGGCCGAAAAACGGATGCCACGCCTGCCCCACAGTGAGCGTCGACTTGGGCCACTGCATCTTTATATAGGCCTGGCGTATGCGTAGCATCGTATAGCTCGAATATTGGGAGCTGCTAAACCCCGCGAGGTCCATCTCGATATTGCCGGTTATAGCGGCCTTAAAAAGGTCGAGCCCTGCCACCTTTACACCCACGCGGGTGTTGAAACTGTAGAATCCCGAACTGGGGACTTTGTTCAGGTCCTCGCCGTTGGCGTCGGGCTTCACGTCGAGGGGATAGAGCAGGAACAGTCCCTCGTAAGCCGAGGCGTTCATGCGCGTATCGAACGAAGCGTCGCCCCTGACAAAGCCATAGAGGGATGCTTTGACCTTCGAAGGTTTCTTCGTTTCATCCTGTGAATAAGTGAGATAGGGAGTAATAACAGCGATGAGCAACAGGGCTCTCAAAAGGGGTATTCTCATTTTGGGCGTGGGTTTGATGCGCAAAGGTATAATTATGATATCCAGCCCCATCTCGATATAAATCCACTCTATGATATCCAAAACTCCGTATCACGCATACAAATACATGATAAACAGGCTATTAAATATCATATTTATATTTTCTCCACCCTTTATCCAAGGCCTCCGGAAAATAATACATAGCCAAAAATCACATCCCGTCTGCGCCCATAATTTGTATATTTCGGATAAACCGCCTATATTCACACCACACCGCACCACACTTTAAAACTTCATACCTTATGAGAAATATACTTATCGTCGCCAGCCTCTTGCTATTCGCTTCGTGCAAACCGGGCGGAATGGCCATAATGGATAGGAACACCGCGCAAGACAGCATCTCCGTATGCGATGGCGCCCAGGCCGAATTCAAGGGAGGCGTATTGCATATCCAAACTCCGGGCAACTTCCATTTTCCTCGCATTTTTATAAGCGGGCGGTGGGATCTCACACAGTACAACGAAATGGAGATGACCGTCGAAAATCTCGACAAGCAAAATCCGCTCAAATTCAGGATCACGGTCGCCGAGCCCGGCGCCCCCACCTGGGACGAGAAGTGGAACGGGGCGTTCATCGGCGAAGTATCAGTACCCGCCGGAGAGAAACAGAAGGTATCCCTGCAATTTCCGCCTAAGTATCCCCACCGGGATGTAATGAAAGAACTTCTGGGCAAGCGCAATATCCCATTCTATTCATTCGTAGGAACGATATGCGATATCGACTGGAGCAACGTGGGCCAGATAGTGATATATACCCACCTCCCTGCCGAAGGCTCGGAGTGGAGTATCAGCGACATCAGGGTGAAACCCGGCACTCCCGCTCCGCTTCCAGAGTGGGCTACCCTGCCCTATGATAAATTCTTCCCCTTCGTCGACCGTTTCGGGCAATTCAAGCACAAGGAATGGCCGGGCAAGGTACAATCAGAAGAGGAATTGACACAAAACCTCGCCGCCGAACTCGCATCTATGGAGGCTGACCCCGGCCCGAAGGACAGGAGCCGCTACGGCGGATGGACCGCCGGGCCGAAACTCAAGGCTACGGGCTTCTTCCGTGTAGAAAAGGTTGACGGCCGCTGGTGGATGGTCGACCCCGAGGGTAATCTCTACTGGTCGCACGGGGTGGTGCGCGTGACTCCCTCGTGCGGCGTCACACCGCTCGACGGCAGGAAGTTCTACTTCGAATACCTCCCCCCGGCGGACAGCCCCCTGGCCGAATTTTATACCACCAACGACCAACTCCTGCGCCCCTACTACGAGGCCCGTAACATAAAGGAAACCTACGATTTCTCGGCCGCCAACATCTATCGTAAGTACGGCGAAGGATGGCGGGATAAGTATGCCGACATGATCCACAAAAGGCTTTCCTGCTGGGGTATCACCACCATCGCCAACAGTTCCGACAAGTCGATATGCCTGATGGATAAAACCCCCTACGCCGACCGCATAGAGATAAAATCGCAAAACATAGAGGGCAGCGTCAGCGGCTGGTGGAAATTCAAAGACCCGTTCAATCCTGAATTCAAGGCCGACGCTCGCAGACAACTCTTAGAACGCAAAAAGGAGATGGACGACCCGTGGTGTATCGGCTACTTCGTCGACAATGAAATAATGTGGGGTACGGAGACCTCGCTGGCCGAATGGTGCCTGATGTCGCCCGCTTCGCAGCCCGCAAAGAAGGAGATGATATCCCGCCTGAAGAAGAAATACGGCGGCATCGAGACCCTCAACTCGACCTGGGGCGGCAACTATGCCTCATGGGAAGCCCTATCGGCCTCGACGGAAGCCCCTCCCGCGGGCTCTAAGGAGGATTGCGTAGAGTTCTCGGAGGCAGTGGTAGACGCTTACTTCAAGAATACCCGCGAGGCGTTCAAGAGCGTAGCGCCCAACAAGCTCTATATGGGATGCCGCTTCGCCGTGATGGGCAACTGCGCCTACAACCCGCGGGTACTGAAGATCGCCGCCAAATATTGTGATGTGCTTAGTTTCAATATATACCGGCGTGAGCTCGACACATTCATCCTGCCCGAAGGCATAGACCTGCCGGTAATGATCGGCGAATTCCACTTCGGGGCGCTCGACCGTGGCCTCTACCACACGGGGCTTATCGCCACCGCCTCGCAGGAGGAACGGGCGACGGCCTACCGTGTATATTTAGGCTCGGCCCTGCGGCATCCCAATATCGTGGGCACGCACTGGCACCAGTTCTCCGACCAGGCAGTTACGGGTCGCTTCGACGGCGAAAATTTTCAGGTGGGCTTCACCGATATCTGCGACACCCCCTACCCCGAAACCATCAGTGCGGTGAAGGAGATCGGATATAATATGTACAATATGAGGTCGGGCAGCAGGCTCCGCCCCTCGCCGATGAAAATACAACCTCACAGTAAATAGTACAGGTAAAATAAAATGCGGCGACAGATAACTGTCGCCGCATTTTATTTACCACACATCAGACACAACCGGATTAATTCAACGCCTCGTCCCTACCCACGTCGATACCCTTCCACGCCTTGAGGGTCGTCCACTCGGCGCTGGGATCGGCCCAGAACGGATGCGACACGGGAAGGCCCAACGGAAGGAAAACAGCTGTACAAAGATATTCGCTGCCCGTATTTATATAAAATTCCGACATGTTTATCTGGTGTCCGGCAAAACCCACGGTAAGCCAGCCTCCTTCGTCGAAATTCGCGGGAGACTCCAATTGTTTCTTGATCACAGCCGTGAGCGCCGAGCGCACCTGCGCCGGAGGCAACTGTCCGGGGAGTATGTCGAATAAAGAGGCTTGGGCCAGTGCGTGGAACGCTCCGAAGCGGTAGGTTATGGAGCGGCCTATGATAGGATATGTACCCTCGGGAGAGATCATCCTCTCCTGTTGCACTGCGAAACGCTGCAGCCGTTCCATCTCTTTCTCAAGGAACTCAGCCTTAAACATATTGAGTTCGTGTTGATTCATTATAATGAGCACGTCGGTAAGCATGGGGTGTATCACAAGGCTGTTGTAGTAGTCGAGATGGAACTCGGGGCCGTCGCCATACCATGCATCGCCCTTGTACCAATCGTCGCGGAAGCGGTCGACCCCCTCATAAAGCCTCGCCGCGTCATATTCGCCGGAAAATTCCAGCAAGGCGGCCTCTATCATCGAGGCGAAAAGCAACCAGTTACACACGAAGGGCTTTATCGCACGGGTCCTTTTCAACTCGGTGATCACGCGCTGCTGGGCCACGGTGTCGAGCCTACCCCACAACTGCCGGGGCGCACGCAGCAATCCCTGGGCGAGGAAAGCGGCATCGACAAGAGGTTGCGTATGACGGTCATCGAACACCAGGTAATCCGGCGCCTCGGGGTTGACGGCATTGGATATCCCCTTCACGGCGAGGTCTATATATTTGGCCCTCAACACACCCTCGGGAGTATCGTCGGGCCCCAGCTCGAGCCAGGGAGCGATACCGCAAATGGTTCTGCTCACAGCCTCTAGATGAGACACCTGGCGGCGCAACGAGTCATCGGTAAGCGACTCGTACGGCATATTCTTCTTCAAGGTGTTTTCGCTGAGGTTTACCAGCACCGGATCGGCTATCTTTATCAAGGTCTCGACCCAATACGCCCTGTCGGCGGCAACATTATCATCTTTCCCGCACGACGACATCGAGAGGGCAAAGACAACGAGGGCTAAAACAATTATTCTACTTTTCATTTGTCCGATTTTATGCATTCTACATATGTAAAAATAATAAAACAGGTCGTAGAAACAAATTACAGGGCCTTTTTTTTTATTTTGTGGCTGCGCTTCCGGCACTAAATATCCGTGTAATCATTACCTTTACGCTATAAATCAGACTCTCGTGGAAGACCTTATAAAAAAAGCCGTACAGACAGCGTCCCTCGATGAGAGGGAGATCGTGGCCCTGCTCTCCGACGCCTCGTGCGGCGACGCTCTGAGGGCGGCGGCAGACGGCGTGAGGGCTTCTACGGTAGGCCCGGGGGTACACCTGCGGGGGCTTATAGAGTTCACCAACGTCTGCCGCCACAACTGCGCTTACTGCGGCCTGCGCCTGGGCAACAAGGACCTTAAACGCTACCGCCTATCCGCCGAAACGATAATCCGTGCCGCCGAAACGGCCGCCGAGCGCGGCATAAAGACCATAGTGCTCCAGGGTGGCGAAGATATGTTCTTCACCCCCGCGCGCCTCGCGCCCATCATAGATAAACTGAAATCCATGGGGCTGGCCGTGACCCTCGGTCTGGGCGAACTCTCACGCAACGATTACAGGGCGTTGAAAGAGGCGGGGGTCGACCGCTACCTCCTGCGTATCGAGACCACCGACCCCGCCCTATACAGCCAGCTCAATCCCGGGATGAGCCTCGAGAGCAGGATGCGCTGCCTCGACGACCTCAATGAGCTGGACTTCGAAACCGGCAGCGGCATTATGACCGGCCTGCCCGGCCAGAGTCTGCGTTCCATCGCCCGCGACCTGCTCTACTTCAAGCGCCTGGACTTCGACATGATAGGCATCGGCCCCTTTATCCCCCACCCCTGCACTCCCCTGCGCGGTGCGGCGGCGGGCGACCTCGGCCTCGCGCTGAGGGTGACCGCCCTCGCCCGCCTGCTGATGCCCGGCATCAATATCCCTGCCACCACGGCCATGGAGTCGCTTTCTCCGGGAGGGCGTATGATGGCCCTGAGCAGCGGAGCCAATGTTGTGATGCCCAATATCACCCCCTCGGAAGGCCGCCCGTTCTACGAAATATACCCGGGTAAGGCCGGCTCGAGCGACGACCCGCTGGAATACCTCGACACCCTCATAGCTGACATACGAAACTCCGGACGCACCATTTCCGAGGGCATAGGCTCGCGGCGAAAGGGATAATATCATTTTTTAAAGCATATAAATCAAATTCAACAGTAGGGAGCTGAAATCATATCCTATCTTTGTAGAATACATTTCCTAAAACACAACTATAATCCGATGCGATCTATCAAATTCCACACTCTGCTCACTGTTCTGGCGGTTTTCTCAACCCTTGCTCTCCCGGCCAAAGAATCCAATGAAGCCCATGCATCAAAAATAGAAAAAGTCAAGATCGGCGGCTACCTCGGCAGCCGCATCGACGCCTGCGTGGGCCAAAGGGTCAAGGCTCAGGACGTGGAGGAGCTGATAGAGCCGTTCCGCAACCGTACCGAGATCCGCCGCTGGCAGTCGGAATTCTGGGGTAAGTGGGTGCTGGGAGCCATCGGCTCGTACCGCTACACAGGCGACCCGGAACTCTATAAGATGATCAAGAAATCGGCCGAGGGGATGATCTCCACCCAATCATCCGACGGCTATATAGGCAACTACTCGCCCCAGGCGCAACTCGCCCAATGGGACGTGTGGGGGCGCAAGTACACCATGCTGGGCCTCCTGGCGTGGTACGACCTCTCGGGCGACAAGAAAGCCCTCGACGCGGCCCGCAAGCTGGCCGACCACCTGATGACACAGGTAGGCCCGGGGAGGGTGAGCATCGTGTCCACGGGTAACTACCACGGCATGGCAAGCTGTTCGATACTCGAGCCTATTGTCTACCTCTACGAACGTACAAGCGACGCCCGCTACCTCGACTTCGCCAAATATATCCTCGCCGACATCGAATCGCCTCAGGGCCCGGGCCTCGTGGCCAAGGCTATGGCGGGAGTGCCGGTATCGCAGCGCTATCCCCACCCCGACTCGTGGTTCTCGCGCGAGAACGGACAGAAGGCCTACGAGATGATGTCGTGCTACGAGGGGATCCTCGAACTTTTCAAGCAGACCGGCGACTTCAACACCTTTATCGCCGTGCAGAACGCGGCCAACAACATAATCAAGGATGAGATAAATATCGCCGGCTCGGGCAGCGCTTTCGAGTGCTGGTACGGGGGCGCGGCATTGCAGACCTATCCCACCTACCACACCATGGAGACCTGCGTCACATTCACATGGATGCAGCTCTGCCACCGCCTGCTGAATATGACCGGTAATACCCTCTACGCCGACCACCTCGAACGCAGCATCTACAACGCCCTGCTCGCCTCGATGAAAGGCGACGCATCGCAGATCGCCAAGTACAGCCCGCTGGAAGGATGCCGCACCGAAGGCGAGGAACAATGCGGGATGCACATCAACTGCTGTAACGCTAACGGCCCCAGGGCTTTCGCCATGATACCCCAGATCGCATACCAGGCGGGCGGCAACACACTGATAATAAACCTATACTCGGAATCGCAGGCCTCAGCTACCATCGACGGCAATGCTGTGACCGTTACCCAGAAAACCTCCTACCCCAAGGACGGTACCGTGGAAATAACCCTGAATCCCGCAAAGGCCTTCGCTTTTTCCGTAAGCCTGCGCATCCCATCGTGGAGCGAAAAGACCGTGATAGCCGTGAACGGCGTCTCCGACCGTACCGCCGTCAAACGCGGCGCCTACCATTCCATCACCCGCACGTGGAAGCCGGGCGACAAGATAACGCTCTCGCTCGATATGAGGGGCCGTCTCTCGGAGCTCAACCAGATGCAGGCCATCACGCGCGGCCCCGTAGTACTCTCGCGCGACAGCCGCTTTGGTGACGGATTTGTGGATGAGTGCTGCGTTATATCTTCGAAGGACGGCTTCGTGGAGCTGATCCCCGCAGAGACCAAAGGCTTCGGGTGGATGGCTTTCACCGCCCCGATGGTACTCGGCACCGACCTCGAAGGCGACCGTAACGCCCACCCTGTCCTCCTCTGCGACTTCGCATCGGCGGGTGACACATGGGAAAAGAGGGTGCGTTACCGTGTATGGCTGCCCAAGACCATCAACGTGATGCGTAAGGATTACAGGCCTTACTAGCCCCTACCTCTGCGGCCGCACAAAAGGTAGCACAATAATTGCAAGTGCAGTCCTGTAATCAAAAACGAAAGAGTTATGAAAAGAGATTTCAAGGAAGCCCTTTCCCACCGCAGGACCTACTACTCCATCGACGACAACTCCCCCATCGCCGACAGGGAGATAGAAGATATATTGCGTTTCGCCCTCACCCACGTGCCCTCGGCGTTCAACTCCAAGACCACGAGGATGGTGCTTATGTTGGGTAAGCAACACGACCGGCTGTGGGAAATAGTGTTAGACACCCTGCGGGGTCTGGTGGGCGGCGAATCCTTCAAGTCGTCCGAAGCCAAGGTGCGAGGAGCTTTCGCCGCAGGCTACGGGACGATACTTTTCTATGAAGATACCGATGCCGTCAAGGACCTCCAGGACAGCTTCGCTTCCTACGCCGAGAAATTCCCCCAATGGTCGCAGCACACCGCAGGTATGCACCAGCTGGCCGTGTGGACCATGCTCGAAGACGCAGGGTTCGGAGCCTCCTTACAGCACTACAATCCTCTTATCGACGCCGCGGTGGCCAAAGAATGGGAGATACCCACAAGCTGGAGCCTCATAGCCCAGATGCCGTTCGGAGTACCGTTGCAGGAACCTGGTCCCAAGGCCCCGTTCGACCCCGATACACATCTGAAAATATTCAAATAATCTCCTGAAACCATGGAAGAAAAGATCATCAAGGCTCTCGAAGAAAAGGGAGCTATGCGCCCTGGCGATATAGCTGCGGCTATCGGAGCCGATAAGGCCGAAGCCGACAAAGCGATAAAGAAACTCGCCAAGGAGGGCAAAATCATCTCGCCCAAGCGCTGTTTCTACGACGTAGCGAAATAATCCGCATATACTGGAGGTAAGCCCCGGGCCGTCCGAGGCCTGACTTATCAAACCGCCGCCAGTGACTGCCCAGTTGAATAGGGAGTAAGTCACCGGATTGTGGTATTTTTTCGTGTTGTTCGCGTATAAAAAAAGTGAAATTATTATCTTTGGGGGAATAAAATCAGACCAAGATAAAATATATGTCCATAGAATTCATCCCCGTAATCACCGATAAAGATATCGCCACGTTAGCCGCCCTGGCCGACGAGATATGGCACGAGTACTATCTCACGGAGCTTCTCACCATGGAGCAAATCGACTACATGGTCGAGCAGTTTCAGTCGCCTCGGGCCATCACCGACCAGGTCCGCAACCAGGGCTACCGCTACTACTTCATGCGTACCGAGGGAGGTATTAACGTCGGATACGTGGGCGTGCACAACGACTCCGACGGCCGCCTGTTCCTCAGCAAACTCTACATCCACGGGGATCACAGAGGCCACGGCCACGCCCGTCACGCATTCAGATTCATCGAGAGCATCGCCCGCGAGGATGGCATGCGCGCCATCTGGCTCACGGTGAACCGCTACAACGACAATTCCGTACAGGTGTATCTGCACAATGGCTTTTTCATCTCAGGTGAGAGGGTGCACGACATCGGGCGCGGGTTCGTAATGGACGACTTCCTGCTCGAAAAAACCATCGTCTGAAACGTAGTACAGGCCGGTGCGTCAGCCACCGTACCGGCAGACTAAAACAGATGCGGCCACGTTATTAGACCGCCACACAAACCAAAAACTTCTGGAATAATGGAACTCGACAACTTCTGGGGCATCATAATAGGCCTCTCCACGTTTCTGATCATAGGATTGTTCCATCCGGTCGTCATCAAGGCCGAATACTACTGGGGAGTACGCTGTTGGTGGATATTCCTCCTGCTGGGCTTGGGCTCGCTAGCGGCGTCGGTATTTGTTGGCGAGATAGTTTGGTCGTCGCTGCTGGGCGTACTGGGCTTCACCTCGCTATGGACAATATTAGAACTTTTCGAACAAAGGGAACGCGTGAAGAAAGGCTGGTTTCCCGAAAATCCCAAGAGGAAGAATAAGTAACAGTAATAGAGATTTTACCTTGCGGTATACTCTTCCCCATATCTATAAAATAAAAGAAGCAATCTTGACGGTTGCTTCTTTTATTTTGAGCGGAAAACGAGACTCGAACTCGCGACCCCAACCTTGGCAAGGTTGTGCTCTACCAACTGAGCTATTTCCGCAGTATGTTGTGAACGTTTGCTAACCGTGATGCTTCATTAGCGACCACAAAATTACTACGAAATTTGTAAATTCCAAACTCACTGCAAATTTTTTTGACTTTTTAGTCGCGGTGAGTCTGTGGGTGATTTGTGACCGTCTAAATATCCCCCCCGCATTTCCATCTCCGGGAGAGGAGAGTTAGGCATTAATAGAATTCGTAAAGACATATTTTCTTCCCATTAGTATATTGTGTCCATTTCTTTTTATCGTAGTAGGCAATAAACAGATGGTATATGGCTTTAGGTGAAGGAAGTAACCGATGCAAAAGATAATAAATTTATCTTGGGAGCCATGCGGCATAAATGTCTCGCCATATCATGGCTTCCCCGGGAAATGTTCTACGAATTTTATCTTGATGTCTGGAAAGGAGGTTACGTACTGTATGGTAAAATCGGGGAAATTCTCCACGAACTGCCACTTACCGCACTTATCGGGGAAACTGGACACTACCTTCACCTTCAGATCGGGGAATGATTCCACTACCTGCACCTTGAGGTCAGGGAATGCCGTCACGACTTTCACTCTTCCATAGAGGCTCATTCCCTTGCAGTTACAGTCCTGAGCTCGCACGGTCACACATAACGTAGACACCAAGAACAATAATGAACACAAGATTATTCTCATACTTAATCGGGGTATATTGTAAATTATTTCAATGCGCTTGAATCAATCTGCTAATGCTAAGTTAATAAATAAACCCGCCCCATACAAGGTAGTAAGGTCGCATGCCGAATATCTCATAGAGGAAAATAATAATATATTCCTAATATATAGACATGAAACATTTTGTAAAACCGAAATCTTATTAATATCTTTACTGACACGTAACGCATCAACCCCTACCGTACGCCCATACTCACATTCCGCAAGTGTCAGCATGGTTGGAAAAGTTCGCTACGTTAGGTTTAATTAAGGTTACAAAAACAACTATATCCCTAAATCCAACACTACCTCTAAAACTAATTTAATCATGGGAACAACCGAAGAAGGAAAAAAGAAGACCAGCAAGAAAGATACAATTACCGCTATTTCCTTTATATTGGCAGCGGTCATGGTAATGTTTGTAATGTGCGACAGCTGCGGCGGCGACAAAGATGCCAAAGATCCCGAAGCGGTAGCAGCACTACAACGCGATTCGCTGGAACTTGTAACCCGCCTCAACGACAGTATCAATATGAAGGAAGGAATGAGTTTTAAGATAAGCGAATTCAACAAAAACAATTGTACGATAGACGTAACGATCCCCAAGGATTTGAGTTGGGGCGCTGATGTTATCGGAGGTGGATTCTGCTGGACTGCTGTAAAGTGGGCCGTAGAGAAAGGGTATAACGTTGAAACGGGCATCGGAATGGGAATATGGGTATACGTCGAAAGTCCATTCGTTGGTGCCACGGGCAAGCCCGGAATGATTACCCGGTGGGGACATGCCCATTATAATTCGTATACCGACCAAATTGATTGGGTAACAGCAAAGAAAAAATGACACTACTATATAATAAACGAGGGCTGGTAGCCCTCGTTTATTATTATGATACGACACCCGGCGGCAAGGTCGTTATTTCTGAACTATCGCTACTGCAGAAATAAGGGAAACTACAAGGATTAACTTCGCTACGCTCATTTTTTCGCTGTCACTGCTGCAGGGTGCTGGCAAGCGAAAATTAATTTCGTGACCTCTTCCTTACCAAAGTGTTGGTCAAAATGATACTATATCATTTATAATCAATTATTAACATGCATTAAATAATCGACTACGTGATGCATACGTGACCTCAACGATGGCGAACGTAAGACTTCTACATTACCTCTGCTACAAGTTGTTCCGAAAGTGCGTCCGCTTCCGGCGCGTCGACTTCCTCCCCATACAGTTCCTTAAGACGCTCATGTTCCTCGGTGGTGATCTCGCGGTAAGGATTGGGGGTTGCTATAGACAGATATATCTCGTCAGTGCCTCGGTATGGCTCGCCACAACCGGCGGTCCATTTTGTGAGGCAATAGCCTTCCGTCGCCGCCACTTTATTAAGCTTGTCATTTATTGGTGTCGTTGTCATAATTACTATGCTATTATGTATCCCTTATCGGTCATTATCTGTATGTCGGCCTCTGTAAATTGATTACGCTGTGTGGCGTTAAAATACCATGTTATAGGGATGTTAGTCGTGCCCACCATATCAAATATGCCGCTCTTTATACTCGAGTATGACAACTTAGTGTAATATGTTCTGAAATCAATATCCCTCGTCGGAACCCACTCCGGTGCAAGCTCAATTTCAGTAAGGCCTTGGTTATTACCAAAGGGCAGACCAACGGCTGGCATTTTATAATTTATGCCGAATTTCATCCTCCTAACAGAAGTTCCGATAGTGATATTATTCTCTATTACGGCATCTCCCAGTGATGAAAAATCATAGTCCTGTTGCCCGACCGCAGTCATGGACTGACTACCCAACGAAACTATTTTTTTACATATTTCATTGTTATTAAATTGGAAACAATTGAAAAACGCTTGAGAACCTACGGCGAAGTTATCGTCTACTATCAAACCATCGAAAAGCATAGAAAAGCAATTATAAAAAACCCTATTCCCCATACCTTTAACAAGAGTAGGCCAACGTACTTCGGGTGTGTACGAGCTACCCTCAAATAGACTTGTCGTTAGATAATCCATATTTAGGGGGAGCATAGCTTTACCCATTTCTACATTTCCACCTAATTGTATGTTTATACCAGTAGTTTTGGCTGTTGTTAAATCGTCCATTTCAAATGCCTGTAGCCTCGTCTGGCCCCATGCACTTACTACGGTTAAATCACTGTCATATACTTTTATATATAATAGTGCGGCATCCCCTGAGCCGAAATTTATACTTAAATCACGTGTGTTGTCAGGGCCGCATACTATTATATATCGCATATAATAACCCTCGTTTGTTGGCGCATCGAAGGCCTTATCCCAAACATGATTAACTCGTCCCGCCTCTATGCCGTCAGAGTATTTAAATAGCGTAGATAGTGGAAGTGCGGATGAGAAATTTTGCTGTGAATACATATCGTAAACATATATTACAGCCTGTTTTCTATAACCAACAGGCGGCACATATGCGGCATAAACTTCGTCAGGATTCCACCAATCGGCGGGACGTACCCACTTATCAGCATTTCGCCGCGTTCCTATGATACTTCCGTTTATCATGTTATGATGGTGTAATTTATGTTAATATTTCCGTTCGGCCTGCTTATGGCGATTATCTTCATAAAGCCCTCTCCAAATTCCAGGGACGGTTGTATGTCGGCATCAACGGCCACGGCGAGAGTTTCGTTGGCGAGGGTCACAGGAACATACGCGCCGTCCACGATCTCCGCGTCTGTGATCGTGGACTTGTAGTAACCGCCCTCATATACCCATCCGTTAACGGCGAGGGTATATGGTTTATTTGTTACCGAGGCATCCTTGCCCGGCGCTCCATCTATACCATCTTTGCCATCAGCACCGTCTATGCCATCTTTGCCATCGGCCCCGGCCTTACCGTCCGCTCCTTTTTCAAAAGTCAATACCGTACTCTTGCCCTGATCTTCGAGTGCAAGTGGATCGTAAAATGTTATTATGGCCTTTTTCATTATTCAACAAGATCTTTAGACATTGAACATGTGATCGTAAAACAGGGGTCTATACTCTCGCCCTGGCCTACGTAATCGCGGCCGCTGGGATCCTTAACAAAGATTTCGGCATAGTACCTGCCCGGCTTCATGTCTTTGGTTATACGTGAAGGGATTTCACCCGAATATCCCCCGTCCTGGTCCGGAGTCATATCCGATTTGCCTACCCGTACCTTCTCGCAATCACATCCGCCTTGTCCCACTGTAATGTAGAAGTCCGCCTCCGGAGATATATCGGAGAGTTGTACGTGCATTAAAATTGTCGTGCCTTGTGCATATTTTACCACCATAACGTTTTGCGTGTTAAAAGTTTAATTCCTATAAGCGAGATTAGCAAGCCCCAAGCTATTTGCCCGGACCGTTGCCAAAATTTTTGCCACCATGTCAGAGGCATGGCTATCGGTACTTCCTTGATAGCCTCACGTATTATCACACTATCCCTGTGTTCCTTAGTTTGCGTGTCCTTGACCGGCACGACGACAGGCCGTTTTTCGATCTTGTTTCGCAATGAGTGGTACAATGTGCCGTCGGAGTTGATCCTTGCATCAGAAACGGCTGCCGATGTCTCCAAACGGGAGCTGTCGCGCCTTATCACCTCGCGCACCTCGGCAGGAAGTTGGATATATATCGTGGTGTCGCGCCATCGCTCGACAACCTGCACCTCCTTGACCACCCGCACGCTATCCGTACGATGATCTCTAACGACCACCTTTTGAGGCACACATGAGATTAGACCGCATATCGCGACAAGCGTTATTATAAATATACTATCTATGCGAACTATCGTCATCGGTCCACAAATTTAAAGTCGTTAATCCTGTTAAGCCATCCGCGTATAAAACGTGACTGCGACGGGCTGATCTGCACTATCCGCTCCACAAAAGCCACGCGTTCATTACGGATATTGGCGAATAAGGCCGCAGGGTCAGTTGAGTTGAGAACGCGCAGGGTTGCGGGCCCGACAATGCCGTCCTGGTCAACACCCAGAATGCGTTGCGGTATCTTGATACCGTACACGCCCGATGCCCAGACCCAATCGACAAGTATATTGGCCACGGATTGGTTGTTAATACTGTCGGCCTGCCAGCGATCCCAATACATCGTCTTGAATATCTCCGACCACTCGGCTTGCGTTATGTTGCGCAGGTCATCTTCTGTCGGTTCGGGTCGTCCCTTGCGACGGCAATAGGTCCGATAAGTATCTATCGTGATCCCCTTCATGGTCGCACCTCCCCGGTCGGCAGGGTCGTTGGACCAGCCGCCTTCCCATTTAAGTATAAATGGAATGAGTTTTTTATGATCCGCCATGACTAAAATCCTGTTTGTGGTTCGCGTTCCGCGCACCCGCGTTTGTTACACACCTTATAATCTGCCGCCTGTCTCTCCAAAAGAGTGGTCTGGCATTTCTCGTTGAGCGAGTTATAGCGGTCGCGCCATTCGGTGATATTACAATACAGCGCATCGATCTTCGCGTCCTTCTCTACAATCTTGCGTTCGCGTTCTTCGGCTATCTCCCTCCATTCCGTGGCGAAACCTTTGATCGCTTCGCTTTCGGCAAGCGATGCATGGGCATTCTCCTTGCGCTGTCTGGAACGAAAGAACAATATCGCAGACAGAGCGCCTCCGCCCAAGAGAGAGTTTATTATAAGGGGTATATATTCACTCATGGTTACTGTCTCACTACGCAACAATAATATCCCATCGGCCTACTATTGTCATGTCGTCCGTCTTTTTAATGGCTCCCTCGCGCACCCTTCTCGAAAACAGGCGCCTATCTTTAGTAAACAGGCCGAATTCCCTGATCTCCATATCCTTGGCGTCATTATAGCCTATACGAAAGTTAAAACTTACGGTAGAAGGCGACGGATAATCAACGCCTTCTATTTTGACAAATTCGACCTTCGTTAGCCCTGTGTCACTACCCTCGGGAGAGGCACCATTGGTTCCCACGCCCACCTCTGAAATGACCGCCTCGGGCGTCCCTCCCAACACTTGGGCAGTGGCAATGTATCCTCCATCTACGATCAGGTTGTCGCCCACGTAATTTTCCACCTCACGGCCTTCGGCATCGAGTATGCTCAAATGCAGCCTGCCGTGTAATGTTCCACTGATATTATCGCTTATCTTCATTATATTGATGTTTTAACTGTTAAACCCTCCTGCTGCACTATCGCCAGCCGATTGTGATGAGGTACGCGAAGAATAACAACGTTGGTACTTTGTCATATCCCACCCATTACTATTCTTTACCGAATTGCACCGCATACCATGACATGAATAAAATCCCTGAAAGGTATTTGGCATTAAGGTTCTTGACGTAATAAAGGTCAATTCGTTAGCTTCAACATCCATACCGTCGCTAACGCCGATTACATTTGAAGTTCCTTCTATTTTAGCGTTTACAATGCAGCGAATCATACGGTGGCCGCTGATTAATTGTATAGATGTATCTGAACTTGCCGCGTTGATATCAACATCCATGTATGCTCCTTCTATCGTTGTGCAATTTTCGATAGGCTTTATCGACTTATACCCCTTTGATAAAGACGTTTTGACCTGTATTTTAGGATCAGCAACATGCAGGCACGAGGAGATAAAAGACAAAGGTGTCGCTAAAGCTGTCTCGTCTTGTGTTATATTCAAATTATGAACATATCCGCAATAGGCTATCAACGAATTCAAAGGAGTATTTCTAATATATAACGTGATATCGTATAAGTCGCAACGATTGTAATTTGTTAAACGAGTAGGATTGTTAGGGCCTATTATCCACGAGGTATTGGAGGCACTGCCAGGAGAAATGTCTATGATTATACGGCTTCCGGGTTCCCCCTGAATAACTTTTGTCACAGGGGTAAACAATAAAACTCTTGTGAGCGTCCAATCACCTTTTCTTATCAGTACGCTGGTATAGTCGTTACCCGGAGCGTTATTGGCAAACTGTGCCAACGCTTCGTCGCTGTCTACTACATACGTGTAGCTTGGCACGTTGGCCCAGCCGTTCAGCTTCATGTTTCCGTCAGTGTCAACGGACATCTTACCGACGGACGTACTGCCTTTTACGATACCCGCTTCATAATTGTCGGCCAAGGGCAAAATCATAGTGCCGTCGGATTCAACACGTATTTGTCCCGGATCCATACCTCCACGTACAAGCCCAGCAGGAGCATTAACGACATTAGACGCCAGCTCGGGAAGATTGGCTATAAGGGTGTCATTGAATGCACGATGCAGCGGCGGAGTAATACCCCCCACTTTATTGTCATAGAATGTTTGGTCGGACAGTTGCCGTAACTCTTCTTTAGTCATGGTAGTACATGATTTATAATTGTGCGTATATTACATAAGGTTTATACCTGATGGTAGCTTCGTTATTTTTCATCATATGTCATCCCATGCTCGTGTTTTATTCCATCCTCCGCTGGCATTGTTGGCGGCCGAAGTAGAATAAAGTCCCGATGAAACCACCGAAGCATAACAACTCGGGTATGAGGTGACATTGTATTCCTTTACTTCCTGTACGGTATTATACCGCATACCTTTACAGTTTGAATATGCCTTAGCTCCGGTAGACGATGCGATGCTCACATAGTTTGCAACGACATCCGTTCCGCCGCTAATTCCAGTCACTGTCGCAACACCAAGTATTTTGGCTTTTACAACGCAGCGGATCACGCGTCGTGCGTTAATAAATGTGATACTTTTACCCTGCCCTGCCCAAGTTGTCATATTGGCATCAATGTCTATGTATGCTCCTTCAACCGAGTCTACGTTGCTGAATATCAAGATTGAGCTCTGATCTTGATAAAAAGGTAGTTTTATCAATTCTATCTTAGGATTAATAACATGTAGACACGACAAAATAAGCTGCCCAGGCATTGCTGTGATTGTACCTTCCTGTGTTATAATCAAATTATAAACATAACCGAATCCAAACAACAATCCCACCAGTGATCCGACATTTTTAAGATGTAGCGTAATGTCGTATAGATTGCAACAATTGTAGACCGTTAGTTTTGCAATATCTCCCCCTGCGGATATTGCATTCCATCCAATATCTCCTATGGGGATATCTACGATTATACGACTACCCGGTTCACCCTTAACTACTTTCGTCGTCTCAGGGATATACATGTATTGTTTAAGGATCCAATCCCCTTTTTTTATCAATATGCTGGTGTAGTCATTACCTGCGGCCTTATTGACAAGTTGCTCCCAGGCATCCTCACTATCCACCACATACGTGTAATATGGCGCGTTGGTGCCCCCGTTCAACTTCATGGTACCGTCATTATCGACGGACACCTGACCCGTCACCGTACTGCTATTTATAATACCCGGCGTAGTGTTGGTGGCTAAGGGTATCGTCATTGTGCCGTCAGCCTCAACACGTACTTGTCCCGAACCCATACCTCCGCGTACAATGCCCGGAGGATAGGCAGGGTCATTGGTTGCCAATTCGGGCAGGGTATCTATAAGGGCATCATTGAAGTCGCGATGCGGCGGAGGGGTAATACCCCCCACGTTATTGTCGTAAAATGTTTGGTCGGACAGCTGCCGTAATTCCTCTTTGGTCATGATCATATGTGGTTATCGTATACCTTGCACCTTATGACAAGTTCCGCTATTATTGTTTATCTTAATCGTATCGATGTTTAACTGTTCCATCCCCCTGCGTGGGTGTTGCCTGCCGCTTGTGCCGTATATTGGGAAGCGTAACAACTCTTATATTTTGTCAGGCTGTATCCGGTCGCCGTTTGTGCGGAATTAAGTCGCATACCGTAACAATCTTTATATCCTATAGCACCACGAGACGAGACGATAGTCAGTTCGTTGGCATCAACCTCCTTGCCTCCGCTAATACCGGTCACACTTCCAATACCGAATATTCGGGCATTTACAACACAGCGAATTATTCGATTTGCGTGAATTAATGAAATAGATCTCGAATCCGATCCTCCTGTATCATTTTCCGGGCCTATATCAAGGTCTATACATGCTCCTTCTACTGTGTCGACATAATAAAAAAGCATGGAATAAGAATAATAATACCCCATGTGATTAAGATAAAAAGACATGCCTCCTGTTAATTGTATCTTAGGATTAACAATCTTTGAGCAGGACAGAACGAATACTTCGGGTGCGATTCCACATGTCTCATCATTTGTTATATGTAAATTATGAATATATCTGCACGCACCTATCAATGGTAGATACGGCATATTTTTAATGTGTATCGTGATGTTGTGTAGGTCGCCCTGATAGTCATATACTATGTAGTAATTCCTCAATCGTCTCGGACCAATAATAAACGTGTCGATATAATCCGGTTCGAACGGTTGGCGAATCGGAATATCCACTATTATACGACTACCGTATTCCCCAGTAATGACTACGGTTTCCTCTGGGAACAGCAAAGCTTTTCTAAGCGTCCAGTCTCCCTTTTTTATCAATACGCTGGTGTAGTCGTTACCAGGAACGTTATCGGCAAATTGCTCCAACGCCTCGTCGCTGTCTACCACATACGTATAGTATGGCAAATTGGACCAGCCATTTAACCCGACCGTACCGTCAGTATTGACGTACATATCACCATCGTTCTCGCCACCCTTGACAACACCCGGCTCGACAGCGCTGGCTACGGGTATTGTCATGGTACCGTCGCCTTGAATAAATACCTGCCCTGGCCCCGTACCTCCGCGTACAAGACCCGGGGTGGTGTCGGTCGCCTGTTCGGGCATGCTGTCTATAAAGGCACCATTGAATACGCGATGCGGTGGCGGGGTAATACCCCCCACGTTATTGTCGTAAAATGTTTGGTCGGACAATTGCCGCAATTCTTCTTTGGTCATGACTGTACGTTATTACAGTTATACGTAGGCCCTACGGCTGATGATAAATTCCCCGCCTGTGTATACGATAAGGTATATCATTATCTCGTCGGTCGCGGGAGTATGGTTTGCGTAATCTTTGGCATATCGTGCTGTGACTCCCGAGGGAGCGAAGGTTATATTGACGGCCCCCGTAGTGCGTATGATAGTGCGCTCGCCCGACTGCCATGTAGTACTACGCAGTATGACTTCCGTATCGGAAGTAACAGACAGACGATAAGTCGTGTTGGACATTATTGAACTGCCACTCGCAGGCGGGTTGGTAAATACCCTGCTGGGTGACAGCCACGGCGCAACTGTTTTGCCTGAACCGTCGCTTTCGACCAACTCGGCATTCGTGCCTATTCTATAGCGCTGGCCTATGAGACGCAGTTGGTTATCGCCGAACTGCACGCCCGCGCCGGTGAATGTAGAAGCCCCGGCTACCTCTTCGAGGGCTTTCAGCTGGAGGCCATAGCCCAACTGTCTCAATTGCGACTGGAGCTGCTCGAATGCTTGCAAAACCTTGCTTTCGGCCGTTACGCGTGTAGGGACCTGTTCTTCTTCAAATCCGGTCAATGAGTTGTTAAGAGTGCTTAACTGTGCCATATCGGCATGAGCCGACAGATTGGTGTTTTTATCGACACCTAACACGATGAACTGGTTAATGTCGTCCACCTTAGGTGTATCCGATACCTTTACAGTGGATGTTGGGGTGTTATCAGCCATTTGGATGTACGTTTATAAGGTTATTTTTGTCTTCAGTTATAATAGCGGATCCGTCTTCCGCAACGAGTAGTGTAACTTCTACATTTTGCAGGTTGTTGTACGCCGAACTGTATGCCGGACCGTACGCATTATTGACGGAAGCACTAAGCTGTTCGATTACAACAGGGTCTAACATTTGTCCTTCGGATGTCTCAATAAAAACCTCCGCTCGTCGTGTGACACCTGTGTTATTACTTGATGATGTCACGCGCACGATGGTTTTTCCAGCTTCGCCCGAGTATGATACCGACAGTGTGTCACCGGTTTCGTCAGGCCAGTTTATGGTGGATTGAACGAGTCGCCATTCATCGGGGCAGTCTACAACGAATGCAACCATGTCTCCCATCATGTTCATAACTACGGGGTTAGGATACACGCGCGCAATCAACAGTTGGAAGTTTTCACGTTGATCCACCAAGTCGCTGTAGACATTTTCGTCGGATAACGTTTGGTTGAACCCAAGTTCGACTAAGTGCGACCGTTCGTTTTTATAAAAGTCGATGAACAGACGTAATTGGCGGGCCTCTTCAGCTGTTATGGGGCGGCTGTCTTCGGTCTCGATGAGTACACTGAAACGCGCCCAGTCTTCCGGGCTCTCAGGCCCGCCGGGAATGGCTGTTACACCCTCGTCGATATTTATTATGGGGAAGCCTACGGTCCGGCATGCTTCCCTGATGGCCCACGGAGTGCCCAAATATTTATGCAGGGCTATGGATTGCTTGATCAAATCCCTCCGCTGCTGCTCGGTGGTAGCCATTTTAAAGCCGCGCAGGCCGTCAATATCGAATTGGTCGGCCAAATATGGCAATACTGAAGGAGCACATATATCGACCAAGTACGCCATGAACGGCGACAAGTCCCAATCACCCCATCGGTCAGCCAAAAACTCCGAAAAGGCTCGCACCACTTCATTGTCGGCTATGCTACTCGCTATGACTCTTTTATCATCCACGGCTAAACTCTTTTTGTATAATAACCTCTATACCAGTATTCTTGGCGAATTCTTCATCCGATACAACGATATTGTCGGATGGAGAAACCACCTCGACGTCATAGACATCCGGTAGACGGCATATTTCCACAATATGAGACTTGATAATATCCTGTCCCAGCTTGGCGCGTTTCAGTTCGGCGTACTCTTTTAAGTCGGCCTCGATCTGTGACTTGGTATTTTTCGAGTCAGCCCCCACGTATAGGGTTATATTTACTTTGATACTGTACTCCTGTGGCTTCGGGTATCGTACGTCCACCTTATCAGTGAGCGGACGTACCTTTTCATCGTTACATGCGGCCTCTACGTCTAAGAGAACTTCTTCCGGGATATCATCATCCTCGGTCAGCGGTACGATGATTACCTCGCCGGGGGTGGTCGACGTTACCGACACGTCGGTGATAAGCGGGTTGGCACTTTTTGCGTAGAACTCATAGCTCGAACGCGATCCGGCTGCCGAATACTGAGAGGGGGCCAGCTTGATACGTTCACGCAACTGCTCGTCGGTCTCCGGGTCACTGCCGCCGCTGGTAACCGTAGTGTTGGATACCGTCGAGACAAAGGGCAAAGGATCCATTATCGTGTTTATGCTGCCTAAGGCGCATCCGTTGGCCCCTTTACCGGGTGTTGCGGCTGTAACTCTTATGATTATGGGCTCCGTGTTATCGGCGGCGATTATGAAATCTTCGTTAGTGTAGAATATATTAGCTCTGTCACTCGATGCTACGCGGGTTCCTGCGGGTATAAGCCTATGTCCGTGATCTTCAATAAGTGTAAATTCGACTTCACACCCGGCGCTTGCGGCTGGCAGACGTTCGACGGCCACCAGTGCGGCTATATAGTCGAGTGTCGGTGCGGTGCTGAACTGGTAAAGCATCTGCGACATACCCGCATTGAAGCGGTTGTTTAGCAGCACTTCCTGGTAAACAATAAAGTTCAGCATCAGTTGTTCGACCTGTGCGGCTTGGAGTTTGCGCCCCAGTATCTCTTCTAATTTCTCCTTGCTTTCGGCCATTATGACCTCAGGATCGCGCTCAACAAATATGGGTGTTGTTATCTCTGCCATGTTCTATAATTTTACGGGTATGGTCAATTCTTTAGCCGAGCCTACGATATTGCCTGTTACGGTGATTGTTATACCGTCGGTGCCGTCTGCTTCGACATTACACTTGGTGATCTTAAATCTCTTTTCCCATTTGGCTATGGTTTCCGTGGCCTCGTAAACGATTTTGGCCTGTACCTCACGCAACGGTTTGTCGATATACTGATATATGTTACTGCCGAATGTGGGCCGCAGCGGGTCGCTGCCCGGTATCGTTGTCAGGATGATGTAGATACACTGTATGATGTCGTCGCCCCCCTCTACAATATCCAGTGGGTCTTTTAAACTCATTTGCCAGTTGCGTGTGTCCGTTATATTCATTTTATCCCTTTATTATTCCTCATCTTGATATGGCGGGGCCGGATCCGTGATCGTATCCATTGTTGATGCGATGGCACCTTTTATCATGACCGGATTATCGGCTTCGTCCTTAAAGGTCATTACAGCTGTGTTTATCCCTTCCACTATCTGAGCGGCAACAGCCTCAGCGATCTTTTCGGATATCCTGTTAATAGAATCCTCTTGAATTGCCTCTTCCTCCCTGCTTTCTTTTGTGAATGCAGTTCTTAACGCTGTTTTTAATACATTGGTTTTTACTGCCATGATTCTATGGTATTGGAGTCCCCGATGGACCCACCGGTGTCGGGTGTTTATGTGCAGTTAATTTTATTCCTTTATTCTTGGCGGTAACCTCCTCATCAGCAGTAACCTCTTTAGCAGTAACCTCCCCGACAACAGCTACATCCTTGGATACAGTTACATTGCCGATTATGTCTACATCTCCGGTAATCTTGAGTTTTTTGCAATTAACGGTCAATTCCTTGGCGGACGCATCATAATAAACTGCCGTTCCATCCTTGAACTGAACGCCCATTGTGTCGGGGCTTGCCCACGTTGGAGGTGTGTCGGTTGCGCTCCACAATACCATCACGATGCCGCCCTGCTCACACAGATCGTCCATGAGACAGGCCACCTGCGAATTGATCTCGATGGGTATCCACTGTTTGGTTCCTTTCGTGGCGATGGAGGGCAGGGGAAGCCACCCGGATACAAAGTCGCTGTCGTCAAAAAAGACGCGCGCATAACCGAGATTCTCACCCGTTCCCAACTCCGATATTCTCCCTACCCTCAACATCGCCTATTGAAATATTTTCCTGACCTCCAAGTCGGTCGTATAACCTGATTTATCTATGCTGTGTCCGCTCGACACTATATGCCATTTGCCCGAGAAGTTTCCTATCCCCGTGAGGGTGACATTGACCCCGGCAACCAGTTTGGGATTGCCCGGCATGCTAAACGAGCCCGTGAACTTATCTTTATTCTTGTCCTTCAGCGCACTCTTGGCTTTAGCCTCGGCTTGGCTTTGGCTCTCGGCACGGCCCTTGACGACAAGTATAGCTTTGCTCGCTCCGTTGGTAGATGCCTCGACGTTCCACTTTTTGACGCTGTTGGACTTGATATCGCGGGTGGCCACAGTGGCGCCGGCATAGATCTGCGACGTCTTGTCCTTGAAGCTGCCGCGGTTCATTTCGGCTTTGTCGATGGTCATGACGCTGTCCTGAGTCTCCAACTCATCGTTGTCCATGAATATGAGCTGGTCGCCCCGCACACTGAAGATGATCCCGTATTCTTTGGCCAACTGCGATAGGAACGATATATCCGTCTGCTTCTCCTGGGTTTTCCTTTCTATCTCTATTTTCTGAAGCTCCCCGGTTTTACCCACCAGCTTCAGGCTGTGTTTGTCGGCGAAGTATTTCGCAATCTTATGTAACGACTGCTTCTCAAACGCCTTACTGTTTTTTGTTCTCAGACCCTTTGTCACTGCTGCCCCTATGGCCTTTACAGTAAGTATATCGGGAGCGAATGACAACTCGATCTCGTCGATCTCAAAGGTGCCGCAATTCAGCATACCTCCGGTCGGGCCGAGGCTCACCTCCATAGTATCCCCTTCGGAAGGGTACCACGGACCTTTCCATTTGTCGAGCGTGTCTTCAAATACCAAAGACACATCGTCGCTCTCGGCCTCTACGCGGTCGGAGTATGACGCCTTCGATAAATAGGGGCTCACATCACCGGTAACGTTGTGTCCTGCGATTACGATGGAGACGTTATTTCTTATTACCTTTTCCACGGTGGCAGATTGGTTGTGTCCTCGTCTTCGGAGCGTTTAATAATAGGTACTATAAGTACAGTACCCACGGGGTATACGGCTGTCATCGGCACATCGGGATTGGCGTTGGCTATTATGGATATACCCGAACTGTCGCCGTAAAATTTAACGGCCAACATGTCGATACGGTCACCCTCTACTGTCGTATAATTGAAACTGCCCATTATTCGCCCCCTTCCTTAGTTGCAATGAACGATACCACCGACGTGGCATTCTTCGTCACGGTGTTGGTACTCGACACTAACTGGTCTATGTTTTTTTTCAGATCTTCCGCGTTGATATCGTTTTTCATCTCTGCGAGATCCTTGGCATATTTTATAGCCTCGTCTAACGAACCCGGCAGGTCTTTGGCCCGCTCATAAATCTTTATGGCCACTTCAACCTGCTCCTTAGCCGCAGCATATGCATCTTTGGCTTCATTAGCCAGGTTTTTAACATCCTGTACAAGGCTTTTTACATCCGATACCTTCTGCTTGACCTTTTCCCCCAGGGACTTAATCTTATTGACGGCATCGCGACCCTTGGTGATAAGTTTGCTTATACCGCGGGCGGGGGTGGGAGCAGGCGGAGCCGGAGTTTCCGCTGCGGGGACTGTGGTCGTGTCTTCGTCCGTGGACATGTACATATCCAACATATCTTCGTCCACGTCTTCATAAACGTCTATATCCGTGTCTGTAACAAGCTCCGTCGTCGACGGTGTGACCACGGCAATGCCCTTTGGCTTTACTGGCTCGCCGTAGGCGTACTCCAACAGAGTAACCGCTACGGTTGCCGACTCAAGCACGCCTATGGGCGAGGTCTTTTGGTAGGTCAGGTCGAGGCTCGTGATGACATACTTACCCACGATGGTGCCGTCGCCAAAAAGGAATGGCAATACTTCGGCATCACGCATTGACTGCTTCAGCGCCTCGATCTCGGTTGCGGGGTCGCAAAATTCGATAGCATACTGTATGGACAGTGATATCTCGTCGAGATCTTCGCCGCTATATTGCAATACGTCCTTACCGTTGACCAGCTCGATGCGGCCATATTTGACCGACATCTTGTCGGACATCGAAGAAGGTGATTTGAAGCCTTCGAATATGTGATCTCCAAGTTGTAGTAACATAACCTATTAGCTGAATGACAACCGCGTTCTGTTCTCCATTTCGCGGCGTATAATATCTACAATCTCCCTTGAATGGGCGCGTAATATCTGATCAAAGTCCTGCGCTGCTTCCGGGCCTGCCGCGCCGTTGACGCTGATAGAGGGCGAGTAGTTGAGAGTAACTCCGCCGCCCGCACCTATGCCGGGCATCCCGGCTCCGTCGCCAATAGCATTTGACATGCCTTGTGTTGCCATTGACGCCATACCCTCGGCCGAGCCTTCGACACCGCTGCCGCCCTGGTCCATACCGTTGACCAAGCCCTGCGAGATATTTACGCCGTAGCCCATAAACAAGGTCGACGGCGAATTTATACCCAACAGGTTTTTGAACTTGTCCGCTATTGACTGGCCTATGTTACTGATGGTGTCTATGGCGTTTTGGGCAAAACCCGTAATACCGTCGATCAACCCCTGTATCATATCTTGTCCCCAAGTGAAGAAGCGGGATTTCATGTCGGCGAAATACGAGCCTATAGCATCCCAGTGCTGGAATATCAGGCCGTATGGAGTGTAGTTAAGGAACATGTTCTTTATCCACTCCCATGCGACTAAGAAGCCGCTTTTGACATTATCCCAAATACCCGAGAAGAATGTCGTTATGCTTGACCAATGCTTAATGATAAGACCGTATGGTGTATAGTTTAGGAACATGTTCTTTATCCATTCCCATGCGACTAATACGCCGGCCTTTATACCATCCCATAATTTTGTAAAGAAAGCAGATATCTGATCCCAATATTTAATTATAAGAAATACTGCGGTGGCAGCTATTGTGGCTATTAATAATATTGGATTTGCAAGAATGGCGGTATTAAGTAACTTTACGATGGTTATTACCGTTTTAATTCCACGCCAGGCGGCGGCAAATTTTCCTGCAATAGACATGACTGTCCCTATAACAACCGCCACACTGCCGGCGGCAATCAATAATCCGGATAAAGTTCCGACTATGGCGCCGATAGTCTTCACAAGGACGGGATTGTCTTCAATCCATTTGCTTAGACTCTTTATCACAGTATTAAACTTGTTAGCGAGACCGGACAGAAGCGGAATAAAAGCGCTGCCTAATTGCAGGCCCGCAGCCTTCACATTTGCTCCTATTTCGTTAAGTTTCTTGCCGAACTCGTTACCTGCTTTTAGTGTTTTATCACTCAGAACATATCCGGCCTCTTCGGCGGCGGCATAAAACTCTTCTAAACCCTTGGAGCCTTTATTAAGAGCAGGCAGTATACTTGCACCCGCTTGACCCAGAACTTCGGTGACTAACGCCGTTTTAGCAGCCCCGTCTTCCACACTGCCCAAGATATCGGCGAAATCCGCCAATATTTCTTCGGGGGCTCGCAGTTCGCCTGATGCGTTCTTTATGTCTATGCCTAACTCTCTGAATGTCGCGGCGGCATCTTTGTTGCCTGAGGCCGCCGCCACAATCACATTGTCAAACTCGATCATACTGGCCATCAACTCGCTCTGGCCTACGCCTGACACCCTTGCCGCGTATGTAAGTTTCTGCCACGCGTCCGTACTCATGCCAACCGACTGTGCCTGGTTGACAATTTCACTGCTGTAGTTTGCGGCTGAGGTGGCGAGATTGACAAGCGATTTGCCCACACTCATACCCACAGCCGTCATTTTAGTTCCGACTTTGGCAATGGCATCACCTATTTCCGCCGTTTTTTGTCCAAACGCGGTCAGATCTTTCGTGGCGTCTTTGATGGCGTTATCTATAATACGGCTCATCTTGTCCGTCGCGGACAAGATGACTTCCAATTTTATAGTGCTTGTATTTGCCATAGGTTACCGTTTCTCTATCCCTGCCAATACGACGCGGCGGGGTACTTTCATTTCCAGTTCATATTGCTTGATGGCTTCGTCCAGGAAGACGAAGTAGTCATCAACATCAAGGTCGTTGACCCCCTCTATCCCTGAGCCGGTATAGTGTGCAAGGAACACTATATCGCCCAGAGATATTAGGCGTTTTTTCTCTTACCCTCCTTCGATTCCGCTGCAGCAGCCAGTTCGTCGGGGAATAGGAATTTGGTTATTGCTTCAAATTCCTCGGTGGTGAATCCGTCCTGCAAATCTTCCGGTACAATGGTTTGACCATTGACCAGAATCTTTGCAGCTACGTTATGTAAACCTCTGTCGGAGTCGGATAGACTTTTGTTGTTTGCGATCCTCAGGCTGTCCCTTACGGTCATCCCGATTTCTTCGATCACAGTACCATCTTCCAGCTTCATTGACCTACGAACTCCAAGGTTCGGTTTACGGTCCAATTTCTTGAACTCTTGCATGATTATATACCGAGATTTTCTCTGCGCTTGGCAAGTAGGTCTTCATCGCCTACCTTGTAGATATTATTAAGCACGTCGATTTCGATTATTACCTCGCCGTCAACCTCCTGCTTGAAATATGTTATCGAAAAGAGGCTTTCGACTTCAGTGTCTTCCTTGGACTTATAACCGCCGCCGGGATGCTGTTTGGGCAAGCCGCGCATGTAAACCACAACGGGTACTTCGCTTTCGATGTCGCCATTGGAATACTGGGCTTTGCTTGAGCGCACCATGAGGCTTACCGATTTGAAGAAGTTGGCACATGCCTTCTGTACTTCGTTATCGGGGTAGGTCCATTTGATTGTGGCTTCCATTTTGTCGAAGCCGTTGAAAAATTCGGCTGAGCCGACCATGCCCATTGCGGCGAAGTCGGTCATTAGGGCAGTTACAGTGGGGCAAGTAACCTCCGCGGCCTGGCCATGTGTGCTACGGTCATTGACGTAGACATTGGCGTCGAATACTTTTGCTATTGAGAGACTCATGTTCTTATTCTACATTTGAAAGGTTAGACAAGTTGATCTTGTATGTGAAAGTCAGGCGCTGCATCGGGATCGCAGGAGTAAATTCGATATCGAATGTTATGTGACCCTTGGCGAGTTCGACGGCGGGGTTGCTTTCCTTGAGATAGAAGCACTGACCGGCAAGCAGCTTGCCCTGCGAAACGAGCGTATTGAGGTACTGGTTGACCATGTTGCGGATAGCGTCGATGTTAGCCTGATTGAACGGCTTGTCAAGGAACGGCACTGCTGCCTGTTCAACGGCACGCTTCATAATTGCGCGTGTACGGCGTACACATTCAAAAGTTTCTGCGGCGGCGCTGCCAGGGAAACCGGCAGTGTAGTTGCCCCATTCCACTATTCCGTTGCCGAACAGATTGACGGCTGTAGTGATACCTGCGGCGTTGAGCTGATTGGCCTCACTGTTGGGATCGCCCATGCTGAACGTAAGATCTGTATCCAAACCCTGTACGCCGGTAAAGCGGTGGTTGGATGACGATACGTGCCAACCTTCCTCCAGATCGACCTTCGCACGCAAGCCGGCGGCATAGGCCGACATAGGTTTATTCAGATACTTATCTTCATCGGGCGTAGTTTCAGCATCAATGTAGGCCGGATTTGAAACAAGGAAGTGCGGGAACAGCAGCTTCTGACCTTCTGTCAGCGTGTTGAACTCCGCATCTGTACCCGTGCCGCGGGAGGCTATAGCATCCTCATACGTGAAACCGTCGGGTGTATCAATGTAAGCCATTGTCTCAGTCTTGTCGGAGATCAGGATAAGCTCATCTTTTACCGCGCCGAGTGCTGAATAGCGGGGGGCGATGTAGATCATGGGCTCGAAGCCATACTTAGATGCGGCTGTAGCAAATAGCTGCATGCCCGTACGAGTACCGTCTTCAGCGATTTCGCCGATGATATCTGCGGGCGTAATCTCAGCAGCTTCCTCCTTTGGTTCCACCTTCACCACGAACACCAGCGCGCTGCCGCGTTTGCTGTCCTGAAAGCGTATCGCTTTGAGTGCTTCGGGAATAGTTCCCTCAGTTCCGAATTGAGCGTCATCCTTTGCACTCTTGCAAAGAGTCAGCACATTGGTTTCGCCTGCATTAGACGTACCAACCAGCCCTATCACAGCCGTTACCACGTCATTAACGGGTACAAGGTCTGCAGGCAGGTCCAAATGTTCTATACCATGTAAAAAGGCCATTATTGTGATTTTTTTGTGCCGTTGCCGGCGGGTTTATTTTTATTTGTTTCTTTGGTTTTCTTTGGGGTTTCGGCCGCCATTTCGGCCAGTTGTTTGCGGGCTACCATCACTCTTACGCTGATATTGTCCTCGGGTAGTTCGCAGATGTCGCCCTTTTTCAGGGAGTACTCCTTGCAGACGGTCCCTTGTCCGATCCTGAACACCACATACGGAGCCAGCACTTTATACTTTTTCGCCATAGGGTTTAAAGTTTATTTGTTTGATCGTCAATTCCGGTTCGGGAGGCATGCTCTCTCTTTCGTAAGCGGTAAATGAGAATGTAAGGGAGTATTGCCAGTTGTTCTGCAGGCCCGCCACATATCCGAATTGCGATAGGGTGATGGGGCGTTTGGTCTTTGCCAACTTGACCCCCATAAGACGGCCGCATATCTGGGTATACAGATCGAATATGCCGAGATTGCCGCGACGTGATTTTGCGCGCATGAATATCTCGCCGCTGACACTGCCCAATTGCGACATAACACCCATATTGTCGGGTTGCTCGAACGTGGCTCCGTTGATAATTACGAACAGTTGCGGCTTCATCGTCGGACGCAGCTCGTTCAATGCAGCAACATGCGGCAGGACAGATATGTCCACACCGGGAATGTCCAGCAGCTCGACAATTGCGTCTTCGAAATCAGCGTAATTCATATCTATGGTTGTTCGTGCGGGGTAATACTCGCTACCAGTGTTCTGCCGTCAAACTTGGCGGCGACACTTAACACCAAATAATCCCGTTCGTTTACTGTTACATATTCCTCTTTGCCACTGTCTACCGCTTCGCGCAAACCGACAAAGGTGTCGTCGTAATACTCGATCGTTTCGTTATTGGGTTTATATTCGTATCCGTTGGCGTTGCCCAGTTTCTCGGGCTCAGTCGGGGTATTGAACAACACGCCTCCATTAATTTCCGCACCATCTGACGAGTGCCATACAGCGCTCATGCCCATTATACTGATCGCGGCCGTAAATACCTGTTTGGCAAATTCATTGAAAACGGGACGGGGCATATCGGTAATAGGGTTAGTTTAATTTGATGAGTACGCTATCGGCTCCGGCGGGAGCGTCTTCCCACACGTGTCCGCACAACTTGTTGCCGGTTGCGGCGCCTACGATTGTGGTAACGCCATTGGTAATATTGACGTATGCCGCTGTGCCTTGGGCGAGCGCTTCACTACCTTTGGGCAGTTCGTAAACGCCGGTGACCGACATTTTGATAGTTTCGCCTACTGCGCCGTCGGCCATGGCTACACCTGTTACGTCGCCGATCATGCGGATATCTCCTTTATTGATAGCTGTACCGGCTACTGTGTAGCTGATAGTTCTGCCTTCCTTGACGGAGGTGGCCCCGTCGGGGAACAACTCGGTTTCCATCAGATTCAATACCTGTATCATCTCGTCGAGAGGCCGATATGTGACACTTTTGTCACCATAGGTTACCGACTGGGTTCCGCTTGCAATGGCGGCTTTGAGCGCGTAATATTCAGGTAGTGTATACGACATTGTCTGATCGATTTGATGCTAAAGTCTAAATGATGAAAATCAAATGCAATAGACGCGGTCAAAGTATGGAAAGGACTTTCCAAAAACAGCGAAAGTTTGGCAAGAATTATCCAATCCCGTAAAGGCGATTTTGGTTTATTTTCTCGCCTTTGCCTCCTGGCCCCTCGCCACTATTTATCGTATGTTGGGATTGTTATAGCGCAGGTGCAGCACCGATGCTATCGGGTAGCTGTCGTTTGTATCTTTGCAGTATATGTACTGCCTGCCGTTATGCTCCTGTATGACGCCTTGCCGTTTTTCGAGCGTATTCGGACAGGTAAAAGTCACCCGCATAAGGGAGGGACTCCCCTCCTCCATGTCGATCAAAACCCTTTCGATCTTTATATATGCCTCTACTGCTTTGGGCGTTCGTTTCTTGAAATATTCAAACCACCGGCGCGACACGCCGGCGTCGTTACACAACTTTGTGATCGAGATATTGAGCGCGTTGGCCCGCCGCAGGATATTTTGAGCCGGTTGGTCGGGTTTGGGTGTCATAACGGAGTGCTTTAGAGGAGGATGCCGTTTTGTACGATGCTGCGGTCGCGTTGCCATATTTCGAGCGTACTCGGGTTATCGTGGAAATACCTGTCGAGCTCGGTTGTGTCGACCATTATTTCGCGCTTGCCCGAGTAAGGCGATGTCTGCACACAGCGGGTTATAGCCTTGTTTATGACGAGCATGTCAATACGAAGTGATGCGATCTCATACTTCTCGGCAGCGCCATTGATAGTCATAAGCATATCGTTGAGTTTTTAGTATTATTGGAATAGTGAAATACCTTCAGGATGAAGTCTCTCGTCTATGCGTGCCGCCAGGCGGCGCAGTATCCGGGCGTGCTCGGGCTTCACCTTGGCCACCTTTTGCAGGGCTGCAGTTTGCAGGAGGGTTGCCCCGACAATGCCTAAGTTCTTGATACTTACCTCCCCTAAACAACCGCATTTGAATGCCAGACCCCGCAATTTTTCCGCATGGTATCGGTTGTGGGTGCGCTCTGCCAATTCCCGCGCTGCGGTACGCAATAATGCCGCCTCAACGAGGGTAAGGTCAGTGATGTCGATGCGTAATGTTTTCATGGCTAAATTGTTATGCCTTGCGGCGGGTTTATGTGTTAGGTAGTGCTATATCTGTTATTTTCTGCCACAGTTTATGTCCGTCGACCTCGCGGAAGATGAAGTCCGACTCCTTCGCCTTGCCGTCGAGAATTTCGCCCGACTTTTGTTCAAAGGTGTAGAACTTGCCTGCCGCGGACTTACGTTCCTTGAGGATAGTATCGCGTCCGGCATACGAGACGAATGTATCGTAGGCACTCACGTTATTGATCGTCGCCTTCTTGTTGTGCATTTGGCGTAATATGCGCTTGATGTCGTCAAAAGGGTATTTACTCACCATCCACCGGGCGTGGGTCATTGTCAGCGGTTCGGGCATCTGCTGTACGTCGGGACGTGTGGCGGTGGTCCAAGCCAGGAGTTCGGCGGCGAGTGCGCCGGTACAGTCGATAACATCGGCAGTCTGAGCACCACCGCTACGTGCGGGCGCGGGTACTTTCACGCTCGCGGGCGCGTTTTGTTTTACCGGATCAGAATCTATACTATGTGTGTGTACTGTATTTTCATTATTATACATTATTGTATGTGTCCGTTTGCTGTCTGTTTGCTGCCCGTTTGTAATTCTATCTGTTGTATTATATGCTAACCTTTCTGCTGTATTATCTGTTGTACCACCAGACAAGGCTTCAAGGGACGAACTCCTTGATAATTCAACACTTGAGGAGAAATTATGCTGTACTGTCTGCGATATTGTTTCCATATATTCTGCTGTACCGTTTGTTGTACCGCCATTTTGGTATATGGAATAATTAAGTATTGATATACAGGTTATTACATTATTAGTGCGTTGTACTATCTGCTTGGCGTCCTCCAACTCGTCAAGGAATCGTTTTACCTTACCGCGCGACCATTTCCATCGTGCCGCAAGGGTCAGATGGGCCACGGCCACATCGCCACGTTCAATGATCACCCTCACACCACGGACACGGATCATGCGCTGTTTGTGGGTAGCCAGGATCAATAAATCGATCCATGCTCCCATGCGTGTGAACGGCTCGGCGAAATAGTCAGAATGGTCTGTTATCTGTCTGTGTATGCAAATCCAACCTTCCATGCGTTATACGCCTATGACCCGGCGCGTGGCGTTAATGATTTTATTCGTGATGCTCGAACCAACTGGAGCGGTTGGCTGTGAAGGCTACCGTTTCTATTTGTTGACGGCTTATGCGACACTTACTGCGGCCGGTGCCGTCCTTGATTATATCGATGAGGCCTTCGGATGCCCAGCGTTCGACCGTGGCGCGGCCATATTTGTCGTGGGCTTCCTTCTGCGACATGAATGGCTTCAATCGTCCGGCCGACTCCATACCGCGACGGAACCCCATTTCTACGGCAGCCTGTATCTGCAATAACTGCCCGCGGTCAATCGTATTTGCCATAGCGTTGGGAGTTTAATAAATGCGAGTCACGGTAATAGTGTGGTCGGATACAGTTACAGTGAGGTTTGCACCTGTATCTGCCTTTATGGAGCTGGCCGTATTTCGAACGACACTCGGCACATAATCCGGGCGGGGCAGTTTCAGTGGCTCCCCTCCTATTTCAAGTGATTTAATCGCACCGCGAAGGTTGATTTTTTCGATAGTTTCCATTTTATCCATATATTTGTATATATGTATGTTTACAATGCAATATTCGCAAAAGATTACGAATATTACAAATAAAATCGCAATATTTTGCGATAAATAACTGCGACTATGAATGAACTAAATGCTATCTCACTGAGAATAAGCCGAATAATCAATGAATTATTTGGGCAGAATAAGTCTGAATTTGCGCGAGTTATAGGAATAGGGGAGTCAAACGTACGTAGTTATTTGCGAGGAAGTATCCCCAAAGCCGATGTTTTGGAGAAAATCGCGACCTCGGCCGCAATAAATTGCGAATGGCTTCTAACCGGCAAGGGAGAGATGCTAAAGCAGGAGTGTTCGACGTCGATAGTTCCGGCCGGGACCATCGACAGCACGCAATTAGTTCCGCTTTACGATCTGGGAATGACCACCGAAATCAAGGGTAGGTTTATAGGTGACGGCCAGCGCCCCATCGAACATATATATATACCCAACCTGTCCAAGTGTGACGGGGCTGTGCTCGTTCGCGGCAATTCAATGGCTCCGTACCTGTCGGCCGGAGATATAATATTATTCAAACACGTGAAGACCGAGGGGATCGTATGGGGTGAAATATATCTGCTGGCATTCTCAATAGACGGCAATAATTACGTCGGAGTACGACAGCTCAAAAAATCGGACAACAAGGGGTGGGTGACCCTATCTAATTATAATCATGAATATAAACCCCAGGACATACCCCTGGAGGCCATCCGCTCCTTGGCATTGGTAAAGGCTGGAGTAAAATATACGTCTATGGCGTAATTTTTGCGCCGTCAGTTCTAAAAAATATTGTGGCAACAACATCTTTTGCCAAGTAACTGTCATCGTAACTACTTAAACAGAACAGTATTACGACGAAAGATACCTCGAAAAATATAGAAAATGGCAAGGAAGATGTAATTGGTACTTGTGACAGTAAACGGTTTTTGATCAATTAGTTAAACTCTGAGATCAAACGCCGTGATTATTGAATAAGTACCATTGCACAATTTGGATGCTTTAGCAAGCATTGTCGCCGAAGTTGTGGAGAGGGAGCCCGAAGACGATTATACTTTGGCTAAAGACACCCCCCCATACGACGGGACAATACACGTTAAGGGCGATTCGATGTACCCCTTGCTGTGGAACGGAGATATGGTGTTATACAAAGCAACAACCAGTAAGCGGAGTGGATTGTTCTTTGGTAGCCTTTATGTGGTCGCGTATGAAGAAGACGGCGAGCAGTGTATTGTCGTGAAGTATGTTGACGAGTCGGAATTCCCGGGATATTATACACTGAGAAGCCATAATCCCGAATACGCACCCAGGGATATACCTTGTGACAATGTCCTGGCGTTGGCCTTGGTTAAGGCGAGTTTCAGGCATTATATGTAGCTTAAATGCTCGATAGAGGCAGACTTAAGTAAACTACAAAGTAAAAACGAGGGCTATGCGCCCTCGTTTTTACTT
The DNA here is from genome assembly GCA_031553875.1 of Rikenellaceae bacterium. Classification (GTDB taxonomy): domain Bacteria; phylum Bacteroidota; class Bacteroidia; order Bacteroidales; family Rikenellaceae; genus JAVBKU01. Next base: position 32,793 of record JAVBKU010000011.1, on the reverse strand, counting down.
TCAACGTAATCCAACACCCGCCGGTTAAAATCGTCGATCTTGCTCCAATCGCGGGTAATATAACCGCGCGTCACTTTGAGGCTTTTGGCTTTACCTTCGTCGTCCATACCCACATGGTTTAGGGCCAGACCGACGTCGCTGTCACTGATCCCACAGTTATTCGCGGCGATGGTGGCCCACGTATGGCGGGCATAATATGTGGATAGTGCGGCCTCGATGCCAAGAGTTGCGGCCAACTGTTTCAGCCCTTTGTTCAAATTCCAGTTGAATCCCCGGGCCGTCGCGTAATTACGGTAGAATCTGAACGCTCTTTTCTTTACCGGGTCACGGTATTTCTTTACCAACTCCTCTATTTCCGGCTCTATCTTGACCGAAATTACAGCCTCATCCTTGCGGCGCGTCTTAGTCTTTGAGCGCTTATATGTTATGCGGCCATCGGCGACGGTGTTAGATTCAATATTGTATAGATCCACGGTATTCATGCCGATAAGGTAGAAGGACAACAGGAATACGTCACGGGCCAGGCCCTCGCGGCCGGTACCATCGGTGTAGTTGATGATCTTTATCAACGCCTCGACCGGCAGACTTCGCTTCTCAGGCTCCTCTGTCACCTTAACGCTATACTTGCGGAACGGGTTGTGCGTGATGATGTCCAGTTCTTCATCATCGGCATCGTTATATTTGTCGCGGGCGGCATTGAAAAGGGTATGGACCAGGCGCATGAAGTCGGCGACGGAAGCCGGCTTGAGGGGAGCCCGGGTGATGGTATATTCTTTACCGTGTTGGTTCACACGGGTCATTGTACGTTCGGTCGATAAGAAATCTCCGATCTTTCGGAGGGCCGCACTGTTGATCTCGTTAATATATACTTTTTCACGCCCGAAATAGTCCATCAGTGAGCGTACGACCCAATCAAAACGTTCGGCGTATCCGAGGCGGCCTTCGGCCTTTAATTTGGACGTATATTCACGCCCAAAGGCAATAAAGTCGATCCCGGCCCCGCCGTCCGTCGCGGTGTGTTGCTCTATATATGCTACGAGCTCTTTTGCCGTATACCTGGATAGATTGGACCCAAGACCCTTCAACAATAATTTTTCGTACTCGATAATATCGCGGTCGATGGCTCGGGTGGTTTCAGCGTCCCTAAGACCAATGAAGTCGGTGGCGATCTGCTTGCGCACGACGTAGGTATCCGTTTTTATGTACGCAACCTGGTTGTTGTGCCTCAGGCGGACCGATACGCGGAATTTACCGTCTTTGCGCTCGTGGTGTTTGAACACGCAAATCTTAAATGTTGGCATATTTTTGCAATTTTACGTGACGCATACGTGATGCCAATATACAAAAAACAACATTATCCAGGTGCATTTCTTGAAAATAAAAAAGGACAACCAAATCGGTTGTCCTTTGAAATATTGCCCTTACACACGTCAAAGGGGCTTATTTTGGCGATTTTCGCCGTGAGCTGATGACGAGGATTGAACTCGTGACCTCTTCCTTACCAAGGAAGTGCTCTACCACTGAGCTACATCAGCAAATCAGTGCCATTAGCGAAATCTCCGCAGGGCCGGCACGCCCTTATTTCTTTCCCTTGCAGCGCGAGGGTGGTAACCCCGCACTTGGAGACGCCGCGATCGCTCTCTGCGGACTTTGGTGGGCGAAGATGGATTCGAACCACCGAAGTCGAAAGACAGCAGATTTACAGTCTGCCCCATTTGGCCACTCTGGTATTCGCCCTGAACACACTTAAAAACCTCACCTCCCCTGCGTCTATCTGTCCGGGTGGCTATGAGCGAGGCGTACACCCCGCTCCAAGAGCCGATGGAGGGATTCGAACCCCCGACCAGCTGATTACAAATCAGCTGCTCTGGCCAACTGAGCTACATCGGCATGTGGTGAAAATCTGCAAAGAACTACATAACGCTCGCTTGAGCGGTTACAAAAGTATGTATCATTTTCTAATTCTGCAACAAATTATTTCAAAAAGGACCGCCCTTGCAAGAAAAAGCCGCCCGCAGGGGTTCGTTATCCCCGCGGGCGGCCTCTTATACTTTATCTAAACTAATCCTTAGGTTTTTTCTTGAACAGATTCTGATTGATGAGCACTCCCACACTCAGCATCTGCTGCCAGTTCCAACGAGAGCCGTCGTAGTGGTGTACCGAGGATATCTTCACGTTGATCTTATCGTTGTGTATGGGCTGCCAATACAGCTCCAAGCGGTTGTAGATGCTGTTAGTGCGGTAGAACGGGTCGCCCCAGTAGAGGCCCGGGCCGTAGTCGAGGTCGGCCACCTCCTCGGGGGTCATATTCTCGTAGCCCACGCAGCCCTGGTAGTATGGCATAAGGTTCTGGCCGATATAGAGCGTATTATATATACCGATGTGGTATTTCTCGATACGCAGCTCGATCTGGGCGCCGCCAGGGGTCACGTATTCGCCCACATAGGTGCGGTCGTTCTGGAAGGCGTTGATCCACCCCGTGCGCAGGGTCAGCGAGTCGAGGAATTTGATCTTCCTCGACAGGTCGAGGCCCACGTACGGGTACACCAGCACGTTGTCGACCACACCCCCGCGGTCGCTGTACATGGCATGGTGATACATGTCGAACTGGTAGCCCATATTGAACACCCCGAAGCGCAACTGGCCCGAGGAGAAGATCATGAATTTCTCGCGCGTGGTCTCGCTCATTTTACTGTCCCAGTCAAACCCCAGCTCGAAGTAGCCCTTGCGGCCCGAGAGTTGGAGCAGGAGGCCCTGTATGGTCTTATGGTAATGGTCGACGGAGTCGCTGAAGAAGGCCCTGGAATACTCCCCTATCATCTTGTGGCGGGGAATGGCTCCGGCGAATCCACCGAATTTCTTCGACTGGTAACCGTAGTAAAGTATGAGGTCGGGCGTACGGCTGAAGGGATCGGAGCCGAAATCCTGCAGGAAACTGAACCCCGCCATCAGCGAGTTATTGCCCCACCCTATCCCCACCTCGGGAGATATGCTGGCCCCGAATTCGGTCGAGGGGCGCTGGAGGGTGCTCTTATACTCCCTGTTGTCGAAGAAGAAGTCGAAGTCGGCCTCCCACTTGAATTTCTGTGCGCTTGCGGGGCTTACGGCCGCCACGGCACAGAGGAGGAGCAGTATGGAGTATAATTTTCTCATTTATCCGGGGTTATGAAGCGGGATTCGTGGGCACAGCCTCGCCCCGCCGTGTCAAAGTTATGTAATAAATTTCAGAAATTGTTTATAATTTATTCACCATTGCCCTTAAGGCTCTTTAGGTCACTTTCCTACGACTTTACAGTAATTTATTCGCCTTCGGCGACCTACTTTTATCATTGCCATAAAAGTAGGCAAAAAGTCTAGCCGCGTCTTCTGCCGGGGTCTCTTCCGGGAGCTTCCCTCGTTACACGATAACTGAGGGTGATCTCCCTCACGAGACCTATTTCCGGCAGAAGCCCGAAGCGGCGATTATTTTGCTGTCCTGAATGTCACGTGCTGACACAGATTTATTTTCGCTCCGCTGTAATTTTATGTGTTATTCCCTTCAAAAAATGGGGAAGACCTCGAATTTCCGGCCTTCCCCATAAATAATTTAAGATGATCCTTACGCTATATCAGGCTATACGCCACGGTAAGCCCCGCCACCACTATCGCCACCATGCTCATAAGCTTGATGAGGATGTTGAGCGAGGGACCTGCGGTGTCCTTGAAGGGGTCGCCCACGGTGTCGCCCACCACGGTGGCTTTGTGGTTACTCGAACCCTTGCCGCCGCAGTTGCCTTCCTCTACATATTTCTTGGCGTTATCCCAAGCGCCGCCAGCGTTGGCCATGAAGATAGCCAACACAAAACCAGAACTCAGGGCTCCTATCAAAAGACCCATGACACCCGCCACGCCGAAGATAAATCCGGTCAACACGGGGGCTATTATAGCCAGCAGGGACGGCAGAAGCATCTCCTTCTGTGCGCCGCGGGTGGATATCTCCACGCAGCGGGCGTAGTCGGGCGTAGCCTTGCCTTCGAGGATGCCCGCTATCTCGCGGAACTGGCGGCGCACCTCATTGACCATATTCTGCGCAGCGCGTCCCACGGCGTTCATAGTGAGGCCGCAGAAGAGGAATGCCATCATCGAGCCGATGAAAGCTCCGACAAGCACCTTGGGATTCATCAGGTTGACCTGGTAGTAACCCATCAGGTCGACGATATTGAGGTCCTGCACGGCCTTCATCGTACCGTCGGTGAGCGCCAGGGCTTCCTTGCCTATATGGGCGAGACCGATCTTCACCTCCTCTAAGTAGGATGCCAGCAGGGCCAGCGCCGTGAGGGCGGCCGAGCCTATGGCGAAGCCCTTACCTGTGGCGGCGGTGGTGTTACCAAGCGCGTCGAGGGCGTCGGTGCGGCGGCGTACCTCGGGGTCGAGGCCGCTCATCTCGGCGTTACCGCCGGCGTTGTCGGCTATGGGGCCGTAGGCGTCGGTGGCAAGAGTTATGCCGAGCGTAGAGAGCATACCCACGGCGGCGATACCGATACCGTAGAGACCCATGGAGAGGTTACCGGCGCTCACCATATTCTGTATGTCAAAGCCTATGGCGCAGAGATAGGCGAGGATAATAGCCACGCCTATGGTCAATACGGGGATGGCCGTAGAGAGCATGCCCAGCCCGATACCGGAGATTATCACCGTAGCGGGGCCCGTTTCGGCGCACTCGGAGATCCTGCGGGTGGGCTTATAAGAGTGCGAGGTATAGTATTCTGTCGACTGTCCGATGATGATACCGGCCAGAAGGCCCACGATCACCGAGCATGAAATACCTCCCCAGTTGGGAATGCCCAGCAGGTAGAGTATGCCGAAGGTGGCTATGGCTATAAGCACGGAGCTTGTGTTCACGCCCATGCCCAGAGCCGAGAGCAGTTGCTTCATGTTGGCGCCGTCGCGCGTCTTCACGAGGAATATGCCGAGGATGGAAAGCAGGATACCGATAGCCGCTATAAGCATCGGGGCGAACACAGCCTTGAGCTGCACGTCGTCGGCAAAGGCGGCCGCGCCGAGGGCTGCGGTAGCCAATATAGAGCCGCAATAACTCTCATAAAGGTCGGCGCCCATACCGGCCACGTCGCCCACGTTGTCGCCCACGTTGTCGGCGATGGTCGCGGGGTTGCGGGGGTCGTCCTCGGGAATACCGGCCTCGACCTTACCCACGAGGTCGGCACCCACGTCGGCGGCCTTGGTGTAGATACCACCGCCCACACGGGCGAACAGGGCCTGCGTCGAGGCGCCCATACCGAAGGTAAGCATCGTTGTGGTGATAATTACGAGCTTAGACCCGCTGTCTACCACGAAATGATCGAGGATTATGTACCATATGGAAATATCCAGCAGCCCGAGGCCCACGACCACCAGGCCCATCACCGCGCCGCTACGGAAAGCGACCCTCAGACCGTGGTTGAGCGACTTGCTGGCGGCATGCGCCGTACGCGCCGAGGCGTAGGTGGCCGTCTTCATACCTATAAAGCCCGCGAGGCCCGAGAAAAGCCCGCCGGTGAGGAAGGCGAAGGGCACCCAGCCGTTCTGCACCTCGAGCCCGTAGGCCAGGAAAGCGAAGAACAGCGCCAGGACCAGGAAGACCACTCCCACCACCTTGTACTGCTGTTTCAAATAGGCCATAGCCCCGTTACGCACATAGAGGGCTATCTCGGCCATGCGGTCGGTGCCCTCGCTCTCTTTCTTCATCGCCCTGAAGAAATACCAGGCGAACAACAGCGCCACTATCGACGCCGAGGGGATGAGCCAGAAAATTTGAAGTTCCATAGAAAATGATTTTAGGTTAATATTTTTTCATGTGATTTAGATCGCATATTATGTCCCGCCGCCTGCGAATCGGCACAGGGCTAAAAATAAACAGTATCAAATGTAGAGTATAATTTAGACTTGTCAAACCGTGGCGTCCAAAAAAATCATTAAATTTGCCCGGCGCGGCATGAAAGGGTTACCGCTGCGACAGTTACGTGAACGTTATGAAAAAGATAGCCAACAGCGAATTGGGCCGCCCCACTGCAGAGGAGTTCGCCCGTATGGAGAAGATCCCCGTGGTGGTGGTGCTCGACAACGTGCGCAGCCAGAACAACGTGGGCTCGTTCTTCCGCACGGCCGACGCCTTCGCGGTGAGGGAGCTCGTCCTGTGCGGCATATGTGCCACGCCTCCCAGCAGGGATATACACAAGACCGCCCTCGGAGCCGAGAACACCGTGCCCTGGCGTCACTTCGCCCGCACGGAAGACGCCGTGGCCGACCTCAAAAGCCAAGGCTACGAGGTGCTGGCTATCGAGCAGGTCGAGGATGCCGCATTGTTAGGCGAATTCATGGTGGAAACCGGCGCGAAGTACGCCCTCGTGTTCGGGAATGAGGTCGACGGCGTGGGCCAGGAGGTGGTCGACATGTGCGACGGGGCCATCGAGATACCCCAGAGAGGCACTAAGCACTCGCTCAACGTAGCCGTGTCGGGCGGCGCGGTGCTGTGGGAGTTTTTCAGGCAGTACGGAGGGTAGGTACATTCCTAAATATTCACCCTCTCTAACGAGGCGCAAGTCTCGTGCGTATGCTGCTTCGGCCTGCTGCCAGGGTCTCTTCCTTCTTTGAATATGCAGCCTATACTCCTCAATCAGTGCGCTGGACAGATTGGCTCCTCCCTCTTAATAACTCCTCAAGACTATTTACGCGCGTTACCCCTTGCCCCTCGCGAGGCGATTCGGCGACCTTATAGTTTTCGAGGGTTTTCAGGCAGTTGGACTCATCGAATTTCCCTGCAAATATATCCTTTACTATTATCAGAAATATTTCGGTCATTCTTTCAGCATCCCCCGCAGGCGCTTGGACGGTAAGGCTCCACGCCTCGTAGCCTGCAGTACAACCGAATGTCACGATATAACCATCAAAAACCCCCATAGGAGACCCATAGCAACGATATTTATCTATAACCGGCATTACCTCGCCTTGTAGTTTTTTCGCCAATGAATCGCTGATGACGACAGATTTCCTTTCGAGGCTATACCGTTTCGCCCGCTCTCGCTTTATCTCCTCCAATCCTTCACTGATTTTTACTGAAGCCTGCTCTCTCTCCTCTTTACTACCTCCTCTTCTCCATCCCAACTGTATGGAAGGCCCCATTTTATTCTGCATATTTTTCATCAGAGTCGAATCCACCTCCCTCTGGTTAGTCACACGAATGGCTTCGATCACATAAGGCTCACGGTATGTTTCCTTAAAAACTCGAAGCCCCTGCGTTCCTACGCGAGCCGATGTTACGTATAAGAATTCAACGTCGGCATTAATTTTACCGAAAAAGAGTTTCTCAAGATCTGTTTTATTCTTTGTATTATAATATCTTACAGTATCGCCGGCGGCAGTAATTCTGCGAGGCCCTCCACTGTAGTTATTCTCAATTCTCTTGGTAAATACCCGAGCGTCACGATGCGTTACGGGCACCTGTGCCCAGGAAGAGATAAACGAGATAGAAACAGAAATAACCCCTAATACAACCGAAAGTTTTCTCATAATAGCCATATGTTAATTTCATGATTATAACAAATTTAAAAAAATTTCGTGATTATTCGTCATACCATACGAAAGTCTCGTGACCTGCTCCCGAGGGTATTATAAAAAATGTTTCTAACTTTGGCGTTCCGGAGTTCCGGCGCACACGCAAATATAACATTGCTGGACAGCCTGTTAATAAGCCTCATGGCAGGTGTAGGTTGCCAGCCAAAACCAAAAGATATGTCAACAGACAGCAAGACAAGGGCCGTGACCACTCTCCGCCTGTTGGAGATGAAGCAGCGCGGCGAGAAGATATCGATGCTCACCGCCTACGACTACACCATGGCCCGCATACTCGACAACGCGGGTATCGACGTGATCCTCGTGGGCGACTCGGCGGCCAACGTCATCGCCGGCTACGACACCACCGTACCCATGACCCTCGAACATATGATCTATCATGGACGTTCGGTGGCCCGTGGCGTGGAGAGGGCGCTGGTGGTGGTTGACCTGCCATTCGGCACCTACCAGGGTAACTCCAAGGAGGCCCTCGCCTCGGCCATACGCATAATGAAGGAGACCGAAGCCGACGCCGTGAAGATCGAAGGCGGCGAGGAGATCCTCGAATCGGTCAACCGCATACTCTCGGCTGGTATCCCCGTGATGGGGCACCTCGGGCTCACCCCCCAGGCCATACACCGCTACGGCACATATAACGTTCGCGCCAAGGAGAAGGGAGAGGCCGACAAGCTCGTCCGCGACGCCCACCTGCTCGAAGACGCGGGGTGTTTCGGCATCGTGCTCGAGAAGATACCCGCAGAACTGGGCGGAAGGGTCGCCAAAGAGTTACGCATACCCATGATCGGTATCGGTGCCGGCGGTGGCGTAGACGGCCAGGTGCTGGTGGTGCACGATATGCTGGGGATAAACAATGACTTTTCGCCCCGCTTCCTGCGCCGTTACGCCGACATGCACAGCGAGATGATCTCGGCTTTTGAGAAATATATCGAGGATGTCAAAAGCGGCGACTTCCCCAACGAGAAGGAGCAGTATTAGTCTGCACATAGAAATGACCGAGGGGGCCTGCGCAATTGCGCAGGCCGCCTGTTTTTGGGTGCGCCGGTAACCCGTACTCGCCGCCAGGGCAATACGTTTCGGGTCCCTTTTTCATGATAAAACGGTACGAAAATAAAATAAGGACAATCCCCATAAATTTTTATATATTTACAGAATATAAAAACCGCGACCATGAAAAAAATATTGTTAACGCTACTTACCGTAGCCGCAGCCGTGAATCTACAGGCGCAGAGCCGCATAGAGGAAGCCACCGTGAAAAGCCAGCTCCTGGGCGTCGAAAAGCCTTACCTGGTGTATCTGCCTGCCGATTACGACAGCTCGGGAAAGAGTTATCCGGTGCTTTATCTGCTGCACGGAGCCAGCGACACCCACACCGCATGGCGCGACAAAGGCGTGATGAAACTGATCACCGACGAACACACCGAAGCCGGAATGACCTTGCCGATGATCATCGTCATGCCCGATGCGAGGGGCGAGGGCGTGAACAACATGGGTAAAAACATGGGCTACTCCAACCAACCCGGATGGCCCTACGAGGATTTCTTTTTCACCGAGTTCATCCCTTATATAGAAAAGACATACCGCATCGTGGGCGACAAGAAACACCGCGCCGTAGCCGGACTTTCGATGGGAGGATTAGGATCGGCTGGTTACGCCCAGAAACATCCGGATATGTTCTCGTCAGCCTGTCCGCTGAGCGGCGCACTGAGTGGATTGAGCCGCGACGCCCGGCCCGAAAAGAAGGCTAACTCTCCGGTAGGTTTCCTTGAAAGCGCCACGCCGCAGCAAGTAGAAGCCCTGAAAACCGTCCGTTGGTACGTCGATTGCGGCGACGACGATTTCCTGTGGCAGGCCAATATAGAATTCTTCAGTCTGATGAAGCAAAAAGGCATCCCGCTCCAGTATCGCATGCGCAACGGAGCCCACAGCTGGGAATACTGGCAGACCGCGCTGCCGCAGGTGCTGACATTCTGCTCGATCGGATTCTCCGAGTAGAATTACAGTAGTTCAATATAAATTTGTATCTGTTAAAGTAAGATTCAAAACAGCAAAATAATCGCCGCTTCTGGCTTCTGCCTACGGTATCCCGCCCTCACAATTCTGTACAAACCTAAAACAACATACCATGAAAAACTTCTTACGTTTCCCCCTTTGCCTCTTGCTCGCCGCTACGGTGGCCGTGGCCTCGGCAGCTCCCGCGAAGACAACGGTTAAACCCGCTGCCGCTCCGGCCAAAGCGCCAGAATACAAGACCGAGGTGATAAATATTACCACCTCCGGCGCCTCGATGGTGCTCTCCGTGGCCAAAGACGGCAACGTGCTGTTCCACCATTTCGGAGGCAAGGTGAGCGACCCCTCGCCCGTGATCAACAAGAACTATTATCTCTCCGAAAACTACGGTATGCCTCCCCTGGCCTACTCCACCATGGGCAGCCGCAGCGTCGAGGACCCGGCCCTCTCGGTCACCTATGCCGACGGAGAACTCAACACAGAGCTAAAATATGTGTCGCACAAGAGTGAGAGCCTCGAAGGGGGCAACCTCATCCGCACGACCATAACCCTGCGCGAACTCAGGCACCCGCTCGAAGTGCAGCTCATTTACAACGCCTACCAGAAAGAGAACGTCATCACCTGCCGCACGGTGATCTCCAACAAGGGAGAGAAACACATGACCCTGCGCAACTATTACAGTTCCAACGTCCACCTGCCCCGCACCAAATACTATCTCACTCACTTCCATGGCAGCTGGGGCAGCGAATTTATGATGGAAGAGGAGCGGCTCACCCACGGAGTCAAGGCCATCGAAACATATAAACACGCCCGCCCCACCCGCACCGAGAACCCCTCGTTCATGCTCTCCATCGGAGGCCCTCTGGATGAAAACGCGGGCGAAGTGATTGCCGGGGCATTGGCCTGGACCGGCAACTACCGCATCAGCTTCAACATCGACGAGGCCGACGTGCTGACCATCCTCGCGGGAGCGAGCCCTTACGCATCGCAGTACACCCTCGACAACGGCAAGAGCCTCGAAACCCCCGAAATGATATACACCTACAGCAATGAGGGCGCGGGCCAGGCCACACGCAACCTCCACGACTGGGCCCGAGGCTACGGCGTGTACCGTGGCGGCGGCTACACCCCTGTACTGCTCAACAACTGGGAAGGCACCTACTTCGATTTCGACACCAAGACCCTCTGCAGCATGATGGACGATGCGGCCAGCATGGGCATCGAGCTCTTCGTGTTGGACGACGGCTGGTTCGGCAACAACTATCCCCGCAACAACGACAAGCAGGGTCTGGGCGACTGGCAGGTCAACAAGAAAAAACTGCCCGAGGGCATAGAATACCTCGTAGATTACGCCAAGAGTAAAGGAATGAAATTCGGCATCTGGATCGAGCCCGAGATGGTCAATCCCAAGAGCGATCTCTACACCAAGCATCCCGACTGGGTGGTACGCAGCGGCGACCGCGAACCGACTACCCAGCGCACACAGCTACTGCTGGACCTGAGCAATCCCAAGGTGCAGGACTTTATCTTCGGAGTGTTCGACGACATCATGAAGGAGGCCCCGGGCATCGCCTACATCAAGTGGGACGCCAACCGCCACGTTGAGGGCGCAGGCTCGACCTACCTGCCCGCCGACCGCCAGAGCCACTTCTGGGCAGAATATACCAAGGGGCTTTACAGCGTTTACGAGAGGATACGCCAGAAATACCCCAATGTCATCGTGCAGGCCTGCTCCTCTGGGGGCGGCAGGTGCGAATACGGCGCGCTGAAATATAACAACGAGGTATGGACCAGCGACTGCACTGACCCCATGTCGAGAGTGTACATACAGTACGGCATGAATATGATATACCCCTCGTTCATAACGGGCGCACACGTGTCGGCCAGCCCCAACCACCAGACAAACAACGCCACTCCGCTCAAATTCCGTTTCGACCTGGCCATGAGCGGCCGCCTGGGCATGGAGCTACAGCCCAAGGAGATGGACGACAAGGAGAAGGATTTCGCCCGGATGGCGATCGCCAACTTCAAGAAAGTGAGGGATATAGTGTTCGAAGGCGACCTCTACCGCATGGCATCGCCCTATGACGGCGGCGGCAACTACGCCCTGATGTACGTCACCAAGGACAAGAGCCGCGCCGTGGTGTACGACTACCGCTTCAAGTACACCGGCAACGTGTCGATACAGGGCTTGCGACTGCGCGGCCTCGATCCTGCCAAGACCTACAAGATCACGGAGATGAACGTATCCAAGTCGAGATTCTGGGGCAACGGGCTCACCTTCAGCGGCCAGTACCTCATAGAAATGGGCATCAACCCGGGGCTCGTCAAGATGTACGACAGCGCCGTGTTCTATGTAGAAGAGGTGAAATAACCGGATTGAAAACGATTTCGATGCATAAGGTAATACTGTCTGCGGCGGCGATCTTTACGGTCGCTGCCGCCGGTACTGCCTATGCGAAAAAGCCGGCGATAGATAAGTATATCTCTCCGGGGAATTTCACTCTGGTCTTTAATTCGGGCTTCGAGCCGGGATCAAAGATAGTGTCTGTAAGCGCCACCAGGGATTATATCGAGGGTGTGGATCGTTCAGTGCCTGGACCGAACAGTTGGGACGAGTTGAGGACGGACAAGTTCTTCAGGTTCACAGGCATAAATTACGAGGACGGCGACAGCTCCATGCGCACGGTCCGCATTGTGCCGGATCCGGTGAATCCCTCTAACGGCGTGTTGCGTCTTTGGATAGGCGAGCCGAGCGTGAAGGTAAATTACGAGCGCGGCATAGGCCACACTAAGGCGAGGGCGCAGGTGGGATTCGACGCCGGCGAGCCGACCGACGAGATATACCAATCCGTGAGGTTATATCTTCCCGATGGAATGAAGGCGCTGCGCGATTATCCCGACAGTATTCCGTGGCTTACAATAGTGGGATGGTGGAACAATCCTCCCGATCGCCGCAACGAGCACATCTTCCGCATCAATGTAGGGCTGAACAAGAGATCGGGTACAGGGCAGCCGCTATATTTCAAAGCCACTTCGCAGAACTTCCGCTACGACCCGATAGAGACTACCCGTAAGACGGGCCGCAGCGGACAGTTTACCACTAAATGGGAAGAGGCGGCAGAGAACTATTCCATACCATTCGGGGAGTGGATGACACTCGAATACTATATAAAGAAAGGGCATGGCTCCGAAGGCCGTTTCTATATGACCGTACATCCCGACGGCGGAAAAAAGAGGGTGCTGTTCGATATCGCAGGCGACACCTACGGGGAGGACAATCCCTCTCCACAAGGGGTCGTACGGGTATTCAACGCCATGAATCTCTATACTTCGGGAGCGTTGGTGGAGTATATGCGCCGTAAAGGCGAGGCATTGCAACTCTATTGGGACGATCTTAAAATATACCGAGGTAAGAGTGCTCCCCATGTGTCGCCGACAGAGCAGTAACACGGTACAAATACATTTTCCACACACTAGCCCCATCGAATCATGGCCCCTACTCCGCCCATGCGACCGAAACAGATATGGATAACGACAGGTTGTATACTCTTCAATCTGCTGGCCATATACGGCCTCGTGGCCTATTTCAGTCCGCTCGACGACAGCAATCCTGATAATTGGGGAATTGTGACAGGCATGTGGATATCATGCATCGTTTGCTATCTGTTGCTGTTCACGAAGATAGGGTTCCAGAAAAGTCATCCCGTAGTGTTGTGCCTGATCTCTATCGCCGTTTATTTGGTCATCGTATTCCTGGGATGTATGATAACAGCCTCCTATTTCTCCGATCTACTGGTATGGAGCGAAGCGTGGTGGCGGGATATATTGGGAAATATAGCCATGTTGTTGTTCTACGGCGCGGTCGGTACGTATATGTTACTTTGGGTGGCGGTCGTAATGGGCCTTGCGAATGTTCTCTGGTTGGTTCTTTTCAGGGGAGCGGCAAGACGATAAAACATCTGATTTATAATCTCCGTACCAGGGAGCCCCTTTGCCTTCTCGCTTTTTATCGTTATATTCGCACAGGAGGACAAAACCCTCGGCACGAATTGTGTGTTATAACCCTATATGTAAAGGAAAATAGTATAAACAGCGGTATCGCGAGGTCCCGCACAAAACGCTGAGCAATATGAAAAAGATGTTTTTAGCTCTTATCTGTATCGCGGCGATAAATATCGCGGCGACCCCCGGCGATAAACTACCCGAGAGCGCCCGTAAATACTTAAGTAAGATATTCCCCAACGAAACCGTGACCAAGGTGAAAGTCGACAAGGAGTTGTCGGGCAACACCTATGACGCCTACCTGTCAAACGGTGCGAAGGTGGAGTTCGACAAGAACGGCGTATGGGACGAGGTGGAATGTAAGAGGGGTCTGCCCGACGTGGCCCTGCCCGAAAGGATCAAGGGCTATCTGACAAAGAAGCACCCGGGGGTCGACGCCATCAAGATCAGCCGTGACACACGCGGTTATGAGGTGAAACTGCGCAATGGCCGCGAGCTTAAATTCGATCTGCTCTCCAACTTCCTCCGCTACGACGATTAGCAACGTCTGAGCCGTTAAAGTTTAACCGCCGCCGGGGGCATTCCGGCGGCGGTTTTTGTTTGTGCGTGATAAAATACGGGCGGCCTGTGCGTTTTGCACAGGCCGCCTTTCTATTGGGTTGCAGCAGAGGTAATCCGGTCATTATTTTTACAAATTCTTCTTTTCGCACCTTTTGAGCGCACAAAATACGCTTCGCCACCCCCTTCATCTCTGCGGCTGCGGGGATCGGCCGAAGGTCGAGCAGCAGAGATGAGCATCGCGATGCGCGACGCAAATACTTGTCTTCAGACGGACATATTTTTCTTGTATTTTGCCCCCTACGGCAACAACCCCTTAGCCGCCAGCACTTTCTTTTCACACAGCAACAGCGGAGCGTCGTATATGGGAAGCATCGCGCCGTTTTTACCGAAAGCGGCTGCGGGCACCTCATAGATCATCCCCGTGCGCAGGTCTACAAGCACCGGCTCTTTGAACTTACGGCCGGCATCTACCACGGCTTTATCCACTGACAACGACTCGCCGGGCTTAGAGCCGGAATACCAGTAGGCGAAGAGGTAAGTCCCCGTCTGTTTATCGCGAAACACGTACATACTCGATATTTTGTCCGCCTGCACGGCTTCGTCCCTGCGTCCCACGGGCGCCATATCCTTATCGAACAACGAACACATATTCTGGTAGCCGAAGTACGACTGCTTGGGGTAAGCCACAGAGAGGTCGTCGTTTATCTTGAGCTTACCCTTGGTGTTGAGCCTGTTACCGGGGTAGTTGAATTCCGATAGGGTGAAAAGACTGAAAGGTATAGCGTTGCCTGTAAAACCCAATGCGCGGCGCAGGTCCCATTTGGCCTGCGACAGCTCGGTGAAATCGGCGTTGGTCAGCGCACCCGAAGTACCCTTGGTCGAGGGAGCGCCGGTTTCACCCTGGCGGGCCACCTTGTCCTTGCCGTACTTCTTCACGAAGGCCACGAGCTTGACATTCTCGCCGAAAGTGGCGTCGGGATTATTAGGATAGCCATGGAAGGTGATCCCATGTACAAGGCTCATCTCTCCTTGCTTGTCGATATATTCGAACACCCTACGTACGTAGTCCGACGGGCCCGAACTGCACAGACCGCCTACCACCATAAGCCCCTGAGGCTGCACAGAACGTATCGCTTTGCCTGTGGCGATGAAGAACGCGGCATACTGTTCGGGTGTGGCGCCGCGGAAGTTGCGATGGTCCGACTCGTTCCATATCTCCCACTCCTTCACCTTGTCCTTATATCGACTTGCCAACTGTTCCACATATTTAAGCCATGCCTGCAGGGCCTCGCCTTCGAGGGGTAGCTTGCTGCTCGACTGGTCGGTACCCCCGCCGGGATATATCGGGTTGCCATAACTTATATTGACCCACGGCTGGATTCCCCTCGACAGGCAGTCGTCGAGTACCCAATCGAGCCAGGAGAAATCATACACGCCCCTGACCTTTTCGGTCTTGGCCCAGCCGCTCTGGAAACGGGCGTTCTTCACGCCCAGCGCACCCAGATACTCCTTATAGGCGGCGTATGAGGCGTAGTCGCGGTCAAGTACCTCGCACCCGATGCCCAGATCGGAGGCCTGGATCTGTTTGGCGTCGCGGGTCTTCATTTTACCTATCTCCTTATACCCTATTTCTGTCTTCTGCATGGGCAGCTGCGCCCAAAGAGGAGCACATAGCACAAAGGTCAGGGCGGCGGTAATGATTTTTTTCATATTGTCTGATCTGTTACGATTAAGCGTACTTAGCGAATGTAATAAATAATTATGGGACGGCAATGCCGTCCCATAAAAATGACATTATAAGCTAAGCCATACACGTTTACATCTCCACCGCCGTAAGCTCGGCAATGGACAGCTCGGCGTTGCGGCGCGATTCGAGCCCCGCCTCGACGTTATCGTAGTACAGCTCCAACTCGCGCAGGTATTCGGGCAGGGATATCTCTCCCGCAGACAACGCCTTGCGGGGCAGTTCCGTGCCGCCTAACTCGCGGAGGGTTTTGTCGTAGGATGAGGCCATGCGCAGGTACACCCGCGCCTTGTCGAACAGGGTGCGCAGGTCGTAGTAGAACTTCAGGCGCGCGTCGTCGGCCTGCCTGCTGAGAGCCACGCCCTCGGCGCGCGCAGCCTTCACGCGGTTCTTATTCTCCCACAGCGGCACCGACATGCCCATCTTGAGCCCCCCGTAGCCATCGCTGTTGAAGTGCTCGTTCATATACCCAGCCGAGAACTTGGGCAGGGACATGGCCCTGTTCAGCCTGGCCTCGCTGTCGTTGACCTCTATCTGGCCTTTAACATATTGCAGCACGGGGCTCTTGGCCTCGGCCTCAGCATACCAGCGCTCGAAGTCGGGCGGCAGGGCGCTCCCCGGAGAGAAATCCGAGAGGTCGAGCGCGATATCCTTACCCCCATTAAGCCTCGTAAGATCGGCCTGCAGGCTACGCCTCTGCACCAGAAGGAGCTCGTATCGACCCTCCACGTCGGTGAGATTCAGCCGCACACGGTTGCGTTCCAATATTCCGGCGCCTCCCGCTGAAAGCATCTTGTCATAAGCCTGTAACAGTGCCTCGGCATCGGCCTTGCGCTGGCCATAAGCGGTTATCATGGCGTTGTGGTAGATCAGGTCGATACATATCCTCTTGGCCTCAAGCAGGAAGTCGAGGCGTTCGGCCTTGTAACGAAGGTCGGCCTGCGCGCCCGTGGCCTTGGCTATGCGGCTGCGGTAGGCGTAAGCACTGGGGAAGTCGAAGCTCTGGGTGATGGATATGTCCATCCTGATGCCACGATTCGACGGGTGGCCCCACAGGTAGTTGAACTCCACCTCGGGATTCACGGGAAAGAGGCCCGTACGCCCCGCAAGGGTGGAAGCATTGGCCTGCTCGCGCAGGGCGGCGAGCGTGGGGCTATTGCTTTCAAGCTCGACGAGCACCTCATCTATCCTGCCCTGCGGCCACGCTCCCGACACCGCCAAGAATGCCGCCGCGGTCAATAATATCTTTTTCATGCGTTATCCTGTTTTTTGATTTTACGCTCCTGCACCATACGATAGACGATAGGTACCACATATATATTCAGCAGGGTCGACGACAGCAGGCCACCCAATACCACCACGGCCATCGGACTCTGTATCTCGTTACCCGACTTGCCGCCCGCCATCACGAGAGGTATCAGCGCCAGGGCTGCCGTGAGGGCCGTCATAAGTATGGGGGTCAGCCTGTCCGCAGCTCCTTCTACCACCGAACGGCGGCCTCCCATCCCCTCGCAGCGTAGATTTTCACAGCGAGAGATAAGCAGTATACCATTGCGCGTGGCAATGCCGAACAGGGTTATAAACCCGATTATCGACGGGATACTGACCACCCCCGACGTGAAGAACACAGCCAGCACGCCACCGATAAGGGCCAGGGGCAGGTTAAGTAACACGATGGCAGGCATCGTGACGTTGCGGAACTCGTGGTACAACAGAAGAAATATCACCCCCAAGGCCAATAGCGAGGCCAGCATCAGAGTGCGCGAGGCGCTGTCCGCGCTCTCGAACTGCCCGCCGTACTCGACGTTATAGCCCGAAGGCATCGCCACCTCGGCTGCCACCTTCTTCTTGATATCGTCGACCACACTAACCATATCCCTGCCCGACACATTGGCCGACACCACTATCTTCCTTCGGGCGTTCTCCCTGCTCACTGAGTTGGGACCCGAGGCCGACACTATGTCCGCCACCTCCTCGAGCGGCACCACGCCCCCCGAAGCTGTCGAGATAAGGGCAGAGCGCAGACCGTCGATATCGTTGGTATAATCGGCGTTAAGGCGCAGGACGAGGTCGAAACTCCTCTGCCCCTCGTATATCTCGGCCAATTTTTCACCCCCGAAAGCCGTGCGCACAAACTCGGCGAATTCTCCCGTAGAGATACCGTGGCGGGCGAGCATATCCCTGTTGGCACGGATCTGGAGTTGCGGGGTTTCGGTCTGCTGTTCGACGCTCACGTCGACAAGCCCCTCGATGCCCTCGATCTTCTCCTTGATGCTATTACCGAGCGAGAAAAGCTCTCCCAGGCCGGGACCGAAGATCTTAATGGCGATCCCCGCCCTCGTGCCCGAGAGCATATGGTCGATACGGTGTCCCAGGGGTTGCCCCACGGTCGACACTATTCCCGGTACCGAGGCCATCCGGTCACGCACTTCGTTGAAGAACTCATCCCTGTCGCGCTTCCCAAGGGTGAAATTGACGTCTATTTCGGCGCTGTTCGATGCCTGCGAGTGTTCGTCCAGCTCCCCGCGGCCCGTGCGCCGGGCAGTGGATGTAACCTCGGGGATGGAGAGCAGCTGACTCTCTATGATGTTCCCTAATTTGTTATTCTCGTCGAGCGACACGCCGGGCTTGGTCACCACCGATATGGTCAGCGATCCCTCGTTGAATTCAGGCAGGAAGCTCCTTCCCATAAGGAAGAACAGCACCACGGCCACAGCCAGTAATCCTGCCGACACGCCCAGTACCGCCTTATCCCGGGCCATAGTCCACAACAGCGAGCGGCGGTAGCGCTGCGTGAGCCAATCGGCGAATCGGCCTCCCTTGTGACTGCGCGAGAGATATTTGTCGCCTGAAAGCATCAGGCGGCACAGAAGCGGGGTGACTGTCATCGCCACCACCAACGACATAAACAGCGACACTATATAGGCCACTCCCAGCGGCTTGAGCATTCTGCCCTCCATTCCGGAGAGGAAAAACAGCGGCACGAAGGCGGCGATAATGATAAACGTGGCGTTGAGTATGGAGGCTCGTATCTCTTTAGAAGCATTGAACACCACGTCGAACGACGGGCGCCTCTGCTCCGGCGGCAGGGCGTGATTCTGCCTGAGCCTCTTGAACACGTTCTCCACATCGATAATGGCGTCATCCACGAGCGACCCTATGGCGATGCACATACCCCCCAAGGTCATCGTATTGACATTCATACCGAGGAGGTAGAGCACGATCACCGTACCCAGCAGCGACAGCGGGATGGCGATCACCGATATCAATGTCGTGCGGAAACTGCCCAGGAACACGAACAGCACCACCACCACGAACAGCGCTCCCTCAATAAGGGCGCGCCCCACATTGTTGACCGAGGTCTCTATAAAATCGGCCTGGCGGAATATCTTCGTGTCCATCTTCACGTCGGCGGGCAACGAACCGCGCAGGGCGTCGAGACGGGCCTCTATATTCTCGGTAACGGCCAGCGTATTCACCCCGGGCTGTTTCGACACCGAGATTATAACGGCGGGAGAGGCGTTGCGCGAGGCATAACCCATCTTCACTCCTGCCCCTACCGCCACTTCGGCCACATCGGCCACCGTGACCGGGCTCGCTCCACGCATCCCCACCAGCGTGCGACCCAACTCCTCAGGGTCGTGCGAATAAGCCATGCCGCGCACCATATATTCATTGCCGTACTGGCGCAGTACGCCGCCCGAAGCGTTGACGCTCATCGTGCGGCAGGCCTCGGCGAGATCACTCATAGACACGCCGTAGTGGCCCATCCTGGCCGGGTCGGCCAGCACCTGGTACTGCTTATAGTCGCCTCCGATAGTCGTCACGTTGGACACGCCCCCGGCTGACAATATGGCGGGCTTCACCACCCAGTCGGCCAGCGTACGCAGCTCCATCATCGAGGTGGTGTCGGCCTGCAGACTTATAAAAAGTATCTCGCCCATCACGCTCGACTGCGGCGCGATAACGGGCTTCACACCCTCGGGCAACTCTTCGCCCACGGAGGATATCTTCTCGCTCACCACCTGCCGGGCCTTGAAAATATCGGCTCCCCAGTCGAACTCTATCCACACGAACGAAGCCCCGGGAGAGGATGCCGAGCGCACGCGGCGCACGTCGGTGGCCCCGATCATGGCCGTCTCGATGCGGAACGTCACGAGTCTCTCCACCTCCTCGGGCGCCATCCCGCCGCAGTCGGTCATAACTACCACGGTGGGGGCGGTGAGATCGGGAAAGACGTCTATATCGAGCTTAGTGGAGGTGTACACCCCGCCTACCATGAGCAGTACAGCCCCCAGCAGGATGAACAGTTTATTATTAAGCGAAAACTTGATTATGTTGTTTAACATGGCGGTATGTTTTAATGGGCGTGGCCGGAATGGGCGTCGAGGGCTCCTGAGCCCTGGGCCAGTTTGATATTCACGCCGCCGGTTATCACCACCATGTCAGAGGAGGCTATACCGCTACGCACCTCGGTGCGGATACCGTCGGTGGAGCCGAGAGTAACCGGGCGCTTGAGGTAGTGTTCGGCCTCATCGGAGGCTATGAACACGAAATAGCTGCCCATCTCTTCGAGTATGGCTGAGGATGGAACTGTCAGGGACTCACTATCGCCGCCCGCGCGGATATAGATCTCCACAAGGGAGCCGGGAAGAAGCTCGTCGTTATTCCTGACCTGGAAGATCACCGGCACGAGCATGCTCTCCGCTCCCGTCGCCCGCGAATATGACAATAGTTTACCTCCCAAATCTTCAAGGGTAAAACTACGCCCGTCGCCCATGCGGCGAACGTTGGCGGTAGTTATCTTACTCAACAAATGGTAATAGCGCGAAGGTACGTCGGCCTTTAACAGCAGGTCGCGCCCTTTGGCTACTACAGCCAACGGATATCCCGCTTCGACATAAGCCCCGGGGCGGGCCGTCACCTCCCTGACGTACCCGCCTATGGGCGACGTTATATTTTTTTTGCCATGGGATAGACCTCGTTTCAGGTTCTCGTAGACACTGCGGGCGGCTTCGTATTCGCCGCGCGAGACCTCGTACTCCTGCTCCGACACTATCTTATCGCCGCGTAGTTCCTTTTTGCGCTCATAGGCGGCTTTGGCTCTCTCATATTCAGCCTCAGCCTCGGCGTAGCGCACCGATATGTTGCCATCGGCCATGCCGCCGCCGGTAATGCTCAGCAGAGTGGCACCCGCTTCCACGCGGCGGCCCTCGACGAGCGCACCAGCATCCAGCGATACCACGCCCGAAGCGGTAGCCACCACCACGTATTCGTCATTCTGAGCGGGAAGCACCTTGGCAGTGGTCTTTATCACCTGTCCCAAACGCTCCTTGCGGGGAGCCTCCAGCGCAAGCCCCACCTGGCGGGCCTGCTCATCGGAAAAATACACCTCGCCGGGGGCGTCGCCCTCTTCGCCCGGCTCATCGGACTTGACCTCCGCGGCGCATAGTTCGGCCCCGTGGTCATGGTCGTTCTCCTTATCATGCGAATGGACGGAAGAGGAGGCTCCATGGTCGTGCCCGTCATGAGAATGACCGCCGCAACCATAGAACATAAGGCCGCACACTACGGCCATGGCAAATAATATGTTTTTCATTTTTGTCGCCTTTTAAAGAACATTTTCGTTAAGCGAGGGCACGGCCGTTTACGGACGGTGCCGAGCGCAGAAAATGACTGATGAAATCGAATAGTTTAAACAGCCGGAAAAATCAGGGTAGAAACCCCAGCATCCGGAAAATCACAAGTTTAAACCATAAAAGGCGGCGCCCTCAAGCCTGTGGCGCTGTAAAGATGGAGCGTAAACAACCGCTCCTTGTAGAGGAATCCATACGTTCCCCTGTCGTCGTCGCAAACCGTCAAAGGCTCCGACTTCGGAATATAAATATCTGTGAAATAGAGCGGCAACAACTGCTCCGGAGCTATGGCCGGAACGCCATCGCTCTGACGCAGTATAACGTCACCAAGGATGCAGTCGTAAGAGTCAGCGTGGTCATGCCCTCCGGAAGGACATCCGTCGTCGGAATGGTGCGCCTCGCCTTCGTGTCCGCCTACGACACATACGTCTACGGGGTCGTGATGGTGATGGGGCACGACAACATGGGCCAGCAACAACATGCCTGCCATGCACAAAAGTGCTACCGCCACTCTTCTCTTTACCATCCGATTAAAATCAATATGCCAGGACACCGCAAACGCGCATACCCGGCAAAGCCATCAAGACACGGATGCCCGCCCCTCGTAAAAGGGGCGGGCCGTGCGTTATATCCTGACCTACTTCCTGTTCTGCTGGGCGAGGTCGGAGTTGTCCTTCATAATCATGGTCTTATCAACGCGGATAGTCACGTTGTTATCGACCTCAACGAGGATATAAGCCTCCTTTACTTCCTTAACGGTGCCGTAGATACCTCCGGCTGTTATCACCTTCTGACCCTTTTCGAGCGAGTTACGGAACTTCACAAGCTCCTTCTGGCGCTTCTGCTGGGGACGTATCATGAAGAAATACATGACGCCGAAGATCAGCACCATCATAAACAAAAACTGCATGCTGCTACCGCCACCTGTGGCACCCTGAAGCATGATAGTGATCAAATTCATAGTGTTGTAATGTTTAGATTAAACGCATCCATGAGGACACATCCACAAAGTTACTAATTTTTGCCGGAAAACAATACGCTCCACGCCGCCAAACCCGTAAAAATCGCAATAAATGGGGACTATGCCGCCCCTCGATTACTCCTCCACATACCCCTTGAGGATAACCCTCACGGGCGCCCCCGAGGAGAGGCGCACGGTTATAACCTTGTTCTGGCGACCCGAATACCCCTTGGAATCGAACCTATACGAAATCTTGCCCTCGCCACCGGGAAGGATTGGCTCGCGGGTAAATTCGGTACTCGTACAGCCGCATGAGGTCGACACCCCGGCTATCACCACAGGCCCGCTCCCGCCGTTAAGTATATGGAATACGCCTGCGACGACCGCTCCGGGAGAGATATCCCCCATTTGTACGGTGTCGGACAGAAGTTTCTGCGACACTCCGTCGACGGTTATCACAGGCCCCTCGATCCATTCGGAAACGGCACGAGCCTCCGCACTTCCGGAAGACGTACCGCCCCCGCACGCCGGAAGCAAAAGCGCCGACATGCAGAGCATAACTATGATATGTACTTTAGGAAAACCCATAACGCGTAAAATGTACATTATGGAAACAATACGGCCCGCAGAATAAGACGCGCGCAGCCCCTATTTGGCGGTTTTATCGAGCAGTCCCCGGCCGCTTTTTTCGATGCGGCCACTGGCTTTCATGTCCTCCACTATCTTGTCGAGAATACCGTTGATAAAGTTGCTGCTGCCGGGAGTGCTGTAATATTTCGATATCTCGATATATTCGTCGAGGGTCACCTTGACCGGTATCGACGGGAAGGCCAACAGCTCGGCCATCGTGGCTACCATGATAAGGTTGTCCATGAAAGCGATACGTTCCACATCCCAGTTCTTGGTGAAGCGGCCCACATACTCGAAATACTCCTTCTGGTTGATCACACTGCGGCAAAAGAGGTCGCGGGCGAACTGCCTGTCGTCCTCGCTCTTAAACTGCGGCAGCAGGGGCAGGTCGGCCTGCGAAGCCTTCATATCCTGCACAGTACGAACGGCCATGATAAGGGCGAAATCTATATCGTCGCACCACATTATCGACTGCTCCTCCACGGCCTCCTCGACCAACTCGTCGTCATTGACTATATTGGTGAAGAAAAATTCGACAATGGCCTTGTCGTCCTTATACGAAGCCGCGGGAGCCTCCATGTAAGCCTTGAACTCGGCGCTCTCGGAGAGGTTTTTCCATAGCCTCTTTATGAGTTCGGGGTACTTTACCCAGCCCAGCTTATGCTTTTCCAGATACTTGTTCAGATTTTCCGATGAAGCGATCTGCTCTATGGCCTTGTTGTCCACGAAGCGGGTGTTGGGATTGAGGTCCTCGGCGGTGGGGAGCATCTTGGCCTTGCCCTTCTCTATCTGGCGAGAAGAGAGGTCTCTCACATCGACCACCAGCGATAGCACCTGGTGGTAGAGTTCGTAGGTCTTGTCGATACCGGATAGGAGATTTTTTTCCGATACGGTAATAGAGTCGGCCTCCGACTTGAAGTGGGCGTAGAGGGCCTTGATGACCTTGATTCTCAGGAGACGTCTGCTAAGCATAGGAACTTGGATGTTTTGAGCCTCAAAAGTACACTTTTTTTTATATCTTTCCCCGGTAGGGTTGAGAAACTGTTTAATTTTATTTCTTGTACCTTTGTGAGAGTTTGTTAAAAAAATCGGATATGGCAGGTTACGACCTGATAATCATAGGCGGCGGGGCCGCGGGACTTATCGCCGGGGGACGGGCGGCGGAGCTCGGGCGGCGCGTCCTGCTTCTCGAGAAGATGGAGAAGCCCGCGCGCAAGGTACGCATCACCGGCAAAGGCCGTTGTAACCTCACCAACATACGCCCCCGTGAAGAGTTCTTAGCCAAGGTGAAACAGGGTGCGGAATTCTTCTCGCACAGCTTTTCACTGTTCGATAACGAGGGCACGCTCGGCTTTTTCCGCAGCCTGGGCGTAGACCTCACCACCGAGCGCGGGGGCAGGGTATTCCCCACCAGCGGCAGAGCGTGGGACATCGCCGATGCTCTCGCGCGCTACGCCCAGATCGCCGGGTGCGAGATAGCCTGCTATGCCCGGGCCACTGATATAATCTCAGGCGAGAACGGCGTTACCGCCGTAGAATACATGGTCGCCGACTCCCGTGGCAGGGAGCAGAAGAGGCGCGCAGAGTGCCGTGACGTACTCATAGCCACCGGCGGCGTATCATATCCCGCCACAGGCTCCACGGGCGACGGCTACACCCTGGCCCATCGTCTGGGACACACGATAGTGCCCGTCCGCCCATCGCTCACCCCTTTGGAAGTCGACATCCCCAACCTTCGCGGGCTCGAGGGGCTTATCCTTAAGAACATATCCGCCACATTGATAGTAGGCGGCAGCGAAGCGGCCACGGAGAATGGCGAAATGGAATTCACCTCTGTGGGCCTCGGCGGAGCCATCGTCCTGCGCCTGAGCCGCCGGGCGGTGGACGCCCTGATAGATGGAGAAGAGGTAGCGCTCAAAATAGATCTGAAGCCGGGGCTCGACGTCGCCACCCTATCCCGCCGGATACTCCGCGAGGCAGAGGCCGCAGGCGGCCGCGTAGGTTACAGGGCCCTACTGCGCAAGCTTATGCCTCAACAACTGATAAATACGTTCGCCGCGCTGAACAACATAAACCAATACGGCGAACTGACCTCCGCCGACAAGCCCCGGGCCGAGGCTCTCGCCCGTGCGCTCAAGACCATGAATATGAGGGTGGTCGATTACCGCCCGTTCGAGGAGGCCGTAGTTACCGCGGGAGGCGTATCGCTCGAAGAGGTCGATCCCATGACCATGGGCTCAACGCTCGTAAGGGGGCTGTATTTCGCCGGCGAGGTACTCGATATCGACGCCGACACGGGCGGATATAACCTGCAGGTGGCATTCTCCACAGGCCGCCTGGCCGGCGAGCTCAAACAACGAAGCAAAGCATAGCTGTCATGAATATCTTAGGACGCATACGCACCCTCTCGTTCCGCGCCTACCTCAAGGCGGGGCACCTGTGCCACGTACGCTATTGGAGGGGCCACGGCATCCACTCCCCGTTCATGTATTCGATAGTGAGGCAGGTGTTTATGAAGCGTGGAGTGAGGAACGACAGTCTGGGTGTATATTCCCTCCTGCGAAAACACGGCATGGGGCCTAAAGACGCCGTCCGGGTGCAGAACCTCTACTCCCATATGCGTTACAACAGCATAACCATCATCGACAAGGTTCCCGCCGCAACAGACAAACTGGGGGGACATTCCGGGGCATTGTACGTGGTCATCGACCCCGCGGCCGAGGCCTATATCTTCCCTCTGGCCGAGACCCTGTCCGGGGGGATAAACACACTGGTCATATCCGGCGCGCGCCGCAGCCGTGGGCGCAACAGGACGTGCCACGCGCTTTATCGCCATGCGCCCTGTGTGTCGGTAGACAAGGGCGGGCTTATGTACTACTTCTTCGACCACCGCATCCAGCCCGCGCATTACAAATTATAACCATAGCCGGATATGACGATTTATTTAAAATAAGCGGGTGGGCGTATTGCCCGCCCGCTTATTTTGCTATCTTTACGCCTAATAAAAATCCGACCCCCATGAAAATATATACACGCACCGGCGACGACGGCACCACATCCCTTATCGGGGGCGAGCGCGTAGCCAAGACCGACATCCGCATCGAAGCCTACGGCACCATCGACGAACTTATGGCCCACACGGCCCTGTTGCGCGACCTGTTAGCTTCTGCATCGGACAGTCCCGCTCCCGAGGGAGGCTGCAAGATATCCCCCGCCCGCGCCGGGGAGCTACTCACCATTCTCGACCACCTGATGCGCGTGTCGTCATTTCTGGCCCTTTCGACGGAGGCGGTGGTAAAATCCATGCCGTCGTTCTCCTCGGAGGAAGTGGCGTGGCTGGAAGAGCGCATCGATGCCCTGCAGGAGGGCCTGCCGCAGATAAAGTCGTTCACACTTCCCGGAGGCGACCCCCTCATCTCGCTCTGCCACATATGCCGCACCGTAGCCCGGCGCGCCGAGAGGGCGGCCTTGAGAGCGGCGGAAGAATACCCCCTCGACAGCGACGTTATGCGTTACATAAACAGGCTCTCGGACTACTTCTACGTACTGGGCCGGAGCGTCGCCACGGAACTAAATGTAAAAGAATTATTGTGGGATGGTGGAAAGTAAAATATTTTTATACTTTTGCACTCTAATAGGGGGCTGTTGGGCCTGAAACAGTGGGATTTCGACTTCTCAGGCATCTGCAGAGCGTCCCGCGGCTTTTTAGAATAATAATAACAACGAATATACTATGTACTGGACTCTTGAACTCGCATCTAAACTCGAAGACGCTCCATGGCCCGCAACCAAGGAGGAGCTTATCGACTACGCCATACGTTCGGGCGCCCCGCTCGAAGTGATCGAAAACCTCAACGAAATAGAGGATGAGGGCGAAATCTACGAAAGCATCGAAGACATCTGGCCCGACTACCCGTCCAAGGACGACTTCTTCTTCAATGAGGAGGAGTATTAAATAGCTTCCCCGGTAAAATTTAAAAGAGCGGCTTCATCGGCCGCTCTTACCATATCGGGATTTAACGTTTTATTTTGCGCGCCGTCGGTATTTTACTATATCGCGGCCCGCAGGCCCGGTTACCCCACGCGTAATATGAAAACCAAGATCCTACTTTTTATAGCCGCCATGCTTTCCGTCGTATGCCGGGGTGACGATATCGACCCTGCTGTGGAGTCGGCGTGTACCGTTTCCGACGAGCTTGAATATTACCAAAGCCCTGACATCTTCGCGGAGCGTCCCGGCGTAGGATTCATCGTCATATCAAAAACCGAGATGAAACTGCGGTTATACGACTGGAGAGATACCCTCCTGCTGGAATACCCCATTGCATGCGGCAAAGGCCTGGGCGACAAACAAGTGGAGGGGGATATGAAAACGCCCGAAGGCATATTCGACGTACAGCAGATACAGGATGTATCGAAATGGACGCACGATTTTAATGACGGCAACGGCGAAATATCAGGTGCGTACGGTTCCCTTTTCATGCGCCTGAGTACTCCCGGCCACAGAGGTATAGGCATCCACGGAACGCACGACCCTTCATCTATCGGGCAGAGGGTAACGGAGGGGTGTATAAGATTGAATAACGAAAATCTTATTTCATTGGCTAATGTCGTGTGCCTCTACATGACGGTCATTATCACGCCCTGACGCAAAGTCATAATATAATTTCCACCCAAAGACAGCGGCTTCTTAAACGAGGCGAGGTAATTCCAATTTACATAAAAAAGAGACGGAAAATCACCGTCTCTTTTTTATGCCTTTCAAACTCTAATAGAATTCAGATATATCCAATTCTGTCAATATCTTATTTTGTACCTCATAAAGTTTACGCCCAATTTTAAATGCACCTCCGGTCATCTCAAATCTTGCAATTTCTTTTTCTTTGTCATCTATGACAATCGTTTCATTTTTATAGGATAGAAATCTGTATTTCTCTATATTCAGGTAACGTACATACAGTTCGGCAATCTTAATCTCTCTTTCGAAATTCAATTTATCATCGAATTCGAATAATGTATCCGAATTACAGATATGAATTTTATCGGGGTTATTTATAACCAGTGATTTAAACCCTGTATCCGTTTTTTCACAAGTGCGGGAATTAATAAAATGCTCTAACGTGCCGTACTTTTCGGTGTCGAACAATTTTCTTTCTTTGACGGAGCCATCAAAAACAGAATTTCTGATCACCTGATTGGACGGCAAAAGCGTATAAATTGACTTATAGTCGCATTGGGAAGCTAAAATATAAACATTTTTATCTCCTGCATCCGTAATAAATATACTCTTCCCCATTTTTTTGTCTATCGCTGCGACAAAAGAGGCTCCATATCTTAGTTTTCTTACACCCATATATGCAAAGCCCTTATTGATCATATACAAGGTGTCTCCTATTGAAAACAACTCGGACTTACTCAATGAATTTTTTGTGAATTGATGTGTCCATTTAACTGTCCCATCCATTCCCAGGCAATTTATCTTATCGGCATCTGCAAAATATATAAAGTCGTTCTCTATTAGAATATTCGACACCAAGTCTCTAACCAAATCGTATCCTGTCCTAGTAACGAACGTTCCTGTAAGTACTCCCAGCGCTATACCTACCCCATTGGCCGCTGCAGTCGACTGATAGTCTTTCTCCCCTGTGACTGCATCGTAACTCCATCCGCTACCGTCCTTCAGATTTATTGTGTGCAGACCTGCAGCTGCCAGCAAAATGACTGAATCGTTTAAATATCTCAAGTCGTTCCACCCGTATTCACGGTTGATCTGTCTTTTCCATACGACATCTCCGCTCTTTAGGTCGATACCCTGTAAAAGGTTTTTCTTAGTATTATGATATCCAATACCAATATCATAATCGGGATCAACGAACAGGATCGTATTTTCCACCTCCCATTCATTATTACCGGTCTGCGGATCGATATAAAAACTTTTTCCAGCAGAGGTAAAAATCATCATACCTGCGTACTGTTGAATATAGTTTGTATTATAGTTGATCTTTTTTGTCCAGACAGCTTTCCCGGCCTCGATATCGTACATTACGACTGTTCCTGTATTTTTAAGCCTTCCGCTCGTACTTGCACCACGCAATTGCAAGGTTATGCGCTTGGCGAGCGTATCAACATAATAATAGTGTATACGTTCGGGAAATTCATATTTATTGGCTTTAATATTACTCCCGGAGAGATGATTAATCCCAATCACGGTCTGTTGTAAATTCTGTGCATTCAATGAGAACACCACTCCGAGAACCAATAAAAATATAAAATAGAATTTCTTCATAACGCCAGTTAGTTAGGTGATTACAAGGTAAAATTATTTTTCGAGATTTCCTCAACACGCGAAATGGCGAATAAAACACTGGCGGCCCGCATATACGGGCCGCCAGTATTTTTTAGACAGGATCCTATTCTAACCCTTAAAGCGTCTCCATACGCATACGGACAAGTACTTATCCGTGAGGCGGCAGACACCTCACATACTCCGCCACGCGCTCCATAAGCCATTTGGGCGTGGAGGTGGCACCACAGATGCCTACAGAATTAGCGTTGGAGAACCACGAAGGGTCGATCTCCGTTTCATCCTCCACTTTATAGCTTCTGGGGTTGGCTTCGGCGCACGCCTCGAACAGGGCCTTGCCGTTGGAGCTTTTGCGTCCGCAAACGAATACTACCACGTCGTGCGCCGAGGCGAATTCGCGAAGGTGCGGCGCGCGGTTGGACACCTGGCGGCAGATAGTATCGTGTATGGTGACGCTATTCTTATCGGCTGAGCGGCGGAGTATCTCCCCACTCACCTCGTTGAACAGGTCGAGGCTCTGAGTGGTTTGGCTTAAAAGGTACACGGGACGAGCGAAATCTATCTGCTCCAGGTCGTCGAGGCCCTCGATGACAATGACGTCGCCCCCCACCTGCCCGGCCAGGCCCACCACTTCGGCATGGCCTCTCTTGCCGAATATAACAACCTGCCCTCCCGCTTCCTTCATGCGTGCGTGGGCTTCGGTCACTATCTTCTGCAGGTGCGCCACCACGGGACATGTGGCGTCGATAAGCGTCACGCCGCACTTCCCTGCCTCCTCATAGGTCGAGGGCGGCTCGCCGTGGGCGCGAATTATCAGCTTACCCCCGGCAGTGCGGGCTATTTCGTCGTGCGATATCGTGGCGAGTCCCATATCTTCGAGCCTCTGCACTTCGACGCGGTTGTGCACTATATCGCCCAGCGAGCTGACCTGTCCCTCGCCTTGCAGGGCCTCCTCAGCTGCGGATATGGCGCGCACCACGCCGAAGCAAAAACCGGACTTGTCGTCGATCTCCACCTTCATAGCACGGGTATTATAAATTTACAGTTGTTTTTTAACGATAAGGGCCACGGCCATGGCGGCTATGCCCTCTTCCCTACCCTCGAAACCGAGGCGTTCGGTGGTAGTGGCCTTGACCGACACCTGGTCGGCCTCGAGATCCATCACCTCGGCCAGCTTCACCCTCATATTCTCGATATAGGGGCGCATCTTGGGCCTCTGGGCTATGAGCGTGGCGTCGACGTTGGACACCTCGTAGCCCTCGTCGCCAAGCAGTTCGACGCAACGCTTCAGGAGCAGCATGCTGTCGATACCCTTGTACCTGTCGTCGGTATCGGGGAATTGCATACCGATATCACCCAGGGCGGCAGCGCCCAACAGGGCGTCGCAAATGGCGTGCACCAGCACGTCGCCGTCGGAGTGGGCCACGCACCCCTTGAGGTGTGGCAATTCGACGCCCCCGAGGCGGAGGGGCAATCCCTCCGCCAGGGCGTGTACGTCGTAGCCTTGTCCTATCCTGAAATTAGACGGCATGGAGATGCTTAGTCTTCGGGAGAGAACGCTTCCTTACCTTCGCCGCAGAGGGGGCACACCCAATCCTCGGGAAGATCTTCGAATGATGTTCCGGGAGCTATGCCGTTATCGGGATCGCCCATAGCGGGATCGTAAACATAGCCGCACACTTCGCATTTGTACTTTTTCATAGTTTCTGATTTTTAAGGTTTAATATATTAACCTGTCTTTTGTTGTAAAGAGGATAACCTTGTGGATATTTCAAATATCGGTCCAAAAACCGGCGGGAAAGCCTGCGCGGTAGAACTAATACTTGGTAACGCCGGTATATGTCGAGGGCGACAGGGCGCGTAGCTCCTTCTTCACGCTCTCCGACACGTCGAGCGACTCGATGAATTCCTTGATGTCACCTTCGGTAATGGCCTTATTGGTACGGGTCAGCGCCTTGAGAGCCTCGTAGGGGTTGGGATAGCCCTCCCTGCGGAGGATGGTCTGCACGCCCTCGGCCACCACAGCCCAGTTGCCCTCGAGGTCCTCCTCGATAGTTTCCATGTTGATTATAAGCTTGTTCAGCCCCTTGAGTATCGACTTCAGGGCAATGAGCGTATGGGCCATCGGCACACCGATATTGCGCAGTACGGTGGAGTCGGTGAGGTCCCTCTGGAGCCTCGACACCGGCAGCTTGGCCGAGAGGTGCTCGTAGAGGGCGTTGGC
Organism: Rikenellaceae bacterium; assembly: GCA_031553875.1. Lineage (GTDB taxonomy): Bacteria > Bacteroidota > Bacteroidia > Bacteroidales > Rikenellaceae > JAVBKU01. Next base: position 1,113 of record JAVBKU010000011.1, on the reverse strand, counting down.
GATCCCTAAGTTACCCTCGGCGTTCTCGAAGTCGATGGGATTGACCTTATGGGGCATGGCCGAAGAGCCTACCTCGCCCGCCTTGATCCTCTGCTTGAAGTACTCCATCGATACATAAGTCCATACGTCGCGGCAGAGGTCGATAAGGATGGTGTTTATACGCTTGCAACCGTCGAAGATGGCGGCTATATTATCGTAGTGCTCTATCTGCGTGGTGATCTGCGAACGGTCGAGCCCGAGGGTCTTACCCACGAAATTGTTGGCGAAGGCCACCCAATCGATCTCGGGATAGGCCGCCACATGGGCGTTGAAGTTACCCGTAGCGCCGCCGAACTTGGCAGGCGTAGGCACTCCCTTGAGCATGTCGAGCTGCTTGGTAAGCCTTTCGACGAACACCATCACCTCCTTACCCAGCTTGGTGGGCGAGGCGGGCTGGCCGTGGGTGCGGGCCAACAGGGGCACCCCCTCCCACTCCTTTGCCAGCGACGCGAGTTTGGCTATCACCTCCTCGACGGCGGGATAGTAAACTTCGTCGGAAGCGGCGCGCAGACTGTAAGGGATGGCGGTGTTGTTGATATCCTGCGAGGTGAGGCCGAAATGGATAAACTCCTTGTTGATATCGAGGCCCTGAGCATCGACCTGCTCCTTGATATAGTATTCCACGGCCTTGACGTCGTGGTTGGTGGTTTTCTCTATCTCTTTAACCCTCAGCGCTCCCTCTTCGGTGAAATCCTTGTAGATGGCGCGCAGGGATGTCTTGATCCTGTCGTCGATTCCGGCAAGCTGCGGCAGGGGGATCATGCTCAGGGCTATGAAGTACTCCACCTCGACCATGATCCTGTAACGTATCAGGGCGTATTCGGAAAAATATCCGGCGAGGGCGTCACAATTATCCCTGTAACGTCCGTCGATAGGTGAGATGGCTGTGAGTTTGTTAAGTTGCATGGGTTTGTAGTTTGAAATTAATACACAGGACAGCAAAATAATCCGCCGCTTCGGGCTTCTGCCGGAAACAGGTCTCGTGAGGGAGATCACCCTCAGTTATCGTGTAACGAGGGAAGCTCCCGGAAGAGACCCCGGCAGAAGACGCGGCTAGACCTTTTGCCTACTTTT
>JAVBKU010000021.1:0-22631 GCA_031553875.1 Rikenellaceae bacterium | reverse complement strand
TCGAACTTGAGGTTGTCCCACGGCTGCGAGTTGCCTATCATGTACCACCTCACAGCGTCTGAACCGTACTTGTCGATCACCTCGAAGGGGTCCACGCCGTTGCCCAGGCGCTTGCTCATCTTGTTGCCGTTCTTGTCGAGCACCAGGCCGTTGGAGATGATATTTTTGAACGCCACGCTGTCGAAGAGCATGGTCGATATGGCGTGCAGTGTGAAGAACCACCCCCTTGTCTGGTCTACCCCCTCGGCTATATAGTCGGCAGGGAACACCTTGGAGAACTCCTCGCCCGAGATCTCGAACGGGTAGTGCATCTGGGCATAGGGCATCGCGCCGCTGTCGAACCACACGTCGATAAGGTCGCTTTCGCGGAACATCTTGTTGCCCTCCTCGTCCACCAGCACGATATTGTCCACGTAAGGGCGGTGCAGGTCGAACTTGTTATAATTATCCTTGCTGAAGTCGCCTTCGACGAACTCTTTGAGGGGATTTTCCTTCATCGCCCCGGCTTCCACCGCGCGGTCTATCTCCTTCTTGAGCTGCGCCACGGAGCTTATGCACTTGAGCTTGGAGTGGTCCTCATTGGCCCAGATAGGCAGGGGCGTACCCCAGTAACGTGAGCGGGACAGGTTCCAGTCCACGAGGTTTTCGAGCCATTTGCCGAAGCGGCCGGTGCCTGTACTCTGCGGATGCCAGTTTATGGTTTCGTTGAGCGATATCAGTTTGTCCTTGACCGCCGTGGTACGGATGAACCACGAGTCGAGAGGGTAGTAGAGCACCGGTTTGTCGGTACGCCAGCAGTGGGGGTAGTTGTGTACGTGTTTCTCGATCTTGAATGCCTTGCCCTCGGCTTTGAGCATTACGGCGATGTCTATGTCCAGCGTGGCCTCGTCCTCGGTCTTCTCAGGGTCGTAGGCGTTCTTTACGAAACGTCCCTCGTACTCTGCGTAAGAGGCTTTGTCCACGAACTTGTCGGCAAAGGCCTTATCCATATCCTTGACCAGGAAGAATTTACCCATACGGTCTACCATTGGCATAGTCTTGCCCACGGTGTCGATCACGATGAGCGGAGCTATGCCCGACTGCTTGGCCACACGGTCGTCGTCCGCACCGAAAGTGGGGGCTATGTGTACGATACCCGTACCGTCCTCCGTGGTCACGTAGTCGCCGCCGATAACCCTGAATGCGTCGCCGTCGGGGCGGATCCAGCCTATAAGCTGTTCGTAGCGCGCACCGACCAGTTCCGTACCCTTGTATTCGCCGATTACCTTGAACGGTATGTTCTTGGCGTCGCCCGCGTAATCTTCCATGACGAGTTCGGCGTTCTTGGGGCTGAAGTAGCTGCCCAGCAGGTCTTTGGCAAGTATTACGGCTATGGGCTTGCCTGTATAGGGGTTGAACGAACGCACCTTGACATATGTGATGCCCGGGCCTACGGCCAAAGCCGTATTGGAGGGCAGGGTCCAGGGCGTAGTCGTCCAGGCCATGATATGCAGGTCGCCCTCCACGCCTGCGAACAGCTTTTCGCTTGAGGCGTCGCGCACCACTTTGAACATTGCGGTACAGGTAGTATCCTTCACGTCACGGTAGCAACCGGGCTGGTTGAGCTCGTGGTTGCTGAGGCCCGTACCCGCAGCGGGGGAGTAGGGCTGTATGGTGTAACCCTTGTAGAGCAATCCCTTTTCGAAGAGCTGGCCCAAGAGGTACCACAACGTTTCGATGTATTTATTGTCGTAAGTTATGTAAGGGTCGTCCATGTTGACCCAATAACCCATGTTGCGCGTGAGGGTCTCCCACTCGTTGGTGTAGGCCATCACCTCCTTGCGGCAGGTTTTGTTGTACTCCTCGATAGAGATTTTGGTGCCGATATCTTCCTTGGTGATGCCGAGCTTTTTCTCCACGCCCAGTTCCACCGGGAGGCCGTGCGTGTCCCATCCGGCCTTGCGGTGCACAAGATAGCCTTTCTGGGTCTTGTAGCGGCAGAAAATGTCCTTGATGGTACGAGCCATCACGTGGTGTATGCCCGGGGTGCCGTTTGCCGAGGGGGGGCCTTCGTAGAAGACGAATGTGGGGCGGCCTTCGCGTGTGGAGATACTCTTGTGGAAGGTGTCGTCGTGGTCCCATTCTTCGAGGACTTCGCGGTTCAGCTTGGAGAGGTCGAGGCCCTTGTACTCTTTGAATTTGGAGGAGCTCATATGTTCGGGTTGTTTATTTTTCGTCAAGTCGCAAATGTAAGAAAAAAATGGGGATTATTTAAATTGAGTGAGGCGTTTTGGTTCAGAGTAATATGTAAAGGGGTTTTTGTGTCCCTTAAAGCGTCCGTCGGACGCTTACAGTCCCGACTCTGAAAATTTACGCCCGGAGGAGCGACGAGGGAGTCCGTTAAAAAACGACGCTGTGTCCGACGAACGTTAGACAGACCATAGGTCTGGCTAAAAGGAGGAGTTCGACGTTTTAGGACGCACGAAGTCGCTCATCAGGAAATTTTCATCGGAGGGTGTATTTTGGGTACCTTTTGTACAAGCAAAAGGTACGAAGAAAATGTGCAAAACAGAATCCCTGGTATTAATAGAATACCTCAGATTTAAACAGACGGCCACCTATTTGACCAACAACACCTTAACCACTTCCGTGCCCAACTGCTCATTGAGCCTCTGCCTTAGCGGTTCGCGCATCATGAACAGCTCATGGCGGGCCACCGACGATCCCACGAAGATGGTCATCTTGCCGTTCGAACACTCTATTTTTGTGATATGCGCCGCCATCGCTCCGCCAACTATCGGCGCGACGAGATCGGGGGCCTTGGCCTCCTTGATTTTTCGCGATATGGTGGGGGAGGAGGAGAAAAATTCATCTAACACCTCGCCGATCCTCACGGTCTTGGTGCGCCTCATAGCTTCGAAATTTCGCCCTCGCAGACGTTGAACAGCGAGTAGCCCACACCTCCGCCGCCCAATAATCCCTCCAGGCGGGCCTTGTCGCAGTCGGTGATGAATATCTGCCCGAAGCCGCCCTCCGACACGATGCCTAATAGTTGCTTTACGCGCCCTATGTCGAGTTTGTCGAATATGTCGTCCAGAAGCAGTAGCGGTTTCTTGCCGCTGTGCGAGGTGATTATCTCGTGCTGGGTTAGTTTGAGGGCTATGAGGAACGACTTCTGCTGGCCCTGTGAGCCGTATTTGCGTAAGGGGTGTCCGGCAATCGTCATTTTCAGATCGTCGCGGTGTATGCCCGTGGTCGTGAACTGGTTGGCGCGGTCGCGATCGAAGTTCTCGGCTAGCAGTTCGGCGAAAGGTTTGGAGGAGAGTTCCGAGCGGTAGGAGAGCTCCACCTGCTCCCTGTCTTCGCTCAGAAGGGCGTAGTAGCGCGCTACCACTGGCGCGAGTTCCGATACTATCTCCGTGCGTTTGCGGTGTATGGTCTCGCCCTGAGCCACGAGCTGCATGTCGATCACCTCCAGAATGTCGCGGCTCTGCGAGCCCCACATCTGTTTGAGGAGCTTGTTGCGCTCGGCTATAAGGCGGTTGTATCTTACCAGGGCCTCGAGATAGTCCCTGTCCAGTTGGGATATGAAACTGTTGAGGTAGCGCCTGCGCTCCTCGCCCGACTCGCTGATAAGCGACGAATCCGACGGCGACACCATCACCACGGGGGCTACGCCTATGTGCTCGGAGAGTTTTTCGTACTCCTTGCCGCTGCGTTTCACGGTCTTGGCTCCTCCGCGCTTGAACGAGCAGAGGATGTTCTCCCGGCTTGTGGTCCCCGCGTTGTACTCGCCCTCGAGCATGAAGAAGTCGGCCCCGTGGCCCACGCTCTGGGCGTCGGTCAGCCCGAAGGCGCTCTTACACATCGAGAGGTAGTTGATGGCGTCGAGGATGTTGGTCTTGCCCGCGCCGTTACTGCCCACGAAGCAGTTCACCCTGTCGGAGAACGAGAGCTCCGAGGAGGCGATATTTTTGAATCCCAGTATGTTTATTTTCGACAGGAACATCGGCCGGAGGCGGTTAGAGACACAAAGGTACTTATTTTTGAATAAATTACCGCCCGCGTTTTTATTTTGAGTAAAAAGGTTTAATTTTGTGGTCTGAATATATTTAAGGCCCTTCAAAGGGCGCTAACAACCATTTTGACTATGACAAAGAAATCCAACGCCGAAGCCCACGATCCCGAGGTTATCATCGAATCGGCCATCGGTAACACCGAGATGTTCATCATGCGCAACGGGCGTACATTGCTTATGCTCCTCGCGGCTATAATAATCATCGCCGGCGGTTATTTCGGATATAAATATCTCTACCAGATACCCCGCGGCAAGAAGGCCGCCGCCATGATGTTCGTGGCCGAGCAGCAGTTTGCCGCCGACTCTTTTTCCCTCGCTCTCAACGGCGACGGCGGGTCTGACGGTTTCCTGCAGGTGATCGAGAACTACGGAGGCACGGCCGAGGGCAACCTCGCCAAGCACTACGCGGGCATATGCTATATGAGAATGGGGCAGTACGAGGAGGCTCTGAGCTACCTGTCTAAATATAAGACCGTAGACGGCATTACAGGCCAGATAATCAACGCCCAGAACTTCGGTCTGCGTGGCGACATGAGCGTGCAGCTCAAGAACTATAAGGAGGCCGCCTCCATGTACGAAAAGGCCGTGAAGGCGAGCGACAACGTCCTCACCACTCCCTATTACCTCAAAAAGGCCGCCGCGGTGTACGCCGAACTGGGCGAGAACGCCAAAGCCCTCGAAGCCTACAAGAAGATCAGGGCCGACTACGGCAACAGTATGGAAGCCCGCGACATCGACAAGTACATCGGCGCCATAGAACAGAAATAATCATGGCTACAGTTCACAAAATCAAGTCGGGGGTGGTCGCTCAGATACCCTCCGCTAAAGATATGAAGTTCGGCATCGTGGTATCGGAATGGAACCCGCACATCACGGGTCCCATGCTAGACGGCGCGGTACGCACGCTGATGGCCAACGGTTGTCCCGAAAGCGAGATCATCGTGAAGAGGGTGCCGGGTACGTTCGAGTTGCCTCTGGGCGCCCAGTTCTTCGCCGAATATACCGACGTCGACGCTGTGATCGTGCTGGGCTGTGTGGTGCAGGGCGACACACGCCATTTCGATTACGTGTGCGACGGGGTTACGCAGGGAGTTTCGCAACTTATGCTGGCGTGGAATATGCCCGTAGCCTTCGGGGTGCTGACCACCGACAATATGCAGCAGGCAGAGGATCGCGCGGGAGGAAAGTTAGGTAACAAGGGCTCCGAAGCCGCCGAGGTGGCTATCAAGATGGTAGCCCTGCAGATCGAGATGGAATCGGGCAGTACCAAAAACAATATACCCAGCGTGAATTAGATTTACGTGGGAAATAACAATAGACGCTGGCGGAACTGCAAAGTTCCGCCAGCGCTGTTTTTAAAGTGCCGTAAGGCACTTGTAATTCCCGACTATGAATGTTTTGAGCAGCGAGAGCAGAGGCCGCTTGCGGAATATGCCGAGTCGCGATAAACAACTGATGAAATCGAAAATTTACGCCCGGAGGAGCGATGAGGGAGTCCGTATAAAAAAGCGGATTGTCCGACGCTCGTTAGACAGACCGTAGGTCTGGCTAAAAGGAGGAGTTCTGCGTTTTAGGACGTACGAAGTCGCTCATCAGGAAATTTTCATCGGAGGGCACGTTTTGGTAGTACCTTTTGCGTGTACAAAAGATACAAAAAGACAACTTACAAGTAACGAGTATGCAAATGTTAATCTGTAACTCTAAGAATTTGCCGATTCTTCCCCCTGCCTCGCAGTCATCATCTCATTAAATCTCGGCGACACGATCACCCTTATAGCCTTGTCGATCATGTCGAACTCGAAGGGCGAATAGCCCAGCGCCTCGCCGTCCACCTCCACGGCGATCTCGGGCGACGACTCTATGCGTATCCTGCGCCCGCGGTCGAGGCTGGTGCTGCGGAGCTTGTATATCGATCCGTTATAGAGTACCTTGAAGTTTAACATCACTTGCAGCGGGGTCATCCTGCGTATCACGGTGAGGTCGAACAGGCCGTCGTCGGCTACCGCCTCGGGCATCTGCTGCATACCCCCGCCGTTGTACTTGCCGATACCGATGGTAGCACTGTAAACCAGGTCGTTCACGATCATCTTGTCGTCGACGAACACCTTCACCCCCGTAGAGGAGTATTTCAGCACCGCTTTTATCGTGCTCCAGATATAGAGCCACTTGCCCGTCTTGCCCTCCTCCTTGAGGTGGTTGTATTTGCGGTTGACGTAGGCGTCGAAGCCGATACCCGCCACGTTGGCCATGTACCGGGTCTGCTTGTAGTTCGACTTATGGTAGGAGATCACCCCCACGTCCTGCAGGAACGAGTTGCCCGCCTCGATGGCCTTGATAGCCTCCGAATATTTGCGTGGTATGCCGAACATACGTATCCAGTCGTTGCCCGTACCCACGGCGATCACCGATAAAAGTACGTCCTGCGTCGGGGCCGACTTCTGTATGAACAGGCCGTTGACCACCTCGTGTATGGTGCCGTCGCCGCCCACGATAAGTATGTTGCGGAAGCCCCTGTTCACCGCCTCCACGGTTAGCTCCACGGCGTGGTACTTGCGTTCGGTGAAGACATATTCGGGCACTATGTTGTGGTCGCGCAGTAGCTTGCTTATGTAGGGCCAGTCGGTGAGGCCCTTGCCGCTGCCGGCCACGGGGTTCACTATGGCGTACCACCTTCCGGCGTTATCTTCCGCATGGGGTGAGTTCATATGATATCGCGATTATTTTGAAGGAATATTTTTCAGGCTCAGGAGCAGGAATTTCCAGAACTTATCCACCGAGGCTATCTCTAACTTTTCGTCGGGAGAGTGGGGATGGATGAGCGTCGGGCCGCAGGATATCATATCCCACGAGGGATACGTGCCGCCGAGTATACCGCATTCGAGCCCTGCGTGCACGGCTGTGATCTTGGCCTCTGTGCCGAGCGACTTATAGTTTTCTTTCATGGCGGCGAGTATCGGAGAATCCATCCTGGGTATCCATCCGTCGTAGCCGCCTTTCAATTCCACCTTGCCGCCCTGCGGCTCGAACACCGCGCGTATCACGCGACCCAGAGCCGTCTTCTCTTCGCCCGAGAAACTGCGCAGCAGGAAGGTGATGGATATGACGCCGTCGGCGGAAACGACCCTCGCCAAGTTGAGCGAGGTCTGTACCGTGCCGGGCATCGTGGGGCTCATGCGCACCACCCCGTCGGGGCAGGCGTAGAGCAGGTTGATAAGGCGTGTCTGGGCTTCGCGGTCGATAATGTCGGCGGGCATCTCCACTTCCGTAGCTGTTATGCTTAAGGCCCCGTCCACATCTTTGAACTCCTCTTTTATCGCCCGCGCAGTTTCTTTCATGGTAAAGGCAAGCCCCGAGGCGCCCTCCTCGGGAACGATCACTATGGCATGGGCTTCGCGCGGTATAGCGTTGCGCAGCCCTCCTCCGTCGAAAGAGGATAGGAGCATGCCGTGGCTCGAGTGGCCCACGTCCAGCATGCGGTTGAGTATCTTGTTGGCGTTGCCGCGCCCGAGATTTATATCCATTCCCGAATGGCCGCCCAGCAGGCCGCTCACGTCTATGCGGAAAGCCTTGTAGCCGTTGGCGGGCACCGATACGGGTTTGTAATGCAGGCTCACTTCTGCGTCGAGACCCCCGGCACATCCCACGCACAACTCGCCTTCGTCCTCCGAGTCGAGGTTTATAAGTATTTCGCCCTTGAGTACTCCGGGCTTTACGGCGAAAGCCCCGTCCATGCCCACCTCCTCGGCAGAAGTGAACAGTCCCTCGATAGGGCCGTGGGTCACGGTGTCGGATCCAAATACGGCCAGTATCAGCGCCATGCCTATACCGTTGTCCGCTCCGAGCGTAGTGCCATTGGCTTTCACCCATTTGCCGTCAATGTAGGCCTCTATGGGGTCGGTCTCGAAGTCGAACTCCTTGCCCGAGTTCTTCTGCGGCACCATATCCATATGAGCCTGCAGTATGACACCCTTCTTACCCTCCATTCCGGGCGTAGCGCCCTTGCGCAGGATGATGTTGCCGCCCTCGTCGCGCAGGTGCTCTATGCCGCGCTCCTTGGCGAAGCTTATAATATATTCCCTGATGCCCTCCTCGTGATATGAGGGGTGGGGGATGGAACAAATATTACTGAACTGCTCCCACACCTCGCGGGGCGAGAGCGATAATAGGTCTTTGTTCATTTTATCTTGTTTTTTATGACTTAGGCACACCGTTATATTCCGCCACAAACAACACACCCGCCGGGGCCTCGTTACCTGAGGCGTGCCAGCATATTCTTGATATTACCCTCGATGCGGGCCATGATATCTTCGGAACCGTCGAAGACGAATTTCTCGCCCGTGATATTTTCGTACAGTTCGATGTAGCGGTTACTTACGCTCTCTACGAATTCGTCGGTCATTTCGGGGACGGTTTCCCCTGTACGGCCCTGGAAACCGTGCTCCATAAGCCACTCCCTGACGAATTCCTTCGATAGTTGCTTCTGTGCCTCGCCCCTGTCGAAACGCTCCTGGTAGCCGTCGGCATAGAAATAGCGCGAAGAATCGGGGGTATGGATCTCGTCGATAAGGTATATCACCCCGTCCTTTTTTCCGAATTCGTACTTGGTGTCCACGAGGATCAGACCCCTCTGGGCTGCCATCTGCGATCCCCTTTCGAACAGTGCGAGCGTATATTTTTCGAGCGTTTCGTAGTCTTCCTTAGATACAAGGCCGCTGGAAATTATCTCCTCACGGGATATGTTCTGGTCGTGGTCGCCGATCTCAGCCTTGGTGGTGGGGGTCAGGATGGGCTTGGGGAACCTCTGGTGCTCCTTCATGCCGTCGGGGATGGGCACGCCGCATATTTCGCGCGCTCCGGCCTTGTAGTCCCTCCACGAGCTGCCGGTGAGGTAGGCCCTCACGATCATCTCCACAGGGAACGATTCGCACCTATGGCCCACGGTCACCATGGGGTCGGGCGAAGCGATCTTCCAATTGGGGCAAATGTCGCTGGTGGCGTCGAGGAACTTGGATGCTATCTGGTTAAGTACCTGTCCCTTGTGAGGGATACCCTTGGGGAGCACCACGTCGAACGCCGAGATACGGTCAGAGGCGACCATCACCAGGATGTCGTCGTCGATGCTGTACACGTCCCTTACTTTGCCCACATAGAGGTTCTTCTGCCCCTCGAAATTGAAATCGGTCTTGATTATCGCCTTGTCCATAAAAATGAGTTTATATTTTTGATTGTTCTTCGTTTAATCTGTGATGATTAATTATTTTTCATCTTCGCGGCTGCGGGGGCGGCCAAAGGCCGAGCCGCGTAGATGAGCATCGCTGAAGCGATGCAGCATTTATATTTCCGTCCGGCCCTGCACCCATCTTTAGTGCCGCCTTACTCCTCCCTCTGCTCCTTGCTGTGTTTGTCGAACGCTTCGACTATGTATTTCACCAGCGGGTGGCGGATGATGTCCCTCCCGTCGAATTCCACTATGCCTATATCCTTTATGCCCCTAAGAAAGTTCATCACCGGCAGCAGGCCCGAGTCGCTCTTACGCGGCAGGTCGACCTGCGTCACGTCGCCCGTGACGATAAAGCGCGCGCTGCGCCCCATACGCGTGAGGAACATTTTTATCTGGGACATAGTAGTGTTCTGCGCCTCGTCAAGTATCACGAAAGCATTATCCAGAGTCCGCCCCCTCATGTATGCCAGTGGGGCTATCTGCACCGTGCCCTCCTCCATGTATTTGGTCAGCTTGGCGGGGGGTATCATGTCGTGCAGGGCGTCGTAGAGGGGTTGGAGATAGGGATCGAGCTTGTCCTTCATATCGCCCGGCAGGAATCCGAGTTTCTCGCCCGCTTCCACGGCGGGGCGGGTGAGGATGATACGTTTCACCTCCCTGTTCTTCAGAGCCCTCACCGCGAGGGCTATGGCTGTATAGGTCTTACCGCTGCCGGCGGGGCCGACGGCGAAAAGGAGGTCGTTCGTGTCGTAAAGTTTGAGGAGCTTGACCTGGTTGACGGTCCTGGCCCTGACGATGTTGCCGTTGTTGCCGTAGACTATGACGTCCTTGTCGGCTCTCTCGTCACTCTTGGGAGAGGCGAGGCCCCCGTCGTATATCTGGTCGATGACTTCGGGCGATATATGGCCATATTTGGCGTGATAGGCGAGCAGGTCGTCGAGTTTTTTGGCGAAGCGGTCGATCTCATCCTCGCCCCCGGCCACCTTCAGAAGGTTGCCCCGGCTCACCACTTTGAGCAGGGGAAATTTGCCCGTTATCTTGTCGATATTGGCGTTCCCCGCTCCGTACAGCTCCTGGGGGTCGATACCTTCGAGTATTATGTTCCTGTCAGCCATTATTCTACCCGGGAATTAGAATAGGTAACCGACGCTGAACAGCCACTGGTCCATCCCCATCTTGACGTCCTGACCTATGGCGTCGCCTATCTGCAGGTTCTGCGTGGGTTTCTTGAACTGCCCCGAGTAACGTATGTCGAACGTGATCTTCTTGATGATGTCGGCCCCGACCCCTATCATATAACCCACGGCGGGCTTGGTGACCACTGCCGTCACGTTCTGCGACGAGGAGTTGCTGTTGCTGGTAGAGGTCATCAGATTGAACACGGGCCCTGCCTCGAGCCTTATGAATGCGAACTTCTTACCCGCGAGTATCGGCATGGTAAGCGTCGACACCCTGATCTTATCGGTGGAGAGCTGCCCCCCTGCGGGCACTATGGCCAGCGAGTATTTGCTGAGGTTGTAGGTGAGCTCGGTGTGGATGTGCATTACCTTGAGGTCGACCCTGGCCATCATCCCCAAGTGGAATCCGAAGTTGGGATCGGCCGCGAGGTTATATTTCTGCCCGGTGTTGACGGTTATGTTGCTGGTCTTGACGTTGTCGTTCTCGGCGGTATACCCTGCCTTGAGCCCGAATCGCACTATTTTTACTCCCACCTTGCCGAACGATGCCGAAGCTATCAACACCAGCGCCATAGTTATTATAACCTTTCTCATACTCTTATTTTTTGATAGATCCGATACGTTCAAAGGTAAATATTTTATCCCGAAATCCCGCTTATTCGACCCACTGTTTTACCGCTTCGGCGGTCTTTTCTCCGTCCATCATGGCCGATATGATGCCTCCGGCGTACCCGGCGCCTTCGGCGCACGGGAAGAGCCCCTCGGTCTGGGGATGCATGAGCGTCTGTGGGTCGCGCGGTATGCGCACGGGCGACGAGGTGCGGCTTTCTACGCCCAACAGGAGCGCCTCGTTGGTCACGAATCCCCGCATCTTACTCCCGAAAGAACCTATGCCCGCCCGCAACGCCCCCGATATGAACGGTGGCAACCAGCGGTTTATCTCCGAGGGTGTGGCCCCGGGGACGTATGACGTTGAGGGTAGGCTCTTAGATTCCCGTCCCGACACGAAGTCTGCCACTCTCTGCCCGGGGGCCTTGTGTCCCTCGCCGCCGTGGAGGCAGGCCGATAGCTCCAGTTGTTCCTGGAACGCCACCCCAGCCAGCGGGCCATGTTCCTCCCGCAGGTGTTCGAAATCGGATAGCCTAACTTCCGTCACGATACCCGAATTGGCATAATGCGAGTTGCGCCCCGAGGGCGACATGCCGTTGACCACCATCTCCTTTTGAGAGGTCATCGCCGGGACAATAAATCCTCCCGGACACATGCAGAACGAGTACACGCCGCGCCCTCCCGCCTGGCTTACGAGCGAGTATGTGGCCGCGGGGAGATATTCACCCCTCTGTGGCATGTGGTATTGTATGGAGTCGATAAGCTCCTGCGGATGCTCCACGCGCAGGCCCATGGCGAACGGCTTGGCCTCCAAGGCTATGCCCCGGGCGTGAAGCAGACGGTATATGTCGCGCGCCGAGTGGCCTGTGGAGAGTATCACCGCCGCCCCCTCGATCAGCCCGCCTCCGGCATGTACGCCGGTTACGCGTCCGTTCTTCACCTCGAAATCCTCGACCCTCATGCCGAAGTGTACCTCTCCTCCGCACGACCTAATAGTGTCGCAGATGTTGGTTATCACCCTCGGGAGTTTGTCGGTGCCGATGTGTGGATGCGCGTCGTAGAGTATCTCTTCGGAGGCGCCGTGCGAGTGGAGTATCTGGAGCGCCTTGGCGTGGTCGCCGCGCTTCTTGGAGCGGGTGAAAAGTTTGCCGTCGGAGAATGTCCCCGCGCCGCCCTCGCCGAAGGAGTAGTTGGAGTCGGGGTCCACCTCCCCGCCGCGGTTTATGATGGCTATATCTTTTTTGCGCTCCGATACGGGCTTACCTCTTTCTAATAGTATCGGCTTGAGACCCAGCTCTATAAGGCGGAGCGATGCGGCCAGTCCCGCAGGCCCTGCGCCCACGACCACTACCGGCGTCCGCCCGCTCACGTCGCGGTAATCGAAATGTATGGGCTCAGGAGCGTGCTCATCGTCGACGTACACCTCGAGGGTGAGGTTTACCTTTATATTTCTGCTCCGGGCATCGATCGACCGCTTCACCACCCTCACAAGTGCGATGCGATTCTCTCCCACAGCGAGGGTTTTCGCCGCGGCAGAGGTGTAGAACTCCTTATTTGCCGCCTTCTCGGGAGAGAGGACGAGGGTTACGGTCTGTGGCATAAAAAAATCGAACGTATGAATATTTCCCACAAATTTACTATTTTTGTTCCAATAAGGAACCGGGCCGCGGATTAACTTCGAATTAAACGCCGGCCGCAACTCTCCGCCGCGATGCGCAAGGTAGTTATAATCCCCACATACAATGAGAGCGCGAACATAGAGATCGTGCTCGACAAGGTCTTATCCATGAACGAGCCGTTCGATATTCTCGTTATCGACGACGGTTCGCCCGATGGGACAGCCGATATCGTCAGGAGCAAGATGTCCACCCATTCCGACCGCCTCCACCTTGTTCAGAGGGCTGGCAAATTAGGCCTGGGAACGGCATATATAGCGGGTTTCCGCTGGGCGCTCGACCGTGGTTACGACTATGTCTTCGAAATGGACGCCGACTTCTCGCACAATCCCGACGACCTGGTGGCCCTGTTCGATGCCGCTGTCAATGACGATGCCGACCTTGTTATCGGGTCGCGGTACGTGAACGGCGTCAATGTGGTGAACTGGCCCATGAGAAGGGTGCTGATGTCCTACTTCGCCTCCAGATACGTGCGTGCCATCACGTGTCTCCCTGTGTTCGACGCCACGGCCGGCTTTGTCTGCTACTCCTCGCGCCTGTTGCGCCGTATCAACCTCAACAACGTGAAGATGAAGGGCTACGGATTCCAGATCGAGATGAAGTACACCGCATGGAAGCTCGGTTATAAGATCGTCGAGATCCCGATAGTATTCACCGAGCGCACCCAGGGCGACTCGAAGATGACCGGAGGAATATTCGGTGAGGCATTCTGGGGAGTGATAAAGTTAGGATTCAGATCGATAAAACCTCTTCCCGATGTTGCTGATAAATAATGCTTTAATAATCAATGAAGGCCGCCGTTTCAGCGGCCATATCATTGTTAAAGGGGATGCTATATCCTCCGTCGCCGAAGGCCCTTACAAAGGCGAATTCAGGGGCGAAATTATAGATGCCGGGGGCAAGATGGTCATTCCGGGAGTTGTCGACTGCCACGTCCATTTTCGTGAACCGGGCCTTACGCACAGGGGCGATATTTTCACCGAATCGGCTGCCGCCGTGTCGGGAGGCGTCACCTCCTTCATGGATATGCCCAATACCCGCCCGGCGACCGTGACCCTCGACCTGCTCTCCGAAAAGTTCGACCTGGCCGCCGCCAAGTCCCTCGCCAATTACAGCTTTTATATAGGGGCCACCAACGACAATATAGCCCAGATACGCAATGTCGACCCCCGCAGGGTGTGCGGCGTGAAGGTATTTATGGGTTCATCTACGGGTAATATGCTGGTCGACAGCCAGATGGCCCTGCAGGCGGTCTTCGCCGAGAGCCCCGTGCCCGTAGCGGCCCACTGCGAGGACGAAGCCATCATAAACGCCAACATGGCCCATTACAGGGCGATATACGGCGACGATATACCAGTTTCGCTCCATCCGATGATCCGCTCGGCCGAGGCCTGTTACCGTTCCACGGCCCGCGCCGTGGAGTTCGCGGCTCGCTACGGGGGCGACCTGCACGTTACGCACATAAGCACCGCCCGTGAATTGGAACTGTTCGATCCCGGTCCGCTGGAGGGTAAAAAGGTTACCGCCGAGGTGTGTGTCCACCACCTGTGGTTCACCGACGCCGACTACGAACGCCTGGGGAATCTGGTACGCTGGAATCCCGCGGTTAAGACCGAGGCCGACAGGAGAGCCCTGCGCGAGGCTCTGGCGGCAGACCGCCTCGACCTGGTGGCCACCGACCATTCCCCCCACGCGCTGGAAGAGAAACAATACTCATACCTCGTAGCTCCCTCGGGCGCGCCCTCTGTGCAGCACTCCCTGGTGTCCATGCTCGAAATGGCGGGGCAGGGGCTGTTCTCCGTTGAAAAGGTGGTAGATAAGATGTGTCATGCACCGGCCAAGCGCTTTAAGGTGAAGAATAGGGGCTTTCTCCGTCCGGGGTACAAAGCAGATATCGTGATCGTGGATTCCAATTCGCCATGGACTGTCGCTAAGGAGAATCTACGCTATAAGTGTGGTTGGTCGCCTTTAGAGGGTGTAACCTTCAATCATAAGGTAGATACCACCCTGGTCAATGGCCGTGTGGTGTACTCAGGCGGAGAGGTGGATACCTCCTCCCGCGGCAGCGTGCTGGAGTTTGAGAGGTAGATTTTTTCGTACCTTTTGATCACGCAAAAGGTACTGTCAAAACGTGCCCTCCGATGAAAATTTCCTGATGAGCGACTTCGTACGTCCTAAAACGCAGAACTCCTCCTTTTAGTCAGATCTGCGGCCTGTCTAACGAGCGTCGGACAATCCGCGTTTTTATACGGACTCCCTCGTCTCTCCTCCGGGCGTAAATTTTCAGAGTCGGGAGCTCAAGCGTCTGCGACGCTTTAAGAGCTGAAAACGGAATCACATCCTATTCTTCAGCTATATGAACTATATCCGTGTGCCGGTAGGCACCCTTTTGTACAAGCAAAAGGTATGAAAAAGAATACACCGAAAGGGCCGGCGCCTTTTTATTTTGATTCCCGAAAAAATATCTATATTTGCACTCCGTAACACTGACCCATGGTGTAATGGTAACACTGCAGATTTTGGTTCTGTCATTTTAGGTTCGAATCCTAATGGGTCAACAACGGGCGCGCCTCCCCCGGGGCAGGGCGCTGACAATTAAAAACGGCTTGAAGATATCTTCAAGCCGTTTATTATTTAATGCAGCGGAATCCTGCGCATAAATCTGAATTAATCTCCACGACTGTAGTTAGGGGCCTCGCGTGTGATGATCACGTCGTGGGGGTGGTTCTCGAGTACGCCCGAGCTTGTGATACGTATGAACTTGGCCTCCTTGAGGGCTGCGAGGTCCTTAGCTCCGCAATAACCCATGCCGGCGCGCAGACCGCCCACCATCTGGTAAACAACCTCCGACAGCGTGCCCTTGTAGGGTACACGAGCGGCGATACCCTCGGGAACGAGCTTCTTGATGTCGTCTTCGGCATCCTGGAAGTACCTGTCCTTCGAGCCCTGCTGCATGGCCTCTATAGAGCCCATGCCGCGGTATGATTTGAACTTACGTCCGTTGTAGATTATCGTTTCGCCGGGCGACTCTTCGACCCCTGCGAACAGCGAGCCCGCCATTATCGAGTCGGCCCCTGCGGCCAGCGCTTTCACGATATCGCCCGAGTAACGTATACCGCCGTCGGCGATAAGGGGCACTCCGGTGCCTTTCAGCGCCTTGGCCACGTCGTATATAGCCGAGAGCTGGGGAGCGCCCACGCCCGCGATCACACGCGTCGTACATATGGAGCCGGGCCCTATACCCACCTTCACGCCGTCGGCGCCCGCCTTGGCGAGCATCTTGGCGGCCTCGCCTGTGGCGATGTTGCCCACCACCACGTCGAGGGTCGGGTATTTGGCCTTAACTATCTTGAGCATATCGACCACGCCTTTGGAGTGTCCGTGCGCGGTGTCGATCACGATGGCGTCCACCTGCGCTTCGTAGAGGGCGGCGATGCGGTCCAATGAGTCGCGCGTTACGCCCACGCCGGCGGCTACCCTCAGGCGGCCTTTTTCGTCCTTGGCAGCGAAGGGGTTGTCCTGCACCTTGGTTATATCCTTGTATGTGAGAAGCCCCACGAGTTTGCCGTTCTTATCCACGACGGGCAGCTTTTCGATCTTGTTCTGGAGCAGTATGTCCGATGCGTGCTTGAGATCGGGGTTGAGGGTGGTGATAAGGCCGTCTTTGGTCATCACCTCGGAAATCAGACGCGACATATCCTTCTGGAATCGGAGGTCGCGGTTGGTAACGATACCTTCGAGCTTGCCGTCAGCCTCCACGACGGGAATGCCGCCGATACGGTTCTCCTTCATCAGGGCGAGGGCGTCGCCCACGGTGTTGGTCTTGCTGATGGTGATGGGATCGTAGATCATGCCGTTCTCGGCGCGCTTCACCTTACGCACCTGGAGAGCCTGTTCGGCGATGGGCATATTCTTGTGTATCACGCCCATACCTCCCTGGCGCGCTATAGAGATGGCGAGTTCCGACTCGGTCACGGTATCCATCGCCGCCGAGATTATCGGGGTATTGATCCTGATATTGCGTGAGAAACGTGATGTGATATCCACATCTCTTGGCAGGATTTCGGAATAGGCGGGGATCAACAGTACGTCGTCGAAAGTGAGACCTTCTGTGTAGACTCTGTCTTTGATAAACGGCATAATAAGAGAGGTTTTTGAGTAGACTTCTATAGGAACCGACCGCGCGTTTCTCCGCCGTAGGAGCCCTCAAACCTTATGCAACGATATGGTAAACGGTGGTAGAGAGCCTCCGTCCTGCGTTGAAGTGTGCCGATATCTTAAAGAACTCTGGGTATATTGGGTGCAAAAGTAGGCAAAAAAACCGAAGTTACCCACCTCGCAGGAGAAATTTACACGAATTTTATCAAAATCTTTTTGTTCTCCGCCAGAAGCTTCTTAATAGCCGGTTTACCTGTCTCCAGGCGTACCTTGCCCTTGGAATCTATTTCTACTACGGCGCTTATCTTACCCCCCCCCGTGGGATCGCCCGCGAGCACCTTGTACTGCCCGGCAGAGGGAATGAGCTTACAGGGTTCGTCGCTCACCAGAAAACCGTCTTTTACAGTCCCTATCATAAAGTAGGGGGTGCCCAACTGTGTCGTGGCCTTCTCCATAAAGCCGTTGGCTATGAGGTTACGGATCACAGTGGAGCTGATCTTGCCGCCGTCTATGGTCTGCGCCTCCATCTGCGACACCTCGAAGTCGAGATCTCGCGCGAGCACCTTGAGATTGTCGTAGTCGCCCTCCTTGTCGCGCCCGAAGTGGTGGTTATAGCCCAGCACGAGGTATTTCATATTCAGTTTACCCACGAGTATGTCGCGGATGAACTCCTCGTAGCTCAGCTTGCTGAACTTGTCGTCGAAGTCGACCACTATAAGGTTGTCGATCCCCGCCTGTTCCATGAGCAGTATCTTCTCGTCCATGGAGTTGAGCAGACGCACCGGATCGCCGTAGTTGCCAAGTAGTTTGCGGGGATGGGGCTCGAAGGTCACCACCACGCTCTCGCCGCCGCACACTTCCGCCAGCGCCCCGAGGCGCTTGAATATCTCCCTATGGCCCAGGTGCACGCCGTCGTACGAGCCGACCGTCACCACGGGGTTCTTTATGCCTCTCGCCTTGTCGAAACCTTTGAATATCTTCATCGCTGAAAATCTTTATAGCCTATTATATATTGCGTATTCTAATACGGATATCTACAAAAATAACTAAAATTCCCGAGAAAGAGAAGTTTCCCCGGCATTACTGCTTGTGGGTTTAATTTTGTATCTTTATTAACCATTTGCAAACCCGCGTCCGTCGAAACGTTAATGAATAAAAAAGATAACTACTATGAAATTCTCACAAAAAACAAAAGAAGAATTAAAACACTACGTTTATGCATTGCTTGATCCACGAGATGATAAGATATTCTACGTGGGCAAAGGTAAGGAGGATAGAATTTTTTCTCATATTGACGAATCCATTGTAAGTCCCAAGGATACAGAAAAGTTAGAAACAATTCGTGCTATAAAGTCCGCCGGCCAAGAAGTGAGATACTATATAATTCGTCATGGATTAGAAAGAGATGAAGCATTTCTTGTAGAATCTGTTTTAATAGATTTTCTTACATTTAGAAAGTTTTCGGAAGTGTCAAAAATTACAAATATTATCGCAGGTCATCATTCATTTGATCAAGGGATTATGACGGTGGAAGAGTGTGAGTTGTTGTATAACTGTAAGAAACTAGACACGGAAGAAATTAAACATTACGTATTAGTGATTAATATAAACAAAACATTTAAAACAAATAAAAAGAAGGTTGGGAATGATAATGCCATTTATGAAAGGCCTAACATATATGAAGCTACGCGAGGGTGGTGGAAATTAAAAATAAATAAAGTGAATAAGGTGGATTATGTTTTGGCAGAATACAGAGGTATTGTCAGGGCCGTTTTTAAACCTAAAAAGTGGTTGCAGAATGAAAACAGAAGTAAAAGATGGGGGTTTGAAGGATGTGAGGTTACGGACAATACAGTACTAGAGACCTATTTGAATAGAGAAGTGCCCAAAACAAAAGGGATGTCAAACCCAATTCGTTATTTTGGCGAAACCAAGAAATGAAAAGACATACCATCAATTATCATCCTTTTTCTCGATTTTGACAAAAATATAAGAGCGGTCCGGCAGGCCGACAGGAGCACTCCCTACTGATTCTCCTCGCTCTCCTTGACGAAGTAGGCCACCTTTTCCAGAATGGTGGTTATGTCGTAGTTCTCTACGAATATCCCTTTGGGAAAGTTCAGCGGCTTGGAGGTGAAGTTGAGCACGCCTTTGATCCCCGCGTTGATAATCGGCACCACCAGCTCAGATGCCACGTCGGTGGGAGGGGAGAGTACGGCTATCTTTATGTCGAGGTCTTCCACTTTTTGCTCGAACTCGTCGATGTGGAAGCATGGTATGTCGTCGATGGTCAGCCCGATCTTTCCCGGGTCTACGTCGAATGCGGCGGCGATGGAGAGTTTCGAGCGCTGCCCGTTGAAATATTTGGTAAGTGCCTGCCCGAGGTTTCCCATGCCGATCACTGCCACATTCACAGTGTTTTTGTTGTCGAGGATGTCGCCGATAAAGTCTATCAGCACTTCCACGTCGTAACCCTTTTTCGTGTCGCTCGAAAAGCCTATGAGCATCAGGTCGCGCCTCACCTGCACGGCCGTGATGCCGTGAATGCCCGCCAGCACGTGCGAGAATATGTGTTTGATGCCCTGCGCATGGCAGGACAGTAGCGTGCGGCGGTATTCGCTCAGGCGTTCGATGGTCTTTTCGGGTATGTTGGGTACGCTGGCCATGGCTTGCGGAAATGACTATTATTTAAAACAACACTTGTAGTGCAAAGATAGTTATTTATTGTAATTTTGGCGAATTAATAAAAACAGCGGATAATTCAGTTTTACAACGTAAAACTATCGGCCCGCAGCCACCCGGCGCGGAGGGCTGATAATCTCGTCTTCGCCTCGATCTCGCCCACCGCTGGCTGCTTGCCGAGGCGATAAAGCAAACGAATTATATTGTTTTAAGATAAATTATAAGAACATGAAAAAAGGTGTGATCTTCGATATGGACGGCGTGCTGGTAGATAATGCCCAGGCCCATATCGACGCGTTCGTGGTGTTTTGCAGGAGGTACGGCGTCGACCTGCCTATGGCTAAGCTCATAAGCATGTTCGGGATGACCAACGACGAGATAATCCCCGCCCTGTTGCCCGCAGAGGTGGTCGAAAGTAAAGGTATCGCCGCGCTGGCCGACGAGAAGGAGGCCGTCTACCGCGAGCTTTATGCCCCCACTATCGAACCCGTGGCGGGTTTGCATGAATTCCTGCGCGACCTCAAGGCCCACGGAATGAAGATAGCCGTGGGCTCGTCGGGCAATACCGCCAACGTAGAATTCGTGCTTGAGAAGTGCGGCATCACCGAATATTTCGACGCCATCGCCAACGGCGACATGATCACCCGCGGCAAGCCCGACCCCGAAGTATTCCTGCTGGCTGCCGAGATGCTGGGCCTGCCCGCCTCGGAGTGCGTCGTTATAGAGGACTCTTTCGCCGGTATCGCCGCCGCCCGCGCCGCCGGAGCCTCGGTGGTGGCCCTCGCCACGAGCAATCCTATGGAATCTCTGAGAGATTACGATCTCGCCGCCCACGACTTCCGCGGCCTCACCTATGCCTCCATAGCTTCGCTATAACAGAAAAACGCCGGGCGATTTTGCCCGATGCATTTTTTTAGTACCTTTGTAAAGATTGAGCAATCTTAAACCTAAAATAATAATTTTTAAAAATGGACAGAAGAGAGTTTCTAAAGAAGGCCGGCGCGCTGAGCCTTTCTACCGCAGCCCTTACCGCCGTGGGTGTTCCCATGATAGGCGAGGCCCAGGCCCAGAAAGGCAAGAGCAAGGGTGGCGTTAAGTCCAACTGGGATGTTATCATCATCGGCGGCGGCCCGTCGGGTATCGCGGCGGCCATCTCCGCATCGAGAGAAGGCTCTAAGGTGCTGGTTATCGAGCGCACAGGCGTCCTCGGCGGCATGAGCACAGCGGGTATGATCCCCGTGTGGTGTCCTTACACCGACAAGACCAAGATCATCTACAAAGGTATCGCCGAGAAGATCCTGAGGATCTCCAAGAAGGGCGTTGCTGAAGTGGAGCCGTCCCCCACCAAGTACGACTGGTCGGCTATTAATGCCGAATATATGAAGCGCCAGTACGATCTGCTTCTCAAGGAAGCCAAGGTCGACGTTCTCTTCTTCTCGTTCGTTGCCGCTGTTGAAAAGAGTGGTAACAACATCGTCGAGGCCATCACCGTAGCCAACAAGGCCGGTCTGACCACCTACAAGGCTAAAGTCTTTATCGACTGCTCGGGCGACGGCGACGTGGCCACATGGGCGGGAGCTGCGTTCAACACCACTCCCCTCGACGAGATACAGGCCTCTACGCTTTGCTTCTCGCTGGCCAATGTCGATACCGACGCCTACTTGAAGGGCCCCCGCCTCCACGGCTCCAACAAGCAGAGCCCCGTATGGGATGGTATAAGGTCGGGCAAGTTCCCCCTTATCGACGGCCACATCAACAATACGCTCACACAGCCCGGCGTGATACAGTTCAACGCAGGCCACATCAGGAATATCGATTCCACTAATCCCGAACTGCTTTCGGGCGCGATGCCTATCGGCCGCCAGATAGCAGAGCAGTATTGCCAGATGTTGCGCGAGTTCTATCCCTCGGCCTTCGGCAATGCCGGTGTGGTCAATACCGCCCAGTTGCTCGGTATCAGGGAGAGCCGCCGCATCGTGTGCGACTACACGCTCACCGTCGACGACTGGTTGGCTCGCAGGACATTCCCTGACGAGATCGGCCGTAATAACTACTATATCGACCGTCACAGCAACAAGGCCACCAAATATCCCCACATGGGCAAGGGTGAGTCGCACGGTATCCCCTACAGGATTCTGACCCCTAAGGGTCTGAAGAACGTGCTGGTAGCCGGTCGTTGCGTCTCTACCGACGCCGCCACTTACGGCAGTATGAGGGTTATGCCCCCCAGCATGGTTACGGGCGAAGCCGCCGGTATGGCCGCCGTCCACGCCATCAAGAAAAATGGCTGCGACGTTCACACCGTGGATACCGACTTCCTGCGCAAGCGCCTGAAGGAAGAAGGACAGAATATACAGTAATTTCGCGCGAGGCCCCCGTGGCCGGAAAGATGAATCGGTCGCCCCAACCAGGGGCGGCCGATTTTGTTTCATAATATATTCCTAAGGTGCTCTTTGAGTACCTGTCCTCCGCCAATTGCTGATATTCACGCTCACAAGATCATAAGACGCAAAGCGCCTGCAATCCCCGCATCTGAAAACTTTAACGAGGCGCAAGCCTCGTGCGAATGCCGCTTCGGGCTTCTGCCGGAAATAGGTCTCGTGAGGGAGATCACCCTCAGTTATCGTGTAACGAGGGAAGCTCCCGGAAGAGACCCCGGCAGAAGACGCGGCTAGACTTTTTGCTACTTTTGCGGCAATGACAACATTTCGAGCAGTGAGGGCAGAGGCCGCTTGCGGACTATGCCGAGTCGCGAGAAATGAAAGCGAAGCTAAAAGTAGAGGACAGCAGGCGAAATAAACTACTACAAATATTTCTCTTGTACCTTTTGTGCACACAAAAGGGTGCCTCCCGGCACACGGATATAGTTGGCGTGATATAATATCTGATAGTGATTCAATTCTCAACCCTTAAAGCGTCTGTGACGCCCGCCTGCGGATATTCACTGACAGGAGTCTTCGTCCATCCTAAAACGTCGAACTCCTCCTTTTTAGACAGGCCTGCGGCCTGTCTAACAGTCGTTAGACACAGCGTCGTTTTTTAACGGATTC
>JAVBKU010000007.1:0-88374 GCA_031553875.1 Rikenellaceae bacterium | reverse complement strand
GCGACTCGGCATAGTCCGCAAGCGGCCTCTGCCCTCACTGCTCGAAATGTTGTCATTGCCGCAAAAGTAGGCAAAAGGTCTAGCCGCGTCTTCTGCCGGGGTCTCTTCCGGGAGCTTCCCTCGTTACACGATAACTGAGGGCGATCTCCCTCACGAGACCTATTTCCGGCAGAAGCCCGAAGCGGCGATTATTTTACTACTCTAACTTTAATAGTTGTAATTTCATCTGTTATGACCCATGTGACAATTGATTGCCTCCGCAAAGGTAAGACTAAAACTGGATATATATAAACGGCTGTATCTCTGAGGATTTGATCTGCATGATGCCCCAGATTAGTATCACGAATACCAGCGCGTGCAGGGCCATGGGAGCCTTGGCCGAGAGTTTCTTGCAACCCACCTCCATGCTCTCGGGCAGCATATGCAGGAAGTAGCCGATGCCGAGGAGGATGAACACGTACTTATACCCGGAGACCACCTCCGGTATCAGCGCGAGGTTGAAATTTGTGAATATCTGGGAGAACATTGTCTGCACGGTGTGCATATCGGGCGCGCGGAAGAGTATCCAGCTGGCGCACACGAAATTAAAGGTGATGAACACTCCCAGGAGCCTTCTTGGCCAGCGCATCTCCATGCCCAGGGCCTTGAAACTCGGGAACATGGACATTATCCACTTGTGGAACGCCAGGCCCACTCCGTGCCATGCACCCCAGAGTATGAATCGTACCGCCGCCCCGTGCCACAGGCCGCCTATGAGCATGGTCAGCATAAGGTTGACGTATGTGCGTATCCTGCCTTTGCGGTTGCCGCCAAGGGAGATATAGAGGTAGTCCTTGAGCCAGCTCGAGAGCGAGATATGCCACCTTCGCCAGAACTCGGTGATGGTGGCCGACTTGTACGGCGAATCGAAGTTGCGGTTGAAGTGGAAGCCGAGCAACAGGGCGATACCTATGGCCATATCCGAATAACCCGAGAAGTCGCAGTATATCTGCATGGCGTAGCCGTAGACGGCCATCAGGTTCTCGAAGCCACTGTAGAGCAGGGGATTGTCGAATACCCTGTCTACGAAGTTGAAACTTATATAGTCCGAGATTATAGCTTTCTTGAATAGCCCCGACACGATAAGGAACAGCCCCGTGGAGAACATTTCCCTGGAGACGTATATCGGGTTACGGTAGATCTGGGGGATAAAATCGCGCGCCCTCACGATAGGGCCCGCCACCAGTTGGGGGAAGAACGAAAGATAGAAAAGGTAGTCTATCCAGCGGTAGATGGAGGTTATCCTGCCGCGGTAGAGGTCGATGATGTAGCTCCTCGACTGGAACGTGAAGAACGAGATACCGACCGGCAGGAATATGTCCGGCAGGTTGAAAGGGTTGGCTATTATGCCCGAGATGGTGGACCATATCAGCGCCGCGTACTTGAAATAGCACAGAACACCGATGTTGATACAGATACTTAAGGCGAGCAGCAGCTTCCTGGTGCGTTGCCGGATGCTGTGCTCGATGAAATAACCTATCGTGAAATCCGACAGCGACAGGGCTATGAGCAGCAGGAAATAGAATCCGCTGGTCTTGTAGTAGAAGTAAAGGGAAAAGATCGTAACGTAGATGATCCTTGCCACCATCCTCCGCTTCAGTAGTTGGTAGAAGAGCGTGAATCCCAGGAATACGAACAGGAACAGTCCGCTGGAGAACAACATGGGGCTGGAGGGATCATAGCGTAACAGCTTGAATATCTCTTCAGCGTATATCTTCAGTTCGGACATTATGGAAGGGTGAGGCCGTGAGGATTACGGGTACGGACCGGGCTCCTGTGGCAGGCGATCCTGCCACAGGGGAAGCCGTTATACTTTGCTTATGGTGAGGTTACCCTTGATTATAGACTCCTTGGCTATGGACACAGAGGCGGCTGTGATGTCGCCCTGGATAGTGGCGTTGGCCTTCACCTGGAGCAGGCCTCCTATGTTGATATTACCCCTGACCATACCGTTGATGTCGGCCTTGCGGGCGGATACGGCGCCGTTGACGGAGCCTTCGGCGAGGGTAAGCATGTTCTCGGCCAGGACGTCGCCCGTGATCTCTGCGGTATTCATGGTTATATTCCGGCCACGGGTATTGCCGTTGATGCGTCCCTTGATCTCTATATCGCCCTCGCAGTTCACGTCGCCGTTTATGGTACCGAGGATCAGCAGGTTGGAGCCGGAGGTTATCGATCCGTCGATGACCATATCTTCGGCGATGATGCTCGAGGTCGAAACTCTGGATACGAACTTGGCGGTTTGCTTGGAAAAGAAACTGCCCCGATCCTGGCGGGAGGGAGCGTTGATGCGTACCAGGGCTACGGAGGTCACCTCCTCCGGAGCGGTGATTACAACGGGTTCTTTCATGTCAGGGTGCGATAGTGAGAATCTCGAGACGAAGTCTTTAACGTTAACCATGATGGGGATATTAGTTTAATGTTACCCGGGGGCCGCCTCGTACTCCGTGCCTTATAGCACGGCATCCATCATCCCCAAGTATCGTAAAAATAAGATATTTAGAATTAAAAATACTATAAAATCAAACAAAAAACACGTTAACAACTTTTCAGCACACTCTGTGCCACATTAATAACACACATGCCTGCCGCGTTAGAGAAGGTCATGCGTATGGAAAATTATTTAGGCCAGCACGAGTATAAGCAACTGTGCGGCCAATACCCTCAGGAACATGGTAAGAGGGTACACGGTGGCGTAACCCACCGCCGGAGCGTCGTTGGCTACGGCATCGTTGGAATACGCCAGCGCGGGAGGGTCGGTAGTGGCCCCCGCCATCACACCCATGAGGGTGAAATAGTTGACCTTGAAAAAGAGCTTGCCTATGATGCCCACTATAAGCAGGGGTATCACGGTTATCATCACCCCGTAGGCTATCCACGCGTAGCCGCCGCCGTTGATTATCGTTTCAACGAACCCGGCGCCGGCCTCGAGGCCGACACATGCGAGGAATATCGCGATGCCTATCTCGCGCAGCATAAGGTTGGCGCTCATGGTGGTGTAGGTCACCAGCTTGTATTTGGGGCCGAAGCGGCTGATGAGTATCGACACGATGAGCGGACCTCCCGCGAGGCCCAGCTTCACAGGCTGGGGTATGCCGGGGAGCATGAACGGGATACTGCCGAGGATCACACCTAACACGATACCGATGAAAATGGGGATGAGGTTGGGCGATTCGAGCCTCTTGAGCGAGTTGCCCAGCACCTTCTCCACGCTGCTTATGGCGACGTCGGTACCCACGACCGTCACCCTGTCGCCGATCTGCAGCTGCAGGGCCGAATTGGCCACCAGGTCGACGCCCGCACGGTTGACCCTCGTGACGCTGACGTTGAAGCCGCTGCGCAGTTTGAGTTGCGAGAGCGATTTGCCGTTGATCTCGGGCTTGGTAATGAGTATGCGGCGTGAGATAAAGTGCTTGGTGACCTGCTCCCACTCGATATCTATTTTCTTGCCGATGAAGGCGGTCACGGCCTTGCGGTCACGGGCTCCGGTCACCACCAGTATCTGGTCGCCCTTGTGGAGCACCATGTTCTCGTCGGCTATCTCGCTCTCCCCGTTGGGGTGCATGATGCGCGAGATGACAAAATCGCGGTTTATAAGGTCGTGCACATGGCCTATGGTCTCACCGTCGATAGCCGAATTCTCAACCGACAGCGACAGGGGCTGGGCCGCATTGTCGTTGCGCGAAGAGGTGCTTTTGGCCAGCTCCTCTTCCTCGCGTTCCATGTTGAGGCGCAGGATATAGCGCAGTGCCATTATCGAAAGTATGATACCCACTACGCCCAGCGGGTAGGCCACGGCGTAACCCAGCGCGATGTCCGGGGCGGGGGTATTGGAGATGTCGTTATAGGCCTGCTGTGCGGCACCGAGCCCGGGGGTGTTGGTCACGGCGCCCGACATAATGCCGACCATGGTGGTTATCGGCAGCCCGGTGATGAAGTATATCACGCATGTGGTTATGACGCCCAGTGCCACCACCATCATGGCGAGTATGTTGAGCCTCACGCCCCCCTTCTTGAATGAGGAGAAGAAACCAGGGCCCACCTGGAGGCCGATCGAGTAGACGAAGAGTATCAGGCCGAATTCCTTAAGGAAGTGGAGCAGGTGGCTGTCCATGGTCATGCCGAAATGCGCGAAGGCGATACCCACGAAGAGTATCCAGGTCATCCCCAGCGACACTCCCGCTATCTTCAATTTGCCCAACGCCACGCCGATGGCTATCACCAGCGCCAGTACCATCACCGAATGGGCTACACCGCCTCCGCCGAAGGAGCCGTCGCCCAGAAATAAATTAACCAACCAATCCATTGTTTATACCCTTTCTAAATAGAGCCTCAAAGTTAACGGATAAAAAAATGACCTCAAAGTCCTACAGGAATGTTTTTTATGCCTCGAAGGCCCTAAAATCAACTTTTGTGCCTCTATTTAGGTCACAAAACGGTCGGAACGGCGAAATAAGGATGTGAAAACACCCGGGGCCGGCGTCATAAATGACGCCGGCCCCGGAATATTGAGTGCGGGAACTTCAGCCCCCACGAGGATTACAAGCTGTCGCCGAAGTCGGCCAGGAACTTCTCGGTCAGGCGTGCGGGCCAGTCGGTAGTGGCCTCCATGCCGCCCATGAAGAAGCGCAACACGGGGGGCTCGTACACGAAGCGCAGGCCGCCGATAAGGGTGCGGTTGTCATAGAGCCACTTCATGCGGTCGATCACGTATTCTATCTGCGAGAGTGTGAACACCCTGCGGGGAACCGCCAGGCGCAGAAGCTCGGCGTCGGCCATGATCTCCACGCCGTTCTCGTCGCGTACGCTCGACATCGTACCCCTCTCCATACCGCGGATACCAGAGATAAGGTAGAAGGCTGCGGCGAGGGCTGCGGCGGGATATTCGGTCTGTTTCAAATGCGAGCAGAAAGCCATCGCGTCGACGTGACCGCCGAGGACTCCCGGAGGCGTTACCACGGGGATGCCGTAGGCTTCCATCTGGCGTACCATATATTCGATGTAGCTGGGGCTCTGGCTAATAACCGTTTCGTCGAGAGTTTCATAGAGACCCACGGCCATGGCTTCGATCTCGCGCACGGAGATACCACCATAGGTGAGGAACCCTTCGAACAGGGGGATCATAGGCTTCATCTTTTCGACGAGGTCGGCGCGGTTGGTACATATACCACCACCGCGCGAAGAGCTGAGCTTGCGGGCAGAGAAGTATACGAGGTCGGCCAGGCCGGTCATCATGCGGAGGATGTCGCCCATAGAGTTTTCCTTCCACTCCTTCTCGCGCTGTTTTACCAGGAAAGCGTTTTCGCCCAGGAGCGAGGCGTCGAGTACCAGCATAATGCCGTATTTGTCGGCTATCCTGCGCACGTCCATCATATTGCTGACGGAGAAGGGCTGGCCACCGATAAGGTTGGTAGAGGCCTCCATGCGGATGAAAGGCACG
Source organism: Rikenellaceae bacterium (assembly GCA_031553875.1). Lineage (GTDB taxonomy): Bacteria > Bacteroidota > Bacteroidia > Bacteroidales > Rikenellaceae > JAVBKU01. The sequence continues at coordinate 82,895 of JAVBKU010000007.1, read as the reverse complement.
TTCTCAACGCCGTTCTCTTCGATGCACTTCACCAGCTTGTCGATGTCGATATTACCCTTGAACGGGTTATCGGACTTGATCTGCAGGGCGTCGTCATAGAGCAATTCGGCGATCTTGCCGCCGTTCTCGGTGATGTGGGCCAGGGCGGTGGTGAAGTGGTAGTTCATGGGGATCACGTTGCCGGGCTTGATAAAGCAACGGCTGATGATGTTCTCGGCCGCGCGGCCCTGGTGCACAGGGAGGAGGTATTTCTTACCCAACACGTCTTCCACGGCCTTCTGGAGACGGTCGAAGCTCTGCGATCCGGCGTAGGCGTCATCGGCGCGGAACATGGCAGCCACCTGGTTGTCGCTCATGGCGTTGGTGCCGCTGTCGGTCAACATATCCAGGAATACGTCGTTGGTGCTCAGGCGGAATGTGTTGAAGCCCGCGTCGCGTATGGCGTCGAGGCGGCGGTTGATGGGAACGAGGTGGAGCTTCTGCACCACGCGTACCTTATGCAGCTCGAGGGGAATATTCTTGCCGCTGTAAAATTTCACTTTGCTCATAGAATGTCGTTATATTTTGGATTTAATTGAATTGAACGCGTGTATGTGGCTTGCGGATGGCTGTCGTTAATAGCCTGACTCCACGGTTTTTATGTTTAGGGTCGGAATTTATCCAGACAAATGTAATAAAAAATAAAAAAATAGTACCCTGTATCGGGTAAAACTCTTTCAGGATTACTTAAATAAGGTGTTTGGGGGGCGACCGGTGTAATAAAAGTAAACTCCAGAAGCGCCCATAGGACGCTTGCCCTCCGCCAATCGCGGATATTCACGCCCGGCAAGATCATAAGGCGCGAAGCGCCTGCAATCCCCGCATCTGAAGATTTCCGCCCGGAATAGTAGCGCCGTAAATCCGTTAAGAACTCCCAGGATGGCTGCGCCTTCCTCCTTCTCTCTCGGCATAGGTCGAATAAATTCGACTCTGCCCTCGTTCGAGCGTCGGTTGTCTGACGACGTTAGACGAAGCCCTGAAGGGGCGAGACTAAAAGGAGGAGTTCTGGGATTTAGGATTTACAAGCGTATATTCAGGAAATCTTCATCGGCGGGGCGCATTTTGGTCAGCACCTTTTGTGCGCTCAAAAGGTGCGAATGAGAATGTATCTTGTTGTCCTTATTTCGCCTGCAGCGGGACCTACTTTTAGCATCGCCCTAAAAGTAGGCCAAAGGTCTAGCCGCGTCTTCTGCCGGGGTCTCTTCCGGGAGCTTCCCTCGTTACACGATAACTGAGGGTGATCTCCCTCACGAGACCTGTTTCCGGCAGAAGCCCGAAGCGGCATTTGCACGAGGCTCGCGCCTCGTCAAAGGTTTCAGATGCGGGGATTACAGGCGCTTCGCGCCTTAGAATCTTATTATAATCTCTTCTCCAGCGTCACACACGAAGGCGTTTCTTCGCGGTAGTGGGTCACGTAGATCATCGACTTGCCCTCCCTGCGGCAGAACTCCTCGATCACGGCGCGGGCCAATTCCTTGCCCGGGCCGTCGAGGCCGTGCAGGGGCTCGTCGAGAATGAGCAGGTCGGGGTCTTTGACAAATGCGCGGGCTAATAATAACAGGCGCTGTTCGCCCGAGGAGAGCTTTAGGAACGGCTTGTCTGCGAGATGCTCGATACCGAAAGAGCGTATCCACGCGCGGCACACCTCCCTCTGACTGTCATCGGCCCTGTGGTAGAGGCCTATGGAGTCGAAAAATCCCGAGGCCACGATCTCTATAGCGGGAATGTTGCTCACGTACGAGCGGTGCATCTCGGGCGACACGTAACCTATGCGCCGCTTGATATCCCAGATGCTTTCGCCCGTACCCCTGCGCCGTCCGAAAAGGGTTATGTCCTGAGAGTAGGCTCTCGGGTTGTCGGCGGTGATAAGGCTCAATAAGGTGCTCTTACCCGAGCCGTTGGAACCGGTGAGCACCCACTTCTCGCCGGGAAGTATCGTCCAGTCGAGCCCGCCGAAAAGGGTGCGGGAGCCATAGCTGATGGATATATTGCGAAGTATGGCCACGCTTTCTGTTTCGAGCGGCGGAGTGGTGAGCGGTGGGAGTGCCGGGGGCTTGGCGGAGTAGCTGCGGCGCAGGGCCTCACGCCGTGAAGTGAATGTTTCCGTGGCGAAGAACTCCCCGGAGGTTAGTTTCGGTCCGCAGACCATATCTTTCACCGTGTAGACGTGGGTGACAAACGACGGGATATCGCCGGACGAGGATAGGACGAGGATGATGCTCAGGCCATCCCTCCGCGATAAGCGTTCCAGCAGGCCGCCCAACACTTCGCGCGTGGGAGGGTCGAGGCCTATGAAGGGGTTGTCGATGATGAGCACCCGCGGCTGCGACATCAGGGCCTTGGCTATATGGGTACGGCGCAGTTCGCCGCTCGAGAGCATTATTATACGTTTATCGAGCAGGGGAGTGATCCCCAGCGAGTCGAAAAGCTCGCGGCGCAGGGCCGGGTCACACTCCTCTCCCGCGAGGGTGTCGCGCGTGAGGGGAGCGTCTTCGCTGTCGGAGGCGTTCCAGCGCTGCTGGTAGTAGTAGCCCCGGTCGGCCGCCCCGTAGGCGTCGCGGAAGGTCATGTAACGGATATTGCGGTACGCGGAATTGTCCTCCGCGCCGTGGCCTCCCGAGAAATCGTAGGATATGTGTCCCTCCTTGAGGAACAGGGCCCCCGTGATCGTTTCGACGAGCGTGGTCTTGCCGCTGCCGTTACCCCCTATAACGGCGATATGTTCACCCTCGGCGAGAGTGAAGTCAATGGGTGAGACCATGCGCCTGGCGGGGTCGCGGGCGACGCAGGCGTCGAGGGTGATTATGTTGCGGGGACGGGGCATATTTATCTTTAATAAAAGGCGGCAGCTCCTAAGGCATACCGCTAAAGCGACAAAATTAATGAAACTTATCAAAACTCATTCAAAACCACCCTCCCCGATAGGACGTTTCACAGAAATATCCATAACTTTGCCGGGAGTGCGGGCGGCGTCCGCCTCTGTTTTTAAGGTGATTTTATGCCTTCGGCTTTTCTTCCTACTTTTGCCATTGCCGCAAAAGTAGGCAAAAAGTCTAGCCGCGTCTTCTGCCGGGGCCTCTTCCGGGAGGCTTCCCTCGTTACACGATAACTGAGGGTGATCACCCTCACGAGACCTATTCCCGACAGAAGCCCGAAGCGGCGATTATTTTGCTGTCACGGATGCTACTCTAATAAACACATATTTTTAACTACTGTAAATTTGCATGTTAGTCCCAATAAAAAATAAACGATGATACGTCAATTGGCCGTACTGTTTGGTTGCCTCGCCATCGGCGAGGGGGTGGTCTACCTCACTGGGGTGAAACTGCCGTCGAGCATTATCGGCATGCTGCTACTCACCCTCCTGCTCGAATTGGGCTGGGTGAAACTACATTGGGTTAAAGGGGTGTCGGATTTCCTGGTCTCCAACATGGGGCTGTTCTTCGTGCCGCCGGGCGTGGCGCTGATGCTCTACTTCGACATAATAAAGGCCGAATTCTGGCCAATTTTAGTGGCCACGGTGGTCAGCACCATAATAGTGATGGTGGTGACGGGCTGGGTGTACCAATTCGTGAGGAGGAGGATGAAGTGATGGGATACTTAGAGAATAAATTCTTCCTGATGGCGCTCACATTTGCGCTCTACTTCGGGTCGCAGATGCTCCAGAAGAAGACGGGCGTGCTGGCCCTCAACCCCATACTACTCACCTTTGCGGCGCTCATAGCCTTCCTTAAACTGGCAGGCATAAGCTACGAAACATACGAGGAGGGTGGCAAGTACATAGAGTTCTGGCTCAAGCCCGCAGTGGTGGCCCTCGGAGTGCCGCTCTACCTTCAGCTGGAACATATCCGCAAGCAGATCACGCCGATATTGCTGTCGCAGCTCGCCGGATGCGTGGTGGGGGTGCTATCGGTGGTGCTCGTTGCCAAGGCAATGGGCGCTTCGGCCGAGGTGATACTCTCCCTCGCGCCTAAATCGGTGACGACGCCCATAGCCATGGAGATAGCCGATACAGTGGGTGGCATACCCTCGCTTACTGCGGCGATAGTGATACTTACGGGGCTGTTCGGCGGAGTGTTCGGATTCAGGATAATGGCGGCCCTGGGGATAGGCAGCCCTATGGCGCAGGGATTGTCTATGGGGGCGGCGGCCCATGCCCTGGGTACGTCCGTAGCCATGGAGCGCAGCGGTAAATACGGGGCTTACTCAAGCCTCGGGCTCACGATAAACGGGATATTCACCTCTATAATGGCGCCGATGATACTGCGCCTGATGGGGTTGTTGTAGAGAATTTACGAACGAATTATGCCCCGTACCGCAGGCTGGGAGAATAACTTCATCTCCGCGGCTGTGGGGGTCGGCCAAAGGCCGAGCCGCGGAGATGAGCATCGCAATTCGCGATGCGGGAATACAATGCCTCGACCGTCTGCAGCGTAGAATTTATACCTCAAAAACTGTTTTTATGGGACACGGCTCTAAACATACGCATGACCATTCCGGGGAACATTCCCATTCCCACGCCCTCAGGATAACGTCGCTCAACAAGGCTTTCACAGTGGGGATAATCCTCAATCTGGTCTTCGTGGGGGTGGAGTTCTTCGCAGGAGTGTATTACGGTTCTATGGCCCTGCTCTCCGATGCGGGGCACAACCTCTCCGATGTGGTGGGCCTCGTGCTTGCGATGCTGGCATTCAGGCTCAGTAAGGTACGTTCCAATAACAAATACACTTACGGTTACAAGAAGAGCACGGTGCTCGCCTCGCTGTTCAACGCACTGATACTACTGGTGGCCGTGGGGGGTATACTCGCGGAGAGTATCCATAAATTGTATGATCCGCAACCTGTGCAGGGTGGGGCTATCGCAGTGGTGGCGGGTGTCGGGGTGCTGATAAACGCCTTCACGGCCCTGATGTTCGTGAGGGAGAAGGAGCAGGATCTAAACGTCAAGGGAGCCTATATACATATGGCCGCAGACGCGCTGGTGTCGGTGGGGGTGCTGGTGTCGGGATTGGTGATAAGGGCCACGGGATGGTATGTGGTCGACCCGATAATAGGTATTACCGTTGCCCTGGCGATATTCGTTTCGACATGGAAGCTCCTGCGTGACAGTATACGCCTGTCGCTCGACGGAGTACCCGCGAACATAAAGCCTGAAACAGTAAAGAGGGGAATACGCGGCGTCGACGGCGTGGCGGACGTACACCATATACATATATGGGCGCTGAGCACCACGGAGAACGCCATGACCGCACATATAGTGGTCTCCGGCTCCCGTTCGCAGGAGGAGCTAAAGTGTGATCTGCGCCGCTGCCTGGAGGGCTTAGGCATAACCCACACCACGTTCGAGTTTGAGCAGGTGGGAGAGGAGTGCGAGGCGAAGGAGGAGTAGAAGGTTTGGTTGAGATATAAGTGAGGTCCGGTCTGTGAGAGCAAGTCCGGACTTCCCTATATTTATAAAAAACCCCCGCATCTGAAGATTTACGCCCGGAATAGCAGCGTAGTAAATCCGTTAAGAACTCCCAGCATGTCTGATGACGTTAGGCTTGGGTCTGTAAGGGTCAAGACTAAAAGGAGGAGTTCTGGGATTTAGGATTTACAAGCGGATATTCAGGAAATCTTCATCGGCGGGGCGCATTTTGGTAGCACCTTTTGTGCGTTCAAAAGGTGCGAAAATCTTTTCTTGCGGAAAGATTTCTCTGCACATAATTTCCTTGTACCTTTTGTGCACACAAAAGGTACCCAAAAAGTGCGCCTGCGGATATTCACTGACAGGGGTCTTCGTCCATCCTAAAACGTCGAACTCCTCCTTTTTAGCGGGACCTTCGTCCCCGCTAACAGTCGTTAGACACAGCGTCGTTTTTTAACGGATTCCCTCAACCCCTGTCCGGGCGTGAATATCTCGCAATTGGCGGAAGGCAAGCGCCTACGGCGCTTTAATAATTACAGGTCTGCAAAAACAAGGCGGGCGGTGCAAAAGCACCGCCCGCCGCTGTCTACAGCTCTATATAAGCTTCCTTACACCAGCTTCCTTACACCAGCTTCCTTACCAGTTCTTCCTTATCGCCGTAGAGATAGTCCACGGGGGGGATCTCGATCATAGTGTAGGCTCCGGGGGTCTGGCGCAGCGAGGCGCGGGCCGAGGCCACCATGATCTGGGCGGTGAGGGCGGGGTTGTTGATACTCATGTTGAACTCGAAACGCTGATTCTGCGTCTTGCCCGACACGCCCTTGCGCACGAGGTTGACGCCATGTCCCATGTCCATCAGCGCGTCGACGCTCTCCACCTGCAACACGTGGGTGTCGTCGTGGGAGAAGTAGTCGTCGGCCTTGATGCGGGCAGCTACGTCGGAGAACTTATATCCCTCCTTCACCTCGATATACACCATGCGGCGGTGGATGCCCGTGCCGGTGGGTATGGTCATCGAGAGGGCCGAGGCTACGCCTTCGACGCTCTTGGCAGCCACCGAGTGGCCCATGCTCATGCCGGGGCCGAAGTTGGTATAGGTAACGCCCTTGGGGGCGCACATTTCGAATATGGCGCGTATCATAGAATCGCTGCCCGGGTCCCATCCGGCCGATATCACGGCCACGGCGTTGCCCGCCTTGGCGATCTTGTCCAGCTTGGAGCGCAGGTCTACGATGCCGGTATGGATGTCGAAGCTGTCCACGGTATTTATACCCATGGCGAGAGCTTTCGAAGCGTTGGCCTCCACGCTGCGGGTGGGGGTGCAGAGTATCGCGACGTCTACCTTGCCCAGCTTTTCGAGCGAGTCTACAACATTATATTTTTTCAATTCTTCGGGAACATTCGTGGCGTCGCGGCGCACCACGCCCACGGTCTCGAAATCGGGTGAAGCCTCGATGGCTTCGAGTACGTAACGTCCGATGTTACCGTACCCAACAACAGCAGCTCTGATCTTTTTCATAATCTCGTCAGATTTTCTCATTAATAATCCCCGGCAAGGTAAGAAAAAAACATGGAAAATCCATCAAAAAACACGATGCACGATACCAGGGCGGATAGTTGTGTAAAGAGACGTAAATGAGGACTGTCGCGAGGCGGCGGATATTTGGTATACCGGGTTTGACAATTAGGATATTTATATTTACTTTCGTAACCTGTGGTATGCAGGCGCAGAATGAGCGATGGCGGACGCTTCCGAAAGTTTGCATGCCGTTGTGGCTGAATGGAATGCCGTCGGGGACTTTATAGTTCGCGGGACGGACCTGAGGTCATACAAATAAAACTCTATGATATTATGAAAAAAATCAATCTTCTTATCTGTGTCGCAGCCGCGGCGGTGCTTTCATCGTGCTGTTCGGAGAGAAGGGGCCTCGTGTCGGTGCGCGAGCTCAACAAGGGATGGAGTTTCAAGCAGGCCGACGAGGGTAAATGGATGAGGGCTACCGTTCCCGGTTGCGTGCATACCGACCTGATGAATAACGATGTCATCGAGGATCCGTTCTACCGCCTCAACGAGCACGACGTGCAGTGGATAGATAAGAAAGATTGGGAATATAAGACCACGTTCTCTGTGGACAAGGCCACCCTCGGGCGCGACCGCGTGGCCCTCGACTTCAAGGGCCTCGACACCTACGCCGAGGTCTCGCTCAACGGCGAGAAGATACTCTCCTCGGACAATATGTTCCGCGAGTATATGGTCGACGTGAAACCCCTGCTTAAAAGTGGCAGGAACGAACTCCATATCCTGTTCCGTTCGCCCATTAACGAGGGGATCAGAAAGCACGACGCCTACCTCCCTTACACCATTCTCGTGTCGGACAATGACAAGGCCGATATAGGCCAGGTCGAGGGGGAGAAGCAGGTGAGCGTGTTCACCCGCAAGGCCGGGTACCATTTCGCCTGGGACTGGGGTCCGAGGCTCGTGTCCAGCGGCGTGTGGCGTCCGGTGTTTCTCACCGCGTGGGATGATGCCCGCATAGAGAACGTGCGCATAGTGCAGCATAGCGTCGATTCGACCGAAGCCTGTTTCACCGCCGAAATGGAGATAGAGGCTGAGAACGACGCCCAGGCGGCCAAGCTGTTCGTGGTAAATAAGGGAGATACTCTGGCCGAAACCGAGGTAGCCTTGAAAAAGGGTGTAAGCGTCTATCCGCTCGATTTCTCCATCATGAAGCCGGAACTGTGGTGGACGAACGGCCTCGGCGCCCAGAAGCTATACAAGCTCAAGTGCGTGGTAACCGTGAACGGCAAGAGCGACATTAAAAAGGAAACTATAGGCATCCGCACGCTCGAGCTGGTGCGCGAAAAAGATAAGCACGGCACGTCGTTCTATTTCAAGCTCAACGGAGTGCCCGTGTTCATGAAGGGCGCAAACTATATACCCAACGACATATTCCCTGCGAGGGTGACCCATGAGATGTATGAGAACGTGGTGAATACCGCTAAGGAGTCCAACTTCAACATGCTGCGCGTGTGGGGCGGCGGGATATACGAGTACGACCAGTTCTACGACCTGTGCGATAAGGCGGGGATACTCGTATGGCAGGACTTTATGTTTGCCTGCTCGATGTTCCCCGGCGACTCGGCATTCCTCGAAAATGTGAGGTACGAGGCCATAGACAACGTGAAGCGCCTGCGTAACCATCCCTCGATAGCCCTATGGTGCGGAAATAATGAGGTGCTGGAAACTTTCCATAAGAAAAAAGAGAAAGCCGAGGCAGAGAGCAAGGAGAACGTAGCCAAAATGTGGAAGGCCTACGAGGATATATTCCACGGAGTGCTCAAGGAGGTTGTCGCCGGGTACGACCCGTCGAGGTTCTACTGGTCGTCGAGCCCATCATCCGGCGAGGGAGTACAGCCTGACCTCGTTAACGGCGACGGCCACTACTGGGGCGTATGGTGGGGCAAGGAGCCCTTCGCCAACTACGCCACCTACCTGGCCCGCTTTATGAGCGAGTACGGATTCCAGTCATTCCCCGAGTTGAGGACCGTGGAGACATACGCCCTGCCCGAAGATTACGACATATTCTCCGAGGTGATGAAGTCGCACCAGAGGTCTTTCATAGGCAACGGTACCATAGAGTACTATATGGACCAGGAGTACAATAAACCCAAGGATTTCGCCTCGTTCCTCTATGTGGGGCAGGTGTTGCAGGCCGAGGGTGTCAAGTTTGCCCTCGAAGGCCACCGCAGGGCCATGCCTTACTGTATGGGTACCCTCTACTGGCAGATCAACGACTGCTGGCCCGTGGCTTCATGGAGCTCGACCGACTACCTCCAGAGGTGGAAGGCCCTCCAGTATTTCGCCAAGAAGGGTTTCGAGTCCGTGCTGGTGTCGCCATATACGGAGAAAGGGCGCCTGAAAGTAAACATCGTGAACGACAAACTAACAGCCCTCGAAGGTACGCTCGCCACAAAGACGATAACCTTCGACGGCAAGGAGATATGCAGGAAAGAAGAGAACGTCAAGGTGCCGGCCAATTCGAGTACCGTGGTGATAGACATCGATAGGGCCGACTTCCTCAAGGACAAGGATGAAAGGAGGCAGATGGTAGTGCTGGAATTCATGGACCAGGCCGGCAACAAAAGCTCCAACGTCTACTACTTCCGTCCGTTCAAGGAGCTGGATATGTGCAAGCCCAACGTGGATATGAAGGTGATCTCCATAAAGGGCGGCTTCGACATAAAGCTCAAGACCGACAAGCTGGCAAAGAACGTGTTCCTCAGTATCGGCGGCGAGCCGGGATTCTTCTCCGACAACTACTTCGACCTGTTGCCAGGCGAGGATGTGACTGTACATGTCGATAGTCCGCTCAGCGCCGGTAAGTTTAAGAAGGTGCTGAAATTACGGACTCTCGAGGATGCGTTTTAGCGTTTATCAAGGGATCAGATAACAGGGAACGGGGGCGGAGGCTCCCGTTTTCCGGTGATTAAAGAGCGTGTCTATGAACAAGAATATCAAAAGGGGGTTATTTATTTTCGCCATCGCCAAGAAGGTTATACTGCTTATACTCCTGTTGTCGGGCTATGACGTGTTCGGGCAGAAGACCGAGTACCCCATGATCGGTGCGCAGGTGTTCGTCGAGCCGGGCCAGAGTGCCGAGGAGGTGCGTGGGTTCATGCGCACGCTCAAGGCCTGTAATATGACCGTGTGCCGCATGCGCATGTTCGAGGACCATATGAAGCGCCCCGATGGCACATGGGATTTCACCCTGTATGACGCCGCCTTCGACGAGGCCGCCAGGCAGGGGATCAAGGTGTTCGCCACGGTGTTCCCGTCGTGCGACCCGCTGGATCTGGGTGGGTTCAAGTTCCCGTCCACCGAAGGGCAGCTTAAGAATACAGCCGAGTATATCCGTAACCTCGTGACCCACTATAAGGATCACCCCGCCATGTATGCCTGGGTGTTGCAGAATGAGCCGGGAACAGGTAAATTCCAATTTCCCGACGGCGAATTTCCCATGAAGATGTACGACCAGTGGCTCAAGGAGTATAAGCCCGTAGAAGGAGGGTATTCCAGTAGTATATTGAAGCTCGACTTTAATGAGGTCTATTTTCTACGTTATTTAACTAGCTGGTACCTGAAGTGGCTCCACGACGAGATAGCCAGGTACGACGACAAACACTTCTTCCACGTCAATCCCCACCAGTTGTTCGAGACCCTGCCCGAGTACGACTTTCCTGCGATGGAGAAGTATCTTACCTCGCTGGGCGCGTCGATGCACATGAGCTGGCACTTCGATAATTTCAGGCGCGACCAATTCCCGTTGGGGGTGTCGCTGATGTCGGATATTATACGCAGCGGTGCGGGGCGCAATCCGTTCTGGATCACAGAGCTTCAGGGTGGTAACGTCACTTTCAGCGGCCGAACACCGATGTGCCCCACCAGGGAGGAGATAGCCCAGTGGCTCTGGACCGGTGTCGCCGCAGGGAGTCAAGGGGTGATATTCTGGACGCTCAACTCCCGTTCCTCGGGTATCGAAGCGGGCGAGTGGGGTATGGTAGATTATCAGCGTTTGCCCACCGACCGCCTCGTAGCGGCGTCGGAGGTGGCCGCCGCGATACAGAAAAATAAGGAGTTCTTCCCTAAGGCGGAACCTGTGGTGTCTGGCATTACGATAGTGTACAATGTGGAGTCTTTCATGGTGGCCGGCGTGCAGAAGTCGCCATTCGCCACGGCGGAGCAAGCAGGGCGTACCGCTGCGGGGATGCCCAAGTCGCTGATCGCTACATACGAAGCCTTTTGCGCGTTCGGGATATCGCCTGATGTGAAGGATATGGACGCCTACGACTGGGAGCAGACCGATCCCGCGGGTAAGGCGGTGATAATGCCTAATGTGCTGGCTATATCGTCATCGCAATGGCCGCGGATCAAAACGTTCGTGCGCAACGGCGGACGTCTGATAGCCACGGGGATGACGGGATATTACGATGAGTACGGCAGATGTACGCATGTGACCGGATTTCCTTTGAAAGATGTGTTCGGCGCGGAACTGAAAGAATACAAGTATGTAGCCGATCAGTTCGATTTCACGCTCGACCGACCGGGGAACATAGCTTTTAAGGCCAATATGTGGCGGGGTACGCTGGCGCTTGCACTCAAGGGAGCGAAGGCGCTGGCTACGTATGAGGGCGAGGTTACGGCCTCGGTCAGTAAGTACGGCAAGGGCGATGCGGTGTGGATCCCTTCTCCGGTGGGTGTCGGGGCGTTCGTGGCGGGCGACAGCAAGCCGCTCACCATGCTTTACGGCGTATTGCTGGGCGATGAGATAATCTCCCAATCTGCGAGTTTTGCGGACTATGTTAAGGGTGTATTTATGAGAACGATGCGCTCGGGAGACAAACTCATGACCGTAATTATAAATAAGAGCGGTGAACAAAAAACCGTGAGCCTGGTTATGCCGCAGGGATACTCTCCCGAAAAGATATTCGGCTCGGCCGGGTATGGCGCCTCGGGCGTGACTCTCTCTCCGGAGGAGTGCGTGGTGTATGTATGGAGGCCCTCGCAGGCTTCCGTGTCAAAAGGGAAGAAATAGCGAAGGTGTGCGAATTGGATCGCTATTTTGTTTAGCTGGGTATTGCCATGAACAAAAGCGGGCGGCGGATAATCTTATCCGCTGCCCGCTTCGTTTTAGATGTCCGGCCGTCGCCGGACCGGTAGGATATTCCCGAGGGTTATTTCTTCTTCTTACCCTCGCCGAAGGCCATATCCACCTCGATCTTTTTCTCCACGTGTTTGATCACTGACGGCTTTTTGCCCTCGTCGACGATCTCCTTTATGTTCTTTTCGAATTTCTCTTCGCAAGGATCGCATTTGCTCTTGCTGCATTTTTCTGCCATAGCTTTAAAGTATTAAGGTTGAACATGGTTTAAGTGCTGTAGCCCTCCAATACAAATAGCGTACAAATAATGTCGGAAAGAGATAAATTAATTAAAATTGAGCGTACGCATTGAATGTAGCCCCGCAAAATGAGGTTTAGAAATCATACCGTAGGCTGTGATATTCGGGCCCGGCAGGTCGTTTGCGAGCATAAAAAGTTTGAAGAGCGGGTGGTAAGGGAAATACAGAGATGCCCGTTATGGCATAAAAAAACCGGGAGGCCTCATGTCGTGGCCTCCCGGTTTTCTATAAGTTTTGCGCGGATACTATTTGATGCCGTTGAAATAATCGACGATCTCGCCCATTTTACTCTTGCCGATATACGAGTACTGGGCGTGGCCCTTGCCCTCCATGACAACCAGCTTCGACTCCGTGCTTCCCAACTCTTCCATACGTTTCTGGAGTGCGCGGCCGTAGTCCACATGCACCAGGGCGTCCTGGTCGCCGTGGTAGGTCAACACGGGAGGCAGCTTAGCTCCCTTGGCGGGTTTCTTTATTGCGGAAGTGTTTTCCACGCCGCCCCAGAGGTTGAGCACGGCCTTGATGGGGGTAACCTTCTGGGGAGTGACATAGGTCATGTAAAGCACCGCAATGGCGCCCGCCGAGCCTCCGCCCACCACCAGATTTTTGAGATCGAAGTTGTACTCACCGGCGTTCTTCTTCATCCACTTCAGCGCGAGTTCGGCGTCCTCGACGGTGTTGTAGATGGCTAAGTTCATCCCGTCGGGGAAGACCCTGGCCCCGGGGCCGTTCTTGAAGCAGCCGGAGGCGCTGACCTTCTGCGGGTTGTGATATTTTAGCGTGAGGCGGTAGTTTATGGATATCACGGCATATCCCGCGCGGGCCATGGCCTGGTAGATCGCGGCCGGGGCTTCCTTGCTGCCTCCCGAAAATCCGCCGCCGTGTACGAAGAGGAACACGGGCAGGGGTTTGCCCGCTGCGTTTCCGGGCAGGTAAAGGTCGAGTATGCGGTCGCTGGCGGAGTCGGGCACCACCTCGGGGATCTCGCCGTAGCGGATGTTGCTTATGCGTGTTATATTGCCGTCGAGGGTCGTCTGCCGCTCATCGGGAGCGGTGTATGAGCTGTTGCCCTGGGCTGTTGATGAGACGCAGGCCATGGCGATAAAGGCAAGGCAGAGGGATAGGGTTTTGGGCATGGTGGTAAAATAGTTTCGGTGAATGTTCAGGTTTCTTGTTGTGGCCGGGTGTTGTTCACGGGTTTTTCTCTATTAGCTCCATGCCCCACGGCTACGTCTGCGAAGATAGGTTTTTTGTTTTGATTTGTGGATATAGGTTAAATTTAAAAATGGCGAAAAATTCATTAAAGACAGAGTCGTTAGTCCTTCATTAATTAGGAATCACATTAAATTATCTAATCTATTTTGTTGTACCTTCATAAGATTAGATAATTTTAGTATATTTAAGAGTAAAATATCTGATAATTGATTTATGGAGAAGCTAAGTATAAAAGGAATGATAGAAAGCATTATTAGTGACATTGCGCGCAATGAACTAATCGAAAATTATGCTTTAAAGCTAAAAGTCATTGCTCATCATTTGAAGAATGAAAATTTTTCTGTGTGGTTAAAAAAAGAATTAGAAGGCTATGATTTGTCAGATAATGTTCCTGAATGTCGCAATATAGTGACCGAAATAAGAGCTAATATATTCATAGACAATGGTTTTAAAAATGCTACATTAACGGACCATGTAATGCCGTTAATTTATTTAGGGGCGGACTTAGCAAGGAAAATGACAGAAGTTAAAATTGTTCAACCTGTAACAGGATTAGAAAGTTTATCAAGAGAAGAAAATTTACATTTTACTGTGTCCGAGTATGAACGATATAAATTATCAGAGATATATAAAAATAGCACTATACTAAAAGCATATAAACCTATATCAAAAACAGCGTGCGAGAATATTGTTTTAAAATTTAAATCGACTTTGCTAGAGATATTTATGGAATTCAATGACACTTTATTTAATGATGAGCTTGATTTTGACCTTATGACTAAAAAGAAAGAAATTGATAATGTTGTCAGTCATACTATAAACGCAGGTGTTTATATGACGGGAAATGCGACAGCTGAAATAAAAGATACTCAAATTGTGGTTGGAGATGACAATAACATACAAATAAACTCGACAATCAAGAAAGAACTTGAAAATATTGTTGATCAGATAGAAATACTTAGCAATGAGGTGGAGGACGACAGAGAGGATGTCGCAATTGAAGTTGCTAAAATACGAACAGAGTTAATGAACATATCTCAAAGACCGAAGCTCCTTAAGTCTGCATTTAATTCTCTCAAAGGAATTGCACAAGGTGTGACTATTGAAGTTGTCAAAGATAAAATAATCCCTCTTGTCAATAAAGGATTGGCTGTTATTAAAGGGTTTTAGCTCTTAAAATTTTATCTAGCTACTTGGCATATTCTCTCGGGATTTTCGCCGAAAACCACTAAACCAAAAAGAGGAACCCCCTGAATGGGATTCCTCTTTTCGCTTTATTAGTAGTCCATTATAGCAGATTATCTGCTTTTATTAGAGGTTTCAGAGAAGCAATTAATCTGCTTTCCCGATTGAAGAGAGCACATTTTTTCTATACCGAGGTGTGAAATTTATAGACCTTTTATTCCAATAAGAGACAAGCGCATCATATCCATATGCATTTTTTTCTTCGGGGGTCAACAGTACCAATTCTTGGACAATACCCCTTCCTTCCAAAGCATATTCTTTAACCGATTTAAAATAGTCTATTTTACCCATGCCATACACAGAGCTATAAAAAGCTACCCGTTTATCTGAAAAATGAAAGTCGCCCCGTTCTTTTTCAAACTGCTTATTCAAATGGGCAACTTCGTAAGAGTTTAATGAGAGAGAATTGTCAACCCCTAATGAATCTAAGGTTTGTCCGTATGCGATGGTAGAAATAACAAGTCCAATAAGAGGAAGGAATAGCTTTTTCATAGCGGTAAGATTTACTTACATACAAATATATAAAAAAGAGGTTAGATTATCTAACCTCTTTAGTAGCGGGGGAAGGATTGACTTCGCATTACTGCGTAATGCTCGTCTTCCTCCTCTTCGCTCGGCATAGCTCGAACGGTGTTCGGCTCTGCGCTCGCTCATTCGTCGGTCCGAACTTCGTTCTCGTCCTTCCCCAGGCATATAAAGACGAAAAAGAGGAGGCTCTAATGAACCTCCTCTTTCTCATCTTAGTAGCGGGGGAAGGACTCGAACCTCCGACCTTTGGGTTATGAGCCCAACGAGCTGCCAACTGCTCCACCCCGCGATATATCTTGAGTCCGCTTGCGCGGTACGCTCTCGCTTTGGGACTACAAAGGTAGACGAAAATTATAATAAAACAAATAATCCTGCGCGTAAAATGTGGCGATGTGGTGGAAGGATATTACACGTAGTCATGTATAGTTCGAATTATCAAGAACATACGCGTGTTGTTCTTAAATTGTGGATAACTTAACAGAGGGTGGACAGAAAGGCACGGGCTTTTTCCATTCCTTTGCAAAAAGATATCGTGTAAACGCTTATGGCAAAGTCGGTAATATCGCTTTCAGGGATGGAATTCTATGCGTTCCACGGCTGTTACGATCTGGAACAGAGGGTCGGCAATCGCTTTGTGGTCGATGTCGAAATGGAGGCTGAACTGGGCGACGCTCCCGGGAGGGACGATATCTCTTCGACGGTGAATTACCTCGACGTATACCGCGCGGTGGAAAAAGAAATGAGGGTTAAGTCGCGGATTTTGGAGAACGTGGCCGTGAGAATAGCTGCCGCCGTGATCGCCGGATTCGCCCAGGTGGAAAGGGTGGAAGTGAGGGTGTCGAAGATGGCCCCGCCCCTGGGGGGGAAAGTGGCGAGCGCGAGCGTTAAGGTCAGTAAATCAAGATTTTAGAGTTTGTGTTGACAAAATGATGATAACATTAAAAGGTGTCCCGCAATTTGCCCGCATCTTTAGTGTAAACTTGTAGTAACGAATTTTTTCAGCTGAAAGTCGCCCCTGTGCGGCTGAGGCTTGTGTTATGAAAGATGAGGCGTGGTCGGCCGAGGGGGCGATCCGCGTTTTCGTCCGGTTTTGCGCCTAAATGGGCCGGTTCCCAAGCCTGTCCAACGCTATATAAATAACAATATATTAGTTATGTCTGAAGTAAAACAAAAGCAGCCTGCCAAGATGAAGGAGTATCCCTATGCCGAAGCGGTAGAGGGGGCTAAGCAGTACTTCGCAGGTGATGACCTTGCCGCCACGGTATGGGTCAGCAAGTATGCCCTGAAGGACTCTTTCGGGCGCATTTATGAAAACTCGCCGGAGCAGATGCACTGGCGTATCGCAAACGAGATAGCCCGTGTAGAGGCCAAGTATCCCAACGGGATGGATGCGGCCGAGGTGCATGGACTGCTCAAGGAGTTCAAATATTTGATTCCACAGGGAGGTCCCATGACAGGTATCGGCAACAATCTCCAGATCGCTTCGCTGTCGAACTGCTTTGTGATCGGCCACAAGAATCCGGCCGACTCCTACGGCGGTATCATCCGCATAGATGAGGAGCAGGTGCAGCTTATGAAGCGTCGCGGCGGCGTGGGGCACGACCTCTCGCACATCCGCCCCACGGGCAGTCCCGTGCTCAACAGCGCCCTCACATCCACCGGTATCGTGCCGTTCATGGAGCGCTACTCCAACTCTACGAGGGAGGTGGCTCAGGACGGTCGCCGCGGAGCGCTGATGCTGTCGATCTCTATCAAGCATCCCGATGCCGAGAACTTTATCGACGCCAAGGTCGAGAGCGGCAAGGTGACCGGCGCTAATGTGTCGGTGAAGCTCGACGACGAATTTATGAAGGCCGTGAAGGAGGGTGGCAAGTACCACCAGCAGTTCCCCATTGATTCGCCTAATCCTATGTACAGCAAGGATATAGATGCCGTGTCGCTGTGGAACAAGATCATCCACAACGCATGGAAGTCGGCCGAACCGGGCGTGCTGTTCTGGGATACCATCATCAGGGAATCGGTGCCCGACTGCTATGCCGACCTCGGCTTCAGGACGGTATCGACCAACCCCTGCGGTGAAATACCACTCTGCCCTTACGACAGCTGTCGCCTGTTGGCCATCAATCTCTACGGCTACGTCGACAATCCCTTCACAAAGAAGGCGTCGTTCAACTTCGATAAGTTCAAGGCCCATGTGAATAAGGCCATGCGTATGATGGACGACATTATCGACCTCGAGCTCGAAAAGGTGGAGGCCATCATCGCCAAGATCGACGCCGACCCCGAGGAGAAAGATATCCGCAGCGTGGAACTCAGCCTTTGGAACAAGATCCGCGAGAAGGCCCTGATGGGGCGCCGTACCGGTCTGGGTATCACCGCCGAGGGCGATATGCTCGCCGCCCTGGGGTTGCGCTACGGTACCGACGAGGCCATAGAGTTTGCCGTGAAGATACAGAAAACCCTCGCACTGGAGGCCTACAGGGCTTCGGTGAAGATGGCAGGAGAGAGGGGTGCGTTCCCGATCTACGATGCCAAGCGTGAGGAGGGGAACCCCATGATCGCAAGGGTGAAGGATGCGGATCCCGAACTTTACAAGGAGATGGTTAAGACAGGCCGCCGTAATATCGCCATGCTAACCATAGCCCCCACGGGCACTACCAGCCTCATGTCGCAGACCACTTCCGGTATCGAGCCTGTATTTAGGCCTGTGTACATGCGCCGCAGGAAGGTCAACCCCAGCGATAAGGACGTGAACGTGACATTCGTTGACGAAGTGGGCGACTCATGGGAAGAGTACCATGTGTTCCACCATAACTTCCTGGTGTGGGCTGAAGTGAACGGGTATGACAAGACCAAAGTGGAGAAGATGTCCACTGCCGAGATCAATGCCCTCGTTGAGAAGTCGCCCTACTATAAGGCTACCGCCAACGATATCGACTGGGTCAACAAGGTGAAGATGCAGGGCGCGATACAGAAGTGGGTCGACCACTCGATATCGGTGACCGTGAATCTGCCCGCCGATATCAGCGAAGAGAAGGTGTCCGAAGTGTATATGACAGCCTGGGAAAGCGGTTGTAAGGGCGTGACCGTCTATCGTGACGGCTCGCGCGCCGGCGTGCTCGTGGAGAAGAAGAGCGATAAAGGCGGTAAGGAAGAGGAAGTGGGCTACAAGCCCCCCTTGAAGCGCCCCACGCAGCTCGACGCCGACATCGTGCGCTTCAAGAACGGCGACGAGGAGTGGATTTCGTTCGTGGGTATATACAACGACCGCCCTTACGAAATATTCACCGGTAAGATCGAGGAGGATGCCATGTACATCCCCAAGAAGGTGCTCAAGGGCTCCATTATAAAGGTGAAGGACGAGGAAGGTAACAAACGCTACGACTTCCAGTATACCGATAAGTACGGCTATGTGAACACTATCGGCGGTATTTCGAGGTTGTTCTCCGAGGAGTTCTGGAACTATGCCAAATTGATCTCCGGCGTATTGCGTAACGGGATGCCTATCCTCGACGTGGTGACGCTGATCGAATCGCTTCACCTCAATTCCGAGAGCATCAATACCTGGAAGAACGGTGTGGCCCGCGCCCTGAAGCAGTATATCGCCGACGGCACCAAGGCCAAGGAAAAATGTTCTAACTGCGGACAGGAAACGCTGGTGTACCAGAACAACTGCCCCGTGTGTATGAGTTGCGGCCACTCGAAGTGCGGATAGCATTCCGGTGTGGCGCAGGCGCGGGGGTGAGCGCATAGGCTTCGGTCGAAGGTGTTCCCCGCGCAACGAATGGGTTTGGCGGCTTCTTTTAGGGGTCGCCAAACTTGTTTTTGGACATCCTTAAAGCGTCCGGTGGACGCTTGCATTACCCGCGCATCTGAGAACTTTATCGAGGCGCAAGCCTCGTGCGAATGCCGCTTTGGGCTTCTGCCGGGAATAGGTCTCGAGAGGGAGATCACCCTCAGTTATCGTGTAACGAGGGAAGCTCCCGGAAGAGACCCCGGCAGAAGACGCGGCTAGACCTTTTGCCTACTTTTAGGGCGATGCTAAAAGTAGGTTGCCAAAGGCGAAATAAACTATTACAAATATTTTCCCCTGTACCTTTTGTGCACACAAAAGGTACCCAAAAAGTGCCGCCTGCGGATATTCACTGACAGGGGCCTTCGTACATCCTAAAACGTCGAACTCCTCCTTTTTAGCCAGGCCGCAGGCCTGGCTAACAGTCGTTAGACACAGCGTCGTTTTTTAACGGATTCCCTCGACCCCTGTCCGGGCGTGAATATCCGCGATTGGCGGAGGGTAGGCGCCCGATGGGCGCCTTAAGGATTTGTGATATTTTCTATTCTATGAACAAGATTGAAAAATAAGTATTTATACTTACATGAATTAGGTATACCGACCACCCGAAATTAGCGACTGCGGCAGTAGTTTTGTATCGTCTGAGGTGTGTTTGTGCGGGAAAGGATGAAAGTAGGGGTGGGGATAAATATTGGATGGCGTCCGGGCGGTAACGAGAAATATCTAAAAACAGCATAAAATGGGTAAATATTACGACATGCTCAAGGAGGATGTGCGCTTCCAGGAAGGGCTCACCTCGTGCATGAACTGCGGCGTGTGTACGGGCCTGTGCCCCGCGGCCGAGTTCTACGACTACGACCCCAGGCAGATAGCCAACATAGTTCAGAGCAAGGACGACGAGGCCATAGAAAAACTGCTCAAGAGCGACGAAATATGGTACTGCGGCGAGTGTATGTCATGCCGCCCGCGTTGCCCGAGGGGCAATACCCCCGGATATGTGATACAGGCCCTACGCCTCATATCTCAGAAGCTGGGCTTCTTTACCGAGAGCGAAAAGGGTCGCCAGCAGTTCGCCCTCAAGAAGGCTATCGGAGGTAATATTCTAAATACCGGATTTTGCATCCGTCCCGAACTGGTGAGCCCTGAGATGCACCCCGAACAGGGACCTGTGTGGAAGTGGGCGTGGGATAACCACCACGACCTCTGGGGCCGTTTCGGTGACAACTACGCCATGGTAGGTCCCGGAGCGATGCGTAAGATCGACGACGATTCGATGGAGGAGATACGCAAGATATTCGACGTGTCGGGAGGCAAGGAGATGTTCGACCTTATACAGGAACATTCCGACAAAAAAGCCAAAGAAATGGGCTTTGCCGGCGCCGACAACGAATACTTCATGGAGGTATTCACCGCCAATAGCGGCACACATCAATAGAACGGACCTCTGTCGCGGCGGGAGGCTACGAGGCGTCCGGGCAGCGGCAGGCAACGACAATAAGATATGAAAAGGAATACTTGGCAGGAGTACCAGAAGAACGTGGCGGACGACCACTACTACTATGCCCGCAGCTGTATACGCCAGAATTTTTTCCCCGGCAGCGAGGCCGCCTTCATCAATATAATGCGCAATGACCTGGGGCGCGATATCTTCGACGACTCGAAGCACACGTCGTGTACGGGTATAGGTTACCACTCCGACATCGTGCCGCTGGAAACGCTTATGACCGTGGTCGCACGTCAGTTCGCGCTTATGACCGAGGCGGGATATGAAAACCTTATCCCCTCGTGTATCACCTCGTTCGGGATATATTCCGAGGTGTTGGAGATGTGGCACGAATTCCCCCATCTGGAAGAAAAAGTGCGCGAGAACCTTTTCAAGGCCACGGGCCGCGAGTTCAAAACGCCCCGCAACCTTTCGCACACCTCCGACGTGGTGTTCCACCACAGGGAACGTATCGCCAAACAGGCTAAGCATAAACTTATAAATGTGGAGACCGGCAAGCCGCTGAAAGTAGTCGAGCATATAGGTTGCCACTACGCCAAGATATTTCCCAAGGTGGGTATCGGCGGTTCGGAATTCCCCTACGTGCTGGCGGGAATGATAGAGTCGTGGGGCGGGGAGATGGTCGATTATCCCGAGCGCAGGCATTGCTGCGGCTTCGGATTCCGCAACTATCTAGTACAGGCCAACAGGGGATCGTCGGTGGCCAACTCGAAGAAGAAATTCGAGTCGATGAAGCCGTACAAGCCCGATTTCATCGTGGCCAACTGTCCCGGATGCGCCATGTTCCTCGACAAGTGGCAGTACGCCATATCGGAAATGGAGGGCAAGACCTACGGGCAGAACGGTGCGGGTATTCCCACGCTCACCTACGAGGAGATGGCGGGACTGGTGCTGGGCTATGATCCGTGGGACTTGGGGATGCAGATGCACCAGGTGGCCGTGGAGCCCCTGCTCGACAAGATGGGTATAGAGTATGACCCCTCGTCAAAATACCTCGGCAAGAACGGTAAATACATAGGCAAACCGCAGGATACAGCCATAGGGTGCTACAATCCGAGTATCAGTTTCAACAAGGAAAGCCTGAATTTCAAATAAACAGGCGCTAAAATTTATAAAAACCAAAACCACACACATATAATCTCGTTGTAAGAGTATGAACAAGAGGGTTATCATAATCGGAGGGGGCGTGGCCGGGATACAGACCGCCATAACGCTGTCGGAGCTGGGGCTCAATCCCCTTATCATCGAAAAGGAAGACCGCCTGGGCGGTAAGCTCAACAAGTGGGACAGGCTCTTCCCCTCGTTCACTCCCGCATGGGAGGTGCTGGCCGACCTGCTCAAGAAGCTGTCGACCACAAGGACCAAGATCTACACCTCCATATCGGTCATTGCTATCGACCCCGACGGCAAGGGCGTACAGCTCGATGACGGCTCGCACGTGGACGGCGACGCGGTGATCGTGGCTTCGGGTTTCGACATATTCAACGCCGCGCTCAAGGAGGAGTACGGCTACGGGATATACAACAACGTGATAACATCCGTCGATCTCGAGGGCATGTTCAAGAACCGTAAGATCGTCACCGCGCAGGGCACCGAGCCCAAGCGCATAGCCTTCCTCCACTGCGTGGGGTCGAGGGACGAGAAGGTAAACCAGAGGCACTGTTCGCGCGTGTGCTGTATCGCAGGGGTGAAGCAGGCCATGGAGGTCAAGGAACTGATTCCCGATGCTGAGGTGTACAGCTTCTACATGGATATGAGGATGTTCGGCCCGGGTTACGAGGAGATATACCGCCAGGCCCAGCAGGAGTACAACATACACTTCGTGCGCGGACGCATATCCGAGGCCGGCGGTACCATCGACGGACAGGTGCAGATCAAGGCCGAGGATACGCTAATAGGCCGTCCGGTGAAGATGACCGTTGACATGCTGGTGCTGATGGTGGGCATGAGGGCCGGGGCCAGTAACCAGATGCTGGCGAACGGCTCGGGTATCACGCTCTATCCCAGCGGGTTTATGATGCCACGTAACCAGTTCATCGACAACACATTCTCCGGTGCCGGTGGGATATACTTCGCGGGATCGGTGTCGGCACCCAAGAATATAGGCGAATCGCTAAACGAAGGCGTGGCTGCGGCGCATAGGGTTGCCGCCATATTGAACGCATGATAATGTTAGTTTCACGAATTCGTAAGTATTAGATGGTTTGTATATTCGACCATTGTCATCTTACGAACTCGTACACTAACATTAAGGCATCTGCGATGCCCCGGTTATTTGTTGATAAACCCCCTAAATCCCCCTTTGCATAGGGGGACTTGCTAAACAGGGGATAAGTATAAGAACTTCGTAAGAACAGATATTTTGATGAGCGAGAAAACGATGTCATGGGGCTACGGTATAACTCAGCCGAGGGCGGTGAACCTCGACAGTAACGACCTGCGCTTCGCCCGCGTCCTGCTCAAGGACCGCCCGGAGTTGCAGACCTGCATAGCCTGCGGCAACTGTACCGCCACATGCACGGCGGGACAGATCACCGACTTCAACTTCCGCAAGGTGCAGACCCTTGCCCGCAGGGGTGAGTACAAGGGGCTCTACGAGGAGCTCTCGAAGTGTATGCTCTGCGGCAAGTGCCGCCTGAGCTGCCCGAGGGGGATAAATACCAGGGAGATAATCCTTATGATCAAACGCAATCTTAAAGAGTACAAATAATGGAGATGCTTGACGACGTACATTTCAGGTTCTTCGTCCTGCCGTTCATGGCGGGCGTCGCGGCGCTCTTCTCGATACTGTTGTTCGAGTATGTGAAGTGGTTTATAGAGCTGCCGAAGGGCGACAAAAAGAGGTTTTTCAGGTCGCTATTCTCCAAGAGTACCTTCAAGTCCATCTGGGAGGTCATAAGGGAAAGTCTGCTCCACGTGAAGATATTCAAGCGCAACCCCCTGCTGGGCTATATGCATATGAGCCTGGCGTTGGGGTGGTTCCTGCTGATACTCACGGGGTGGATCGAAACGTATGTATATTTCAAGGGCGAAGGTGTGCCTCTGTATGTGGATATTTTCTTTACCTACTACGTCCACCCGCCTTTCGAACCGGGTATTAACTTCGCCTTTGTGAAGGATGCCCTGCTGTCTATCATACTTATAGGCGTTGGACTGGCGTTGTTCAAACGCATACGCTCCAAGGTGATGGGGATGAAGCGGGCCACCAAGCATACGCCCGGCGACAGGATAGCCCTCGCTGCCCTGTGGCTTATATTCCCTGCCCGCCTTGTGGCCGAGAGCGTGACTTCGGCCCTGCACGGCAGCGGCAGTTTCCTGACCCATTCGATGGGGATGCTGTTCTCGAATATCATGTCGGAGCAAACCCTGCAGACCATAGAACTACCCGCATGGTGGCACTATTCGGTGTTCCTTGGGGTGTTCTTCGTGGCCCTGCCGTTCTCGCGCTATATGCATATATTCACCGAGATACCCCTGATATTCCTGCGTAACAGCGGCATAAAATGTTCGGATAAGGAGGGTGGATACGATAAGTTCCAGATCGCGGCCTGTTCGCGGTGCGGGATATGTATCGACCCGTGCCAGCTGCAGAGGGATGCGGGGATCAGTAATGTGCAGTCGGTCTACTTCCTGCGCGATAAACGCTACCATTTCTTGAAGCCCGCTATCGCGGACAACTGCCTGATGTGCGGACGGTGCGAACTGGCCTGTCCGGTGGGGATAAACCTCAACGACGTGCGACTGAACAGCCGCGAGAAGATGGCGGCTAAGTGTACTCCGGACCGCTACGATTATATCAAGGGGCGCGACTTCACCTCAGGTGGAGGCAACGTGGCCTATTTCGCGGGTTGTATGACCCTGCTCACCCCCCGTATCCTCAAGGCGATGGATCAGATATTCTCGGCCGCGGGCGAGGAGGTGCTGTGGGCGGATAAGGAGGGCGGCGTATGCTGCGGCAGGCCCCTGAAGCTCTCGGGCGAGGTGGAAGCCTCGCGCAGGATGATGGACTACAACCGCGAGATATTCTACAAGCATGGTATCACCACGCTCGTTACCTCCTGCCCCATATGCCTCAAGGTGTTCAGGGAGGATTATAATCTGCAGGGGATCGAAGTGTTGCATCACTCACAGTATATCCTGCGCCTTATCAATGAGGGGCGTATAGACGTCAAACCCGGCGATGAACTTTTCACCTACCACGACCCCTGCGAACTGGGGCGCGGAAGCGGTATATACGACGAGCCGAGGAGCGTCATTGCGGCCATCGGGGAGATAACGGAGCCTGCGGAGAGCAGGGAGGACGCCGCCTGCTGCGGCGGAAGCCTAGCCAATACCACTATCGGCGACGAGGGCCAGAGCCGCATCGGCAACGCCATGGTGGCCGACCTCGAATCTACGGGTGCGGACAGCATCGTGACCTCATGTCCGCTGTGCAAGAAGAGCATTGTGCGCCACAGCGGTTTACCGGTATACGACCTGGCGGAAGTGGTGGCGGGAGCGTTGAGGAGTTAGTGTACAGGGAGCATGTCTGGTGATTCGGGGATAGTGTGGGCGTGGTGATCGTGAGGCTGTGAAATCTCCGGATTGAGGCGCCACGCCATATTTAAAGAGATATCTCCGATTGTTTTTTGATTTTGTCCTTGCAAAAAGGAAAAATTGTGTATCTTTGCAACGCAAAACCGTTCGGGGTGTAGCTCAGCCCGGTTTAGAGTACACGTCTGGGGGGCGTGTGGTCGCAAGTTCGAATCTTGTCACCCCGACAAACAAATCACGAGGATAAGCCGCCTTTCAGGGCGGCTTATCCTTTTTATGCGGACTGCCCTGAGCTCGCTCATAGGGCAGCCCGCATAAAAAGAATAGACATTGCGAAGCAATTTATTCTCGTGATTTGTTTTAGTCGCTCCGCGGGAGCGATTCAAGAAAACGGAGCGTGGAGCGACGTAATCTTGTCATCACCGGTCAAACTATTTTCAGCCATTTACTATATATTGTAGGTGGCTGATGTTTTTTGTTGGAGGAACACTTTTGGAATGGGATAATATTAAATAGAGCTATATTTTTCTATATTTGTAAATGCGTTCATAATATCAAATGGGTCATTTGAGGCAAAACTAAAAATAGTGAATATGAATTCATTAAATGACATTGAAAAATTAGTTAATGAATTAGCATTAAAAATCGATGCAGATTCAAATCTATTGCCTACATATGGTCATTCAATAGACTTTGCGTATCCTCATATCGAAGTTGACAGATGCGGTAATATGCATTATGTTGTTGTAGAAAGAGGGGAAGAACATTCTCGAAAAACCACGAATAATATAGACGAATTATTATATTGGATTTTTGAACATGTAACATTTGCGATTGCTTGTAAATTTGAACTTAAGCACAGGGTTGAAGATAAGGATTGTAGAAGAATGATTTTTCAGAAGCAAGAGGAATTATTAGGAGTTTTAGACAGAAATTGGGAAAAGGCAGAAAAAAATATACATGAGAAAATTTTGGAAGATTATCCATTTGATGATTTAGCAAGCCTTAGAGCTACATATTGGGGGTTGTTAAGAAAACAGGGATATTCTGAAATAGAGATCGAAAAAATGGCATATGAGAAATATCCGAAAAATTTAATTGAATAATAAAATACTACCGCGTGTATTTATTTATGCCAAGGTCGATCGTCACATTAAAAAATAAAGTCATCTATGTTAATCTCTTTTAAAGAAATTCTTACCGATGCCCACCAGCGGGGATATGCTGTCGGAGCGTTTAATTGTTTGAGCCTGGAGAATGTGCTGGGGGCGATAGAGGCGGCCGAAGAGTTGTCGTCTCCCATCATCCTGCAGCTGGCCGAAGTTCAGTTCCCCTATTCTCCGCCGGAGATGATGAGCCGGATATTTCTGAAGGCGGCCCGAAAGGCCAGCGTGCCCGTGGCCGTGCATCTGGATCATGGGTTGAGTTTCGAGACTTGTATCAAGGCAATGAAATGGGGTTTCCGGTCTGTGATGTTCGACGGGGCGGCGCTTCCCACAACGCAAAATATAGCAATCACAAGGGATGTGGTGCGTGTGGCCAAAGCTATGGGCATCGACGTAGAAGCCGAACTGGGCAAGGTAGGCAGTACGGGAGAGGACGACAGCGAAGGATCGGGGCTTGATGATACATCTGACGTTTTCACCGACGTGGAAGAATCGGCTTACTATATCAAGGAAACGGGAGTGGACGCCCTGGCCGTCGCTATCGGTAACCTGCACGGACGATACGTGGCGACACCTAACCTCAACATAGAGCGCCTGAAGGAGATAAACAAAAGGAATAACATTCCCCTTGTTCTGCATGGCGGAACGGGTACCAGCGAGGCTGATTTCAAGGCTTGTATCCATAACGGTATCTCCAAGATAAATGTGGCCACCGCCATTCAGCTTAGGGTGACCGAAAAGGTCAAAGCATATGTTTCGGAGCCTAAAGCCAACTATATCGACATGAAATATGTGATCAAAGACGCCTCCAAGGAGGTGGTGATGGAGCACATGGAACTATTTGAAAGTATCAACAAAGCGAAATAATACTATGAGAAAAGGTATTATATCAATGGGTAACTGGCTGGTGGATAAAGTGATGTTTATCGCTAAGTATCCTTCGCCGGGGAACCTGATAACCATAGAGAGAATAGAGACAGGTCTGGGGGGATGTTCCCACAACGTGCTGGTAGACCTGGCGAAATTGGAGGCGGACCTGCCGCTATGCGCGGGCGGATGTATCGGGGACGATGACAACGGGGATTTCGTGATGTGCGAAATAGAGAAACACCATATCGCCCCCACATATATGGAGAGGATAAAGGGAGGGATCACCTCCTATACCGATGTGATGTCGGTCAAGGATGGCTCTTCGCGTACGTTCTTCCATTACCGGGGGACGAATGCCTTGCTTTCGCCCAAACATTTCGAGAAAGTGGATGTGCCCTGCAAGATATTCCATCTTGGCTATCTGTTGTTGCTCGATGCGTTGGATGGTCCCGATCCCGAGTATGGGATCGTAGCCGCCAGGGTCCTGCACGGCTTACAACAGAAAGGTTATCTTACCTCCGTGGACGTCGTGTCGGAAGAGGGAGACAGGTTCCGTGAAGTGGTACTGCCCTGTTTGCCGTACATAGATTATTTTGTGGTGAACGAAGTGGAAGCCGGCGCTTGTTACAGCAAGTCGCTGAGAACGCCTTCCGGGGAGATAGACCTCGGCATGGTGGAAGAGGCGGCAGAGTTCCTTATGGGACAGGGAGTGAATAAATGTTGCGCGATCCATTTTCCGGAAGGTGGATTTGCCTTGGATAAAGCGGGGAACAGATGTTTCCGCCCCTCCATGAAACTGGATGCGGGAAGTATTGTATCCACCGTAGGCGCCGGAGATGCTTTTTGTGCCGGGATGTTGTATGCCTTCCATGAAGAGATGCCTCTCGGCAAGGCGTTGACATTTGCCAACACATGCGCCCTCTTCAACCTGGGCCATGCAACCTGTACGGGAGGGGCACCCAAACTCTCGGAAATTAACGATTTCATAGAAAAGACGTATAACTAAATCTATCTGCATATGAAACGAAGCGATATCAACAAAACGATCGACAAGGCGATAGCTTTCTTCGATTCAAACCGTTTCTATCTTCCCCAATGGGCGAAGCTTTCCCCGGAAGAGTGGAAGACAAAAGGTAAAGAGTACGACGAGATCAGGCTCAACCAGCTGGGATGGGACGTTACGGATTTTGCCAAAGGAGATTTCGCAAAAGAGGGATTGACCCTTTTTACTGTCCGCAACGGAAACGTAAAGCGCGACAATAAGACTTATTGCGAGAAGATCATGATGGTGGATGTTGATCAGGTGACGCCTATCCACTTCCATTGGAAAAAGATGGAAGACATCATCAACCGGGGCGGCGGAGACCTGTGCATGAAGCTATGGAAAGCTAACAAGGCCGAGGAGATGACCGATGAGCCGATCTTCATACAGGTGGACGGCGTAACGACACAGATACCCTCGGGCGAGGTGGTTCGTTTCGGGCCGGGACAAAGCATCAGTTTCCCTCCTTATATATACCACACTTTCTGGGCCGAGGGATCGCCTTGTATGGTAGGGGAGGTGTCGACCGTGAATGACGATGCCAACGATAACCGTTTCTACGAAGAATTGGGGAGGTATCCTGAAATCCAGGAGGATGAAAAGCCCCGATATGTTTTGTGTAACGAGTATTAGAATTATTGGGATTAATACACGACTTCACATTAGTTTTCGCCTTCGGCGACCTACTTTTAGCTTCGCTTTCATTTCTCGCGACTCGGCATAGTCCGCAAGCGGCCTCTGCCCTCACTGCTCGAAATGTTATCATTGCCGCAAAAGTAGGCAAAAGGTCTAGCCGCGTCTTCTGCCGGGGTCTCTTCCGGGAGGCTTCCCTCGCTACACGGTAGCTCAGGTGATCTCCCTCACGAGACCTGTTTCCGGCAGAAGCCCGAAGCGGCGATTATTTTGTTGTACTGAATGTTACTACAATATGTTGGGGGATAAAAAAGGCAAACTGCGTAAGGCGGTTTGCCTTTTTCTCAACTAGCCCCTACTTAGGCATAAATTTTTGAGATTTTGCAACCAAATGGTGTAGTGTTTACGTCTAAGGGGTGAATAGAGTAATAATCATTTAATTTGAAATATTATGGACTTTGATATTGCACATTGGGGGGCTTTTCTGATTTTCGGAGTACCACCTATTACTGTATTGCTGATCGTATGGGTAGTAGTCAGTAATAAACGCAAAACGACACAGACGATAGCTCATCTTTATTTCAAAGCGATTGAGAAAGGAGAAAAGATGCCGGATGATTTTCTGGAATTTCCCTTTAAGAGGAAAACTAATAATCCGTTGAAAACGGCTATCATATTGATAGCTGTCGGGGTGGGGGTTTCCCTGTTTATGTTTTTGAGGGCAGACTGTGGAGAAAGGTTGCAAGCAGTGGCTCTGGGGATTATTCCATTCGTAATAGGAGTGGGTTACCTCACTTACTATCTGATATCCAGGAAACAAGCGCCCGCGAAGGATGAATAGCGACAGGATGCTTGTCTCACGTGCCGCGTTGTTGGGCGACAGGGATGCTTTTGGCCGGTTGGTCAGGCTTTACCAGTCGCCCGTACGGCGTTTCCTGTTTAATCTGACGGGCGGCGACGAGGAGCTGAGCAAGGACCTGGCACAGGAGACATTTATAAAAGCGTGGTTGAATATAACTTCTTTCCGTGCTTTATCGAAATTCTCCACATGGCTTTTCAGGATCGCCTACAACGTATTCTACGACCACACCCGCAGCCGGAAACAAACGGTGGATATTGATGAAATAGGCCGTACGCGCGATATTGCTGTGAGCAAAAATTGTGATAATACATTACCTTTGGATATGACCACGGCGCTTCAGGCCGTTAAAGAGGAAGAACGTACAGTGTTGCTGCTATTTTATATGGAGGATCAATCCATAGAGACGATAGCTAAAATTATGAATTGCCCTGCGGGTAGTGTTAAGTCCCATTTATCGAGGGGGAGGGAGAAATTGGCGGCCTTCCTTAATAAAGATGGATACAGATAAAGATTACGATTATGTCAAACGATAAAGAAATACGGGAGTTTTTCTCTTCGCATAAGGCGGATTTCCCGGATAATGAATTTTCCCGCCGGGTGATCAGTAATTTGCCGGGAAGCGGTAATGTTATGTTGCCCCTCATTGTCGCCCTGTTTTCGCTACTGGGCGTGGGGTTAACCGTCGGGTTGTATGGATTGCCATTGTTCCTTAATCAAATCAACGATCTGGTCGTTTCGGTGAGCAAGTTGGAAATGCCTTCGCTCTCATCTATTATGGCTTATATAATGGTGCTGTGGTCTATGGCCGTGACGGGTTTTGCAGTGTATAAGGCGAATTAGAGGGTTTGTTATTACAGGCTTGGCCGGGATTGAGAATTGAAAATGAAAGGGGGCTAATCTTATGATTAGCCCCCTTTTAATGTTTTCGCATACGGCCTTACTTGCCGGCGAAGGGCAGGGGAATGTCACGCCGGAAAGCCGAGGCTATGAATGTGGCGACGCGCGCGCCTTCTTCGTCGGTGACGATCACCTCGAAATCGGCCAGGCTGCGGCCAGCCTTGATAACCTTGGCTTCGGCGTAGATGGTGCCGCTGTTGACTCCTTTGTGGTAGTAGATGCTTGTCTGGGTCGACACGGCGAGATTGCCGTAGGCGTTGACCGCGGCGGCGAAGGCAAGGTCGGCCAGGGTGAAGACGGCGCCGCCCTGGATACTGTTGCCTGCGTTGAGGTGATGGTCGCGTACTTCCATCGAGGCGCGGGCGTATCCTTCTCTCGCTTCGAGCAATTCGACTCCCGAGAGGGCCGCATAGCGGTCGTTCTTAAAGAATTCGTAGATATCCATAGAAAATTATTAGGGGTGCTTATTGTAAAACGTATCGCAGTATCTCGTGTTGTCTTTCGAAGTATAGACGCCTCTCTATATGTCCGCTGCCGGAGAGTAATACGGAGACGTTGCGTAGCGATCTCACCCATTCCTTCAGCTTAGCCACCTCTTGACAATCTTCCAGAATGGCGGAACTGAAATTAGTTTTAAACATGGCGATACAGGCTTTATCCGAGGAGTAGTAAGAGCTCGTAAAACCCAAGTTCATCGTGGAAACATAGAAACTGAATTTGGCGTTAGGATATTGAATGAGGGGAGCGTTGCCATTAAGGGTATTCTCGGCATCGGTTAGCAGGAGATGTAATTCATCCCTTATCGTATCCCTTTCCTCGGTAGATATAATTCGCATACGGTGAAAATTTTCTATTTCTCCGGCGAGGGTCCATATCAGGGCGTTGTCCCAGATATGAAAGACCTTTTCAAACTGGAAACCCTCCATTATCCGATCTTTAATCAGGGAGAATTCCGCCGGGGCCTCCCACTGCGAAAAGTTATAAAATTCTTCGGTACCTACAAAATAATACCCCCACTTAAATAGCATGAATCTGGCCAATGTCGGGTAAAGTATATAAAGCTCAGAGGGGAGGGTACTACATACTTTACCGGCTTCGGCCGGACTTTCCGTTATTTGTTTGATACGGTCGATGGATGATTGTATGGCGTTATACAGATATTCCATAGACCGTCTTCTCTTCATGGGTGCCTCCAACGTGACAGGGAACCATTGGAAGTCTGTATCCTTGTGCAGTAGACTGTCTATGGTAATACCCAGCGTACTGGCAAGGGCACCCATTTCCCTGACAGAAAAATTAACTTTTCCACTTAACCGCCTCGACGCAGACTCCTTCTCTATCAATAAGATATCCGATATACGGTTTATGAGATCAGGTCTGCGAGGTACTCTACTGCACAAAGCCGTTAAGAATTCTTCGTGCAGGTCTATTTTGTTCATCGCATTAATACGTTATAAGTATATAATATATATATCAATAGATTGAATGCGAATGTATAACACAGCAAAAATAGTACAATTTTTTATTGTAATGCACATTTTGTGCGAATTTTCATTGTGAAAACGCCGTTTTTCGACTAAATGTAGGAAAAATAACATAAAGTTGTTTTTCTGAGCAGCATTCAAAATATTATCCCCGTAATTTTTGTCAGAAGTGTCTGTCCTGGAGAAAAACTACGTATAAAGTTGTCTTTTTTTGAGGGTTAGGCCGATATATATTTGTATTCAGAGGTGGTAAGGACAAATATCAATCATCCCGCTACCATGCAATAATATCTGGTAACGGACTATACATACTCTATTATTTAATGAATATAAACTATGAAAAAAAGGATTACTATTATTATTTGGTGTTCGCTGTTTTCATTGATTGCTATCGGCGGACAATGCGAAGAGGCCGGTGCTTTCGAGGGGAGCGACTGGCGTACGCGAAAGGAGCTAAGGGATCTCCGGAAGGAGTATTATTCCGCTTACTCACACTGGACCCTGGGAGGCGATGTAGGACTTCCGTTCTTCTCAGGGGATGTCAACTCCCTGTCCGACGGGAAAACATACTTCGGCGTACAGGGTACTATCTATGCCGGCTACCAGTTTAATCCCTACCTGGGACTGAAGTTATCCGCCTCATACGGTTATAACAGGGCCGGTGCGCGTTCGTATTCCGAGGACTATATTATTACTCCGGACGGAATGACGTACTATCCGCCCACGACTATCACCGGGGTCGAATACGACGATATATATTCCCGCATAAGGGTCTTCTCCATGGGGCTGCACATGGGGATAAACATGAATCACCTGTTTGTGCGCAACAGCGGGCAGAGGGTGCTGACGGTTATCCTCGAGCCGGCCGTGTATATGCAGAAATACTGGCCGGAGATCAGGATGAAAGATGGCGGGGGAGATGCAGGAGTCAAGGTTAGCAATTCCATCAATCTGGGATTGGGCGGCGACCTGCTCCTGCGTTTCCGTGTCAGCCGTTTGATCGACCTGCAAACGGGAGGCGGCGCGGTCTACATCCTAAATAACAATTTCGACGGGATCAGGACCGAGGCCAGGGCCTACGACAGCTACTCGTGGAACGTGAAGGCGGGTATCGTGTTCAAGTTGAACGGCAAGAAGCATAAGGATAATGTCCTGTATGCAGGAGACCCGTACTATTCTTTAATGGCCTGTATGCTGCGCGATGTTGAAGGCAAACTTTCTAGAACCAATGCCGAACTCGATTTGCTAAAGGCGGTAGAGCCTGAGGTCGTCACTGAAAAACGAGTGGTAGAGACGGTGGTTGAAAAAGAAGTGATAGTAGAGATACCCAGGGAGATTGTCAGAGAGGTCGTGAAGGAGGTCGTTAGAGAAAACATAGTCTTCCCCAATGTATACTTCTCAAGGGGGTCGACAACCCTCAATCCGCAATCTTACGCCAAGGAACTGCATGAGATGATGTCCATACTCGACGCGCACCCCGATATGCGTGTTATAGCCCAGGGGTTTGCCGACCACACAGGGTCAGATGAAGTTAATAACAAGGTGTCTTACGCCCGCGCACAGTCTTTACGTAATTATCTCATAAAGGCAGGAGTGTCTCCCGGCAGGATTGCCCTCGCAGGATACGGTAAGGACGAAGAGACCACAGGAGCGAACAGCTATTC
Organism: Rikenellaceae bacterium; assembly: GCA_031553875.1. Classification (GTDB taxonomy): domain Bacteria; phylum Bacteroidota; class Bacteroidia; order Bacteroidales; family Rikenellaceae; genus JAVBKU01. The sequence goes on along the minus strand of JAVBKU010000007.1, from coordinate 49,055 downwards.
CCTGCTCGCCCGCCGCGCTACTTTGGTAATAGACAATAATCTATAAAAAATTGAAATCATGAAACGGTTAATATTATTGGTTATGTGTATCCCGGTATTTTTGTCTTCGGGCTGTTATAAAGAGGACGTGAGCGTACTATACAGCCGCCAGAACAAACTGGAAGCGGAATTGAAGAGGTTGCAGGATATGGTAGACAACATAAACAGCGAATTGTCGACTATTACGACTATAATTAATGCGATCGACGTTGAGGATGTTATCGTAAGCGTTACGGACCTGCCCGACGGATCGGGTTACAGTATAATTTTTTCCAAAAGCGGCGAGAAGATAATACGCCACGGCAATACGCCATATATCGGGGAGAATGGTAACTGGTATGTGAATAATGTGAACAGTGGCGTGAAGGCTGCCGGGATCGACGGCGTCACTCCATACATAGGAGCCAATGGTAATTGGTGGATCGGAGCTGCCGACACGAATGTCAAGGCTCAGGGCACTTCGGGAACTACGCCTGTGATAGGCGTGGCCAGAGACCCCGATAATCCCATGGACGATGACCTGTACTGGACCAAACAGGTGGGCGACGGTCCTGTCGAATTCATGCTGTTTAACGGAGAGAAGATCATAGCCAGCGGCCACGACGGCGTAACGCCTATGCTCGGAGTTAAACAGGATACTACCGGAGAGTATGACTGGACGATAACCATACCGCCCCAAGAAGAGACATGGCTAATAGTGGATGGACATAAGGTGAAGGCGGTAGGCGAGGACGGCACCCCGGGAGAAGCTTTCTTCAAGAGCGTGGACTATTCCAACGATGATTACATAATCTTCACGATCAATATCGAGCCGGAAATAAATGTCACAGTGCCTAAGTATAAGACCATATCATTTGCCATGGAGGGCGACCAGATCACATTCGAGTCGTTTGGCCAGACCAAGGTATTTCCCTTTACAGTGAGCGATAATGTGGTTACGGTACAGGCTTATGTTCCCGACGGATGGCGCGTGGTGGTGGATATGTTCAATAAAACAGTATCGGTCACTTCGCCCGATATCCGCAACGAATTCGCCGATATGACAGGCAACCTCTCTCTCGTGGCCTTCGACAACAAGGGTATGTCGACGCCGGTGACCAAGGCTGTGACTATGGCCGGAGTGATGCAACTATCGTTCAGGCGCTCGGGAGGGACCGTATTCACCTCGTCGTACGTGCCCAACGGTCTAAGGGTATTCTACTTCCCGACCCAGGGATCACACGTACAGGGAGCGTTGCAGAATGAGAGGATATCTTCCTCGGTAGCTATATCGGGTACGCATAATACCGGCAGAACCAACCTTAATAACGGGTGGAGCATGGTAAGCTGGGCCGATGACCCGAATGTCGAATGGAACGACTATAATACTACCGGCTTTGCCTCGGGTGTCGACCTCTATGATGTGGAGGCCGCCCTCAAGCCGCATCCTTCCCACAACGGGTATTACATGCCGCTGGCATCTGCTGCAAGAAACATGTATTGGCAGAAGGTGAGTATCGCCAAGGGAGCGCCGTTCACCAATCCCATCGAGATCAGGCATCTGGTGGCATCGGCCCAGATAGGCATACAGGTCAACAGGATAGACTATCTGAAAGACCCCTCTTCGGGAGAGGCTATAGACCCCAATAGGTTGTGGATCGCCTTGGACGGCCAGGGCAGGGCCTGTGATTTCTACGAGGCGGAGGTGAGCAAGCGTACCAGGGGCAGCCTGCCTTTGGCTTGCCCGATGGCCCTGAATATCAGCAGTATTTCGGGTACTACCGCCTATGTGGATTACTTCGGGTCGTTCGGCTCGCTCAAACCGGTCTCTGCGGACGTGAGCAGGCGGCTTGGCATAAGGCTTATGTACGATGACCAGCAACTCGCAGGGCAGCGCTATAATGTGGATGCAGCTACGATAGATATGGCGTCGAACTACTACTTCACCATAACCGTATCGCCGACAGGAACGATAAGTATAAATATCAGCGCCGATGGATGGCGCGTGGTATGGGCAAGCGTGGACCTCTGATAAATCGCCCCCGGACACACGCCGGGAATCATCCACGCTTATATTCAATATACTATAGAATATTACTATTTAATATGTTGAATGCGATTAGTAACAAATGAAGAACGGGTCGTCTCTGTGCCGGAGGCGGCCCGTTTGATTTACAGCTATTGTATCGCATCTCCTGGTTTATTACCCGGTTAGAGGTAGACGATCAGTCGCGCAGGCCCTGGAACTTTCTCGAGGCTTTGAGGCCGAGTTGAGGGGCGTAGTAGTAAGCAGAGCCGTTGTCGGTCACCGCCGTGCGGTACTGGCGGTCCTGCATAAGGCAGGTGTGTTTGTCCCTGGCGGGGATATTGGTGGTGTAGATACGTATCTCACCGGGCAGGGCCACGATTATCTCCTCGCGCCAGTCGCCGAGTATGTCAGCGACTAACAGGATGCGCCCCTCGATCTTCAACAGTTTCTCATTGCGGTGATAATTGACGATGTCGCGGCCGATGACGATCTCCTTTTGTTTATCGGCGTCCCACCATGCGGCGTATGTGGTCAGTCCGTTCAGTTTTTGATTGCCGATAAGCTCACCCGAGGAGCTGAACAGGAAGAATTCTTTCTGGTTCTGCTCTCCTGCGTGGCACTCCATGCCGGGATGCTTGGGGTCGATATCGGCCACCATGCTGTTAGAATGGATGTGGGTGGTTGGCTTCTTCCATCCCCAGATTATCTCTCCGGTCTTAGCGTCGACTAAGCACATGCCGTTCTCTGTGGCCTTGGGCTCTATGCCGTAGAATACCTCAAGGCCCGGACGCGAGGGGTCGATGTCGGCCACTACCAGAGCATCGTTGTGCTTCAGGCCGGTGAACCACAGGGGCTTGCCGTCGTGGTCGAGGGAGAAGGTGCCGGGGATTAGCTCGTCCTTGCCGTCGCCGTCGATATCGGCCGCGACTATTTTGTGGCTGCCGTTGGCCTTGAATTTGGCATAGGGGCCGAGGCTCTCCCACAGCCATATCTGCTCCATGTTCTTATCCAGGGCCATTGTACGGATATTGCTACCGTAGCTGCTCCCGCGCTGCATTATAAGAGCGGGATTAACGCCGTCGAGATATGCAGTGGAGATAAAGTTACGGTTCCAATGGGCGTACTCGCTGTCGTTGCCCGTTTTGTCAAGCCAGGGGACCTTCTTTGCTATCGTTCCTGTAGCGGGGTCGAGCCGGGCGAGGTATTCGGGCGCGTTCAGCACCTTACCGTCGGTTTCGCGGGGATCGCCCTCGCTCACTTTGGCGTAGACTTCGGCCTTGCCGTCGCCGTCGATATCATAGACCAGAAACGGGGCGTACCAAGTGCCGGTCTCAATGCCCCATCCCATGTCGTAGCGCCACAGGCGCTCCCCGCGCGAGGAGTAGGCGTCGAGCTTGTAGGTGTCGACGCTGCGTTTCCAGTATTTTTCATAGGGATCGATGTTCTGGTTGGGGTGCTGTATCACGAAGTCATAGGCCCCGTCGCCGTCGAGATCGCCCACGCACAACCGTTTGGGGTTGGCGTTGTCGGCGAGTTTTATGGAGATGTAAGGCTTACTGCCCGATACCGTGACCGTGGCTTCGCCCCGGGTCTCTTCCTCGCGGCCGCCTACTACCATCTTTACCTTATAGCTGTAACTGATCCCGCGGTGTACCGTCACGTCGACGAAATCGGTGGTCTTCTTAACGGGTTTACGGGTTATCTTTTTGTACTCTTTGCCGGAGCCTGCTTCTTTGCGGTAGAGGTTGAACGCAGCGTCCTGCGGATCGTCGCAGAGCATGCGCCAGCTAATGTAGACGCTGCTGTCGCTTAAGGATGTGGCGACGATACCCCGGTCCAGCTTTTCCATTACCGCCTGCGCTCCGGATTGCGCTGCACACAGAAACAATAGAAGATTTAAGATGACGAGTTTTCTCATAAATTGTAATGCCTATTTCATAAATGCCGCTTTATGGCGCGGTTTATTTTCTGTAAAGATAGCAAAATCATCTATACCCGCCCGTTCACGGCATAATATTAACAGTCCTCGTATATGAAAGTCCGAACATGCCAATAATACGGCTTAAATGCGCATATGGCAATGGTTTTTATTGCATACTTTCGGGAATTCCGGTATTAGGGAAAACCTTTTCTAAACAACTAAAAACATTTTTTATGAAAAAGAATCTACTCAGAGGATTACTTTTCGTTTCGGCAGGACTTATTATGGTTTCCTGCAACGATTTCGAAGAGTACAGAGGCGACGGCGACATAGCCGGAGCCGAAGGGGGCGGATCGGGAGGCGTATCGCGCGCCACCAGTTCGATCCCCGTAACTCCCAAAGTGGCGATAGACGCGGGCCGCGTGGCCCAGATCGAGGCCATGCTTTCAAACGACCTGTTCTGCTTTGGTCCCAAGTACACCAACCGTACCGAGTGGGGCAGGGTGGCCACCGAAGGCAAGTACACCAAGGCCATCGCCGAGGCAGACTCTTACACCAAGCTCAATGGCCAGGCAAGCCTTCTGCCCGCATGGAATCCCGCGTGGGAAGACCTCTACTGGAATGTGTCGGCCAACAACGACTCGCAGACCGGTAAGACCATGCTTATGGACAGGCTTCGCTATCTACAGGTGATGCTGTGGGCGGAGTGCGTGGTTAATAACGGCAAGTATGTCAATGCAATCAACGACGTGATCAATAAACTGATCTCGCAGCCGATCTGGACTTATCCCACCAGCTACGACCGTAACCGTAAGGTGCAGAACGTGGACCTGGCCTCCGAGAATATCGCCGCCCACCTGGGTATGGCCCTATATATCCTCGACGACAAGATCGACCCGGTTATAAGACAAAGGACCATAGACACCCTCTATGCAAGGGTATTCGACCCTATGATCAATTCGTTCTCGCCTGTGACCAGCGACAACTCGTGGCTGACGGGCATAAACAACTGGAACCCCGTGTGCCTCTCGGGAGTGCTCCTGTCAGCCCTGTCTGTCATAGATTCAAAGTATGAGCGCGCGAGGTTTGCCTATATCGCCGAACGCTACGTGCAGAACTACCGTGTGGGATTTGAGGACGACGGCTACTGTACCGAGGGTATGAGCTACTACTGCTACGGCTGGGCCGGATATATAATGGTGCGTGAGGCGCTGTATAAGGTGACCAACGGCGCTATCGACGTATTTAACAACTATTCCAACTTCTCCAAGGCGGCCCTCTTCCCGATGAAGCTCCAGCTCTATTCCGACCTGGCGCCCAACGAAAACTACTATGCCGCCATAGCCGACTGCGCCACCAACACCCGTCCCACTTCGAGGGTTATGTACTACAACACCCGTACGTTGGGTATCAGTGTGCCCGCGTACGCCAATATGAAGTTCTACGGCTCGACCTACTCTCTGCCCGAAGGTATACTCTATGTGTTCCCCAACACAGCTTCGCAGGCCGGCAACGGCTCGGGTACCTACACGTTCGACCCGCTGCGCTCTTACTTTGAGGATGCTGGCGTACTGACCGTAAGGCCCGCCGATGGAACCTCATACAAGATGTCTGCGACGCTCAAGGGCGGTCATAATGCCGAGCAGCACAACCACAACGACGTGGGCTCGTACAGCATCATAGTGAATAACCAGTTCCTGGTGGAAGACCCGGGTATCACGCCCTACACCGGAGATACCTTCGGAAGCCAGCGCTATACCATCAAGACGATCAACTCCTATGGACACCCCGTGCCCCGCGTGGCTGACAAACTCCAGAAGGAAAACGTTTCCGCCGCCGCACCCGTGCTGACGGAAAGTTTCACCGCACAGCAGGACGTGTTCGCCCTCGACCTGAAAGGTATGTACACACCCAACCTCGCGGGATTGACCAAGCTCGACCGTACGTTCACCTACACCAGAGGGACGAGCCCCACGCTCGAGGTTAAGGATGAGTTCGCTATGAACGATTACGGCAAGTTCGAGACGGCCGTTATCACGCGTGGTAGCGTCACCGTAGACAATACTGCCAAGACCTTCACCATCACCCGCGAGGGCGAGAGCATCATTGGCAGGGTCGTGGCTACGAAGCTTATCAATATAACTACCGAGTCTGTCGGCGGTTCGGGCAATGAAGCGGCTGTACCGTTTACCCGTATAGCCGTTGCTTTCAGCAGTGCCAGCAACAAGACAGGTTCTATCACAATAACCTACTCCGCTCAATAGGAGGTAGGTATTGAAAATGACGGGGCCGGCATCACTATGCCGGCCCCGTTTTATTGGGTGGGCGCGTATAACGCCCGTCGCTGCAATTAACCCCTGTATATCTCCTCGATCTGGCGGGTGATGGTTGCGGGATTGTGTATTTCGTGGAGTTTCGCGGTGAGAAGTTCCGTCTCGCGCTGCCAGTGGTCGGCGTCGGAGAAGAACCGGGTCAGCTCTTTGATTATTTTTTTAGGAGTGGGGCCGGGGCGTTGCACGGCGACATAGTTGTTGAGGTCGTAGAACTCGAAATTCTCGGTAGAGACCAGCTCCCCCATGCGCTTGAAATTGATCGAAAGCAGGGGAGTGGCGTTGGCCAGCGCGTCGAGGGCCACGCGTCCCACGCCCAGCACGATCCGGGCCTCCCTGATCAGGGAGGCGGTATTGCTAAGGTACCCCTTAGCAATGCAAACCTCTCTACCCATCTCTTTATTGAGGCGTTCGGCGTCGGCCTTGACGTATTTCAGGTAAAGGCCGTCGCCAGCGATAACGAACTTGATATCAGGGACAGTAGAGATCATTTTAGGGATCACCTCGTTTATTATCATTCGAATAAGCGTCGAGTGGCGCCTGTCTATGCGGCTTATGTAGCAGATCTGAGAGGGGACCCTGTCGCGCGGCTCGGAATATACCGATATGGCATTGGGGACGAAAAAAGTCTTGCCGACGAGGCTCTTTATCCGTAGTGCCTTGCGATGGGTGAACATATTCACGCAAATTACCCCCGACAGGTGTTTCTTTACGAACACCGACCGAAGGTCGATATGTATGACGCCGTGTACTGTGGCCACCACTTTCACGCCGGTGATCACGCCTGCGACGGTCGCTATGAAGATGGGGAAACGCTGATGGGCATGGATGACCTCGATCCCGTGGCGGCGGATAAGACGCACCATGCGAAATAAATGGTACGGGAAAAATAAGTCGCGTAAACGGGCGGTTATGAAGGTGATCCTGTCGTCGAGACGGCAATTAAGCCTTCCCTTGCGGGCCATGATGAAGACATCGTTGCCGTTCCCGGCCAACGAGTTACAGAGCGCGCAGGTGTAGTTCTCTGCGCCCCCGTAATCGAGCCTTTTGATGACGTGCAGTATCTTCATAGTGAGCGTAAAGGTAGTACATCCGTATGCCAAATACAAACTTAAAGGTAGTAAATATAAGCGTGATTGTGGTAGATACCAGTATGATACGCCTGAGGCCCGGTAGGGGCATAGTAGAGCGTGGTTAATTGTAATAAAATTTGATTAACTTCGCTCTCATGCGTCGCGGAGGCGTATACATAAATTAAAAACGAAATAGTATGCGTAAGATCTGCTTGTTGTTTTTGATGATGATAGTCGGTGTGGCTCTGGCCGCGCAGGAGAAAAAGGCATATACCCCCGTGCAGGTGGAGGCCTATTTCCGCACGAAGGCGAAACTGGGCTGGACCGCCTATGACACGCGCCTGGTGGCCAATATGAAGGGTTACAAGGTCGTGCCCAAATTTAAGGTCACGCGCTACGGCAGCGACCCCTCGGTGCGCCGCAAGGCCACGGGATTCTTCCGTACGGAGAAAGTGAACGGCAGATGGTGGATGGTCGACCCGGAGGGTTACCGCCACCTCAACATGGTCGTAGTGCATATAGGTGCCGGTAACGGAGAGACCAATAAGGAAGCCTTCGCCGCCAAATTCGGCACGCAGGAAAAATGGATAGACTCGGCCGCCGAACTGTTGTTCTCCAACGGCTTCTCGGGGAGCGGCGCATGGTCGAAAGAGGACCTTATAATAGAATATAACAAGACAGCCGCACGGCCCCTGACGCGTACGCCCATACTGGGCCTTATGGCCGGTTATGGCCGCAGCAAGAACCCCGGGGGAGTGGGCAAGCCTGTATTTCCTAACAAGTGCATACCTGTGTTCGATCCCGGATTCGAGACATTCTGTAACGAACAGGCCAAATATATCGCCAAGTGGAAGGACGATCCCTCGGTGGTGGGCTACTTCTCCGATAATGAACTGTCGTTTGGCAAGCATATGCTGGAGGGCTACCTCAAACTGGAAGACCCCGCCGATCCGGGCCGCAAGGCCGCCGAGGAGTGGATGAAGGGTAAGGGGATTACCGTGGAGCAGATCACCGACGCTCATCGCGACGAGTTCGTGGGTGTGGTGGCCGAGCGCTATTACTCCGTGGTGTCGAATGCCATACGCGCCAACGATCCCAACCATATGTATATCGGAAGCCGCCTCTACGGTGCGCAGAAGGTTATCCGCGAGCTTTTCGAAGCGGCGGGCCGCTATTGCGACGTGGTGTCGGTGAACTATTACGGTGAGTGGACGCCGGTAGAGAAATCTATGCGCGATTGGGGTGAATGGTCGGGTAAGCCGTTCGCCGTTACCGAATTCTATACCAAGGGGCAGGACTCGGGCCTGGGTAACAAGAGCGGTGCGGGGGCTACGGTGCACACCCAGCTTGATCGCGGATACGGCTATCAGAATTTCTGCCTGGGGTTGCTCGAATCGGGCAACTGCGTGGGTTGGCACTGGTTCCGCTACCAGGACAACGACCCCACTTACAAGAAGGCCGACCCGTCGAATATCGACGGCAACAAGGGTATAGTCGACAACTCGTACAATCCCTACACCGACCTGCTGAAACTAATGCGCGAGCTGAACGTCAACGCCTACCGCATAGCCGACTATTTTGACAAGAAATAGGCGTCGAGGAAGTTGCGGGTATGAAAAGAGGCGCGGGAAATATTTCCCGCGCCTCTTTTCTTTATTTGGACTGCGCCGCTATTACCTGCTTGCGGATGAGGGTGACTATCTCCGAGAATTTGTGCGAGTCCATCGACTTGGAGCGGAATTCGAGAATGATATTCCTTCCGCCCGCGGTCTCGATCTTGAGGCCGTAGATACGCATGGGGATAAATAGCGAGATGATGGCTCCCAGCAGACCGGCGATGGCTACGATGGGCATGGTCAGTATCCCGGTCAGGAACAGGGCCAGCCAGAAAATAAGCCACCAGTTTATCCGCCCGTAGTATCCGCCGCTGATGCTCGCTATACCGCGCTTGAGACTCATGGAGGTGATCTCGCCGTCCTGCATAAGGCGGAGCTCGTCTTGCGTTATGACCAGCTTGGTGATGTCGCGGAAGTTGAACAGCGACGACACCCAGATAAAGAAACCGGACTTCTTGCACTCGATGGATATGAGGTTGTTCTCGTCGTTCAATACCAGCCTCTTCAGCGTTAGCCTCGAGGTGTTGCGCGATCTGAAAAGGCTCAGCATGAATATGATCACGAGTATGGTGATTATGGCTACCGGGATGAGTTCCGGGTCGGTATCGTTGATCACCACCAGGGGGAAAATGTCAGAGAAATGCATAATCGTCGGGTTTTAAGGTTAATAGTATTGTTATATAGTATAGTTGTTCAGAATAGTATATCACAATTTTCGTGCTATCCAGGTCTGTATACGCGGTTTTGTGTGAATATTTTTATTCGCTACATAGGTTATTTTGTATTTGTGAGAAAATAGTTTTACTTTGAAATAATAAGTGTTCGAGGAGTGTGAGATAAACGCATTTACGAGAATAGCCTAACCTTAAAAATATAATACTATGAAACGCAGGGAGTTTTTGTCCAAAGTATTGGTCGGCGGAGGCTCGCTGGTATTGGCCAACACCATTGTGGGGACGTCGTGTCGAAGCGCGTCACAGCCCGACGAAGGCATTGCGATCGGCGAGGATGGATTTGTCGCGGAACCTCAACGCCGCATACCTATACTCGAGGAGACTGATGTGCTGGTGGTGGGCGGAGGCCCTGCGGGAGTTGCTGCCGCCATAGCTGCTGCCCGTGAGGGTGTGCCTTTTGGAGCGCTACAACCACCTCGGCGGGTTGTGGACGGGTGGATTGGTGTTGCCCCTGTTGTCTACGCACGGGTTAGGTAAGGATAATAAAACTCATCAGGTGATCCAAGGAATAGGTGGTGAGATGTTTTCCCGCTTGAAGGATATGGGGATGACATACAAGGAGGTCAATCCCGTGGTGGATCCCGAAGCAGCCAAGTATCTGCTCGGCGAGATGGTTTCCAGTGCGGGAGTTACGATGATATATCATTCCTGGGCCACGCAGGCGATAATGGATGGTGACGTCATAAAAGGAGCCTTCATCGAGAGTAAATCTGGACGTCAGGCCGTTCTGGCCAAAGTAGTCATAGATTGTACGGGCGACGGCGACGTCTTTAACTGGGCAGGAGAGGATTTCTATGAGATCAAGTACGATATAGGTCTTGTGCACCGTCTCGGTAATATCGACAGGATCGACCCCACGCGTCCGGGATTTAAAGAGAAGACAGCGCATGTTATAGGGAAGCCGACCCCGCTGAAGAGCGTAAACTGGGTCAATATGGTTGGTGAACACGATCAGTCGGCCCTCGACGTGAAGAACCTCTCTCGCCTACAGGCCAAATACCGCAAGAAGATATGGGAACAGACGGAGGAACTCCGTAAATCGCCCGGGTATGAGGATGTATTCCTGCTCGAAACGGCTCCGCAATTGGGTGTGCGCGCGTCTCGAATCCTGAAAGGAATGTATACGCTTACATTTGAGGAATCAATGACCTATGCCTCGTTCGACGACGCGATAGGCGTGAGCGGCGCATGGATATCGGTGCCGTTCAGAGGCAAGAAAGTCAGCCCGCAGCAGCGTCCCTGCTGGCAGATACCGTATCGGGCCCTGGTGCCGAAGAAGACGCAAAACCTGTTGGTGGCAGGCAGATGTTTCAGCCACGAGAGGGCGCTGGTCGAGGATGGCAGGGTTATCGGCACATGCCTGGTTACAGGGCAAGGGGCCGGTGTTGCTGCGGCCATTGCCGTTAACGATAGGGCGAGCGTCAGGGATGTAGACACCGCCAAACTGCGCAAGGCCCTTCTGGCGCAGAATGTGTGGATGGGATTGTAAATAGGCGTCCCGCGAAATATTTAGCGGGGTTATTTTTCCCAAGCCATATAAATTTCGGGAAATCCGGTGGCGGAGTCGATGCCCTCGCCGGTAGGGTGGAAGCCCTCGCGCTCGTAGAACTTGCGGGCGCGGGGGTTGTCTTTGAAGACCGATAGGGTCAGCTTCGGGTGACAGGCTTTTACGAAGTCGATAAGTTTGCTTCCTATGCCCCGTCCCTGGGCTGACGGCGATACGAACAGGCCGGCGACATTGTCTTCAAGCATCGAAATAAAACCGAGTATCTCGCCCTCGGTCTCGTACACGTGGGTGACGGAGCGGGGCAGGTAGGTATTCCGTACCTCCTCCGTCATAGCTTCCCAATAAGCCCTTCCTGCGAAACCATGGGAAATGGCAGAGGCCTCGAGCCAGAGAGTTATGATGGCGTCGGTGTCGGGGGGAGTGTATTTGCGTATCATGGGGTACGAATTTAAGGCCTTTTATGTGGCTGCGGCAGGCCCCTGGGCGGCTAAGGCGTGCGGGAGTTTATACGTGTTGCGGGAGAATGTTACCTCTTGAGCTTGGGCTGAGGATTCTCCATGATCTCGCGGGCCATGCCTACATTGGTCTTTTCCTCACCGGTGAACATATATACTATCATACCCGTGTCGGAGGCGTCGATCTGCTTGCCGCCCATGGTAAGGCCGGTCTGCAGACGGCCGTAGAGCCAATCCCAGCTGCCGGGTTTGTAGAGGTCGTTGCTGCGCGCGGGGGAGGTTTTCACCCAGTCGAACTGCGCTACCGGCGCGCGCAATCCCTCGTAACCCTCACCGCCGTTCTGGTCGACGATACGGATTATCTTGACACCGCTCCCCCTGGCAGCTGAGTAATATTTCTCGATCTCATCGAGCGTCCACCCCTGGTGGCGGTCCCAGGCGAATTCGAGTTCGGGCTGGTCGCTGTGGTTGTTGTTCCACTCGGAGTGGGTGATGATGGTCACATATTTGAGTTTGGGAGGGCTGGCCCTGTGTATGGCTTCGCCTATGACCTGCATGGGGCCCGCTGCGATGATAATAAGCGGGTTGCCGGCAGAGGAGGCGTTGATCACATCGACCATGGCTTTGTAGGCCGCTTCAGGGTTGTCGACGGCACAAATGAATTTCGTCTTGTCGAAGCCGAATTCACGCTTAGCGCCCAGTACGCTCTCTTTCATATGGTCGTAGGCGCTCATGCCGTAACGCATGGGCTCGCGGCCGTTGCTACCCCAGATGTGGTCGGAGTAGGTATATAGTACCAGCTTGTTTTGCAGGCCCTTGGCGGCGATAAGGGCCATGGAGAATGGGCTTGCCGCCCAGTCGTCGTGGTCGTGCTCGTTGCCGTCGGAGCTAATAGCTATACGTCCCTTGCCCTGCCATACGGGCTCGGCGGCCCGTGGAGAACCGGAAATGAGTAAGAAGACGACGGAAAGTAGAATTAAAGGCCTGATCATAATAAGTCTGATTATCAAGAGTAGGTAATATGATCCAAATATAATAACCGCCGGTATTTTCTCCAAATACCGGCGGTTATTTACGCTTAGCCTGATAGTCCCAACAGGTTTGTTACTTTTCAAGAGCTTCTATCTGTGTTTCCAGATCGCGGAGTTTATCGTTGGTTAGATGCTGAACGACATGCCAGGATATCCAGTTCACGTCTAAGGCCTTACCCCGGAGGATATGGTCGATGAGGATTATCCTAAGGGCGTTTTTGTTGGCCTTTTTCATCGACATGATGTAGTTATTAAACGGGGGGATTTTGCTTCTATAGTACGACGGGCGCGGCTTTGCCACATTTCTCGTAGACTTAGAATTATATCCACCACCACTATTAGAGAAACCTATTAACGTTTCCGGCGGTGGTACATGAAACATATCATTGCGGTGGGGAGGTGGATTGTAGTCGTAGGTTTCTGCTAACAGAGGGCCTTGAGTGGCGGAGGGAGGGATGGGCAGCGTGCTCATGAGGTCGTATATGCTGCCTGATCCTTGGGCCTGTCGATTAGATGAAAACCACCTGATAATCGATTCCCTGCGAAGCAGCAGGCTGTCTAATTTCGCCCGATTGGAGTATTTGCCGCGCGAAATTGTTTTGGCGATGTCCCTGTATTCCGCATCGGACATGAGGGCGGAATATAGAGCCCGGAGTCCTGTTTTTAACCCCTTGCGGGCAACGTGAAGTTGTATATTGCACGCGCCGTCGGCCACAGCCGTCCTGGCCGGGCAGCCGTACTCATAGCTCAAATGAGTGCTGTTGGGTAGAATAAAGGAAGGATCATCCACGCGGGTGAAATATTCGCTGTAGATGGAGGTTATGGGGAATAGTTCGCAGTTGGTTACACAAGCATATATTTCCGTCGTATTTGATAGGGGGCGGTTGATAAATTGCCTGCAAATTTCGTAGCTGTATTCCCGTTTGAGGGAGTCGAGCAGCGAGACCTTTGCCGTGTCGGTTGGCTGGGCGGAAAGGCTGCCGGTTACCGCAATCGTTAACAATACCAGATATGTGAAATGCTTTTTCATGGCATTGGCGTATTAGGGTTTAGCCGGGTCTCTGTTTGTCTAGGGCTTTGATCTGCTTCTGGATGTCGCGTAGCTTATTATTGTTTATTTTTTCCATAGTTCCATCCGGGAACCAATCTATATTGATATCTTTTTTCTGATTGATATGATCATCGAGGATTATACGTAGGGCGGCGTAATTGGCCGATTTCAACGCCGAATAATAGAGCGCCATAAATGAAACTTCGACAGACTTCTGAGGAGATAAAGCCAGATTCTCGTTACGATCTCTCAAAAACTCGGCGCGCGCATAATCACTTATGAGTATGAAAATATTATCACGGGTTATATCGGGACTGAACGCTTCACCCGAACTTTTGTAATATCGGACATTAAGAGAATTGCGAGGGCCTCCAGGGATATGTTTTAAATAACCCATCTCTACGTTAGCGGCCCTTATCCTATTAAATTCGTTGTTGAGAATATCCCTTATTTGTTTCTTGTCCGCAGTGGGATCATCAAGTAGATTAATGGCATCGCTATAGGCTGGGTCGGCCATTAGAATATCAGCAACCACCTTGGTCATCGAGTCTACAACACGCCTGCTTTGAGTGAGAGCCTCATATGCAGGACTCCTCTTGGGGCGGGCCGTGGCTGGACTTCCATACTTATAATAAAAAAAGCCATTGCCGTGTATTACATTCTTGCCGGGTCTCCGTTCGAAATAACCGGGATATGCCTGAGCTATGGGTATGGGGTTCTCCCATGAAATAAAGGAATTATCCCAGTTTTTCCTTTGATCGATGAAATTCAGATAGCTTCTTATGGCTTCGTAGCTGTACTCGCGTTTGAGGGAGTCGAGCAGCAAGGTTTTAGTGGTGTCGGTTGACTGGGCGGAAAGGGTGCCGACAACCGCAAACGTTAACAATACCAGATATGTGAAATGCTTTTTCATGGCATAAAGGGATTAGTTTACAGCTATTGTCGCCAGTGTCTTAATTGTGTTAATCTGTTTCTCGAGGTCGCGGATTTTTTTGTTGGAGATAATCGTCATGGTGCTTTCCGGAATCCAACTTACATCTATCGCCACGCCGCGACGGATATGGTCGTCGAGGATAACGTGCAGAGAGGCGAGGTTGGCTTTTTGAAGGGCAATAAAGTAATCATCTATGTATGACACTTTAACAGATCTGGTATTCACTTTATTCAAACTTGGAATAGATTGAGAGGCATAGTCTACTTGCCGTGTCCCGTCCGGAAGTACCCGAGAGGAGGTTACTACAAATCGTTTCCCGGCCTGTTTATAAAATTTTGTCTTTGAGGAAAATTTATCCGTTGCAGGTTTATTGTTAGTTATGCTCACAAATACAGTCTTGGTAGACTTTTGTCTGATCCTCATCTCTTCAGACATGAGTTTGTTAAAATATTCGTTTCTATTTTCGGTTGTATCCCTTTCCAAAACCAGATCACTGTAAAAAATATCGGACATCAACGACTTTATTATACGACGAGTCTTATTAGAGATATTTTCACGGCTTTGGGTGAGTGCGTTGTACGTAATTCCTGCCTTAACACGTACGCGCGAAGGACATCCGTAATCGGGAGAGAATATCTTAGCATAACGAGCCACCGTATCATTGTCGAAGGTTTCGAAATACTCCGGATATGATTTTACAATGGGAATCCAAAAAGAGAGGGAGTCTACGGTGATCTGTTTTCTATATTCACGCTTCATGCTCTTTATATACTCCCGACATGTCTCGTAATCGCATTCTTTTTTGAGCGAATCATACCGTGCGCTGTCGGCGGGAGTCAATGCGTGCGCTTTACCGCTCATGAAAAATGTTGCCAATAATGAGAGGACGATTGACCTGAAAACGAATTTCCTGGTGCGAATCAAATCGAGCAACGGAGAGGCGAGTGAAGGCGAATTTTTCATAAGCCAATAGTTTTAGGGGGATGGGTGATATTGGCGGAACACGATGAAAGCCTGTAAATACACCAGTAAGGTAATACATTAAATATTAAAAAAGAAACAATAGTCATGAAAATATATTAAAAAATATTTTTACTAATCGGGATTCCTGCCGCCCTGCGGGGTGTGAAAGTAAAGTAGGGAGCGGTTTGACATGGTAGCGTCGTGTGTAGAAGTTGTGTATGTAGCGAGGCGCTTACAGCGGCGAACATATAGCGGCATGTTTGTTGTTGGTGTTATCAAGCTATGACCTTAATATGTCCAACATACTAAAACCCGCTACCATGAAAGAGAAAAAGAGGCTTACCACGCAGGCCGGAGCGCCGGTGGGAGATAATCAAAACATCCAGACGGCCGGGCCGCACGGGCCTGCGCTGATGCAGAACGTGTGGATGATGGAAAAACTGGCCCACTTCAACCGCGAGCGCATTCCCGAGAGGGTGGTGCACGCCAAGGGCTCAGGAGCGCACGGCACGTTAACCATCACCGGCGACATCACACGCTACACCAAGGCAGCCATATTTTCTAAAAAAGGTAAAAAGACCGATATGTTCCTGCGCTTCTCCACAGTGGCTGGCGAGCGCGGTGCGGCCGACACGGAGCGTGACGTGAGGGGTTTTGCCCTGAAATTCTACACTGAGGAGGGCAACTGGGACTTAGTGGGTAACAACACGCCCGTGTTCTTCCTGCGCGATCCGCTCAAGTTTCCCGACTTCATCCACACCCAGAAGCGCGATCCGAAGACCAACCTGCGCAGTAATACCGCCATGTGGGATTTTTGGGGCCTCAGCCCCGAGTCGCTCCACCAGGTTATGATCCTGATGAGTGACAGGGGTATTCCCCGCAGCCTCCGCCAGATGCACGGATTCGGCAGCCACACCTACAGCTTTATCAACAAGCAGGGCGAGCGCCATTGGGTGAAGTTCCATTTCAAGTCGATGCAGGGCATCGCTAATTATACCAATGCCGAGGCAGAGGAGGTCGTGGGATGCGACAGAGAGGCTTCGCAGCGCGATCTGTTCGAACATATCGCCGCGAAAGATTTTCCGCGCTGGAGAATGTGCGTGCAGATAATGACCGAGGAGGAGGCCAGGACATACCGCTTCAATCCGTTCGACCTGACCAAGGTGTGGAGCCAGAAGGACTATCCCCTTATCGAGGTGGGTATTATGGAACTCAACCGTAATCCCGAGAACTATTTCGCTGAGGTGGAGCAGTCGGCGTTCAATCCCGCCAATGTGGTGCCGGGTATCGGATTCTCGCCCGACAAGATGCTGCAGGGCAGGCTCTTCGCCTATGCAGACGCGCAGCGTTACCGTCTGGGTGTGAATTCGGATTCGCTGCCTATCAACGCCTCGCGCTGTCCGGTGCACAACTATCATCATGATGGTCAGATGCGCTTCGATGACAACCATGGCGGAGAGGTAAACTACGAGCCCAACAGCTTCGGTGGCCCTATTGACGACAACAGCTACACCGAGCCGCACCTGCGTATCGACGGCGACGCCGGAGTATACAACCACAGGGTGGACAAAGATTATTACACCCAGCCCGGCGACCTCTACCGCCTTGTACCGGAGGAGGAGAAGATACGTATCGCCTCAAACGTGGCGGCGGCGATGGACGGTGTGCCCGAGGATATCCGCGTGAGGGCCATAGCCCGATTCTATCAGGCCGACGAACGTTGCGGTACCGATATCGCCCGCAACCTGGATATAGACATTGCCAAGGTCAGGAAAGAGGTGGAAAGGCAGAGGATGGGGTAGGCAGCCTACCGGCATACGGAAGTAGCTGCCGGTAACTTCTATTACAATCTAACAACAGGCGGCCGGCATATTTGTGCCGGCCGCCTTGTATTTAGGGCCGCCGTAGAGGCGACGCTATCTGTGCACCGGAAGGCACTGTCCCCGCCAAGGCGCTTTACGCCCCGCCCGATTGGCGGCGGCACGAAAGGCCGGACTTTGCCGGGTTATATTATCAATTGTGGCTTTTATGTGGCGTAGGCGGCGGACTTCCTGCGGGATCGGGTCCGCCTTTGTTGTTTGAACCCTTAAAAATTACATTTCAGAGTTACGGGCCCGGGAAAATGACACAGGTGGTTGTAATTCCGGATTTTTATTAATAATTTTGTAATCCTCCAAATGTGCTTTTTTACAAGGCATTGATTGTGACTGTGATGACATGGCTAATATCCGGCGAGATCGCACAGTGTGAAAAGAAAAACTATTATCAATAATAATTCTCTAACCAAAAAACTACCATGAAAAAACTATTTTGGACCCTTGCGCTGAGCCTGCTGGTTGTCGGTTATGCAGGTGCACAGACCACGGTCCTCGTCGAAGCGGAGAGTTTTACCAATAAGGGCGGATGGTCTCTCGACCAGCAGTTCACCGATCAGATGGGGTCGTCGTATCTTATAGCCCACGGTATCGGTAAGCCCGTAGCGGATGCCGGAACGTCCGTTTCTATTCCCAAGAAAGGCACATGGCACGTATATGTGCGTACTTTCAACTGGTGCTCTCCCTGGACCGATGAAGCTCCGGGACGCTTCAAAGTAGCCGTCAACGGCAAAGAACTGAATAACGAACTCGGCCTCGGCAAGAAATGGGGTTGGGAATACGCAGGCAGTGTAGACATCTCTACAGGTAAGAACACGACCGTAGCGCTGAAGGACCTGACCGGTTTCAACGGCCGCTGCGACGCTATCGTTTTCTCGGATAAAAAGGACGTGTCGCTTCCTAACGACGTCAAAGGGCTTTACGCTTTCCGCAAGCAGAAGCTCGGCATCAAGACAGAGAACGCAGGTAACTTCGACATGGTTGTCGTGGGTGGCGGTACTGCCGGCCTTTCGAGCGCTATCAAGGCTGCGAGGTTGGGAATGAAGGTGGCCCTGATCCAGAACCGCCCCGTGGTGGGAGGTAACAACAGTGTCGAACTTCAGGTTGTGGCCAGCGGTAAGACCAACGTCGAACCGTACCCCCGCCTCGGTGACATTATCAGCGAATTCGGTCAGATCTACCGCACTCCGGATAAGGTGAAGGATGCTATCGCAGCTGAAAAGAACCTCACCATGTTCCTGAATATGCACGCCTTCAAGGTGGAAATGGACGGCAACAAGATAAAGTCTGTTACGGCAAAAGATATAGCTACCAACCAAGAGAAGATATTCTATTCGCCTCTGTTCGTAGACTGTACCGGTGACGCCAACTTAGGTTATATGGCCGGCGCTGATTATCACGTAGGCCGTGAAATGCGCGGTGTGACTCACGAGTCGCTCGCTCCGGACAGGCCCGATGAAATCACGCTCGGCTCGTCTATTACATGGAGCAGCAAGAAGCAGAAAGAAACTGTAGATTTCCCCCTGTGTACATGGGCTATCCAGTTTACACAGTTTAAGGATCCGGATGATGCCGCCGAACATGTAACACGCGGCAGCAACTGGTGGGAAACAGGTTTCCGTTATGATCAGGTGGAGGATGCCGAGTTTATCCGCGACTACCTCCTGCGCGCCATCTACGGCAACTGGTCATTCCTGAAAAACCAGAGCAAGAAGAAAGCAGAATACGCCAACTACGACCTTAATGTGGTAGGGTACCTGATCGCTAAGCGTGAATCGAGGCGTCTGATGGGCGACGTTATGGTCGTTCAGCAGGATGCGGAAGGAGCCTGGACGAAATTCGACGACGCTATGATCTATTGCAGCTACTCTATCGACCAGCATTTCCCCACTCCCAAGAACAGGTACTTCTTCCCCGGCGAAGAGTTCATTTCGACGATGAAGCACTACTGGAACGACCTCGGCACTCCGCGCCGCTGGCTCCATGATTCAGATACCAATCCTCCTTACTACTTCCCGTACCGCGGGCTGTACTCGAGGAATATCGACAACCTGTTTATGGCAGGCCGTCAGGCGAGCGTTTCGCACATCGCGCTGGCTTCTACACGTGTGAAGAAGACTACCGGTATGATGGGTGAAGTGGTGGGCGCCGCAGCGGCTATCTGTAAGAAATACAACTGCTCTCCGAGGGAGGTTTACACTAAGCACCTCGACGAACTCAAGAATACTTTTAAATAATAGAGGTTCGGATATAAAAGATCAGGGCGCCCCGCGTGGGGCGCCCTGATTGTTTTGTGGAGGGGGTATTGGCGTGATTTAAAAATATTTACATATCTTTGCTCGCTCTTTCAAGAGTGTCGAGTTCTGATAAACCTAAAATATTCTGCCATGACACATTTCCGCCTCACAATCCTCGCGCTGGCCGCAACGGCCATTGCCTTCACCTCTTGCGAAAAAGACGAAACGCCCGAACCCGGCGGCGTGCTGATCAACGGCGTGCGTTGGGCCGAGTGCAACGTCGACGCCCCCGGCACTTTCGCCGCCACGCCCGAGAGCCCCGGGATGTTCTACCAGTGGAACAAAGAAATCGGTTGGGGCGCGACCGACCCGCTGGTCAATTCTGACGGCGGCACCACCTGGGACGCCAACGACATTACCGGCGACGAGTGGGCGGCGGACAACGACCCCTGCCCCACAGGTTGGCGCGTGCCGACCAAGAATGAGCAAGAGACTTTGCTCGATGCCGGGAAGGTGAACAAGGCATGGGATAACACGAAGAAAGGTTATACGTTCACCGACAATACCAATCCCAGCAACTCTATATTTCTTCCCGCTGCGGGCAACCGCGACGGCGGCACGCTCTCCAATGTGGGCGACATCGGGTACTACTGGTCGAGTACGATATACTTGACTGCCGGCGCGTGGTACCTGAAATTAAACGTCGATAATGCCTTCCAGATCTTTAGCGCCCGCACGATCGGGATATCCGTCCGCTGTGTTCGCCAATAGAGCCGTCACGCCAGAATAAAAAGAAAGAGGCTGCTTCTTTTCGAAGCAGCCTCTCTTGTACCCGGAGCCGGGATCGAACCGGCACAGCCTTGCGGTCGCAGGTATTTGAGACCGACGCGTCTACCGATTCCGCCCTTCTGCCGAGCGCAACCAGACCGAGGGGCTCATGCCCGCAGGGCAACTGAAGGACATCTTTCGCCTGTTCGTGAATATTTCACAATTGGCGGGACCACAGGCGCCAAAAACAAAAGGCCTGCGCAGATGCGCAGGCCTTTTGAACATTATATAAGATACCTCTTAGTCGAGGATCTTGACAGTAATGTTGCGGAACCATACGTCGTCGCCATGGTCCTGCAGGCCGATGTAGCCTTCCCTGTCCGGGCCGCCGCAGTTGAGCAGGAGGTCGTAAGCCACGGGCCACTTTTCCTTGCTGAACTTGCTGTTGTCGAGCATTTCCTTCCACTGGTCTGTCCAGAGGTGGTATTCAACCACGGGGACGTCGTTCTGGTAGTGGATCACGGTGCCCTTGTAGACAACGATCTTGGCCGAGTTCCATTCGCCGAAAGGCTTTGAATTCTGGGGAACGGCGGGGATCATGTCATACAGGGATGCGGACATGCGGTTACCCTTGATGCCGAGTTTGGCGTCGAGGTGGTTCTCGTTGTCGAGGATCTGGTACTCGGGAGCCGAAATGTAGATGGGCTGGCCTTCGATCTCCTGGGCGAGGTAGAATATACCTGAGTTGCCGCCCTTGGATACCTTCCATTCCAGCGAGAGTTCGAAGTTGCCGAACTTGCGAGCGAAGATAAGGTCGCCGCCGTCGGTGCTCTGGGCTTCACCCTTGCCTGATCCGCTGATCTTGAGGGTGCCGTCTTCGATAGACCACTTCGCGGGAACGTCGGCACGGTTATATCCGCGCCATCCGTCGAGTGACGAGCCGTCGAAAAGAACGACGGTGTTGCTGTCGGCCTGGGCCGCTTCGGCGCTCTTCTTAGAGGTGCCGCCACCGCATGAAGTCATGAATGCTACTGCAGCTGCCATACATGAGAGTGTTAGGATTTTTTTCATAATGATATTAAGATTTTAAAGGTTTATTGCTGTTATGAGGCAGTATCCGCTCGGAAACCGATACGGCCGGAAGAGCTTCACGAGCTCCTCCGGCCGCGCGGAAGGAATATTACTTAGGCATATCGGGCAGCTTCCACCCGTCGCGGTAGTTGTGCTTGATAAGCTCCTGGGCGAAGGCCAGAGCATTGAACGGATCGGTCCATACCTTGTTGAAGGTGGGGTGTCCGTCCTTGATGCTGAAGCCGTCCTCGACCATGATCTTGAGCGTTTCGTCGGGAGTGATGTTGGTGAACTTCATGTTAGCACCGTCCCATTGGAGTACCTTGTTGAGGCCCTGGAGGCGTACGCCAAGAACACCCATAACCACCATTTCATTGAGCGGGCCTGCTTCAGAGAAGGGCGACGCTGTCTGAACGCGGTTTGCAGCCTTTTCCTTGGCGGCGCGCACGAAGTCCATGTAGTGGCCTTCGGTCACCTCCCTGTTCATGGCGGGAACGCTCGGCGTGCGGCCGGAGATCAGCCACGGACGACGGCCGTAACAACCGCAGATCAGGGTGTCCTTAGTACCGTGGAAGATCACGGCACCTCCATTGAAATTGAGTTCTTTGCCTTCGGGCATACCCTTGGGGCGTTCGGGCTTAAGGCCGCCGTCATACCATACGACCTCCACTTCGGGCATGGCTACCTTGGCCATGTTGTCCCTGGCGGGGAATACGTACTTCACGATCTGGGCGTTGGGGGCGCACTCTGTCAACAGGGGCGTAGAACTGCCCTGTACCTGAGTGGGATAACCGAGCTTGAGGGCCTTGGATACGGGCTGGAGGATATGGCAAGCCATATCGCCGAGGGCGCCGGTACCGAAATCCCACCATCCGCGCCAGTTCCACGGAGAGTAGATGTGGTTGAAGGGGCGCATGGGGGCCGGGCCGATGAACAGGTCCCAGTCGAGAGTGTCGGGAATGGGATCTACCTGAGCGGGGCGGGTGAGACCCTGCGGCCAGATGGGGCGGTCGGTGAAGGCTTCGACCTTGGTGATCTCGCCGATCTCGCCGTTCCATATCCAGTCGCAAATCTGGTTTACACCGGCCTCAGAGGCACCCTGGTTACCCATCTGGGTGGCGAGCTGGTATTTGTCGGCCATCTTGGTCAGCAGACGCGATTCGTATACGGTGTGCGTGAGAGGTTTTTCCACGTAAACGTGCTTGCCCATCTCCATAGCAGAGGCAGCTACCACGGCGTGTGTGTGGTCCGATGTGGCCACCATCACGGCGTCGATAGATTTACCAAGCTCATCGTACATCTTGCGGAAGTCCTTGTACTTCTTGGCGTTGGGGTAGCGCTTGAAGGCGCCGTCGGCATATTTCCAGTCTACGTCGCAGAGGCCCACGATGTTCTGGGTTTCCATCTCTTTCAGTACGGCCAAACCACGGCCGCCGACACCCACGCCGGCGATGTTGAGCTTATCCGAAGGCGCGGTCTTCTTGCCTGCGGCCTTACCCAATACGCTGCTCGGAACAACGGTTATAGCCAGACCCGCGGCGCCCTTTTTGAGGAAATCCCTCCTCGATATTTTATCTTTAGTCATTATCTTTTGAAGTTATAGGTTTTTTGGAATAGGGTTTATTTCACGTAGTCGGCGCCGTAGAGGAAGTCGTAGCTCTTTTCCACGCAGTTCACCGGAGGCAGTGTGTAGCGTTCCACCTCTACATAGTAATCTGTCATGCCCTGGGCGTAGGCGGCTTCGAAGATCGACTTGAAGTCGAGTTCGCCACTGTCGCCGATGATGTCCTCATCCTTGATGTGGAGCACGGGGAAGCGGCCAGCATACTTATTAAGGTATTCCACGGGCGACACTCCTGCCTTATTGGCCCAATATACGTCCAACTCGAAGACAACCTTGTCGGCGTCGGTATTGTTAAGCATGTAATCGTACATGATCTCCCCGTCGATAGGCAGGAATTCCTTGGCGTGGTTGTGGAAACCGGTGCGGATGTTACGGCTCTTAGCCATCTCGCCGATACGGTTGTAGTAGTCGCAATAGCGCTTTACGTCCTCGAGCGTGGGGCCGATGGGCATAGAGGGCTGGATCACGTACTTGCAACCTGCGGCGGCGTGGTCGTCGAGGTTCTTGTCCCACCATGCGTACATCTCCTCAGCGTTCTCGGCTGTGAGAGGGTCGGCGGGCTTGGTGTGTGCGCTGGAGACCTTCATGCCGAGATCTTCGACGATCTTGCGGAATTCCGCGGGGGCGTAACCGTAGATCAGTCCCTCCTTGTAAGAGGCTGTCTCGAGCTCCTTGTAGCCCATCTTGGCTACCAATTCGAGCGTGCCTGCGGGATCTTCTTTCATGGCTTCGCGCAGGGAATAGAGCTGGAGCCCTATTCTCTTCTGTGCGGGGGCTGTGGAGCATCCGCTCAGACCCGCGAGACTCGAGATGGCAGAACCTCCCACGACGATACCTGCCGTGGCGAAGATGCTCTTCTTTAAAAAGTCACGTCTGTTCATTTTTAGGATTTTTATGAAGTTAGGAATGTAAGGAATAATAGTCTGGAAAGTTGTGCGGGAAATTTCGCATATGAGGGTAAAGTTATATAATTATTTATATATTTACAATCAAGCTCGCGCGATATTTTTTGAATATCTCCACAAGGGTGTGCCGGAGGGTGGCGGGAGGGGTGGCGGGAGACTGAATGGGAACACCGTGAGCGATAGGGAGTTTGTGATAAGGGAGGTGACGGTGGGATAGAACGGATGCGCCTGTTAGAATAATAATACCTAAACTTCATATAAAACATTATGTCGTATACCAGAAGAGAATTTCTCAAAAGGCTGGGACTGATGTCGGGTGGGGTGATGCTCGCGCCGATACTGCCGTCGTGCTCATCGTCTTCTTCGGGCGAGGGTCTGCGGGTGCTCACAGATGAAGAGGCCTTGTGCCTTACGCACCTATGCGAGCGTATAATACCCACCGACCAGGACCCGGGGGCCGTCGAAGCCGGGGTGGTCAACTTTATCGACAAGCAGTGCGCCACGCGCTTCCCCGCCGAGAGGGGGCTCTTCGCCCAGGGGGTGAAGGCGCTGGAGGCTTTCAGTCAGGATCTGATGCGTATGCCTTTTGAGCATCTGTCGCCCTATGAGCAGATAGCTATTATGGAAGCCATGGAGAGGGGCGATATGCCGGTGTCGTACTGGGACGGAGTGGACCAGAAAGAGTTCATGAGCAAACTCGTGACGCGCGTCATGCAGGGCTTCTACGGCTCGCCGCGCCACGGGGGCAACAAGGATTATGTAAGCTATAAGATGTTAAAACTCGACTATCCGCTCGTGGTAGGTCAAAACAGATATAAGTAGGCTATGGATAACAAACACGTTAATGCGATAGTCGTGGGGGCGGGCGCCGGCGGAGGCGTCGTGGCCAAGGAGTTGGCCGTAGGCGGCCTCACCGTGGTGCTGATGGAGAGGGGCGAGTGGCCCGTGTATGACAAGCATATCAACGATGAACTTATATCGCAGCGCATAAGTGACCTCGACACTGCTTTCGGGCCGGATGTGCATAAAAATCCCAGGGTATTGGAGCTTGCCGACGGCACGCGAAAGATACTCAGGCCCGGCGACGGAGGGTACAACATGAACGCCGCCTGCGTGGGCTCGGGCACGGTGAGCTACGGGGCCATGGCGTGGCGCTTTATGCCGCAGGATTTCAGATTAAAGAGTACATACGGCGAAGTGGAGGGCTCGACGCTCGCCGACTGGCCGATAACATACGAGGAACTTGAGCCATACTACGAGAAAGCCGAGTGGGAAGTCGGCGTGTCGGGTGATGAGACGAACCCTTTCGCAGGGCCTCGCAACAAGCCCTATCCCATGCCGCCGTTCGAGCAAGCGAGGGAGGGCAAGGTGTTGTGGGAAGCGTGCGAGAAGCTGGGTCTTCACCCATTTCCCATCCCCATGCTGCGTAACTCGGTCCCCTACAACGGCAGGGCGGGTTGTATACGTAACCGTACGTGTATCGGCGGGGCGTGTCCGGTGGATGCCAAGAACGGTACGCAGAACACCGTGATCCCTGTGGCGATGGCGACGGGTAATTGCGAAGTGCGCACCTCGTGTATGGTGGCGGAGATCATGGTCGACGACCGGGGCAAGGCTACGGGGGTGAAATATTTCGACGGCCGGGGTAAGTCCCGCATACAGACCGCGGACGTGGTCATCATATCAGGCGCGGCCACCGAGACGGCGCGACTGCTGCTCAACTCAAAGTCCAAACTCCACCCTAACGGCGCGGGTAACAACCACGACCAGGTGGGGCGCAACCTCCAGGGCCATGCCTACACGGGGGCTACGGGGCTGTTCGACTTCGACATACTCGACTACGAAGGGCCGGGAGCGACGATGGCCGTGTGCGACTACAACCACGGCAATCCCGATATAGTAGGCGGCGGTCTGCTGGCCAACGAATTCTACAGGATGCCATACGCCTTCGCTCGTTGGAGGCCCAAGGGCGAGCCGAAGTGGGGCCAGGAACACAAGGATTTCCAGCGCAATAACTTCTACCGTATGGGGCGCATGATGGGCCCGATACAGGAGATGCCGGTGGCCGATTCGAGGGTGACGGTAGATCCCACCGTCAAAGACTTCTGGGGTATACCCGTGGTTAAGCTATCCGGAAGCCCTCATCCCCTCGACCTTAAGCATAAGATATTCCTCGCCAAGAAAGCCGAGGAGATACTCCTGGCCGCCGGAGCTATAAAGACATGGCGCCAGGACGTCGAGGCCGACGCCGCCCAGCACAGCCGCGGACCCAGCGGAGGACAGCATCAGGCCGGCACGTGCCGCATGGGTAACGACCCCGCAAGTTCGGTGGTCAACTCCCATTGCCAGGTACACGATATCGCCAACCTGTTCATTGCCGACGGCAGCGTGCTGGTCTCTAACGGCGGTTTCAACCCTGTGCTCACCATCATGGCCACGGCGTTCCGTACGGGCGAATACATAGTCAATAACTTCGATGCCATAAAAAAAGCGTAGATCCCCAGACGTATGAAGAAGACAAAGAAGGAGCCGGCCATTGAGGCCGCAAACGGCAGCGAAAACAAAACGTGTGCCTGCAAGATAAAGCGCAGATGGCTCATAGGGTTGGCAGTGTGTGGATTCGTACTTATAGTGTGCGGAGGCTACATGACGTGGAATAGGCTCGACCCCGACCGTACCTGCGCCCAGTGCCACGAGGTGGCCCCGGCGCACGAGAGGTGGCTATCGTCGGCTCACGCCGAGGTTAGTTGCATAGAGTGTCACGGCACGGCCATGTCTAACGGTATACACTCCCTGACCGAGAAGGCCAATATGGTCTTTACCCATTTCGGAGGCAAGAAGCATAACGACGACATACACCTCTCCGAGGAGCAGGTGCTGGAAGTTGCCGACAGGTGTGCCTCATGCCACAGGGCCGAGTATGCCGGGTGGCTCGCAGGGGGCCATGCCGTAACCTACAAGGAGATATTCATGGACAGCACCCATAACGCTATGGAGAAGCCTTACTGGGACTGTTTCCGTTGTCACGGGATGTTCTACGAGGGTAATATCCACGACCTGATGTCGCTCGAGGGCGATCAGACGCAGTGGCATATAAAAGACGAGAAACAGGCCGACAAGCCCGCTGTGCCGTGCCTGGCGTGCCACAGGATGCATACGCCCAATCCCGTGTCGGAGCGCTATGTGTCGATGACAGGCAAGCAGAGGGTGGAATCGGAGCGCAATCCCGTGATCTCGCTGTACGTGAGGGCAGACAAGATACACCTGAGGGCGGATATGCTCACTCCTGTGAGGATGCTCGACGGTGAGAGGGTGGTGGATATGGCTAAGGACCCCGCAACCCTGCTGTGTATGCAGTGCCACTCGCCCAACTACCACCATGAGGCCGGTACCGAGGACGACCGTACTGTGACCGGGGCCCATGAGGGAATAGGCTGTACGGCTTGCCATAAGCCCCACTCGGGGACGACCAAGGAGTCGTGCGCCGTGTGCCATCCGTCGCTCACCGAACAGCAGGTGAAAGACGTATTCGCCGCTCCGCATACCTATAAAAAATAGGGTGCGCGTTCGCCGGCGAGGGAGAGTAGATGAACAGTAAAACCATAAAGGAATACGGGCGTAGCTTTGTCGCCGTGGCCGTTGTGGCCATTGCGGGGTTAGTGTTGCAGCTTGTTGCCGGGTATTTAGATACGGAGGTGTTCGCCGCGCCGGTAAATCTGCTATCGGGCGGAGTGCTCGTGCTTGCCATCGTGGCGGGTGCGATGTTCCGGGAGAGCGCATTTGTGAGGTGGCTGTCCGGAGCGCCTATGGCCGTGGCGCTTTCGGGGGCGATTCTCGTGATGTGCTTGTTTATGGGCCTTATCCCGCAGGGTGATGCCGCAGAGGCAGCATCGGGAGATATATACTATATGGTGGGATTGAGGCGGGTGGCCGTGTCGTGGCCGTTCGTGCTTTTATACCTTTTCTTGCTGTTGTCCCTCGGGGTGGTCGTGGCGAAAAGGCTGTGCCGGTTCCGTGCCGGGGATTACGCCTTCTACCTTAATCATCTTGGACTGTGGTTATTGCTGTTTGCCATGGGCTTCGGTGCGGCGGATGTGAAAAGCTACCGCGTTAAGGTTTATGAGGGTAACGGCGAATCTCACGGACAGGATGACAGGGGCCGACTGCGCCGGTTGCCGTTTACTATATCTCTCACCGACTTTCGAATGGAGGAGTACGCTCCGCGGATGGCCCTGCTCGATACAAAGACATGGATGCTCGTGCCGGAGGGTAAGCCCCAATACGCTTCCCTGGAGCGGGTAGGTGATAAAGCCTTTTTGTGTGGTTGGGAGTTGACAGTGGAAGAATATATACCTCGTGCGGCACGCTCTGGGGACGGTGTTTATAAGGCTGTCGGGATGCCCGGGGCGGCGGAGGCCGTGCGGGTAAAGGCTGTGAATATGGTTTCGGGAGAGGAGCGTGATGGTTGGGTGTTCAGGGGTAACGCCGCGCAGGCTTTTGAGGGTTTGGAAATAGAATCCGGCAGGATGATCGTGATGGACAGGCCCGAGCCGAAAGGTTTTGCCTCGGAAGTGGAGGTGGAAGGGATGGGCAACGTTGTTAAATCCGGTGTGGTGGAGGTGAATAAACCCATGCGTATTGGTGCATGGCAGATATATCAGTACGGATACGATACGGGGGCGGGGAAGATGTCGCAGTACAGCATATTCAATGTGGTTTACGACCCATGGATGTGGGCGGTGTATGTGGGTGCGGCTTTGTTGATGGCTGGATCGGTATGTCTGCTTTGGACGGGACGAAGAAGAAAGGAGGCGGGCGATGGCGTGGAATGAGTTCATGTGG
This sequence comes from Rikenellaceae bacterium, assembly GCA_031553875.1. GTDB lineage: Bacteria > Bacteroidota > Bacteroidia > Bacteroidales > Rikenellaceae > JAVBKU01. The sequence goes on along the minus strand of JAVBKU010000007.1, from coordinate 20,072 downwards.
TTTGCCTTGCCGGCACTTATCTGCTGGGCCGTGGCGGCGATGACTGTGTACAGGTCGTCGTGGCGTGTGGCTGCGGAGGTGTCGATGGCGGTGGGGATTGTAGCTGTGGTGACGTTTATCGTGGTGTTATGGGTCGATCTCGGCAGGCCGCCGTTGCGCACCCTTGGCGAAACGAGGCTGTGGTACGCGTTCTTTATATCGCTGGTGGGCTTTGCGGCATACAAGCTACGGGGGTATAAGTGGCTGCTGTCGTTCTCGGCGGTGATGGGTGGAGTGTTTCTGTGCATCAACCTGTTCCGACCCGAGATACATTCTGCGGGGTTGATGCCCGCGCTGCAGAGCCATTGGTTTATACCCCACGTCACCGTATATATCCTCTCCTACGCGATGTTAGGGGCGGCTGCGGTGGCGGCGATTGTGCAGCTGTATGGGCGGGACAAGGCGGACGGCAGGCTCGGGGTGTTGACCGACGACCTGGTATATGCAGGGTACGGGTTGCTGATGTTGGGGATGATAATGGGTGCGATGTGGGCCAAGGAGGCATGGGGGCAGTTCTGGTCGTGGGACCCGAAGGAGACCTGGGCTTTTATCACGGCGGCGGCGTACCTCGTATACATACATATGAGGCTGAGGGGGGCTTATCCGCGTTTTACGTTGTGGATGCTGCCCATAGCTTTTATACTTTTGATGATAACGTGGATAGGGGTGAACTATCTGCCCTCGGCGCAGGGGAGTATACATGTGTATTAAAAATAAATTGTTTAGTCCGAAGAATGATTAAACCATCAATAATAATTGACTGATATACGGTATTATAATGATTTTTCGCCTTCGGCGACCTACTTTTGTCATTGCCACAAAAGTAGGCAAAAGGTCTAGCCGCGTCTTCTGCCGGGGTCTCTTCCGGGAGGCTTCCCTCGCTACACGGTAGCTCAGGTGATCTCCCTTACGAGACCTATTTCCGGCAGAAGCCCGAAGCGGCGGATTATTTTTAACATAAATATATCTGCGACATGAAAAAATTAAAGGTAGGACTTATAGGTACGGGGCTCATAGGCAAGCAGCATGCCGAGTCGATAATGCGTATTCCCGGGCTGGAACTTGTGGCCATTGTGGAGCCTAATAAGGCTGTACTCGAACAGCAGAAAGCATTTTTCGGGGTTAATGCCTATGCCGATTACAGGGAGATGATCGAGAACGAGAAGCCGGATGTGATACACAATTGTACGCCCAACACGGCCCACTACGAGATCAATAAATATGCCCTCGAGCGCGGTATACACGTTTACAGCGAAAAACCACTGGCCGTGACTGTAGCCGAGGGAGAGAATCTGGTGCGCCTTGCCAAAGAGAAAGGCCTTGCCGGAGGGGTCAACTTCAATTACCGCAACAATGCCATGGTGCAGGAGATGAGGGCGAGGATGGCCGAGGGTGATGCAGGGCGACTTTTCATCCTCCACGGTCACTACATACAGGACTGGTTGCTATACAATACCGATTTCAACTGGCGCGTACTCTCCTCCGAGGGGGGCGAATCGAGAGCCCTTGCCGACATAGGATCACACTGGTTCGATACGGCGCAGACTGTGACCGGTAAGAAGGTGGCCAAGGTCTATGCCCGCAACTTCAGGGCGCATGACATACGCAAGAAACCCGAAGCGCCCAATGTGGAGGTAGACTTCAAGGTCGACACCGAGGACGGCGGCATGATACTCTTTGAGCTTGAAGACGGTACTCCCGGATCGCTCATAGTGTCGCAGGTGAGCGCGGGGTATAAGAACAGCCAGTATATCTCCGTCGACTGCGAACGTTACTCGATGAGGTGGAACCAGGAGCAGTCCGACCGCCTGCATATCGGCAGCCGTGAGGAGGGCGTGAGGCAGGTGTTCGCCTCGCCCGACGCGGTGGATCCCTCGGTGAGCCGCTATGCCACGCTTCCTTCGGGACACCCGGTGGGCTGGGCCGATGCCTTCACCAACGGATTCAGGGAATTCTACCGTTCGCTTGCCGAGGGTAGCTACCTCACAGGGAAGACCACGTACGCCTCGTTCGCCGACGCCACATATATAATGAGGATAGTCGATGCCTGCATGCGCAGCGACAAGTCGGGGAATTGGGAGAATGTTTAGCCTCTAAAGGTTGATTTGTAGCTGCTTGAGGTGAATGTATCTTCATTCGGGCGGCTGCGGGGGCGGCCGAAGGCCGTGCCGCCCGAATTAGCATCGCTGAAAACGATGCGGACAAACTTTACGTCGTGTAATTATAAAACTATGAAAATAAAATTTTTGGCCGCCCTGTGCGTAGCGGCATTTGCGGTAGGAACGGCCGCAGGCAAGACAAAGGTGATACTCAAGTTTGACGACCTCGGAGTCAAAAATGGAGTGGTGTCGTGTGCCAGGACTATGGACTACCTAAAGGAACGGGGCGTTAAGGCTTCGTTCGGGGTGATAGCCGACAGGCTCGACGCCACGGCGGCGGAATCTTTGAAACCGTATATGGAGGCCACGGACAAGAAGGGTATGACCCTGTTTGAGATATGGCACCACGGCCTCGACCACAAGAAGCCGGAATTCTCAGGTACGCCTTACGAGTACCAGAAGGAGCATTTCGAGAAGGCCGACGCCAAAATCAAAGAGGTGCTGGGCCTCGAAATGGTAACTTTCGGCTCGCCCTACAACGCTACCGACGAAACGACTAATACGGTACTGGAGGAAAATCCCCGGTACAAGATATTCCTGTTTTGCGCCCCGGGATTGCAGAGCGTGGAGGGTATGACCTATCTCAACAACCGCGTCAATATAGAGAACGGAACAGGCAATATCGAGTACGATCATTTCCTTGCGAGCTACCGCAACAATAAGAACAAATACACCGATTATATGGTGATGCAGGCGCATCCCAACGGCTGGGGAGAGGATAAGGTGGCGGTGCTGGGGCAGATCGTCGACTTCCTGCTCAAGGAGGGATGCGAGTTCGTGACCCCGCAGGAGTATGTGAAGGGGTTGAAGAAGAAGTAACCCTCGGGGAAGGTAAACGCTACGGCGTAAGAAAGGCGCGCCCGCTACTGTCAAGTAGCGGGCGCGCGCATTATGGGGCGTTACAGGCACGAGGCCGGAGCCTTCCCCGGTTACTTATTCCATACAGTGGGCTTCGTCTGCGGCAGGGCGCAGGGAGAGGCGGTGTTGAGGGTTTCGCCGTTTAAGACTTTCTCGTATTTTTTGAGATATTCCATGGCCATGACTTTCGAATTGAACTTGTCGCGCGCGTATTCGTGGCACAGGCGGGGCGAATAGTTGTAGCCGTGGAGCAGGTGGTCGACCATCGTTGAATGGCTGTCTGTCAGGAATCCGACCTCAGGGGCCACAAGTTCGGGGAGCGAACCGTACGGCGTGCCGAAAACGGGAGCGCCGCAGTAAAGGCTCTCGGTGATGGCGAGGCCGAAAGGTTCGTTCCATGTTACGGGGAAAACAAGCCCCCGCGAGCCTTTGAGCCAGATGAGTTTTTCTTCGCCACCTACCATGCCGTGGAAATGTACTTTGGGACTGAACGTAAAACGCATGCCCATCTTGAAATTGAAGCGGTAGCCGCCCAATACTTCCAGTCGTCCGCCGGGGATATCGTTTATGACACTTATCGCGCCGCGCACATTCTTAACCCTCCAGGCGGCCTTGCCGAGGAAGTGGTAGTAGCCTCGGGGAGAGTCAAATTCCACGGGGCCGTAATCGTCCCAGTCGAGCCCGTTGTACACGAAAGATTCGCTACCGAAGCGATGCGCATGGTCTCCCGACACGAAGATCGAGTTGAGGCTCATGTCATCCATCGCCTTATTGCCATGGATAGTGACCACGTGCGGGAACGGGAAACCCTTGGGCACCGCGCCCTGGAAATGCACGATGTCTATGCCCGCGGGGATGTGTTGTTCTATGGTCTTGGAGGGGTCGAACGTTATCACACTGGCGAAGTCGCATTTCGTGCCGTCGGCAGCGAGAAAATAAACGTCGTGGCCCAGGCGGGAGAGTTCGTGTCCGAGGTACCATACGACCCGCTCCGTACCTCCATAGGTGGTCACAGGGAGTACGGCGCGGGGTATGGCGATAAGTATCTTCATGGCGTGGCGTTGTCGGGGCTTACGGAATGATGTCCGGGCGCTTGTCGGTCATGACGAACTTGAGCGTGCCGCCGTTCATTATATCCTTATGGTTGATGATCCCGTCTGTGAGGGGGACGCCGTTGAGGGATACGGATTTGACATAGAGATTCTTCTCGGAAAGTCCCTTGGCTTCGACGGTGAAAGTCTTGTCGCCGGGGAGTTTCAGTACTACCTTCGACAGTTGGGGTGCGCCGAGCACGTATGCTCCGCCGCAGGGATCCACGGGGTAGAAACCCAGCACGGAATAGATATACCATGCCGACATCTGGCCGCAGTCGTCGTTGCCGCAGAGGCCGTCCACGCCGTCGCGGTACTGCGTGCGGCATATCTCACGTATAAGCTCCTGTGTACGGCCGGGATCGCCAGCCATGGCGTAGAAGTAGGCCACATGGTGGCTGGGCTCGTTGCCGTGGGCATACTGGCCCATAAGGCCCGTCACGTCCAATACGGCGCCGTCTTCGGGAACTTCACTTTCGATAGTGAACAGGGAGTCCAGCTTATTGCGGAATGCTTCGCGGCCGCCCATAAGCTCCACGAGGGCCTGCGGGTCGTGCTGCACGTGGAATGCATACTGCCATGCGTTGGCCTCGGTGTAGTCGCCGCCATGGGATCCGGCGTGCGAAAGGGCGAATTTATCGAACGGTGTGCGCCACCCGCCCAGCGAGTCGCGGCCGCGCATCATGCAGGTTTCGGGGTCGAACACATTGCGAAAATATTGCGCACGGCGAGAGAAGAACTCGTAATCTTCGGTCTTACCCAGGGCCTTGGCCAGCTGGGCGGCGCAGTAGTCGTCATAGCACGATTCGAGGGTGCGGGACACGTTCTCGTTGCGCATAATATCGTAGGGATAGTAGCCGAACTTATCGTATACCCTCCAGTCGCTCTTGGTGTGGTTGATGGTGAGGCTGCCCTTGATGGCATTGTAGGCCCTCTCGGGATCGAAACCGCGGAACCCTTTGAGGTATGCGTCGACGATCACGGGTACGGAGTGGTTGCCTATCATGCAGTATGTTTCGCCGCCCCATAGCGCCCAGATGGGCAGGCAGCCCACACGGTCGTACTGGTCGATCATCGAATTGACCACGTCATCGACTATTTCGGGGGCGAGGATAGTGTAGAGGGGATGTGCGGCGCGGTAGGTATCCCACAGCGAGAGGGTGGAATATAGGGGTTTCTCTCCTGCATCGGCCACGTTGTTCGGGTGGATGAAGAGGTGGTACATCGAGGTGTAGAAGATACGCTTCTGCTCGTCGCTGCCCTTGATCTCGGCGCGGGAGAGTAGGTCGTTCCAGCGTTTGTTGGCATCTACGCGCACGCTGTCGAAATTCCAACCGGGCATCTCGGCGGCCATATTACCTTTGGCACCGTCGACGCTCGTTGATGACATGGCTACCTTGACCAACAGCTCCTCGCCCTTGGCAAGGTCGAAGTCGAGTACATAGCGCGAGGCCTTTTCCCTCGGGTCGCGCAGGGGCAGCTCGGCACGGGCGGTGTAGGGTTTGCTGAACTCTATGGTGTAGTAGTATGTACGGTCAAGCCACACGTCCTTGCGGGCGAAACCCGAGATAGTGGTGGGGCTGTCGAACGACTGCACGGCGTCGAGGGTCTGGGTGTGGAAGTGATTCTCGCTACCCACCATGCCGCTCTGGAAATCGATCATGATGTGGGCGGGGTCTTCGCCCGAGAACTTATAGCGGTGTATGGCCACGCGGGGAGTGGTGGTCATCTCGGCGTTGACGTCAAAGCGGTCGAGGAATACGCGGTAGTAGCCCGGAGAGGCCTCTTGTCTATCCTTGTCGTAAATGCTGCCGTAGGAGTCGAGCACGGGACGCCCGGTGAAGGGCATCATCAGCAGGTCGCCCAGGTCGGGGCAGCCGGTGCCGCTGATGCGGTTCTGCGAGAAGCCGAAGATCACGGTGTCTTTGTATTGGTATCCGCCGGTGTATGCCCATGAGCAGTTGCCGCTCTCCGGACCCACCTGTATCATGCCGAAGGGCAGGCAGGCGCCGGGGAAGCAGTGGCCGTTGTCGGCGCAACCCACGAACGGATCGACATAGCGAGTGTAACGAGTGTCGCAGTTACATGAGGCCAGGACGGCGCAAACGATGGCGAGTAGAAGTACTTTTTTCATTATTTCGGGTTTTTAGTTGACGTGGTATTCCGGAGAGCCGTAAAGGCGGGCGTTAAAAACACATTAGGTACAAATATAAAATATTTTTCGTAAAAAAAAGCGTTGACAGGCGGGCGGATGTTAGGCGGAATATAGATATGGTGATAAAAAAACGCGGCGCCATACTTATAGGGCCGCGTTTTTCGTTTATAGAGGAGCGGAATTACTTTACCGCCACTTTGAGGATACACTTCTTGACCTTGCCGTCTCCGACCAGGGGGGCGTGGGCGTCGCCGGGGAAGAAAATAGCGAACTCGCCGGCCTTCAGAGTAAAGTAGGTCGAGGGCTTGTCGTCATAGAAGAGGATGTCTTTTTCCGTTGAAAATTCGCCGCGGGGCGAGGTGCAATCCTTGCGGGTCTTCCAGCCGAAGCCTTCCTCGCCGCGCAGGACGATCTGGATATCGATGTATTTGTCGTGTACCTCGAGGGCCGCATCGGCGGGTTTCTTGAGGTCGCGTTCGTTCACCAGGGCGAAGATGTTGTCGCCGTCTACCTCGTAGCGCCCTTCGGCCAAAGAAAGCAGGTCGGTTTTGCGCACGTAGTCGAAAGCTTTTGCAAGATGTTTGCCCAGCGAAACATAGTCGCCAGAGAGGGCAAGGCTGTCAAGTACCATAATTTTATCTCTTTTAAAAGGTTAATGATCCGTAAAGGGAAAAAGTGGCGCCGGAGGGGGCGTTTTTCACGGGCTAAAAATTACCGTTCGCCCTTAAAGGGTCGGCGGTGTGGATAAAAACACTATATTTGTAGAATGTAGGATGCGGTTCGACAATCTTACGAAAATCAAGTTTTCTTCGATTGCCCTCACCTTTCACTACATTTGTAGAATGTAGAATACCCGAAAAGCGGCCGTGGGCGCCAACAGAACAAAGTTACATAACTTTTCGCAATCTGCAAACCCCGCTCCGCGCCGTGGGAAAACTAGCGAAAGAGTACGCTCCGTAAAACATGAAAATCTAAACAACCAATATATGATGAAACGCCAGATTCGAATTCCGCTTATGATAATCGCACTGGTAGTGCTGATAGGGTCGATACTGTTGTACAACTATTTCAGTAACAAGTCCGAATTGCCGGTAGAGAACGGCATGGAAGCTGGCAAGGGTGCACAGGCAGGTAAGCAGAAAAGCAGGGGGCCCATACCCGTGACGGTGTACGTGGCCGACTATATAACCATCGACGAGGGTATCCGCTCCATGGGTACGCTGATGGCCAATGAGGAGGTGGAGATAGCCAGCGAAATATCAGGTAAGATAGATAAGATAACCTTCAACGAGGGCTCGAAGGTGACCAAGGGCAGCCTCATGGTGAAGGTCAACGACGACGACCTCCAGGCCCAGCTCAAGAGGGCCAAGTTCCAGCGCGACATGCTCAAGGACAAACTCGAACGCAACCGTATCCTGCTGAGCAAGGACGCTATCAGCCGCGAGGCGTTCGACCAGATAGAGACCGACTACAACATGGTGGAGGCCGACGTGCAGCTGCTCAATGTGAAGATAGACAAGACCGAGATCCGCGCGCCCTTCGACGGGGTGGTGGGTTTCCGTTACGTCAGCCTGGGTAGCTACCTCCAGCCCAACGCGCTTATCGCAAAGCTGGTCGACTACTCCAAACTGAAACTCGAATTCTCTATTCCTGAGAAATACGTATCAAAGAGCCTGATGGGCGAGGAGGTGCAGTTCACAACCGAAGGCAGTCAGAGGGTCAACCGCGCGAGGATCTATGCCGTAGACCCCACCGTCGACGTGAAAACCCGTACCATAACCATCAGGGCGTTGTACGACAACGCATCGCTCTCGCTTTTCCCGGGGATGTTCGCCAAGGTGACCCTCGGTAAGAGGTCGGGGCGTACGATAGTTATCCCTACCGAGTCGGTGACCCCCGAGATCGACGGTACCAGCGTGTGGCTCGTGAAGAACGACAAGGCCGTTAAGACATCCGTCAAGACCGCTACCCGTACGGAGACCATGATAGAGATAGTCAGCGGGATAAACCGCGGCGACAGCGTGATAACCACCGGCCTGATGCAGGTCAAGGAGGGCGCGCGCGTGCAGGTGACAAATTAGAGATTTTAACGCCCCGCCGGCGTGATCCTGAGGAGATAGGCAGGTGGGCTTTCCCGGATGGGAGAGGCCGGAGTATGCGGGGAAAACAATATTCGGAGACAGAAACAAAATGAGTCTTTCAACGACATGTATCAAGAGGCCGGTACTGGCCACCGTATTAAACGTATTTATCATCATAATAGGTTTGATCGGGTTCTCGTTCCTGGGTATCAGGGACTATCCTAGCGTCGACCCGCCGATAATATCGGTGTCGACGACCTTCGTCGGTGCCAATGCCGACGTGATCGAGACGCAGATCACCGAGCCCCTCGAGCAGGCCATAAATGGTATTCCCGGCATACGGTCCATATCGAGCGTGAGCCGCGACGGACGCAGTACCATAACCGTGGAGTTCAATCTCGAGGTCGACCTCGAGGCCGCGGCGAATGACGTGCGCGACAAGGTGTCGGGAGCAATGAGGAGGCTTCCGGCGGAAGTCGACCCGCCAACCGTGAGTAAGGCCGACGCCGACTCGCAGCCCATATACGGGGTGACCCTCGAGAGTAAGACCCGCTCGATTATAGACCTGAGCGAATTCGCCGAGGTAAACTTCAAGGAGCGCCTGCAGACCGTGCCCGGTGTGTCGAGCGTGGATACAAGGGGGTCGAGACGGTTCTCAGTGAGACTTATGATGGACCCGATGCTCCTTGCCGCCTACGGCCTCACGCCCGTGGACGTGAAGAACGCCGTGAGCAGGGAGAATGTGGAGCTTCCCTCGGGGCGCATCGAGGGCGAAAATACCGAGCTTACCATACGTACCCTCGGCCGCCTGCGTTCCATAGACGACTTCAACAACCTGATAATCTACCAGGACGGGCAGAAGGTGGTCCGTTTCAGCGATATAGGCCATGCCGAAGTGCAGGCGGAGAACACGCGCGCCATACTCAAGCGTAACGGAGTGGTGATGGTGTCGTGCCAGCTCATACCGCTTCCCGGGGCCAACTACATCACCATAGTGCAGAATGCCACGGCGGCCATAGAGCAGATCAAAAAGGACCTGCCCGATGATATCGTGGTGCGCGTGGGCTTCGACAACACCAAATTTATCAAGCAGTCCATAGCCGAGGTACAGGAGACCATCATAGTGGCCTTTATCCTCGTGGTGTTCATTATATTCATGTTCCTGAGGAACTGGCGTACTACGATCATACCCGTGCTGGCGATCCCCATATCTCTTATCGGGTCGTTCTTTATAATGTATATATGCGGGTTCTCGATAAATATCCTTTCGCTGCTGGCCATAGTGCTGGCTATCGGTCTGGTGGTCGACGATGCTATCGTGGTGATGGAGAATATATATGCCAAGGTAGAAAAGGGAATGTCGCCCGTGGAGGCGGGGATCAAGGGGTCGGAGGAGATATTCTTCGCCGTGATCGCCACCACAGTGGCCCTGGCCGCCGTGTTCTTCCCCATAGTGTTCCTGCAGGGGGTGACGGGACGACTGTTCAGGGAGTTCAGCCTCGTGATAGCCGGTGCGGTGTGTATCTCGGCATTCGTGGCGCTTACCTTCACTCCGATGCTTTCGACAAAACTGCTCACCAGAAGCGCCACTCAAGGGTGGTTATACCGTAAGACGGAGCCGTTCTTTGAGGGTATGGTCAATATCTACGGGAAGGGATTGGCGCGATTTCTTAAGGTCAGGTACTGGGCGATACCTATAATAATAGCCGCGGTGAGTATTATAGGCTTCCTGTGGGCGAAGATACCCTCGGAAATGGCTCCTATGGAGGACCGCTCGATGCTCCGCATCAACTCTACCGCTCCCGAAGGTACGTCGTACGACTTCATGCTTGCATATTCCGACAGCCTGTCGAGATTCATCGACCGCGAGATACCCGAACAGGACGGAGGGCACCTCGAAATGGTGGGTATGGCCAACTCGTCCAACCTCTCCTATTTCACCATAATGCTCGTAGATGCCGATAAGCGCGAACGTACGCAGCAGGAGATAGCCGACGATATGGCGCCCAAGCTCGCCAGGCAGACGGGGGCCAAATCGATAATATCCCAGCAACAGACCTTCGGGGGAAGGCAGGGAGGGCTTCCTGTGCGGTATGTGATACAGGCCCAGAATCTGCAAGCACTCAGGGAGGCCTTGCCCAAATTCATGAACGAGGTGGGAATGAGCCCAGTGTTCTCGGCAAACGACGTCAACCTGAAGTTCACCAAACCCGAACTCACGGTAAATATCAACCGCGATAAGGCGGCTACCCTCGGCGTGTCGGTGGAGAACATAGCCCAGACCCTCCAGCTCTCGCTCAGCGAGCAGAGGATCGGCTACTACATCATGAACGGTAAGCAGTACCAGATCATGAGCCAGTTCGACCGCCCCGACCGTAATAAACCCACCGACCTCTCGACCATATACGTCCGCAACGACAAGGGTGAGCTCATACAGCTCGACAACCTCGTGAACCTCACTGAGAGCAGCACCCCGCCCAGGCTCTACCGCTATAACCGTTTCGTGGCGGCCACTGTGTCAGCGGGCCTGTCTAAGGGTTATACCCTGGGGCAGGGGATAGAGGAGATGGACCGTATAGCCGCTAAGACCCTCGACGATACTTTCTCCACAACGCTCAGCGGCGACTCCAAAGACTTCGTGGAGAGCTCCTCGAGCCTTATATTCGCCTTCGTGCTGGCTCTGGTGCTGATATACCTCGTGCTGGCGGCGCAGTTCGAAAGTTTCCGCGACCCGCTGATCATAATGTTCACCGTGCCGCTTGCCCTTATAGGCGCCCTGGTGAGTATGTACGCCTTCGGGCAGACTATGAACATATTCAGCCAGATCGGTATCATCATGCTTATCGGGCTCGTGTCGAAGAACGGGATCCTTATCGTGGAATTCGCAAACCAGCGTAAAGCTGACGGCCTAAGTGTGATGGAGGCCATAAAGGATGCCAGCGTGTCGAGGTTCAGGCCCATACTCATGACCAGCCTTTCCACGATACTCGGTATCCTGCCGATGGCTCTGGCCACGGGTGCGGGATCGGAAAGCCGCGTGGCGATGGGTATAGCCGTAGCGGGTGGATTGATATTCGCAACATTCATGACCCTGTTCGTGATACCGGCTATATACACCTATATGACCTCATCGGGAAAGAAAAAAGAAGCTAAATCGGAGAGCAGTAATGAGAAATAGCATTTTAGTAAAGGGAATGGTGATTTGCGCCCTCGTACTATCGGGTGCGGCGGTTTCAAAGGCTCTGGCGGCCGAGGCGAGTACCGGTGCGAAAGCCTCGGAAGAGGTGTTGTTGGTGGCGGATAAGGGCTCCGGACAGGGTTCGCAGAGCGGCAAAGCGCAACAACAGTCTGCAGCACAGCCGGGGCAGAAGGCCCCCCAACAAACCCAACAGTCTCGGCCCAAGCCGAGGAACCTCAACCTCGGGGAGTGCATGGGCATAGCCCTCGAGCATAACTACGACATCAAGATAAGCCGTAACGAACAACGTATAGCGGAGAACAACGTTACCCTGGCCCCCTTCCTGCCGTCGGTGGGCGCGGGTGCAGGACAGGACCAGAGCTACGTCGACAGCAGGGTCAAACCTTTCGACAGCTCCGAGCCCACAGTCAATACCAACTATACCGGTAATGTGTTCAATGCGCAGGTGGTCCTTAGCTGGACCCTCTTCGACGGTATGGCCATGTTCGCCACGCGCGACATTCAGAAGGAGCTGTTGAAGCAGGGCGAGCTCAACCTCAAGAACAGCATGGAGAACCTTGTGGCCGATATCTCCCAGCAGTACTTCTTCATCATCACCCAGGCCCGCCGCCTCAAGGCCGCGCGCCTCTACCTCGAGATATCCACCCTGCGATATAATCAGGCCAAGGAGAAGTATATTATCGGGAGTATCTCGGGACTGGAGATGAAGCAGGCCAAGATCGACTTCAACGCCGACAGCTCCAACCTTGTGACCCAGCAGGAGGTGTTGCAGAATTGCTATATTCAGTTGTTCGAGATGATGAATATCCCGCTCGACAGCAAGTATTCGATCAACGATACCATCATCCCCAACGACAAACTCGACCTCGAACTGCTTATCGAGACAGCCAAGATCAACAACACCTCCATACAGCTTGCCCAGAGGGGCGAGAACCTCTCTTCACTCGACCTGCGCGTGGCCCGCTCGGGCCGTTATCCGACGCTGAACTTCGGTGCGGGGTACGATTTCAACCATAACCAGAAGGATGTGTCTCCCACACGCTACACGCGGCTCTACGGCCCCAGTTGGGGATTCACAGTGTCGGCCAACCTGTTCAACGGCTTCGAGACCAGGCGCAGGATACGCAACGCCCAGATCGTGGTGGAGAACAGCACGTTGGAGCTCAGAAATACGGAGTTGAAGGTCATAAGTAATATCTCGCAGCAGTACAACACCTACCTGAACAACATCATCATGATCAACTTCGAGATCGAGTCGGCCGAGTCGGCCCTCGCCAACCTTGAAGCGGCAATGGAGATGTACCGCCTGGGCACCATGTCGGGCGTGGAGTTCAGGGAGATACAGCGCAGTTACCTTCTGGCCGAAGAGAGGCGTATCGCGGCCATATACCAGGCCAAAAGCAGCGAAATAACCCTGCGTTACCTCGCGGGAAATATGCTCACTTACAGGCCGGGCTCGGCGCAGACCGAATAGGCGGGAATGCGGTCCTGATTGGCAAAACCAGGAAAATTGATTTACTTTGCAGTGTGTGCCACGCGTGGGGTAACCCGCGCGTTGGTATGTATTTTGTGTTTTATAACGGCCTTATCAACCGTTAATAATCATAATCAGATAAAATGAGCAGTAAAAAGTGTGATAATAAGGGTTTTACGCCCGATGGTGAGGAGATGGAAGGCCACGCATATAATGAGGAGAGCGGAAGGCCCTCTGACAATGTGGCCGATGAGAGCTTCGGGGAGAGTGACAACTTGTCGCAGGTGGCAGACGAAGCCGAGCAGTGGCAGGATAAATATATCAGGCTTTCAGCCGAATTCGACAACTATCGCAAGCGTACCCTCAAGGAGAAGCTCGAAATAATAGCGGCGGGGGGCGAGGACGTGATAAAATCGATCCTCGGCACTCTCGACGACTTTGACAGGGCTATAGCCGCTGCCGGATCGACCACCGACGTGGAGGCTGTGAGGGAGGGCGTGGTACTGATAAAGCAAAAACTCATGGAGGAGCTGGGTCGCAAGGGCCTGTCTGAGATAGAGGCCATAGGCGAGCCGATGGATACCGACCTGTTCGAGGCTGTGGCTAAGTGTCCCGTGCCAGACGATCAAAAGGGCAAGATCATCGACGTGGTGCAGAAGGGGTACAAACTCAAGGACAAGGTGATACGCTTCGCCAAAGTCGTGGTGGGCGAATAAACGGAATAATCCAAACAGTGCGGGGCAGGAGGGCTGAAATAAGAGCCGCCGGGCCCCGCGCCGAAATATAACGAACGAGGGCCGGAAATATACGGGCCCGGAAGATTATGGCAAAAAGAGATTACTACGAGGTATTGGGCGTCGACAAAGGCGCGTCGGCCGAAGAGATAAAGAAGGCCTACCGCAAAGCGGCGATCAAATATCACCCCGACAAGAACCCTGGAGACAAAGAGGCCGAAGAGAAATTCAAGGAGGCGGCCGAGGCCTACGACGTGCTCAGCAATGCCGACAAGAAGGCCAACTACGACCGTTTCGGGCATAACGCCCCGGGTGCGGGCGCTGGTGGTTATGGCGGCGCTTACGGTGGCGGCGCGTTCACCATGGAGGATATATTCAGCAACTTCGGCGATATCTTCGGAGGTCACTTCAGTGGTTTCGGCGGTGGCGGCGGAGGTTTCTCCGGCGGCCGCGGTCGCAGGGTGAACAGGGGATCGGACCTGAGGGTAAAGGTCAAGCTGACCCTCTCGGAAATAGTAAACGGAACGACCAAGAAACTCAAGATAAACAAGACCGTAGCCTGTGATCAGTGTGGTGGCAGCGGTGCCAAGGATAAGGACTCCTACGTCACATGCCCCACGTGCAACGGCGCGGGCCACGTGACCCAGGTGGTCGACACCTTCTTCGGCCGTACGCAGACTTCGCAGGTATGCCCCAATTGTAAGGGCGAGGGCAAGACCATCACCAATCCCTGTACCAAGTGTAAGGGCGAGGGTACGGTTAAGGGCGAGGAGGTCGTGGAGATCAAGATCCCGGCCGGTGTGGGTAACGGCATGCAGCTCTCGGTGAGCGGCAAGGGTAATGCCGCCCGTCACGGCGGAGTGAACGGCGACCTGCTGGTGCTTATCGAGGAGATACCCGATAAGAACCTTGTGAGGGACGGCAACGACCTTATCTACAACCTCAACATCTCCATACCGAAGGCTGTGCTCGGCGGTACTGTGGAAGTGCCCACGGTGGATTCCAGGGCCAAGATCAAGATCGAGGCGGGGACCGAATCGGGCAAGGTACTGCGCCTGAGGGGCAAGGGTATTCCCGATGTGAACGGCTATGGCAGGGGGGATATCCTCGTTGTGGTCAACATATACGTCCCGAAAAATATATCTTCAGAGGAGAAGAAAGCAATCGAAAAGCTCGGCGAGGGCGGCGCGTTCAGCAAGACGCCCGAAGGAGGCGATTCGAACATCTTCGAGAGGATGCGTAACTTCTTCAGGTAGGATGGTAGGCGGGCTGCGGGTCCGTCACGAGGGGAGGGAGCTTCGCTTGCCTGGCGGAGAGTGCCGAGGGTTCATTTAAGCAGTGCAGCGGGAAGTGTGGCGCTGCTAAAAACACGATAGCCTTATGTTGGGATTAAAGGGTTTCAGGAGAAAACCGAGGGAATTCGATTACCGCCCCCGCTATTACGACATGGAAAAAGAGCGGCGCGAGGAGCGCAGGCGCGAGATACTGGGCGGAGAGGCTGATGAGGCCACGCATACGGAGGAAGGGGAATATATACCCGGGCAGTATATACGTGAGAGGCGGATGCGAAAGGGAAGGATGTTCGATTCCCGCAGGAAGACGCAGCGAAAACCGCAGACATTGCGCCTGGCGGTGATAATTGCCTTTATATTTTTCTTACTTTGGTATATCTTTGTAAGATAATACGGTGACGGGCCATTGGAGACATGAGAAACTGCATCGCCCCGGCGATGCCCATCTCCGCAGCTCGGCGACAAAGTCGCCGCCTCCGCAGCGGCGGAGATGAAAATGTTTTTGCAACTCCATGAATAGCAATTGCCCCGTGTAAATTAAAATGAGCCTCTTGTGAGAGTTCATGTTAAAGCGATCCTATGTCGGACATTATAAGGGTACTCCCCGAATCCATAGCCAACCAGATAGCCGCCGGAGAAGTGGTGCAAGCCCCCGCGTCCGTGGTCAAGGAGCTTATGGAGAACAGCGTCGACGCCGGGGCTACTACCGTGACCGTCAATTTCCGCGACGGGGGCAAGGAGCTGATACAGGTGGTGGACGACGGGTGCGGGATGTCGCCTGCCGACGCGAGGCTCGCCTTCGAACGCCACGCCACTTCCAAGATACGCACGGCCACGGATATATACGCCCTCCACTCTTTCGGTTTCAGGGGCGAGGCGCTGGCTTCGATAGCGTCCGTCGCCGAGGTGGAACTTCGCACGCGGCAGAAGGATAACGAGCTGGGCGAGAGCGTGAGGATAAACGGCGGTAAGTTCGAGTGCCAGGGACCCGTGCAGGTGCAGGCGGGGACGCAGTTCATGGTGCGCAACCTCTTTTTCAATATACCCGCCCGCCGCAGGTTTTTGAAAGACGGCGCGGCCGAGGCCAAGGCCATAGTGGCCGAATTCCAGAAGGTGGCGCTATGCTACCCCGAAGTGGCGTTCAACCTATACAATAACGATACTCAGATATACAACCTTCCCGCCTCATCGCTGCGACAAAGGATCGTGGGGGTGATGGGTAAGCCCATAGCCACCAATCTGCTGGAGGTGTCCGTGGATACCTCGCTTATAAAGGTCGAGGGTTTCATAGGCCGCCCGCTGGCCGCCAAGAAGCGCGCTGGAGAGCAGTTCCTCTTCGTCAACGGCCGCTATTTCAAAAGCCCCTACCTGCAAAAGGCGGTGTTCCAGGCTTATGAGAAACTCATAGCCTCGGATATGAAGCCTGCCATGTTCCTCTATATGACCGTGCCGCCCGAGAGCATCGACGTCAACGTACATCCCTCCAAAACCGAAATAAAATTCGACGAAGAGAAAGCCATATGGCAGATAATCAACGCCGCCGTGAGGGAGACCCTCGGCAAGACGGGCGTGCTGCCGATGATGGACTTCGAGATGGACGACACCATAGAGATCCCGGTGAGGGAGGCTAATGTGACCTACAAGATCCCCGACGTGTCGCTCAACCCCTCGTTCAACCCGTTTGCGGGAGGGGAGGAGAGTAAGGGTACTGGCGCGGGGCGATCGTACGACCGCAGGCCTGCCGCAGGAGTGATGGCCGCGGGCGACGTGACGGAGTTCTACTCCTCGTCGTTCGACAGGATGGGAGCGGCGGATGACGATATAGAAATAGACAGCGCACTGGCCGACTTCATCGAGGGCCGCAGCGAGGGCGAAACAGCCTCGCAGGGCCAGCTGGAGCTCGACAGCGGGATGCTTTTCAGCGGTTATATGCCGCTGGGGGGCAGGTACGTGGCTTCGGGATTCGGCGACGGGATAGTGGTGGTGGATACGGCGAGGGCCAGGGAGAGGGTACTCTATGAGAGTTACCTCACAAGGAGCGGCTGGGGTGGCTCGGTGAGCCAGCAACTGCTGTTCCCTGAGGAGGTGGGCCTCGATCAGAACGATATGACCGTACTCAGGGAATCGCTTCAGGACTTGGAGGCCATAGGATTTGACCTGGAGGTAATAGATGACGACAGCGTGAGGGTGACGGGTGTGCCGCCCGATATGGGTCAGGTACCCCCGGAGGTGATCCTGCGCGATATACTCGACAATATATCTTCGGGCGAGGACTCGGGGGCCGAATGGCGGGGCCGTTCGATAGCCGCCGCTATGGCCGCCAGGTGTGCTCGCGGGTGCGTGTCGCTTAATGAGGAACAGTGGACGGAATTATTAGGGCAACTCATGGAGTGCGGGGAGTATAACTACACTCCGTCGGGGCTTGTGGTGATGACCATAATATCGCCCGAGGAAATAGAGAAGCGCTTCGCCCGGTAAAATAATTAAGGGGTTGAGTCGTTGGTGTAAGGGCCTCAGTAATGTTGTTCTATGGCTGACAGCTCGACATTAGGGTAAGTTTTAAGAATTAATATACGATCTTACAGTAGTCTTTCGCCTTCGGCGACCTACTTTTAGCATCGCCCTAAAAGTAGGCAAAAGGTCTAGCCGCGTCTTCTGCCGGGGTCTCTTCCGGGAGCTTCCCTCGTTACACGATAACTGAGGGTGATCTCCCTCACGAGACCTATTCCCGGCAGAAGCCCGAAGCGGCGAATTATTTTGCTGGTAAGAGAGTTATTTCTACAAACACATATTTATTCTGCATTGCCGTAATTTTGCATATTAGTATCAAGTTTTATATAATTATCAAAAACAAAGAAGCTGTATGATGAGAGCTTACGGGGCCTTTTCGACGCCGCCGGTGGTCAAGAACCTCATAATAATAAACGTGCTGATGTTCGCGGCCCAGATGGTACTTCCCAACGGGCTGGGCGAGCAGCTTACCGCAAAGCTCGCCCTGTACTTCTGGGAGAGTGAGAATTTCAGGCTCTACCAGTTCGTGAGCTACATGTTCCTGCATGCGAACCTTACCCACCTGTTCTTCAATATGTTCGCCTTCTGGATGTTCGGCAGGCAGTTGGAGTGGGACCTCGGCAGCAAGCGTTTCATGGAATATTACTTCGTGACCGGTATAGGCGCGGCCCTGTTGCAAATGGGGGTTACGTGGTTCGAGATCTCGCAGGCACACCACGAGCTGGTGGCGCGCGGGCTGAGTGAACTCCAGATAAGCGGGATATTGGAACGCCGGCTGAACGTACCCACCGTGGGAGCTTCGGGCGCTGTGTTCGGGGTGCTACTGGCCTACGGGATGTTGCATCCCAATACTGTGCTGGTGCTGTTTCCGATTCCCATACCGATCAAGGCCAAGTATTTCGTTATATTATACGGTGTGCTGGAACTTTTCCTGGGTGTATACGACTCGGGGAGCGGCGTGGCCCACTTCGCCCATGTGGGCGGTATGCTGTGGGGCTACCTGCTGCTCAGATGGTGGAAACGCAGGGGCAAGATCTATTATTGACGTTTCCCGTGACAGTCACGGGGGGCGAGCGGCCGGAGATTCCGGTAAAAAGGCAACTATATGGCGAGGAGGAGAAAAAATCCATATGCCTCAGGCAGACGCCGCCGCAAGAGCGGCCGCCCCGTTGTCGCCGTACTCGACGCCGTGATAAAGATCATGAGCGTGGTAGCTGCGACTCTGTTGCTCCTGTCGTATCTCGCTCCCGTGGTAAATCCTAATAAGAACATGCTGCTGGCCCTGCTGGGACTGGTGTCGCCGATGCTCTACCTGGCAAATCTTCTACTACTGTTCTACTGGATCATAAGATGGAAGCTGTTCCTGATAGTACCTGCCCTGGCGCTGTTAGTGGGGATCGGTAATGTGACCACGTTCTTCAATCCCGGCATAAGCAAGCGTTATTTGCAGGAACAGGAAGAGACCGGCCTCAGGATTATAAGCTATAACGTGAGGGGTTTCTACGGCTATGACGACAAGGGGAAAGTCATTTCCTATTTCCGAGACATAGCCGGATACCTCAACAATTCCAAGGCGGATATAATAGCGATACAGGAGTTCGAAGCCAACTATAAGTCACCCCAGAAGCTGTTTGACTCGCTGATGTCCAATTATCGTTTCAGGGCCGTTTACTATAATAACGGTAACAAGTCAGGCAAGGGTGTGGGGCTCGCGGTGTATAGCCGCTATCCCATAGCCGGGGGCCGCTATATCTCTTTTGAGGGGAGCCGTAATGCGGCCATGTGGGCGGATGTGGTCATCGGGAAGAGGGATACTATAAGGGTGTTCAACAACCACCTCCAGAGTATGAGGCTCAACAGGGAGGAGAAGGAGATGTTCAGCTATGAGGCGCTTGCCGAGAGCGACTCTAAACGTCTTAAAGGTGTGCTGGGTAAGGTGCGCAGGGGATTTGCCGTGAGAGCTTCACAGGCCGATACGATGGCTGTGAAAATAGCCGCTGCGCCGGGAGCTGTGATCGTGTGCGGCGACTTCAATGACACTCCCATGTCATACGTATACCGTAAGATGAGGGGCGACCTCAAGGACTGTTTCACAGAGAAAAGCCGCGGGCTGGTGTACACCTACAACGGTATATTCAGCGTGTTCCGCATAGATTATATATTCCACTCACGTGAGTTGGAAACGATATCGTACCAGTCCGTGGACGTCAACTGGTCGGACCATAATCCCGTGGAGGCGGTGATGTCGTATAAGGGGAAGTAGGGGATAAGTATGAGGTACGTTGTAAGTTATTGAAGCGGGCGGTGCCATATTGACCGGCCGGCGTATTTTTAGGGTTTCCCGGGTGGTTACCCGTGGCGCGCGGCCCCGGCGCTTCGCGCCTTAAAGACAGGCCGCCGCCCCACCGGGCAAGGCGCTAAGCGCCTGGGGCGAGCGGCACGGGTCACCTCCACGGTAACCCGAAAAATAAGGCGGCCG
>JAVBKU010000037.1:0-12343 GCA_031553875.1 Rikenellaceae bacterium | reverse complement strand
CGCCACCCCCACCCCCGCGGGCGTTTGGTGTATCTGGCTGAACTTGTTTGGTGGCATTAACGCCGGGCGCCCCACACGAACGGGCCGCCCGCCTTGTTTTTCGGCTCACTCAAAACCTTCATCTACACGGCTGTGGAGGTCGGCCGAAGGCCGAGCCGCGGAGATGAGCATCGCGGAGTGCGATGCAAGGTGCTGCCAGCACACGGAGTATCTGCCGACCCCCGGTATGTTAAATTCTTAAAGCGCCTCCGGTGCTTGCTTTCCGCCAATTGCGTGATATTCACGCCTGGTAAGATTATAAGGCGCGAAGCGCCTAACCTCCCCCGCATCTGAAGATTTACGCCCGGAATAGCAGCGCAGTAAATCCGTTAAAAATTCCCAGCATGTATGACGACGTTAGGCGAACGCCCGTAGGGAGGAGACTAAAAGGAGGAGTTCTGGGATTTAGGATTTACAAGCGGATATTCAGGAAATCTTCATCGGCGGGGCACTTTTTGGGTACCTTTTGTGTGCACAAAAGGTACGGAAGAACTATTTGCGATAGTTTATTTCGCCTTCAGCGACCTACTTTTAGCGTCGCTTTCATTTCTCGCGACTCGGCATAGTCCGCAAGCGGCCTCTGCCCTCGCTGCTCGAAATGTTGTCATTGCCCCAAAAGTAGCAAAAGGTCTAGCCGCGCCTTCTGCCGGGGTCTCTTCCGGGAGCTTCCCTCGTTACACGATAACTGAGGGCGATCTCCCTCACGAGACCTATTCCCGGCAGAAGCCCGAAGCGGCATTCGCACGAGGCTTTCACCTCGTTAGTGTACCTGCCGGCACCTTTCGTGCAAAAAAGTAACAACAAGTCTTTTAATTAAACGTAAAAAGCCGCCCCTAAAAAGAGGCGGCTCCCATTTTAATCTAAAACCTTTTATAGTTGGTTTTCTATATTCCAAACAAAGGCGCGTAGCCCCTGCATAGGCATCTCCGTGTCGAGCGAGCGCAGAGCTTCGAGTATCGGTTCTACCTTCTCGTCGGGCACTACTGTCAGTACCGATGAATTCATCGAGGGCCACGCGTGCGAACCCATGTGCGGCTCGCCGTCGAAGGTGCCGCGCCCGTGGGTCAACTCCCACAGAGTGTATCCCCTCACACTCTGCTTGTCGAGTATGGCCATCACGCGGTCACCGAGGATCTGGTTGTATGATATGAATATTGTTTTCATGGTCATTGTTTTTTTGGGAGCAGCTGTCCGCCGGAATTATTCCAGCGGACAACCCCCAATTAGTTATGAGTTCGTTTCAGCGAGTTTCTTGCGTTCTTTTTTTATGCCGAAGGATCCGAAGACCGAATATACCACGGGGATCACTATCAGCGTCAGCACGGTACTTATCGTAAGGCCGCCGATGATGGCCACTCCCATGGGCTGCCATGTTTCCGATCCTTCGCCGATACCCAGGGCCAGAGGCACCATACCCAGAATGGTGGTGAGCGAGGTCATCAACACGGGGCGCAGACGCGACTTGCCCGCAGCGATCACAGCCATATTTACCGAGCTGCCCCTCTCCCTGAGGAGGTTGGTGAAGTCGACCATCACGATACCGTTCTTCACCACGATACCTATGAGCATGATAGACCCGATAAGGGCGATAAGGCTCAATGGCGTATTTGTGACAAACAACGCTATAAGCACGCCGGTGAGGGCGAACGGCATGGTGAACATTATGATCAGCGGCATCTTGAACGACTCGAACTGCGTCGCCATTACGATGTACACCAGAATAATGATAAGGAGCGCCAGCGCACCCAGAGAGGCGAACGAGTCCTGCTGGTCCTCCAGCGTACCACCCACCTTCAGATAAACACCTTCGGGAAGGTCGTAATTGGCCAGTATGACATTCACCTCGTCGGCCACCGTACCCAGGGCGACACCATCAGCGAGCGACGACTTGACGGTCACCACCCTCTGCCTGTTCTCCCTCTCTATCGTGGGAGGGGCCAGCTCTTCGACTACATTGGCCACGTCGCTGAGGCGTATGCCCTCGCCGCGCGGGTTATAGATAAGGATGTCTTCCACGTTGGCCACGGAGGTGCGGAACGGCTCGTCGTAACGTACCACGATATCGTATTCGTCGCCGTCCTCACGATATTTCGAGGCTACCAGGCCGTTGATACGGTTGCGTACGTAGTTCGACGCGGTGGCGCTGTTGAGCCCGTAGTAGGCGAGGCGGTCGCGGTCGAAACGTATGTTGTACTCGGGGCGCAGGTCGTCGCGCGAGAGCTGCACGTCGCGTGTGCCAGGGATATCGGATATCCGTTTCTTTAGATCGAGGGCTACGTCGTTGGTGACGTTGAAGTCATAGCCGAATACCTTGACGTCCACAGTAGAAGTAGCTCCTACGCCACCGCCCATGTTGCCTCCCGGAAAGACGGTGTATTGGCGTATTTCGGGCATGCTGTCGAGGTCCTTGCGCAAGAGATCGCCTATTAAATAAATGCTTCTGTCGCGCTCGGTACTGCGGGTTAAGCTCATCATGTAGTTGATGATATATGAGCCTGTGTTGTACCCCGCCGTGAAGGCGTTGCCCTCGTCCGAGGAACCGACGCTGGTCGAGGTTACGGTTACTTCGGGGTACTTCTCGGCGATCAGCTTGTCTATGCGTCTGGCTACCTGGCTTGTATAATCTATCCCGATGTTTTGCTCGAGACGTACCTCGGCCTGGATAAAGCTATTATCTGACGGCGGAAAGAACTCAAAAGGTATCTTGATTACGAGGAATAGGCTGGCTATGAACACGATAGTCGAGGAGACAAGTATCATAGTGCGGTGGCGGACCGACCACGTCAGCATACGGGCGTACACATTGTCGAGATTGTCGAGGAAACGGTCGATAGGCTTGAACACTATACCCAGACCCTTGTATGTGTGCTTGGTCTCGGCCTTGAGCATAAGCGAGGTAAGCATCGGGGTCAGCGTGATAGCCGCTATTGTAGATACTACGATCACCAGGGTCACGATCCATCCCAGCGGTGCGAAGAGGATACCCTCCATACCCGTGATCATGGTCATGGGCAGGAACACGGCTACGATGGTAAGCGTGGTGGCGATAACAGCCAGCCACACCTCATTGGTGGCATATATCGAGGCCTCCTTGGGGCTGCTGCCGCGCTCTATGTGCTTGGTGATGTTCTCGAGCACCACGATGGCGTCGTCCACCACCATACCGATGGCTATGGAGAGCGAACTGAGCGATATGATGTTGAGCGTACCTCCTGTTAGGTTTAGATATATGAACGACACTACAAGAGATACGGGTATGGTCAGGGCGATGATGAAAGTGGCCCTCCAGCGCCCGAGGAAGAAGAGCACCACCAGGATCACGAACAGGAAGGCGAACATCACCGTGTCGGAAAGCGAGGCGATACTGGCGCTGATCGAGTCGGATCCGTCCATTATGGTCTTTATATGGACGTCCTTGGGGAGTGTCTTCTGGATACTTTCCAGCGACTTGGTAACGGCCTTGGCGATATTTACGGTGTTGGCGCCCGATTGTTTCTGTACGATTATGCTGACGCCCTGTTTACCGTCGATACGTTCCTCTACGACTGTCTTTTCGAGGGTGTCCTTGATTATGGCCACGTCGCTGAGGAGTATATCCTTACCCCCCTCGCTCTTGATCACGATCTTACGGAGGATATCGCTGTTGTCGAATTCGTTATCGGCCTTGATGTTGAAGGTGTTGTTGCCGATGTCGAGCGTACCTCCGGGGAGGTTGAGGTTCTCTGCGGCGATTATCTGTCCCAGTTGCTCCACCGACATATTGAAGGCTTCCAGCTTTCGGGGATCGACGTTGACCTGCACCTCCCTCTTCGGCTGCCCCATGAGCGTAACGGCGCCCACGCCGTCGATACGGTTGAGCACGTTGACCAACTTCTCATCGAGGATCTTGTTCAGCGCAGCGTAACTCTCGTCTGCCGTAACGGCGAGCACCATCACGGGGATCATCGAACTGCTGAATTTGAAGATGATAGGCTGTTCGACCTCGTCGGGCATCTCGGACTGTACGCGCCCCACGGCGTCGCGTATGTCGTTGGCCGCTTCGTTGAGGTCGGAGCCCCACTCGAATTCAAGGCTTATGTACGACATGTTGTCGGACGACTTGGAGGTAATCTCCTTGAGGTTGTTTACCGTATTGAGGTTATCCTCCAGGATACGGGTCACGTTGGTTTCTATATCGGATGCATTTGCTCCCGGGTAGGTCGTGATAACGCTTATCACCGGCGAGTCTATCTCGGGGTACATATCCACTGCAAGATTTTGCAGCGAATACATCCCGAATACCATGACCCCGACGAATATCAGTATCGTCGATACCGGTTTGCGGACCGCTTGTTCGTATATTTTCATTGCTTGAGCTTTCTAAATTATTTGTTGGTTGATTCCACTTCCACGCCGTCGGAGAGCTTGGATACGCCGGAGATAACCACCTCGTCGCCGTCATTCACGCCGGAGAGGATATCCACCTTCTTGCCCACCTGTGTGCCTACTGTTACCGTGTGGCGCTCGGCCTTGCCGTCCTTGACTATATAGACGTATTTTTCGTTGGTCCCGATCTGCTTCTGCACGGCGAGGTCTTCGACCATGATGCCGGTTTTCTTGCCGAGATTTATGCTGGTACGCGAGAACATACCCGGACGCAGTGTCAGCGACGCGTTGGGAATGGATACCTCCACGGTGAATGTACGCGTCTGGGTGCTTATCGAGGGGTAGATGAGCGACACTTTGCCGTCAAAATGCTTGTCGGGGAAGAGGTCTACGTTTATATCCACCGGCATCCCCAGTTTGATCTCGCGGAAATACTGCTCGGAAACGCCAACCATAACTTTGAGTTTGGTCATCTGCATCACGGTGAGTATGGCCGCCACGCTGCTACCGCCCTTGGGCGACATACTGAACAGATCCCCCGGATCGTAATAACGGGCTGTAATCACACCGTCGATGGGGCTACGAAGTTCTATATTATCGTATAGATTTTTGGTGGCTTTGCGTAACACTTCAAGTTGTGTGACCGCCTCGTCGAGGTCCTTCTTCGCAATACCTCCCGCTTCGTACACATTCTTCAGGCGGGCGCAGTCTATCTCGGCTTGAGCCAGCTGTACGGCCAACTTGCCGTATTCCGTGTCGTCCATGACCACCAGTAACTGTCCTTTTCTCACCTTGTCGCCCACGTCCACCAGTACTTTTTCGATACGTACCGCCATAGAAGGCGCGATATTGTTCTGTACGAACGGCTCTATGTTGCCGGTGAATTCGATGGTGCGATCGATCGTGGCTTTCTCCGCCACGGAGGTGGTTACCAGTACTTTTGATGATTTAACTGCCACCTGTTCCTTGGGTTTGCAACCCGACAGAACCCCCAGCGCGGCTATGGCCACCGCAACTATCATCAGATTTGTTCTCATTGTTTTCGATTTGTAAGTTATTATTGTTTTTGATTGTTGTCGTGTGGTTTATTTCTCGGCGCCTATGATACTTTCGTACCTGCTTATAGAATTGAGATAATTGACCGTTGCCTGGGTGTATTTTAGCTTGGCCTGGGTGAGCGTAAGTTCGGCGGTCGTGAGTTCGAGTATAGTACCGACCCCTGCCTGGAAACGCGTTGAAGCTATGCTGTGACCCTTCTCGGCCTGGATTATGGTCTTGCCGTTGGCGACCATCTCCTCTCGCGCTGCGGTAAGATCGCCAATGGCCATGCGAATGCTTGCTTTCGTATCCCTGTAGGCATAATCGCGCTGGAGTTCTATCTGGCTGATGCTGTTTTTCACTTGCCGTGCGGCATGGTTGTTCTTGAAGCCGGCGAATATGGGTACCGAAAGCTGCAGACCGGCGGCTATGGGTGTGAACCACTCCATTCCCGAGGGCGGCACGCCCGCAGGTCCGCCCATGCTCATGGACATCTTGTCGCGCCCCATGACCTGATAGTTGCCGAATGCCGCCAGAGTGGGCATACGGTTGGCATTGACGAGCTTGAGCTGTCGCTCGAGGATATTTTTCTGTATATCTATCTGTTTGAGTTGGCTGTTGCCCGAGATGTCGGTGCTATAGCTGTTCGAGGATGAGGACGCGGCTTGCTCCAATCCTTCTAGAGTGTCGGTAAATACGATGTTGATATCTTCCGGCAGGTAGAGCAGTATCCTGAACGAAAGCCACGCGTTGCTTACGGCGTTCTTGGTCCTTACGATCTCGGGTTGAAGATTGCTGAGCTGCACCTCGATGGTTACAAGGTCATACTCCGAGGCAAGTCCCTGCTCGTACATCTTGCGTACCTGGTCAACGCTCATCTGCGTGGTGGACTCGCTCTGTTTAAGCACTTCGAGCGAACGTTCGGCCAGCAATATACTATAGTAAGAATACTTGACCGAGCTTACCATGCCTATGCGCGATGAACGAGCCGATTCTGCGGCAGCCCTTATCTGCTGTTCGTTGAGGCTCATAAGGCGGTACACTCCCGGCACGAAGAGTGGCACGGTGAGGTTGAGGCTCGCCGTGATCGTGTTGTCGGGCTCGAAGCTGAATTTCTGCCCCCCGAAGTCGTATTCGGTCTTTTTGATAGCGCGGTTATACGCTCCGTTAGCGTCGAGGGTAGGGATAAGATTACTTGTACTTTCCTTTTTGATCTCCGCCTGGCGGTCGATCTCCATACCCGCGATCTTGATGTAGGGGTTGTCGTTGAGGGCTATCTCCACGGCCTGGGAGAGCGACAGCTCCAGCGTTTGGGCGGCCGAGGCGCCTCCCCATACCGTTAGGCCGAGAATGAGCGACCCGATGAATTTCACTGCTTTGTTCATGGTTTTATAATGATTTTATTTATTGTTTCCGTTCTTGGGTAGGGTGGCGATGTATTCGTCGATAAGTTTGATGCCTTTCTCGGTGGCCAGCCCCCTGAAAAAATAGATGGCCAGGTCCCTGAACGCCTCGTGCTGGTTCATGCCGCAGGAGGTGAATATCTGTGGTTTTGAGAAGGTATTGGTTATTGATTCGGCGAAGGTATGGATGGCGAAATCTATGTTGAAACTGCCGAGTATCAGCCCCTCCTCTACGCCTCCTTCCATCTTTTCCCTCATTACCGCGAATCCTTTTACCACACGATCGTTCGTGTGTTGGTCGTAAATCTTGGGATAGAACTTATTTATGGCGTTCATGAAACGCGAACTGCTTTCGATGGTTATTTCGCTCATTTTTATAACGCTCATAAGTTCTTCGATCAGATTCTTCGCATCTTTGTTGAGTTCGGCAAATGTGTTGTCATACCTGACTTGCAGGTGATCCATACACTCTAAGAGCAGCTGCTCCTTGTTGTCGAATGTTTCGTAGAGGGTTCTCTTGGAGATACCCATGGCCGAGGAGATGTCATCCATGCGGACGGATTTTACGCCTTCCTGCAGAAACATGTCCGTCGCCCGTTCCACGATTTGTTCACGGAGTGTCATAATGATCTGGTTTTTAGAGGAGGCTCGACACCTCCTGTCATTAATCAGCCGCAAAGATTGATATAAAAAACTATAAAAACAAAAAAGTTTTCAAGTTTTTTAGTTTTCTTTGTAAAATAGTTCTCTGAGCTATGTGAAAAGGGCGCCGGGCAATAATTTGTGGGGCTAATAATTTGTAATGCGCCCAAAAAAGATTAAATTTGCAGTTGGATCGTTTTTTCGCGTCGGAGGTTGTGAGGGTAGAGCATGAGAGCGAAGAACGGACCATAGACGGGATCAAATTATAAACAATCAAAATAATCTAAGCCATGAAAACAAACTGTGAAGTAAGGAATCCTTCGCATCCCGATGATGTGAAGCATTATGATACCGATAAGTTGAGGGAGCAGTTCCTCGTGAGCAACCTCTTCGTTAAGGACGAGGTCAATATGGTCTACTCCATGTTCGACCGCGTGATCGCGGGTGGTGCTTTGCCCATTTCGGGCGACCTCGAACTGGGCGTGCCTGATATCCTCCGCTCGGAATTCTTCCTCCAGCGCAGGGAGCTCGGTATCATCAACGTCGGCGGCCCCGGCGTGGTGGTAGCAGGCGACAAGGAATACAAGGTCAACTTCAAGGAGGCCCTTTACCTCGGCCGCGGCAACAGGAAGGTCTCTTTCCGCAGCCTCGACGCCAAGAACCCCGCCAAGTTCTATTTCAACTCAGCCTCTGCTCACACAACGTTCCCCGACAGGATCATCACTAAGAAAGAAGCTGACGTGCTCGAACTCGGCAGCCTCGAAGGCAGCAACCACCGCGTTATCAACCGCCTCATCGTGCAGTCCGTTCTTCCCACATGCCAGCTGCAGATGGGTATGACCGAGCTGAAGCCCGGCAGCGTATGGAACACCATGCCCGCCCACGTGCACAACAGGCGTATGGAAGTGTACTTCTACTTCGAAGTGCCCGAAGGACAGTCGGTATGCCACTTCATGGGCGAAACCGACCAGACCCGCCATATCTGGATGCAGAATGAAGAGGCCGTGATCTCTCCCATGTGGAGTATCCACTCCGCCTGCGCCACCGCCAACTACACCTTCATCTGGGGTATGGCCGGCGAGAATCTCGACTATGGCGACATGGACGGCTGCAACACCAATAACCTGAAATAATCAAAACCGAAAATAATAACTTTTAAATACGATTAAGACTATGAAATGTGATTCAGCATTCTGCCTTGAAGGCAAAATAGCCCTGGTGACAGGAGCCTCTTACGGTATAGGTTTCGCCCTGGCTATGGGTTTTGCCAAGGCCGGCGCCAAGGTGGTGTTCAACGACCTCAAGCAGGACATGGTAGACGCCGGTGTGGCCGCCTACAAGAAGGAAGGCGTAGACGCCAAGGGTTATGTTTGCGACGTGACCAATGAAGAGCAGGTTAATGCCATGATCGCCCGCATCGAGAAGGAAGTCGGCGTGATAGACATCCTCGTGAACAACGCCGGTATCATCAAGCGTATCCCCATGATCGAGATGAGCGCCGCCGAATTCCGCCAGGTTATCGACGTCGACCTCAACGCCCCCTTCATCATGGCTAAGGCCGTGATACCTTCAATGATAAAGAAGGGCGCCGGTAAGATCATCAATATCTGCTCTATGATGAGCGAGCTGGGCCGCGAAACAGTGTCTGCCTATGCCGCCGCCAAGGGTGGTCTGAAGATGCTGACCCGCAATATCGCCTCCGAGTACGGCGAATACAACATCCAGTGCAACGGTATCGGCCCGGGCTACATCGCCACTCCGCAGACCGCTCCATTGCGCGAAAAACAGTCTGACGGTTCGCGTCATCCGTTCGACTCGTTCATCATCGCCAAGACTCCCGCCGCCCGCTGGGGTACTCCCGAGGATCTGATGGGCCCCGCCGTGTTCCTCGCCTCAAAGGCTTCGGACTTCGTTAACGGCCATATCCTCTATGTGGACGGTGGTATCCTCGCCTACATCGGCAAGCAGCCTAAGTAATCCCAAGGACAAACCATAAAACTTCAAGACGATGAAAAGGATATTTCTGACTACCGCTGTCCTGGCTCTGTTCGGGGCTTGCACGGCCAAGGCTCCCTCGATGAAGGTGGAGGTATCGAACCCCCTCGACGTCGAAAGGGTGAAGGAAACCGTTGAACTGTCGTGGGCCGACGTGGCCTCACGCCTTAACAACGAAACTCCCGAGAACGTCATAGTACTCGACTCAAAGGGTAAGCAGGTGCCTTCGCAGGTTATCTTCAACGGCAAGACCGAGCCCCAGATGGTGATATTCCAGGCTACTGTGGCCCCCAATGGCAAGAGCGACTACAAGGTGACCGTCGGCCAGAGGGAAGAGTATACTCCCCAGGCTTATGGCCGCTACGTTCCCGAGCGCAAGGACGACTGGGCGTGGGAAAACAACAAGGTGGGATACCGTATGTACGGCCCTGCTCTTGAGAATGAGACCATCACTCACGGCGTTGACGTGTGGGTGAAGAGGACTGAAAACCTCGTCATCAACAAGTGGTACAAGGAAACCAACTACCACAAGGATAACGGCGACGGCATGGATTGCTACAAGACCGGAGCTACCCTGGGCGGCGGCGGTGCTGCTCCCTTCGTGGACGGCAAGCTGTGGATGCCCCGTAACTACGCTTCGCAGAGGTCGCTCGACAACGGTCCCATACGCACCAGCTTCGAGCTCACATTCGCCCCCTACGCTATTAACGGCGACAGCGTGGCGTTCGTGAAGCACATCAGCCTCGACGCCAACACCCGCTTTACAAAGGTGGTGCAGTCGTTCAGCGGCAACTTCAAGAGTATCGACCTCGCAGCCGGTGTTATCGTGCATACCCCCACCGCTCCCAAGATCGTGAGCGACGGTTACGTGTGCCTGTACGAGCCCGCCTCTGACTCCCGCGAGGGTAACGAAGGCGATATGGGTCTGGCAGTTATCATGCGCGGCGGCAAGGGTGTCGAAGCCCTCGACCATATCCTCGAAGTGCAGAGCGTGTCTCCGGGCGGTTCGGTGATCTACTACCACGGCTCGGGTTGGAGTAAGGGCGGTGTGCCCGACGCTGCTACATGGGAAGCTATGGTGAAGGCCGAGGCCAATGCCCTG
The DNA here is from genome assembly GCA_031553875.1 of Rikenellaceae bacterium. Lineage (GTDB taxonomy): Bacteria > Bacteroidota > Bacteroidia > Bacteroidales > Rikenellaceae > JAVBKU01. The sequence continues at coordinate 1,759 of JAVBKU010000037.1, read as the reverse complement.
AACAATCCTTTGGTAGTTAAGATTAAATAATATCCCGCCCGGATTATCCGGGAATCATGGATAGAATGTGCGTCGCCGGTACTGCAAAGTACCGGCGACGCTGTTTTTGTGACTGACATCTTTTCGGATCGCCGTTTAGGCGATCCGTGCCGCCGCCCCAGGCACGAAGTGCCTCGGGGGATGGGGCGGCGGCAGATTCCGTGCATGACCGAAAAATACTCTTGCGAAGGACCCAATTTTATTATTTGTGATATATTTGCATTATTGCATCGGCATAAAGTAACATGAAAATAGTATCGAACATAACAGGCGTTGTGAGACTATGTAGCGGTGGCGGCTTTGCCATCCTGCTTCTGCTTGGAGGCCTATTGTGCTGTCCGCTCCATTCCTGCCGCACCATAGGAATAAGGCAGGCTGCGCCGCATGCCCAGTCCCAGCCTAAGGATTCCTCGCGCCGCCTGACCATAGTTTTCGGTGGCGATGTGATGCAGCATACCCCGCAGGCTATCGCCGCCCTGCGAGACACTATAAATGGTTTCGGGCAGAGCTTCATATACCTCAAATCCCTTTTCGATACTACCGATCTGGTCGTCCTCAACCTCGAAACCACCATATCTCCTGACCAGTCATACAGCGGCTATCCCAGGTTTTCCACGCCCAAAGCCCTTGCTTCGGCATTAAAACAGGCCGGAGCAGACGTGTTGACCATCGCTAATAACCATATCTGCGATAAGGGGGCGACGGGTATCAGTACCACCGCGGCGACTCTCGACAGCCTGGGGATTCGTTACACTGGCGCCTTCCCCGATACCGCCTCATACCGGCGTAATAATCCGCTTTATGTGGAGAAGAATGGTTTCATAATAGCGTTCCTCAACTATACCTACGGTACCAACGGCCTCCCCGTGCCCGATGGGATGAAGGTCAATTTTATAGATAAGCAGAAGATAGCCGACGACCTGAAACGCATAGACAGAAAGCACGTCGATTTTGTGGTGGTCTTGTTTCATTGGGGCGTGGAGTATGCCCGCAACCACAACGAGGAGCAGCGGGAGCTCGCGCAGTGGTGCCACGAGAGGGGAGTGGAGTTTGTGATCGGGGGCCATCCGCATGTTTTGCAGCCAATGGAAACGGTCATGGACAGCTCGGGGAGGGTGTCTGGGCTGACCGTCTATTCGCTTGGCAACCTGGTGTCGAACCAGCGGCGCAGATATTGCGACGGAGGGGCATTGCTGAGGGTCGAGATCACTCAGAAAGACTCCCTGCCGATGGACATAAAGGCCGGCTACATATTGGCGTGGGTAGATACCCCGATAGTCGACGGCCGTAAGGAGTACCACATTTTGCCCTCCTATATCGCCGATACGATGTTGCGAGGTAGAACCTCATGGGCTGACTACCAGTGGTTTCTCTCCGACAGCAGATTCTTGCTCTCCTCCACCGGAGGGATAGATGAAATAAGAGGACGCGTAGATTCCACCTCCCGTAAGGGCGCTGTGCCGCAACCCGCGCCCGTGCCTTTCCCAACTCCCATAGCCCCGCACGAGCAATAATAAAAAGGTACGGTCTGAAAATGCCGCACCATTTTATTTTGGGATTAGTTTACAATAGTTTGTTTGCCTTCCTACTTTTGGCATTGCCCCAAAAGTAGGCAAAAGGTCTAGCCGCGTCTTCTGCCGGGGTCTCTTCCGGGAGCTTCCCTCGTTACACGATAACTGAGGGTGATCTCCCTCACGAGACCTATTTCCGGCAGAAGCCC
>JAVBKU010000023.1:0-29494 GCA_031553875.1 Rikenellaceae bacterium | reverse complement strand
CTTTTGGCATTGCCCCAAAAGTAGGCAAAAGGTCTAGCCGCGTCTTCTGCCGGGGTCTCTTCCGGGAGCTTCCCTCGTTACACGATAACTGAGGGTGATCTCCCTCACGAGACCTATTTCCGGCAGAAGCCCGAAGCGGCGGATTATTTTGCTATTATAAATACTGTCGTGACAGACAAAAAATTGCATTTAGAACCTGAACGACAGCGATGCGATGAACGTGTCGCGGTTCATGGTGCTCTTTATGGAGCCTGACTGTATGTCGTTCTCGGGCGTGCCGTCGACATAGGCGTAGAATATCTCGTAAGGAGCGTAGTTGTAGTGGCTGCGGACGTAAGCCAGCTCGAGGTTTATATATTTGAAGTGGAATCCGATACCGCCGGAGTAGTTGGAGTAGTTGGCTATCTGGCCGATGCCGTCCATGCCATAGACGCTGCCGGAGGCGTAGTTGTAATTCAGATAGGAGACGCTCCTCTTGGCGATATTGTTCTTATAGTCGCTATTGAAGCAGTCGCCGTAGTAGGCGTAACCGGCGCGCAGGAAGATCATCTTAGACAGCACGAATTCGGCGCCCACACGGAAGTTGTTGGCGGCCTTATATATCTCTTTGGTCTCGTTGTTCACCTGGTCGCTGTACGAGCTGTAATAGGTGTTGCGCAGCCTCATGCCGTTGTACCACACCCTCTCGTAGTCGGCGGTGATAATACCTATGCCACCGGGAAGGGTCCACGAGAGGCCTGCTAAGAAGCGGGTGGGGGTGTTGATATCGTACTCCTGGGGGTTGACTATGGTCTCAGAGTAAGTACTCATGGCCTCGCGGTCGTAAAAGGCGTTCATAGTTTCGTAGTACTCTTCCTCCATGGTCAGGAAAGTGGGCGTGTGTACTGCTGCGGAGAGGCGGAGCGAAGGTATGGGGCGGTAGATGACCCCGAACTTGAAGTTGACACCCGTACCGTCCTGTGTCAGGCGGCGGGTGTAGCTGAGGCCCTGTGTGTTGTAGAGGATGGGGTCGGTTACGCCGCTGTAATACTCGTTGTATCCGCTACCGTTGGTGTAGTATACGTCCTGTATGCCCAGGGTAAGGCCCAGGTAAAGCTTATCCTTGATGCTGAAGCCCGCGGCAAAGGCGTATTCATACACATAACCCCTCGAGTTATTGACCAACGACGGATTTACGGTTGCGGCGGGATCAAGTAAGCAATCGGCGCCCGTTCCGTCAAAAGGAGTGTACGAGGTGGTCTCCCCCGGCACATTATTTATAAGCCGTGTCTGATAGGCGAGTGCGCCGCCCCATTGGGATATGGCGATGGAGGGATTGTAGTATGGATCGACGTATGGGCCTCGGCCTATATCGTTGGAATTCACCCCGTAGAGCGATTCTGAGAAATATTCCGTGATCGACGACTGGTTGCCCATGGTGTAGGCGTTGGCCGTGGTGTAGAAGTCGGCCATTTTGTTGGCGGTGAAGGCTACCACGATGTTGCGCACGGTGCTCTTGGGGTTGTCATGCACCTTGAGGGCGGCCCCGGCGTTGTTCAGCGAGAAGCGGGTGTGCGAGCCGTAATCGCTGTACGTTTGTGAGCCTGCGGGATTGAAGCCGGTATAGTCGCTCGTGGTCTTGTTCGTAGTCACCGACATCGACAGCCCCACGTCAGACTTTTTGTACATACCCAGGCCTGCGGGGTTTATACCCACGGAGGAGAGGTCGGCCCCAAGCGAGGAGAACGCCCCGCCCATGGCAGCCGAACGTGCGGTGCCGAGGCTATAGTTGTACTGCGAAAAACGCAACAGGTCGCTTCCTGTCTGTGCGCTCGCAATGCCCGCTGAGAGGGCCAGCGCACCTAAAATCGTAAAAATCCTTCGTGTCATAGTATTCGGGGTGTTAAAAGTTACTTCATAGTTTATGTGTAATCCAGGCGGGACTTGTGTCCTTGCTGCCCGCGCCGCGGAGTCATAAATCAAATCCCTTGCCAAGGTTTGTGGCGAACTATATTTGCAGTTCAAAAGGAACGCCGGCAGGGCGAAATCCCGCCATGCCGGCACCTGTGTTATTAGCTTATCCTACCTGCGTCCACCGCCACGCATGCCGCCGCCGAAACCGCCGGGCGTAGGAGTAAAGCGGGGAGTGCTGGGTACCGATGCGGGTCTTTCGTATGAAGGTCTTTCGCTTGCGGGACGTTCATATGACGGCCTTTCATTTGCCGGTCGTTCAGCTGGCCTTTCATATGACGGGTTCTGTGCGTCACCCCTGCGGTATGTAGCCGGAGCGCTCTGTCCGCCACCCTGGCTGCCCGGCCTGGTCGGGTTGAGGGTGCCACTGCCGCCCTGTCCGGGCCTGGTCGGGTTCTGAGTGCCGCTGCCTCCTTGTCCCGGTCTGGTCGGGTTGAGGGTGCCGCTGCCGCCCTGTCCGGGCCTCATATAGGGGTTGTAGGTGCCGCCGCCGCGCGTAGGATTGGCGTAGTAGGGATTACGTGTGCCGCTGCCACCCTGTCCGGGCCTCATGTAAGGGCTCGGGCCGGGGCCGGGAGCCGGTCGGGGATTAGGTCCGTATCCGGGCCTGTAATAGGGATTGGGCACCGGGCCGCCGCCGCGCGGACGACCGTAATAGTACGGATTGTAATATGGGCCATAACCCCAATACGGACCCCAGTAGGTGGGATAGTAGGGTGCGTAACCGCCCCAATAGTAGGGCCATCCCCATGAGTAGTAAGGCCCTATCCACGGATAACCCCAGCCGAAGCCGAAGTCGAGGTTGACGGTCACATTCGATGACTCGTACCAGCCGTTGTCCTTGTCATAGGAGTAGTCGTAGTAGCTGTCGGGCTTCTGGTATGTAGGGCTGTCGAACTGAGTGAGCTTATATTCGTACGACTCCTGCGGCACCTGGGCCGAGGTGTCGTTCTTCATCTGTTCCGAGCCTCCCCACTTCGCGTTGAATGCCTTCACCTGATCTTCATACTCCTTGTCAGCGGCGCTTTGCTGTGAGGGGGAGGAAGTGGTCTTAGCGGGAGCAGCCTGCTGCTGTTGCTGCTTTGTGCTCTTTGATTTTGTGGTCTGCTGGTTGTCGGGGTGAGTGCTCGACTTTGAATAGATATCATCGTCCGACGCGGCGAAAGCGCTGCCCGACGACAGGATCATGGCCGTGGCCGCCATGGCGAGGGCCGTTAACCTTACCTTTAAATAATTAGGACTCTTCATATCTCAGAGGTTTAGAGTGCTTTTGTCTTAAAATCTTTGCGGGAGTGTAGCCAAAACCGTACCAACATTTTTTCTCTTTATGGTAATTTTATGCGGCGCGTATGACTTCCCCTAATATACTAACAAATGTAGGCTTTTATTTATTATTTCATACACCTCAATAGTTACTTTATAGTGTTAAGAAATCAGCGGTGTGGGAGCGGGGCAGTGGGCGTTATGTTTTTGATAATTTACTTATTTGATGATGGTAAATATAAATAGTTAAATTTATATATGCTAATTTTTCGGCAATAATATTTCGGGCGTACGGGAATCCATGGCTACAGGGGGGTGGGATATGCTTATGATGTCGAAAAAAAATATACCTTTGCCTATCTTATTTACGAATGCAATAATCTACACGAAATTATGGCAAAAGAGCTGAAAGATCTTACCTCGCGTGAGGACAACTATTCGCAGTGGTATAACGATCTGGTCGTGAAAGCGGGCCTGGCCGAGAATTCGGCCGTGAGGGGATGTATGGTGATCAAGCCTTACGGCTACGCCATCTGGGAAAATATGAGGGACGTGCTCGATAAGATGTTCAAGGACACGGGCCACGAGAACGCCTACTTCCCGCTCTTTATCCCCAAGTCGTTCTTCAGCAAGGAGGCCAGCCATGTTGACGGCTTCGCCAAGGAGTGCGCCGTGGTGACCCACTACCGCCTCAAGAACGATCCTAACGGTAACGGCGTGGTTGTAGACCCCGACGCCAAGCTCGAAGAGGAACTGGTTGTTAGACCTACATCCGAGACTATAATCTGGAGCACGTACAAGAACTGGATACAGTCCTACCGCGACCTGCCCATCCTCTGTAACCAGTGGGCCAACGTGGTGCGCTGGGAGATGCGTACGCGCCTGTTCCTGCGTACCGCCGAATTCCTCTGGCAGGAGGGACATACCGCCCATGCTACGCGCGAGGAGGCCATAGAGGAGACGCAGAAGATGATCCGCGTCTACGCCGATTTCGTCGAGAACTACATGGGCGTGCCGGTGATCATAGGCCACAAGAGCGACAGCGAACGCTTCGCCGGAGCCGAGGACACGATGACTATCGAGGCCCTGATGCAGGACGGCAAGGCCCTCCAGAGCGGCACCTCGCACTTCCTGGCGCAGAACTTCGCCAAGGCGTTCGACGTGCAGTTCACAAATAAGGAAGGTAAGCTGGATTATGTCTGGGCAAGCTCGTGGGGCGTGTCCACACGCCTGATGGGCGCTCTTATCATGGCACATTCTGATAATAACGGCCTCGTGATACCTCCTAAGCTCGCCCCTGTGCAGGTGGTGATGATACCTATATATAAAGGTGAGGAGGAGCTCGCGGCCGTGATCGCACGTCTTGAAGAGATAGCCTCGGAGCTTCGCGCGCGGGGCGTGAGGGTGAAGATAGATGCCCGCGACAATGTCCGCTCTGGCTTCAAGTTCGCCGAATACGAGCTCAAGGGTGTGCCTGTGCGCCTGGCCTTAGGGCCCAGGGATATGGCCGCGGGAACTATCGAGGTGGCTCGACGCGACACGCTCACAAAGGAGGTGGTGGCGCAGGCCGAGGTTCCAGCCCTCGTTGACAAGCTTTTGAAAGAGATACAGCAGAATATATTCGACAAGGCCGTGCGTTTCCGCCAGGAGATGACAACTAAGGTCGACTCTTACGAGGAGTTCAAGAAGGTACTCGACGATAAGGGCGGCTTTATCCTGGCCCACTGGGACGGTACGCCCGAGAGCGAAGAGGTGATCAAGGCCGAGACAAAGGCCACCATCCGCTGTATACCTGTCGACGCTCCTTTCGAGGAGGGCCGATGTATCATAAGCGGCAAACCCTCGACCCGCAGGGTGTTGTTCGCGAGGTCGTATTAATTTGGAAATATAGACCGTAGCCAGCGGAGGAGATGAAATAAGTCTTTTGCGCATTTCAGCCCTCTGCCCGGGGTGGCTACGGGCTGAGGCTTGCATGGCAAGCCTGGAAGGAAAGGCGGCCGATACATTTTTGTATCGGCCGCCTACTTATTCAAGAGGTATAAATTACTTCAACTTATCAATCTCCCCCTCTATCACTGCGGGGAAATATTTATACTCCAGCTCATGTACCTTGGAGGCCACGTCTTCGGGAGTGTCGCCGGGCGTGAGCGTCACTTTGTACTGTGCGATGATGTCGCCGCTGTCATACTGCTCGTTGACCTTATGTATGGTAATCCCTGATTCGCGTTCGCCGGCGGCCACCACGGCCTTGTGCACATTGTCGCCGTACATACCCTTGCCGCCGTATTTGGGCAGCAGGGCGGGGTGGATATTGACGATACGGCCCGCGAAATGCCGGGTCAGGTATGAGGGTACGAGCCACAGGAACCCGGCCAGCACCACATAATCTACGCTGTGGCTGTCGAGGATGCCGAGTATCTTCTCTTCCGAGGCGAAATCCTCCCTGCTGAACACCATCGAGGGCACGCCCAAGCGCTTGGCACGCTCGAGTGCGTAGGCCTTGGGGGTATTGGCCAAAAGTAGTACCACGCGGGCCTTATCGGAGCCTTCGAAATGCTTTATGATGTTCTCTGCGTTAGAGCCAGAGCCGGATGCAAATATGGCTATATTTGTCATAATCAGTGATTTTCAGGTAAAAGAGGTGATAATTACTTAAAAAAGATTGAGAAGTGTCAAAAGTAATGGAAAAAGTGTTACTTTTGCAAAAAATATCCTCAAAAGAGAACAGTTTAGAACTAAAAATTTTTGTCAAACTTAAATTTAAAAATCATGTCAGACATTTCATCAAAAGTAGTAGAGATCATCGTTGATAAGCTTGGTGTTGATGCTGCGGAAGCCGTTCCCACAGCCAGCTTCACAAACGACCTTGGCGCTGATTCACTCGACACTGTTGAGCTCATCATGGAATTTGAGAAAGAATTCGAAATCTCTATTCCTGACGAAGATGCCGAAAAGATCACCACTGTAGGTGACGCCATTTCTTACATCGAGTCTAAGAAATAATCAATCTTCATAAAGCAAGCGGAAGCCTCCGGCCCATGTGGCCGGAGCGTCTTCCCTGAATCGTTTAAACAAAAAAGTTATATCACATGACATTCGACAGAAGAGTTGTTGTAACGGGAATAGGAACTGTTAACCCCCTGGGTAACAGCATTGAAGAGTATTTCTCCAATCTGGAAAAGGGAGTTAGCGGCGCAGGCCCCATTACTCATTTCGATGCCTCATTGTTTAAAACTCGATTCGCTTGCGAAGTAAAAGGTTTCGACGCCAGTAACTATTTCGACCGTAAGGAGGCCCGCAAGTACGACCTCTATACCCAGTACGCCCTTGTAGCGGCCGAACAGGCCATGCAGGACGCGGGTATGGACCTCGAAAAGATGGATCTCGAAATGGCCGGTGTTATCTGGGCTTCGGGTATAGGTGGCCTGGAGACATTCTACGAAGAGGTCAAAGGCTTCGTGGAGGGGAATTTCGTACCCCGCTTCAGTCCCTTTTTCATACCCAAGATGATCGCCGACATCGCCGCCGGTTATATCTCAATAAAGTACGGCTTTATGGGACCTAACTACTGCACAGTATCGGCTTGCGCCTCTTCCAACCACGCCATGATCGACGCGTTCAACTATATCCGCATGGGTAAGGCTGACGTGATCATCACCGGTGGATCGGAAGCTGCGGTTAACCCGCCGGGTGTGGGTGGCTTCAACGCCATGCAGGCCCTCTCTACAAGGAACGATTCGCCCCAGACCGCATCACGCCCGTTCGACGTAAACCGCGACGGATTCGTGATAGGCGAAGGCGCCGGCGCCCTCATATTCGAAGAGTACGAGCACGCCAAGGCCCGCGGTGCCAAGATCTACGCTGAAATAGTCGGCGGCGGCATGAGTGCCGACGCTTACCACTTCACAGCCCCGCATCCCGAAGGTAAGGGTGCGAGGAAAGCCATGGTCGACGCCCTCAAGGACGCCGGTATCACACCCGACAAGGTGGACTATATCAACACGCACGGCACGTCGACCCCCGTGGGCGACCCCGCCGAGCTCAACGGTATACGCACCGCTTTCGGCGACCACATCTACAAAATGAATATCAACTCCACAAAGTCAATGACAGGCCACCTGCTGGGTGCCGCTGCCGCTATCGAGGCGCTGGCATGTATCATGGCCATCAGCCGTGGAGTGATCGCTCCCACTATCAACGTGGAGGAGCTCGATCCGCAGATAGACAGCAAGCTCAACCTGACGCTCGGCACCGCACAGAAACGCGACGTGAAGTACGCCATGAGCAACACTTTCGGCTTCGGCGGACACAACTCGTCTGTTGTATTCAAGAAGATCTAACACGCTGTGTTTGAATATTTAAAATTCAAATTCAGGAGTTCTTTCGGAGCAGACAGGGAGTACTACAAATTTTTGAACCGTATATTCGGGATCTACCCGAACAATATAGAACTCTACAAGCTGGCCTTGATACACAGGTCAGCTTCTGTTTTTTTGGACGACGGAGTGCCTATCAACAACGAACGCCTTGAGTTTCTGGGCGATGCGGTGTTGGATGCGGTGGTGTCGGACTACCTTTTCATAGAATTCCCCGACGCGAGGGAGGGTTTCCTGACCCAGGCCCGTTCGAGGATCGTCAGCCGCACCACGCTCAACCAATTGGCTCTCGACCTGGGTATCGACCGCCATATAGTGGCCCATCACAACGGCATCCACCCCCAGAAACATCTTTTCGGCAACGCTATAGAGGCGCTTATCGGAGCGATATACCTCGATCTGGGGTATAACTGCGTCAATAAGCTGCTGATAAACACCATTATCCGCAACTACGTCGACATCGACAGCCTGACACTTGCCGAGAGCGATTTCAAGAGCCGCCTGATAGAGTGGAGCCAGCAGCATAAGAAACAACTTATCTTCCATACCGTTCAGAGCCCTGAGTCTACAGCCCGACTGCCACGCTTCGATAGCGTCGTGAAGGTCGACGGCGTGGAGTTGGGTCGCGGAAGCGGCAGCTCCAAGAAGGAGGCGGAGCAGATAGCGGCCTATGCTACTCTCGAGTCGCTGAATGAAAAGAACGGAGAGGCGTAGCAGACGGTGTAAGAGGTTGTTGTCCGGCGCGGGAGCGACTGGATAGCGAGGACCTAAGCATAGGATATATTGATGATAATAAGGAGTTTCGGCGGTTTGCGAAACTCTTTTCTTTTGGTAACTTTGAGAGTGCGGAAACGGGCGCCGGTATTTGGCGGGCTCGGTTTCTTTAAGGGTTTGCCGGAAACAAATCCGGGCGATTCCAAGACTATGATAATCCCCTAATTATTATGGCATCCAAGATATCTGATAACGACCGGCAGGTGAGAGAGAAGCTGGTTTTCGGGGGCGCTAAGTCGCTATCCGACGAGGAACTTCTGGGCCTGTTGCTCAGCTATGGCCGCGAGGAGAAAGGCATGGTGGAGATGGCCGGGAGGGTCATGTCCCACTTCGAGGGCAGTATGCTCGAACTGGGCAGGGCATCGATAGGCCGGCTGCGCAACGTCGAGGGACTGGGCATAGACCGCGCCGCCCTGCTTGCCGTGGCCTTTGAGCTGGGGAGGCGGTATAGTGGTAGCGAGAGTATGCAGAAGAGCGTTATCACCTCCGACGGCGATGTGATAGAGATGTTCAAGCCCCTGATCGGCGACCTGCCCTATGAGGAGTTCTGGGCCGTGTGCCTGAGCGCGGGCGGGACGGTGCTCGACAGGGTGAAGATAAGCCAGGGCGGGGTATCGGCCACGGTGGTCGACCATCGCCTGATAGTCAAACGGGCTATAGAGAAGCTCGCCACCGCAATCGTCATCGTGCATAACCATCCTTCGGGGCAGCCTGTGCCAAGTAAGGAGGATAAAGACTTGACCGACAGGCTTGTGACAGCGGCCTCGCTGTTCGATATCACGGTGGCCGACCATGTGATAATCACCCCCGGCGAGTGCTTCAGCTTCCGGGCGGGAGGGTTGATGGATGAGAGGTAAGTAAGAGGCTTTTACGGTTTTAAGATGCTCGTAGAGCGCCTACCCTTCGTCAATTGAGAGATACTTCTTTCGCCTTCAGCGGGACCTACTTTTGCCATTGCCGCAAAAGTAGGCAAAAGGTCTAGCCGCGTCTTCTGCCGGGGTCTCTTCCGGGAGCTTCCCTCGTTACACGATAACTGAGGGTGATCTCCCTCACGAGACCTATTTCCGGCAGAAGCCTAAAGCGGCGTCCGTACGAGGCTTGCGCCTCGTTAGGGAGGGCAAGCGCCGGAGGCGCTTTAATAATTATGTTTTTCAACAGCACTTGCATCGCGCCCGCGATGCTTACCTCCGCGGCTCGCACCGGAGGTGCGACCCCCACAGCCGCGGAGATGAAGCCCTTTGTGGCAACGCGTTGAGGAAAGGGTGGCATGGATTGTTATCAAAGCAATCCAAAAGACGCAGCAGGGGATGTCAATACATCCCCTGCTGCATAAATTTGCAAGAAAGCTTATAACCGTCTGCCGTTAAGGGCAGTTCTCCTCCACCTTCAGCACCTCTATCCCCACGCGTTTGAGAAGTTCTACCCCGTCGTCGCTGCGGTAGCAATCGCAGTAGACCACGCGCTTGATACCCGATTGGATTATCAGCTTGGCGCATTCGATGCAGGGGGCGGCGGTGACGTAAAGCGTGGCGTCCTGGCTGCTGTTGTTCGACTTGGCGACCTTGGTTATGGCGTTGGCCTCGGCGTGGAGCACGTAGGGCTTGGTCTTGCCCGTAACCTCGTCCTCGCACACGTTCTCAAAGCCCGAAGGAGTGCCGTTGTAGCCGTCCGAAATAATCATCTTATCCTTGACGATAAGCGCGCCTACCTTGCGCCTGAGGCAGTAGGAGTTGTCGGCCCAGATGCGGGCCATCTGTATGTAGCGGGCGTCGAGCTGGCGTTGCTTGTTCTCCTGGTAGTTCATCTCGGGGAGTTTTATGTGTGTGGGTTCGTGTGCAGGGGTTAGTCTATATATACTTCCAGAAGCCGGCCCCTGCCTGTGAGCGTGGCGCTGTCGAAAGCGGCGGGTATCATGACGGTGTCACCCTTGGACATATCCGTGGTCTTGCCCTCGCAATCCACGCTAAGCCCGCCGTCGAGCATCATGTAGACCACAAACGAGTCGAGGCCCGCGTATTCGCGCTCCATGGTGCCGTCGACCTCGATGAGGTTGGTGGTGAAGTAACTGCACTTTTTGAGCGTCACGGCCTTGTTCTTTCCGGTCTCGGCGGTGATCTCGCAGTTCTCGCCCTTACCGTAGGTTATGGAATCGACGGCCAGCTCGGTGTGGAGCTCGCGGGGATTACCCTTGTCGTCGACTCTGCCCCAATCATCCACGCGGTAGGTTATGTCGGAGGTCTGCTGTATCTCTGCAATGAGGCACCCCTTGCCGATGGCATGGATGACGCCGGCGGGAATAAAGAAAGCGCTCCCGGGGCGTACCTCCACCTTGCGCAGCAGTGAGGGCAGGTTGCCTTTCTCCACCGCCTCGAGGTATTGTTCGCGCGACACTTCGCCGTTAAAGCCCACATAGAGGAAAGCTCCCGGCTCACAGTCCACCACATACCACATCTCGGTCTTGCCGAAGGAGTTATGCCTCTCGGCGGCCAGCTCGTCCCAGGGGTGTACCTGTATGGAAAGGTCGTCCTGCGCGTCGATAAGTTTGAAGAGCAGGGGCAGGGTGAGGCCGTATTTTTCGTATATCTTCTCGCCCACGAGATCACCCATGTAGACCTCGGTCAACTCCTCGATGTTGTTGCCTGCGAGGGCTCCGGAGGCTACCACGGAGAGGTCGCCGGGGACGCCCGAGAGCTCCCAGCTCTCGCCAATACGCATGTCTCTAGGCAGTTTCTTGCCCAGTTTATCGGCGAGGAGAGTGCCGCCCCAGATGCGTTCCTTGAAGCGGGGTTTGAACTTGAGTGGATATAATATCATGCGTGTAACTGTTTCTTAATCAAAATAACTACGCAAAAATAGTAAAAATAATGAGTAAATAACTACATTTGTGGGATACAAGAGCCCCCGGAGAGATAATAACCGGGTGGATCGAGGGATGGGGAGGGCGTGGTCCCATTCCTGAAATAATCTACAGTGTATGAAAAAAGTGGTACTTGTAACAGGCGGCGCAGGATATATAGGGTCGCACACGGTGGTAGAGCTTGCATCCGCGGGCTACGGCGTGGTGATACTCGATAATATGTCCAATGCCGACATGACCGTGCTCGACGGTATAAGAAAGATCACGGGCAAGGATATACCGTTCGAGAATGTCGACTGCTGCGACAGGCAGGCCCTCGAGGGTGTGTTCACAAGGCATAAGATCGACGCCGTGATCCATTTCGCAGCCTTTAAGGCCGTGGGCGAATCGGTCTACCAGCCGCTGAAATACTATGCGAATAATATCGGGACGCTGGTCAACGTGCTGAGGGTCATGCTCGAAAAGGGAGTCGGTAATATAGTCTTCTCATCCTCTTCCACCGTCTACGGACAGCCCGAGAAGTTGCCCGCATTCGAATCGACGCCCCGCCAGACCGCGACTTCACCATACGGCAATACCAAGCAGATATGCGAGGATATAATACGCGACTCTACGGCTGCGTACGAAGGCCTCAAGGCCATAGCGCTGCGTTATTTCAACCCCATAGGCGCGCACCCCTCGGCCCTGATCGGGGAGCTGCCCAAGGGCGTGCCCAATAATCTGGTGCCGTTCATTACGCAGACCGCAGCTGGCGTGAGGGAGTGCCTGAGCGTGTTTGGCGACGACTACAATACTCCCGACGGCTCGGCCGTGAGGGATTATATCGACGTGGTCGACCTGGCCAAAGCCCATGTGGTGGCTGTCGGCAGGATGCTGGACGGCAAGAGCAAGGCCGCCTACGAATTCTTCAACATAGGTACTGGTAAGGGTCTGTCGGTGCTGGAGCTCGTGAAACACTTCGAGAAGGTAAACAAGATCAAGATAAACTATAAGATCGTGGGCCGTCGTAACGGCGACGTGGAACAGATATGGGCCGACACCTCCTTCGCCAACCGCGAACTGAGATGGAAAGCCGAGCGCTCGCTCGACGAAACCCTCGCCTCGGCATGGGCCTGGGAGAAGCATATCAGGGGGATAAAGTAAGAGAGGCCCACGTGTAAATGTTAAGGCGCCCGGTGCTATGCACCGGGCGCCTTGCTTTTATCCGGGCCGGGGATCTCCCGGCTTAATGACCTATGACTTGCGCAGGAAGCACGTCTTCAGTACGATGCTGCTGCCGTCTATTTTGCAATCCACCTCGCCGAGGTTCTCCGTCAGGCGGATATTCTTGACCTTGGTTCCCTGTTTGATGACCATTGAGGAGCCTCTCACGTCGAGGTCTTTTATCACGGAGACGGAATCGCCGTTCTCTAAGATATTGCCGTTGCAATCCTTCGCCTGGGTTTCGGCCTGGCTCTCCTGCCCGTCGTCCTCGCCCCATTCGTGCCCGCAGTCGGGGCAATTGTACAAAGAACCGTCAAAATAGGTATTGCCCATGCCGCACGAAGGGCAATTTGAAATTTCACTCATGTTTTATTAAGATTTGTTTTGCATCTCCCGGAGCTGGATGTCACTCCACTATCCGGGCATTGCTTAGCGCTTCCAGTAATTGTTTTTTTGTCAGTCCGTTTGCTTTGATGTAGCGGCGATCGCCCGCCGGAACGGTGATTCTGCCGTCGGTGCCGGAGGAGATAGCCACCTTCTGCCCCAATTTTTCGTACAGGGTGACCTCTGACGGTTGTAAAGGTAGTTCCAGTTTCTTATTGCCCGATATATGCCAATAGACGACATAGGGGATATTTTGTCTTTGGAAAATAAAGGCCCTGATCTCTTTGCTGCCGCCGGCGATATCGACGACCTGGTCATATGGTACCAGCTCGAACCGGCCTTGTTCGTCCAGCAACAGGTGATGTTCCTGTTTGAGATTTTGCAGCATCTTCCTATGTTCTACGGTGAGCCAATGCTGCGCCCGGACTTCTTCCCAGCGCCGGAGTACCTCCAGATTGTCGGCGGTACGCGGGTGGGCCTCAAATAGATGGAGCTTCGTTTGTATTGCGATAGGGCAGTCCCACGAAGCAGCAATACTCGTAACATATTCCAACATGTCGGGTTGGGTGCCGACCGTCTTTTCGCTGGGAAGACGATATGCCAGCCATCCGAAATTGACCCGCGTGAAGTCCTGTCGCATGCGATGGATCTCTGTCCCCGGCCACTTCCGGGCCTCTTCCTTCAGGACCTCGGGGGCGAATACGTCGAATGCGTTCCCACCACTTAACATGTGCCAGCTGAAATGCGATTTGGCGGCTCCCTCGGCAAATAGCGGCGCGGGGTTGAGCCGCTTAAAGACCTTGTACTGGGCTAACGCCACGTTGTGGCCGAAGGGCGGGTTGACGCCCTCGGAGCCGTCGAAATAGATAAACTGGAATCCCGCGTCGTAAATATCCGCCATCTTCTCCGCCACCTCATCCTGCAGACTTGTCCGTTGGTCTATGTAGACACTGGTAGCGCCGAATTCGCTGACGTCCAGAATGCCTATTGTCGATCCTTTAGGCATGCCGTTGACGGTAGTATTGTCGATACCCCTCGTACAACCGATAAATTTATACGGCCAGGAGGTCGTGTAGCTTTTGTAGGAGATGAGTTCCGTGCCGACCCTCAGGACCCTGCACCCGTCGGCCATGGGACTCCCCTGGGGATTTTGCTCCACGAATACGACGGTGTCGCGGCGACCCAGGTTTTCCGACAGGTTGAAACTTTTTACGATATTTAACCTGTAGTCGGGCACAGGGGTTACGTACTTGCTTTTACGTCCGATGTGGGGGTGGAGAAAGTGGACTCCGGGGGTTATACCAGCGGCTTTGATCTTGTCCAGCATCTTCCTAAGGTCCTCTTTGCCGCCAGGGAATAGGCGCCGGTCGATCTCGTAACTTCCGATCATGTCGTAGTCGCCGAATCCCTCGAAGGCGGGATAATAGATGTTCATCGTGCGGAAACCGCCCATTTTGGCGTATTTGATATTCTCGTCGACATTGCCGGGATTTATATTGGCTGTCCAATAATAGGACGCGTTGATCATGTCGCTTCGACGGCTTTCTACACCTTTAGGCAGATTAAAGTCTTCTTCGATCTGGGCGATATTGTCGAGAAGGTCGTCCGTCTTACAAACGATGAGCGCGGCCCCCGTGCCTTTGAATTTTATGTCCTTGACGGCGGTTGCGGTCAGGATGCGATAGCCATTGCGGCCTTCGGAATCTATACAGGCGTACTCATCGGTGGCCAACACATTGACGGCCACCTTGTCGTCCCAGCTCACATTGAGCCACTCGCCAAAGTACTCCCTGTTCCGTACGGACAACTGCAGAAGGCGTAATTCAGTCGCAGGGGGAGGAGTTATGTTGAAATATGCCGCCGGGTAGGCGTCGGGGTCTACCTTGAAACCTTCGAGAGTGAACCCTACATAAGCGGACGTTTCCTTTATCTTGATAATGGCTTCGTAGGGGACCAGCTCGAAGCTGACGATAAGCTGGTCTCCCTCCCTATATATGGAATCCGCCTGGAAAGTCGTTTTCTTGTTGGGGTGTGCCAGTTTTATCTCGTTCTGGTAAGGGCGTTCCTGGGTGACTGAGAAAATAGCGATATTCTCTCCCTGCATCAAACATTCTTCCCCGGTCGACTTGAGGATCAGGCTCTTGGCGACAGCATTGCTACCGATGACCAACCTGAATTGTTCGTTCTCGATGACAACGTCCCCGCACTTGATATCACGAACGTTATTGTCAGAGCATGCTGTAAAAATCGCAGCCATCAATACAGATAGTAGAATAGCAATTCTTCTCATAACACTCCTGGTTTAAGGTTTTAGGCGATCATTGTTATCCGGATGTCGTACATGCTCCGTTCGTTCCTGCAACTATTTAAGCATAATTAGACGGGTCAGAACTCCCACTCTTTCATGGTGTCCAGCTGTTCGTAGTTGGTCAGGTCGACCTGCACGGGAACGACGGTCACGTAGCCGGCGTCGAGGTGTTTCTTGTCGGTGTCAGGAGACTCGGGCTCGGCGTCGTGGAATGCGCCGGTGAGCCAGTAATAGTCCTTGCCTCGAGGGTCCTGCCTCTTATCGAACTCCTCGCGCCAGAAACCCTTGTTCTGACGGCATACGGCGATGCCCTTTATTCTCTCTTCGGGTAGGGCGGGGATGTTGACGTTGATGCAGTAGGGGAGGGAGAGGTCCTCGGTCATCACCTTGCGTATAATGCGTTCGGCGTAGACCTTGGCGGCGGTGAAGTCGGCGTCGGGATCGTGGTCGTCCAGCGACAGCCCGATGGAGGGGATGTTGTAAAAGCTGCCCTCGATAGCGGCGCCCATGGTACCCGAGTAAAGGATATTGACCGCGGCATTGGTGCCGTGGTTTATACCTGCGATCACCAGGTCGGGCTGGGGCCCTCCCAAAAGCAGCGAGTCGAAGCCTATCTTGACGCAGTCTACCGGAGTGCCGTTGCAGGCGAATACCTGGCAGTCGGGCCGATCCACCACCTTGCGTAGGTAGAGGGGGCGCGACATGGTTATGGCGTGCGACATGCCCGATTGGGGATACTCGGGGCATACGCCCACCACCCGGCCGAACTTCGAGGCTACCTCGATCAGCGCTTCCAGGCCCTTGGCGTTGTAACCGTCGTCGTTGGAGATGAATATAAGAGGCTTCATTAGTGTTTTTATGGATTATCTTACAAATATAGTGAAAACCGAGTGATAAGCCAAGTCTACTTTAGTATATCCGAGGTGCACCGATATTATATAATCGGGGCTAATATAGAATCCCTCTGTAGTTTTCGCCTTCGGCGACCTACTTTTAGCTTCGCTTTCATTTTTCGCGACTCGGCATAGGCCGCTTTCGGCCTATGCCCTCACTGCTCGAAATGTTGTCATTGCCATAAAAGTAGGCAAAAAGTCTAGCCGCGTCTTCTGCCGGGGTCTCTTCCGGGAGCTTCCCTCGTTACACGATAACTGAGGGTGATCTCCCTCACGAGACCTGTTTCCGCCAGAAGCCCGAAGCGGCGGGTTATTTTGCTGTTCCTAAAGTTACTTTGACTAACATACATTAGCCTTTCCACGCTGTAATTTTCTAATTAAAGATAACTTTTTTGTGTGGTCCGCCACCCCCTCTCAGGTTAATTGATTGTTAATAAATGGCGGGTGCGGGCGGCGCAAATATCCGAAGGGCTTGGTTATTAGAAATAATATACATATATTTGCCCTCCGAAAGTGAAGGAATCTCTTATGAGGACGCAGGAGCCCGTAATATTCCCACTGTAAACCAAACAGTTATTTTAGAAATGGAAAATTTGATCAAGATCGCCGAGGAGTCAATGTGGCCCCAGAAGGAGGTTCCCTCTTTCAAGAGCGGCGATACCATCACCGTTACCTACAAGATCATCGAGGGTAACAAGGAGCGTCTCCAGAGCTTCCGCGGCGTAGTAATCCAGATCAAGGGCCGTGGTATAACCAAGATGTTCACCATCCGCAAGGTGTCTAACGGCGTGGGTGTGGAACGTATATTCCCGCTCTACTCGCCCCATATCGACACTATCGAAGTAAACAAGGTCGGCGTTGTTCGCCGCGCGAGGATATACTACCTCCGCGAGCTGACCGGTAAGAAGGCCCGCATCAAGGAAAAAAAGAGATAATTTTCCAGCGGATATAACACAGATAAGAGGAGGATGCTTACACGTATCTTCCTCTTATTTTTTGTATATTTGTGGAACGTATAGTAGTGTCGGTACGGATCCGCCTATTCGGGTCAGATCCCGCTTGGTGCCGACGGTTTTTTGATAGATGAAATAGTAAATAAACGATATGAAACCATTGATTCTGGGAGATAAACAGTTCTCTTCGAGGCTTTTTACGGGGACGGGGAAGTTCTCTTCCGCGGCCGTGATGCGCGAGGCGATAATTAAGAGCGGCAGCGAACTGGTAACCGTGGCCCTCAAAAGGGTCGACCTTAAAGACGGCGACGATGACATGGTCTCCGCGCTCAAGGCTCCGCATATCAACCTGCTGCCCAATACTTCAGGTGTGCGCACGTCCCGCGAGGCGGTGTTCGCCGCGCAGCTGGCCCGCGAGGCGCTGGGCACCAATTGGGTGAAGCTGGAGATACACCCCGACCCGCGCTACCTGATGCCCGACCCGGTCGAGACTCTCGCCGCCGCCGAGGAACTGGTGAAAGACGGTTTTATCGTGATGCCGTATATCCATGCCGACCCGGTGCTTTGCAAGAGGCTGGAGGATGTGGGAGTGGCGTGCGTGATGCCCTTAGGCGCGCCTATAGGTTCGAACAGGGGGTTGAGGACGGTGGATTTCTTACGTATAATCATCGAACAGAGCAACGTGCCTGTGGTGGTTGATGCCGGTATAGGCGCGCCGTCGGATGCCGCCGCCGCCATGGAGATGGGAGCCAGTGCGGTGTTGGTCAATACGGCTATCGCCGTGGCCGCCGACCCCGTGGCTATGGCCGACGCGTTCCGCATGGCCGTGGTGGCCGGGCGCATGGCTTTCGAGGCGCAGCTCGCCCCGCAGTCTACCGCCGCACAGGCTTCGAGCCCGATAAATCCGTTGTTAGATAATCTTTTGGGGTAGTATCTGCCGGTGTAGGGAGTGTCTCCCGACACTCGGATAGAAATTGTTGTTGTGAAATATTGTGTAATCCTTAAAGCGTCCGCAGGACGCTTGCCCTCCGCCAATTGGGGATATTCACGCCCGGACAGGGGTCGAGGGAATCCGTTAAAAAACGACGCTGTGTCTAACGACTGTTAGCGGGGACGACGGTCCCGCTAAAAAGGAGGAGTTCGACGTTTTAGGATGTATGAAGACCACTGTCAGTGAATATCCGCAGGCGGCACTTTTTGGGTACCTTTTGTGTGCACAAAAGGTACAAGAGGAAGTATTGTTATTAAGATTTTACAGTAGTTCTTTAGTCTTCTGTTCTCTACTTTTGCCATTGCCGCAAAAGTAGCAAAAGGTCTAGCCGCGTCTTCTTCCGGGGTCTCTTCCGGGAGCTTCCCTCGTTACACGATAACAGAGGGTGATCTCCCTCACGAGACCTATTTCCGGCAGAAGCCAGAAGCGGCATTCGCACGAGGCTTGCGCCTCGTTAATGTTTTCAGATGCGGGGATTGCAGGCGCTTCGCGCCTTATTATTTTGTCTGCGTGAATATCCGCAATTGGCGGAGGGCAAGCGCCGTCGGCGCTTTAGGATGGAGAATCCATGAGTCAGAAAATCTTTTCAGATGCGGAGATTAGCTTTAGCACCCTAACAGTCCATTACTTCGAAGCGCCTCCCTTTTTCGTGGTTATGATCACCACCCCGTTAGCCCCGCGGGAGCCGTATCCCTCGCCGTCTTTTATCACATCCACTCTCTCCACGTCATTCACATTGACCATGCCGTTGGCCTGATCGAAGCCCAAACACTCCGTTCCATCGACAATTATAAGAGCGGCCTGGCTTCCCATAAAGGAGTTGTTCTCGCCGCGAATAAATATCTCCACTCCGGTATCGGTATTCACCACCTTCAGCCCCGCGACACGCCCTTGCAGGTAGGCCGCGAGGTCTTTATACCCTATCAGGCTGTGTTCTTTCCTCATGTTGAGGGTGGCTGTGGTGTGGGTGTTGTGCCGGTACTGTATAGATTGATACCCTACGTTTACACTTCCGCTGGGGTCTTTGACCTCGATATCCCTGCGCTTGTCGGTTATCTCCACCGAGTCGAGCCCGGCGAGCGGTAATTTCCCGACATATCCGTTGAGTGCGATCATAAGCGTATCGGTGTCTTGCACGGACTCTATCACCGACCACCCGCGCGAAGACAGGGGTTGCATATCGGTCTCCCTTGTCAGCGCGAAAGATAGGTTGCCACTGCGTACCGGACGCCCCTTGGTATCCACAAGTTTGATCTTTACGCTGCGGAGGGAATCCGTCTGTTCACATACGCCCTGCTGTGCTGAGCAAAGGAGCGGGAATAACAAGAATAATAGCTTTCTCATGATTCGAAGTATTAGGGGTTATCCATATGGTGAAAGGTGAGAACGATCGTGGGGGCTTTACGCGTAAAGGCTGCCGGGTGGCGGCATACGACTACATAAATGTAATAAATAATTTTATAACTATCGTACAATCATTGAGTAGTTTGAGGCATATGATAATAATAAAGCCGGATGATTTCATCCTGCTTTATTATTATGTGAGGTAGTCTATCGATCCGAATTGCCGCCCCGTTTTGTGGTTATCACCACCACCCCGTTGGATCCTTTTATGCCGTATCCTTCGCCGTCTTTTATCACGTCGATCCTTTCTATGTCATTTACGTCTACCAGACTGTTCGCCTGGTCGAAGTTTAAGCATTCCACCCCGTCGACAACTATCAGTGCGGCGTTACTCCCCATAAGGGAGCCGGTGCCGCCACGGAGCTGTATCTCTTTTCCTTCCTCGGTGTATACTACTTTAAGTCCCGCGATGCGTCCCTCGAGGTAGGTCCCCAGGTCGCGATAGGCGACGACGCTGTGGTCCTTCTTGACGTTCAGGGTGTTTACGGTGTGGGTGTTATCCTTGTACAATACGGTCTGGTATCCCAGATTCACCTTCTTGAAGGGGTTGGGGTCCAGGTTGCGGCGGCGGTCGCATATCTCTACGGAGTCCAGCCCCCTGAGCGGGAGGGCGCCGATATATCCGTTGAGCATGACCAGGAGGGTGTCGGAGTCGCGCACCGAGCGTATAACAGACCATCCCCTCTGGTTTATGTGCCGGGTATCGGGTTTGCGGGTGAGGCCGTACGAGAGCCCCCCGCTACGGACAAGCTTACCTTTGGTGTCCACCAGTTTGATCTTGACGTTGCGAACGGAATCCTGTCCCTGTAGATTCTGCGGCATGGCGCAAACAAGCGCCAACAGCCAAAAGAGCACCCTTGTCATATCCCAAGATTTAAGATATGCCGAAATCGTCCGTACCCCGTAAATGCCATTTGTGCAGACCGGCATACGTGGCCGATACGGCGTTTAAGAGTTTGTCTAAAATTAGTTATAAAATAACTTTGATAATATTTTTAGACAAACTCTAAGACTATCTTATAGCAATAATAAAGCCGAAGGGAACCCCTTCGGCTTTATTATTTATGCAGTATGTGGCGGTCCAGGGCCACCGGGGCTGAAATTCAGGGCCCTATACTATTACTTCTTGAAGATACTTTTTGCGATACCCATTTCGAGGCCGCGCAATTCGGCCAATCCGCGCAGGCGGCCTATGCAGGAGTAACCGGGATTTGTTTTCTTCTTTAGGTCGTCGATCATCTGGTGGCCGTGGTCGGGACGCATTGGGATAGATGCCCCGCGCCTCTGCTGAAGCTCGAGGAAGGCCTTCATCACACCGTACATGTCGACGTCGCCCTCGAGGTGGTTGTCTTCGTAGAAGTTGCCCTCCTCGTCGCGCCTTGTGCTGCGGAAGTGCACGAAACCCACGCGGTCGCCGAACTCTTCCATCATCGCCGCCAGCTCGTTGTCGCTGCGCACGCCGAACGATCCGGTGCAGAGGCACAGGCCGTTGGACTTGTTGGGTACGGCCTTGATCAGGTCCCTGAAATCCTGAGCCGTGCTGAGAATGCGGGGCAGGCCGAGGATCGGGTAGGGAGGATCGTCGGGGTGTATCACCATCTCCACACCCACCTCATCCGCCACGGGGCACACTTCGCGCAGGAAGTAGATAAGGTTGGAGCGCAGTTTATCGGCGTCGATATCCTTGTAGCGGTCGAGCGCCTGCTGGAACTGGGCCACGGTGAAGCTCTCCTCGCTACCGGGCAGGCCCGCTATCATATTGCGTGTGAGCAGTTGTTTTTCGTCCTCGCTCATAGCCTCGAAACGGGCTTTGGCTTTAGCGATCTGCGCGGGGGTATAGTCTTTTTCCGCTCCCGGACGCTTAAGTATAAAGAGGTCGAAGGCTACGAACGCCGCCATCTCGAACCTCAGGGCCTTAGAGCCGTCGGGCATCGTGTAGGCCAGGTCGGTGCGGGTCCAGTCGAGCACCGGCATGAAGTTGTAGGTCACGGTATAGACGCCGCATTTCCCGAGATTGCGCACGCTCTCCTTGTAGTTGTCGATATAGCGCTGGAAGTCGCCGGACTGCGTCTTGATGTGCTCGTGCACGGGGACGCTCTCGACCACGCTCCAGATGAGTCCTGCATCGGCGCACATCTTTTTGCGCTTTTCGATCTCCTCCACGGTCCACACTTCGCCGTTGGGAATATGGTGCAGGGCGGTCACCACGTCGGTGGCGCCGGCCTGGCGTATGTCGGCGAGGCTAACGGGGTCGTTGGGCCCGTACCAGCGCCATGATTGCTTGCATAGGTACATAGTAGTGTAGTTTACATTTAATTTTATCGGTCATTTATATCCACCTGGCATCGTCTGTAAGTGAACGCGTCTTCGCTGTTGTTTTGCCTTCGGCAACCTACTTTTAGCTTCGCTTTCATTTCTCGCGACTCGGCATAGTCCGCAAGCGGTCTCTGCCCTCACTGCTCGAAATGTTGTCATTGCCGCAAAAGTAGCAAAAAATCTAGCCGCGTCTTCTGCCGGGGTCTCTTACGGGAGGCTTCCCTCGCTACATGGTAGCTCAGGTGATCTCCCTCACGAGACCTATTTCCGACATAAGTCTAAAGCGGCGATTATTTTTGACAGTCTCTACTTCGGTATTTAGGTCTGCCGCCGACGAAGGGCGAAAACAAGCCCTATGGGCGAAGATGCAGCCCGCCGCTTGGGGCGGCGGCGGACTGCCGTCCTTTGCTTTTAACAAAGGACGGTTAAACTGAAAGTAAATCCCTCTCTTAGATCGAGAAGGCGTCGAAACCGCCGTCGATCACCGTGAGCGTGCCCGACACGAACTTCGAGGCGTCGCTCGAGAGCCACTGTAGGGTGCCGAGCAGCTCCTCAGGCTCGCCGAAACGCTTATAGGGCGTGTGGGCCAAGATGGTGTCCGACCTCGGGGTCAGCGACCCGTCGGGGTTGGTCAACAGGGCGCGGTTTTGCTCTGTCAAGAAGAATCCCGGAGCAATGGCGTTGACCCTCAGGCCTGAGCCGAACTTAATAGCCAGCTCGCCGCACATATACTTCGTGAAATTAACAACTGCGGCCTTGGCTACGCCGTAGCCCGCAACGCGGGTCAGAGGGCGCAGGGCCGACTCGCTCGCGATGTTGATGATCGAGCCCTCGCCCTGCTTCACCATAGCCTTAGAGAAGACGATGGTGGGCAGTACCGTGCCGAAGAGGTTGAGGTCGACCACCTTGCGGAAGGCGTCGGTGTCGAGGTCGAAGATGTTCTTGTCGGGAGGAATAGTGGCTCCGGCCATATTACCGCCCGCGCCGTTGATCAGCACGTCGATACGGCCGTACATAGCCATGATATCCTTGTAATTGCTTTCGAGGGTCTCCTTATTGAGCACGTCTGTGTAGAGGAACACGGCTTCGTGGCCCTTGGCCTTCACGGCCTTCTCGAGGGCGTTGCCGGCCTCTTCGTTGCGGTCGAGGATCACCACCTTCGCCCCCTCAGAAGCGAAGTGGTGTACCATCGAATTGCCCAGGATGCCGGCGGCGCCTGTGATGACGACGACTCTGTCCTTGACGCTGAATAATTCGTTAGCCATATCTTAATTACTTAACAACGATAACTTTATACTTGGGAACGAGCGCCTTCATAACTGTCCAGCCGATAAGGTAGGCCAGAGAGCAGAAGATGAATACGATGGCGTAACCGGCGGGCTTGCCCTCGAAACCGAGGAACTGCATACCTGTGTCGCCGCTGAAAGTGAAAAGCATACCGGCGCCCTTCTGGATGAAGAACGAGCCGATACCGCCCGCCATACCGCCGATACCTGTGATGGTGGCGATGGCGTTCTTGGGGAACATGTCACCGATAGTGGAGAATATGTTCGCGCTCCACGCCTGGTGAGCCGAAGCGCCCACGGCGATCAGCAGGATGGGCACCCAGAAACTGATATAACCCAGGGGCTGGGCCAGAAGCACCACCAGAGGAAAGAAGGCGATGATAAGCATAGCTCTCATACGGCCGGCGTAGGGGTTCATACCGCGGTTTATGAAGTATGTGGGGAACTTGCCGCCGAATACAGATCCGATAACGGTGATAGAGTAAAGGATAGCGATGGGAAGTGCGATGTCGGTACCGCTCATGCCGTACTGCACCTTGAGGTAGGCGGGAGTCCAGAAGAGGAAGAACCACCACACGCCGTCGGTCATGAACTTACCGAAGGCGAAAGCCCAGGTCTGCTTGAACTGGAGACACTGCCAGAAAGAGAGCTTTTTCTCTTCCTTGGTGTCGCTGGCGCCCTTTTCAACGTCTTTTTCGACCTTGGCGAGCTCCTTGTCGTCCTGGTGGATGTACTCACGCTCGGCATTGTTGACCAGCTTGTTCTTTTCGATGGGATGGTAAACGAATAACCATATGCCCAACCACACGAAACCTACCAGACCTACCACGATGAAGGCCATTTCCCAGCCCCAAAGCTGAGCCATAAGGGGCACGGAGAGGGGAGCTACGATAGCGCCCACGTTGGCTCCCGAGTTGAAGATACCGGTAGCGAAAGCGCGGTCCTTTTTGGGGAAGTATTCGGCTGTGGCCTTGATGGCGGCGGGGAAGTTACCCGCTTCACCGAGAGCCAGCACACAACGCGAGATCACGAAGAACGTCACGCTCACCACGCTGATCTGGGCGGCGAGGTCTGTTCCTGCGGCTACGGCGCGCATAGCGGCTGTGTCGGGCAGGCCGAGCCAGCCCTGGGTGGCCACACCGCAGAGGGCGTGGATGGCGGCACCGATACTCCAGATACCAATACTCCAGGCGTAACCCTTCTTGGTGCCCATCCAGTCGATGAAGCGGCCGGCGAAGAGCATCGAAATGGCGTAGAACAACGAGAATACGGCTGTAATGGTACCGTAGTCGCTGTCGGTCCAGTGGAATATCTCTTCCAGCATGGGCTGGAGCAGAGAGAGTACCTGGCGGTCGAGGTAGTTGACCGTGGTGGCGAAGAACAACATCGCGCAGATGACCCAACGGTAGTTGGTCATCTTCTGATTGATCTGATTAAGGTTAGTCATTATTTTAAGTTTAGTTGATGATTTTATTATTTTGTTTGCTGCAGTATTTGCCGGGGTGGAGCAGGCGGGAGGTGTTTATTACCCCATATTGCTCTTTCTTACTTGCGGCACTTGGCGATGATCTCCAGTGCGCCCTTGCAGAGGGCTGTTACTGCCGCCCAGTCGCCGCTCTTCACGGCTTCGGCGGGGAAGAGGTTGGAACCCATGCCCACGCAGGTAACGCCCGCGTCGAACCATCCCTTGAGGTTAGCCTCCTCGGGCTTCACGCCACCGGTGACCATAAGCATGGACCAGGGCATCGGAGCCTTCAGACCCTTCACGAAGTTGGGGCCCAGGACGTCGCCGGGGAATACCTTGCAGAGGTCGCAACCAGACTCCTGCGCCGCGCCTACCTCGCTCACCGAGCCGCAGCCGGGAGTGTAGGGCACGAGGCGACGGTTGCACACCTTCGATATCTCGGGGTTGAACAGCGGGCCCACCACGAAGTTGGCGCCCAACTGTATATAAAGCGAAGCTGCGGGGGCATCCACGATGGATCCCACGCCCAACACCATTTCGGGGCACTCCTTAGCCGCGAACTTACTCAGCTCGCCGAATACCTCGTGGGCGAATTCGCCGCGGTTGGTGAATTCGAAGGCGCGTACGCCGCCGGCGTAGCAGGCCTTGAGTATCTGCTTGGCCACCTCCACGTCCTTGTGGTAGAACACGGGCACCATGCCTGTTGTGGCCATAGCCGAGATGACCTGTATCTTTGAAAATCTTGCCATAATGTGTTTGATTTTAAAGGTTATTACCTGCTTACGCGGCCCGAGCCGTCACCCTTCATAAGGGCTTCCACCTCCGATACGGTCACGAGATTGAAGTCGCCGTAGATGGTGTGCTTGAGGCATGACGCGGCAACGGCGAAGTTAAGCGCCTTCTGGTCGTCGCCGGTGTAGGTGAGCAGGCCGTAAACGAGGCCGCCCATGAACGAGTCGCCGCCGCCCACGCGGTCGACGATATGCGTGATGTCGTAGCGGGGTGACTGGAAAAGGGTCTTGCCGTCCCACAGAACGCCGCCCCATGTGTTGTGGTTGGCGTTGATGGAGCCGCGCAGGGTGACGATCACCTTCTTGGCCCTGGGGAACTTTTTCATCATCTGCTTGCACACCGATTCGAATTCGGCGGCGTCGACATGGCCGGAAGTGGCGGTTACGTCGAAGCCTTCGGGCTTGATGCCGAATACCTTCTCTGCGTCCTCCTCATTGCCGAGGATCACGTCGCAGCCTTCCACCAGCGCGGGCATCACTTCCGAAGCTGTCTTGCCGTACTTCCAGAGATTCTTGCGGTAGTTGAGGTCGGTAGAAACGGTCACGCCCATCTTGTTGGCCACCTTGATGGCTTCAAGGCAGGCGTCGGCAGCACCCTGGCTGAGGGCGGGGGTGATACCTGTCCAGTGGAACCAGTCGGCGCCCTGGAATACCTCTTCCCAGTTGATCATCCCGGGCTTGATCTCGGCTATCGAAGAGCCGGCTCGGTCGTAAACCACCTTGGAGGCGCGGGCCACGGCTCCTGTCTCGAGGAAGTAGATGCCGAGGCGGTCGCCGCCGTAGATAACGCCGGAGGTATCCACGCCGTATTTGTGCAGCTCCTTGATACAGCTGTCTGCGATGTCGTTCTTGGGCATGCGGGTGATGAACCTGGCGTCCATGCCGTAGTTGGCCAGCGATACGGCTACGTTAGCCTCGCCGCCGCCGAATGTGGCGGTGAACTCTTTGGCCTGTGAAAACCTGAGGTTGCCGGGGGTTGCCAGGCGCAACATGATCTCTCCGAATGTAACTACTTTTTTCATTTTGTGTTGTAACTGTTTAGATTGATTTATGATGTTTTGTTTTGTCGTATGCGTTTTAGAACTCGAAGAACCTCTTGGCGTTGCCGTAGGAGATGTCTTCCACCATCTTACCAATGAACTCCATCTCGCTGCGGGGCAGCTTGCCCTGCTCGATCTCTCCGCCCAAAATGTCGCAGAGTATGCGGCGGAAATATTCGTGGCGGGGGTAGGAGAGGAAGCTGCGAGAGTCGGTGAGCATGCCCACGAAGCGGCTCAGCAGGCCGAGGGCCGAGAGGGCGTTCAACTGCTTGCGCATGCCGTCCTCCTGATCGAGGAACCACCAGCCGGAGCCTAACTGCATCTTGCCGGCTACGCTGCCGTCGTTGAACGTGTAGGCCATGACGGCCAGCACTTCGTTATCTTTGGGATTGAGGTTGTAGAGGATGGTCTTGCCGAGGCAGCCTGCGGTGGCCAGGCGGTCGAAGAATTTGTATCCGGCGGCGGCGCAGGGCAGGTCGTGTATGCCGTCGAAGCCGGTGTCGGGGCCCAGAAGATTGAACATCCTGGTGTTGTTGTTGCGGATGGCGCCTATGTGGAACTGCTGTGTCCAGCCCGCCTCGCAGTCCATAACGGCCAAGTCGTAGAGCATGCCGCTGCGGAATTTGAGCACCTCCTCCATGGTGGGGACGCCGCCGGCGCGTACCTTGGAGAATATCTGCATCATGTCTGTTTCAGTGTAGTCCTCGGCGTAGAACGTTTCGAGGCCGTGGTCGGAGAGCTTGCAGCCCATCCCGGCGAAGAATTCGTGGCGCTTCTTGAGTGCGGAGATCAGGTCTTCATAGCTGCCGATCTCCATGCCTGCGGCCGCTTCGAGCGAAGCGATGTAGGCGTTGTAGGCGGCGGGGTTCTCGATCGCCATCGCCTTGTCGGGCCTCCATGTGGGGAGCACCTTGACGCCGAAGGGCTTGTCTTTTATCTGCTTGTGGTATTCGAGAGAGTCGGCGGGGTCGTCGGTGGTGCAGACGGTTTCGACGTTGCACTTCTTCATGATGGCCTGGCCCCTGAACTCGTCCGTGGAGAGCATGGCCGAGCACTTGTCGTAGATCTCGCGGGCCGAGGCGGGGTTGAGCGGCTTGTCTATGCCGAAGATGCGCGAGAGCTCCAGGTGTGTCCAGTGGTAGAGCGGGTTGCGCATGGCCTGGGGGAGAGTCTCGGCCCATTTCTCGAACTTTTCGTAGTCGGAGGTGGAAGTGCCGGTGATGTATTTTTCGTCGATGCCGTTGCCCCTCATAGCGCGCCACTTGTAGTGGTCGCCGCCGAGCCAGATGTCGGATAGGTTGCGGAACTGGTGGTTATCCGCGATCATCTTGGGGACAAGGTGGCAGTGATAGTCGATTATCGGTTGCTGCGCGGCATGGTTGTGGTACAGCTCCTGGGCCGCGTCGCTGCCCAACATGAAATCCTTACCCATGAATTTAGTCATACCATCGAGGTTTTAAGAGTTTTACCGAGGGCGATCACGGCGGAAATCCCGCCCGTCGCTCTGTATGCCGCCGGAGGAAACGCGGCCGTCGCGCGCGCGAAGCGCGAAAGACTTCCAAAGTTACAAATAATATCGGTAAAACCCTGCCTCGCAGGCCAAAAAAATACATTCTGTTTGAGTGTGCAGGCGTGGGTAATATCATGTGAATTCATTATCTTTGTAGAATATAGGATGCGGTTCGGACATCTTTGCGAATAAATTCGCACGACGCCTTTCACCTTTCACTATCTTTGCACATATATACACACCCGATCATGAAAGAAAACACCGTAGTGGCCCTTATATACGATTTCGACGGGACGCTGGCTCCCGGTAACATGCAGGAGTACGACTTCATTCCCGCCGTGGGCAAGAGCAACAAGCAGTTCTGGCTCGAAAGCAATACCGTGGCTGAGCAGCAGGATGCCGATCCCATTCTTGCCTACATGTACAAGATGATACACGAGGCCAAGAGCAGCGGTAAGTCCCTGCGCAGAGAGGCTTTCAAACACTCTGGCGAGAAAATAGAGCTCTATAAGGGCGTGGCGGAGTGGTTCGCGCGCATCAACGACTACGCCGAGAAGAGGGGCATCACTATACAACACTATATCAACTCGTCGGGTATCCGCGAGATAATCGAGGGGACGCCCATAGCCCACGAGTTCCGCAAGATATACGCCTGCTCGTTCCTCTACGACGTGGATGGGGTGGCCTACTGGCCTGCGGTGTCGATCAATTACACCAACAAGACGCAGTTCATCTTCAAGATCAACAAGGGTATAGACAGCGTCTACGACAGCCATCGCATAAACGAGTATATCCCCCAGGACGAGCGCCCCGTGCCGTTCAAACATATGATATATGTGGGCGACGGTACTACTGATATCCCTTGCATGAAGCTGGTGAAGCAGATGGGGGGCCACTCCATAGCGGTCTACAATCCCGATAAACAGGAGTCGCACTACACGATGAATAAGCTTATCGAGGACGGTAGGGTCAACTACGTCTGCCCCGCCGACTACTCGCCCGGCACGAAGGTCGACCGTACCGTGCACGCCATAATCGACAAGATAGCCGCCGACCTGAAGCTGGATAGGTTTAGGGAGTAGGGGGGCTTCGGGGAGAGCATGATTTATTTAGGAAACGGCCGGCACGGGATGCGCCGTCCGCCTTTTTTTCCACCGGATAGGTGATCCGTGCCGTTACTTCACACACGAAATACCCTGCTTGGAAGAGGGAATATTTTCATCTCGGCGGCTATGGGGGTCAGCCGAAGGCCGAGCCGCGGAGATGAGCATCGCGAGGCGCGTGCAATAGCTGTTGGATAAACATAATCCTTAAAGCGCCGTAGGCGCTTACCCTCCGCCAATTGGGGATATTCACGCCCGGACAGGGGTCGAGGGAATCCGTTAAAAAACGACGCTGTGTCTAACGACTGTTAGCGGGGACTTTAGGCTCCCGCTAAAAAGGAGGAGTTCGACGTTTTAGGATGTACGAAGACCCCCCCTGTCAGTGAATATCCGCAGGCGGCACTTTTTGGGTACCTTTTGTGTGCACAAAAGGTACAGAGAGAAACATTACTTTGCAGTGGTTTATTTCGCCTTCGGCGACCTACTTTTACCATTGCCGTAAAAGTAGGCAAAAGGTCTAGCCGCGTCTTCTGCCGGGGTCTCTTCCGGGAGCTTCCCTCGTTACACGATAACTGAGGGTGATCTCCCTCACGAGACCTATTTCCGGCAGAAGCCCAAAGCGGCATT
>JAVBKU010000036.1:0-50374 GCA_031553875.1 Rikenellaceae bacterium | reverse complement strand
CTTTTGGCATTGCCCCAAAAGTAGGCAAAAGGTCTAGCCGCGTCTTCTGCCGGGGTCTCTTCCGGGAGCTTCCCTCGTTACACGATAACTGAGGGTGATCTCCCTCACGAGACCTATTTCCGGCAGAAGCCCGAAGCGGCGTTCACACGAGGCTTGCGCCTCGTTAGTGTTTTCAGATGCGGGGATTGCAGGCGTTCACGCCTTACAGACCTATCCTTTCCTCGCTAAAGCCTCTTTAACGCCGTGCGTATCACGGTTTCGACATTGGCTCCGGGGTCTTCGAATATCACCTGGCGCAGGGCCTTGTCGGCCGTGGCCTTGGGGAAACCGAGCATTTGCAGGGCGGCAGCGGCCTCCTCGTAGATGGCCGAGCCTTCGACGCCCGCACCCTTGGCTCCTCCGGCGGAAGCGGCGGCGGATGCCCCGCCCGCTATGCCTGTGAGCTTGTCGCGAAGCTCGACTATTATCTTCTGGGCGGTCTTTATGCCCAGGCCCTTTACATTTTTCAGCACCTCGGCCTGCCCGGTGGAGACGATCCTCACCACGTCCTCGGGCGTGTAGGTCGAGAGTATCATCCTCGCCGTGTTGCCCCCCACGCCCGACACGCTCAGCAAGGCCCTGAATATCTCCCTTTCGAGGCGAGTGTAGAAGCCGTAGAGTATCTGTGCGTCCTCCCTCACGATATAGTGGGTGTAGAGCCGCGCTGACTCCAGAGGAGATACGGCGGTGAAACTCTGCAACGATATGTTGATGTAGTACCCCACGCCTCCCACGTCGATCACGGCGTAGGTGGGGGTAACGGATTCGATCTTTCCCTCGATGTATTCGTACATGGTGCGGCTGTTTTAAATTTCCCCTAAAGGTAGCAAAAATAGCCTCGATAACAATCACCTTTAAAAACTATTGCCATTATAGTTTATTTTTATGATATTTGCACGAGAGGTCATTATATTTTATAGCGACCGCCGAATACATAAGAAAATCATATGACGATAATACAGCTCGAATACCTGATGGCGGTAGCCAACTACGGCAGTTTCACGCTGGCGGCCGACCGCTGTTTCGTGACCCAGCCCTCGCTCAGCATGCAGATCAAGAACCTCGAGGAGGAGCTTGGCGTGACGCTTCTCGACCGCAGCAAGAAGCCCGTGATCCCCACCGAGGCGGGCCGCGTGGTGCTGGCCCGAGCCACCGAGACCCTCAACGCCTTCGCCCGCATACGCGAGGCGGTCAACGAGATGAAAGGCGAGGTGGCGGGGTCGCTGCGCCTGGGGGTGATCCCCACCGTGGCGCCCTACCTACTGCACCTGTTCCTGCCCTCATTCGCGCAGCAATATCCGGGGGTGCAATTGGAGGTACACGAGATGCTCACCTCCGATATCGTGGAGGCCATGAAGCGCGACCTGCTCGACGCCGCTATAATCGCCGGGGGTACGGGGCCCAATGATATCAGCGAGGAGGAACTTTTCAGCGACACCTTCCACGTCTACATCTCTCCGCAGAATCCTCTCTACGAAAGGGTAAACATCCGTATCGAAGACATCGACCCCGATCAACTGATCCTCCTTTTCGAGGGCCACTGCATACGCGACCAGATACTCGAGCTATGCCAGCAGGTGCAGACCCTGCGCTCGCCCTACTCCTTCGAGTGCGGATCGCTGGAGACGGTGATGCGCTTAGTGGATGCCACGGGCGCAATGACCATAGTCCCCGGCATAGCCCTCGGCTCGATGACTCCCGCCCAGAGGGAGCAGGTGAGGCCGCTGGCGCGCGGGGCCACATCGCGCAAAATCGTGCTGGCTACCCGACGCGCCTACGTCAAGCAGTCGCTCATCAAGGCGCTGTCGGCATCGATCAAGGAGGCCGTGGCGGATGATTTGGCATAAGCCTTGCGTCTTTACTCCCCGATTAACGCCACGGGAATAGCGGCTGTGTCAAAAAAGTAGTATCTTTGGCGTTCAAAGAAGATTAATAATACCTCAAATATATAACACCCATTTATGGATAAACTCTCAAGCACCATTGTAAAAGCAGCACAGGACAAGAAAGCACGAAACATAATAACCCTCGACCTCACCGGGTTCGACGGAGCCATCTGCGACACCTTCGTGGTGTGCAACGCCGACTCCACCACGCAGGTGGAGGCCATCGCCCGCGGTATCGAGGAGGCCACAGAAACAGAACTCAAAGAGAAACCCTGGAGGGTGGAAGGTATCACCAACGCCGTATGGGTGGCGATGGACTACGGCAACGTGATGGTGCACATATTCCAGACTGAACTGCGCGACTTCTACAAGCTCGAACAGCTCTGGGCCGACGCCCCGCTGACAAAGCACGAATCGGAGGAATAATATATTCCGCACCGATCCGTTATAGCCCTGACAGCTAAAATAATCAGACACCAAAGGGGACAGCACGACGCCCGTCCCCGGCAAACAGACGACAAATGAGCGCCAACAAACCGACAAATAACCCCAAGCCGCCCACAGGCAGTAAGATGCCCAAGTTCAGCATATTCTGGATCTACGGCATCATCGCCGCCGTGATATTCGGGTGGAGCGCCCTGGGCAGCAAGAGTATAACCGCCGACACCGACTGGTCTGCGGTCAAGGAGATGATAGCCGACGGCGAAGTCACCAAGATCGAAGTGGTGAACCGCGACATTGCCAACGTGTTCCTCACCAAGGAGGCCTTCGGCAAGTATTCGGCGAAGAAGGAGTACAAGGGTATTCCCGAGGCCGGGCCGCAGTTCACATTCAACATCGGCTCGCTGGAATATTTCCAGAACGACTTCAACAAAACGCTCCAGGAGAACGACAAGCAGATACCCCTCACCTTTCGCACCGAGCGTAACCACTGGGGCGAGCTGTTCGCCAACATATTCCCGATCCTGTTGATCGTGGGTGTGTGGATACTTATCATGCGCAGTATGTCGCGCGGCCAGGGCGGCCAGGGCGGCGGTATCTTCAACGTGGGTAAGGCCAAGGCCCAGATGTTCGACAAGGACTCCTCGGTCAACGTGACGTTCAAGGACGTGGCAGGTCTGGAAGAGGCCAAGGTCGAGATCATGGAGATCGTGGACTTCCTCAAGAATCCCCAGAAATACCGCGACCTCGGGGGCAAGATACCCAAGGGCGCACTGTTAGTTGGCCCTCCGGGAACGGGTAAAACCCTGCTGGCCAAGGCCGTGGCGGGCGAAGCTAACGTGCCTTTCTTCTCCATCAGCGGTTCCGACTTCGTGGAGATGTTCGTGGGTGTGGGTGCATCGAGGGTGCGCGACCTGTTCCGCCAGGCCAAGGAGAAGGCCCCCTGTATAGTATTTATCGACGAGATCGACGCCATAGGCCGCGCACGCAGCAAGAACGCCGGCTTCTCTTCTAACGACGAGCGAGAGAATACCCTCAACCAGCTCCTTACCGAGATGGACGGCTTCGGCACCGACGCCGGGGTGATAATCCTCGCAGCTACCAACCGCGCCGACATCCTCGACAAGGCCCTGCTGCGCGCCGGGCGTTTCGACCGCCAGATCGACGTGGGCCTGCCCGACATCAAGGAGAGGGGCGAGATCTTCGAGGTGCACCTTAAAAACCTCAAGCTCGACCCGAAGCTCGACCGCGAGTTCCTCGCCAAGCAGACCCCGGGATTCTCGGGCGCTGACATAGCCAACGTGTGCAACGAGGCGGCCCTCATAGCCGCCCGCCGCAATAAGAAATTCGTCGAGAGGGAGGACTTCCTGAGCGCCATAGACCGTATTGTGGGAGGTCTTGAACGACGCAACACCATCATCACTCCCGACGAGAAGAAGATAATCGCCTATCACGAAGCGGGACACGCCACCGTAAGCTGGCTTTTGAAATATGCGAGCCCTCTTATCAAGGTGACCATCATCCCCCGCGGCAAGGCCCTGGGCGCAGCATGGTACCTGCCCGAAGAGCGCCAGATAACCACCAAGGAACAGCTCTTAGACGAGATGGCCGCCACACTCGGCGGACGCGCTTCGGAGGAGCTGATATTCCACGCCGTGGCCACGGGAGCGCTCAGCGACCTGGAACGCGTGTCTAAGCAAGCCTACGCCATGGTGGCCTTCTACGGCATGAGCGAGAATATGGGTAACCGTAGTTTCTACGACTCTACGGGGCAGGACATGACCTTCACCAAGCCTTACAGCGAACTCACCGCCCAGCAGATAGACGACGAGGTCGACTCGCTTATCGAAGGCGCCTACAAGCGCGCCAAGGAGACGCTCGACAAGAACCGCAAGGGCC
Organism: Rikenellaceae bacterium; assembly: GCA_031553875.1. GTDB lineage: Bacteria > Bacteroidota > Bacteroidia > Bacteroidales > Rikenellaceae > JAVBKU01. The sequence continues at coordinate 46,109 of JAVBKU010000036.1, read as the reverse complement.
TCACCGAACTCGCCGAACTGCTCCTCGAGAAAGAAGTGGTCTTCACCGAGGACCTCGAGCGCATCTTCGGCCCCCGCCCCGGCGGAGCGAAGGAGCCTGCCAAGGGAATGAAGCCCGCCGATATACCTACGGAGGTGGAGATACTTAACCCTTCCGCCGAAGCTATTCCCGCAAAAAAGACACGCCGCAAGGCCAAGTCAGCGGATGAAGCCGCCGGCGCCAAGAAGGCAAAAACCTCGGTCATTGCCAAAGTCACCGGCAAGCGTACACCCAAAGTTGCCAAAACCTCCAAAAAGGAAACGGTAAATGAGTAAGCTCTTCAACCACACCCTGGTGGTGCGCGCTCTTTCGGGTGCGGCTTTCGTGGCCGTGGTGGCCGCTGCCATATTCTGCGGTCCGTGGACTTTCGGCGCGCTGCTCACGGTGGTCTGCGCCGGGTGCCTGTGGGAATTCTACCGACTCAGCGCAGCCATAGGAGCCGAGCCCCAGCGCTGGGCCGGTGTAGTGGCAGGAGTATTTACCGTTGCCGGGGGAGTATGCGCCAATGAGGCGTTCGGGCTCTCCATGATACTGTGGATCGCCGCTTTTCTGATGCTGTGGGGATTTTTCGCCGCCGAGCTGTACCGCAAGCGCGAGCGGCCGCTGATAAATATCGCATCGACCATCGCAGGGTTGCTCTATGTGGCTGTTCCCCTGTTGATACTTTTTTTCATCGCCAACCGCAAGGATGATTTTGACGATGCGCTATACCGCCCGTGGGAGATGATGACCTACTTCCTCGTAGTGTGGGCCAGCGACACGGGAGCCTACCTCACGGGGGTGAGCTTCGGACGCCACCGACTCTTCGAGCGTATCTCGCCCAAGAAATCGTGGGAGGGATTTTTCGGAGGACTCGTATTCGCCGCCGCGGTCGGTGCGCTCATGGGACACGCTATGGGTGGCGATATGATCGTATGGGGAGGCCTGGGGCTGTTGGTAGCCGTCACGGGAGTGTTCGGTGATCTGGTGGAATCTATGTTCAAACGCTCGGCCGACATGAAGGACTCGGGCAACATACTCCCGGGTCACGGAGGATTTCTCGACCGCTTCGATTCGCTGATCTTCTCCGCCCCTTTTGTTTTTATTTATTTTGTTATCTTTACGCCCTAAAGATCATAATCCCCCTGTCATGAAATTTCACAAAGAGGGCAAACAGATAATAATCAATACCTTGTGTGTGGCTCTGCTCGTAGCGGGAGCCTCGTGGGTTTTGTTACCCTGCCTTTTAGCCGCGATCATATCCGTGGCGGCCCTTTTATGCACCATGTTCGTGGCCCGGTTCTTCCGTGTGCCGAAGCGCAGCCTGTTGCAGGACGAAAATATCGTCTTCGCCCCCGCCGACGGCGAGGTGGTGGTGGTCGAGGAGGTCGAAGAAACGGAATACCTCAAGGGGCGCTTCATACAAGTGTCGGTCTTCATGTCGATCCACAACGTGCATATCAATTGGTTCCCCGTGGGAGGCACGGTGGAATATTTCAAGCACCACCACGGCAAGTTCCTCGTGGCGTGGCACCCCAAATCTTCCGAACATAACGAGCGTACCACTACCGTCGTGAATACCGGCACCAGGAAAATACTCTTCCGCCAGATAGCAGGTTTCGTGGCGCGCAGGATCGTGTCTTACGCCGTTGTGGGCAAGGAAACCCGGCAGAACAGCGAGGCCGGCTTCATCAAGTTCGGCAGCCGCGTAGACGTGTTGCTGCCTCTCGACGCCGACGTATTCGTGAAACTGGGCGATAAGGTGGTAGGCTCGCAGACCCACATAGCCCGCTTTAAGTAAATTTCCCTCGGGCCGGGTTCTCAGGCCCCCTCCGATAACAGTCCGGCATCGCCCCCTACACATGCCGCCAGACGCAACCGTACGCGCCCCGCGCACAAAAACCAAGGGCATCATGGACCAATCCAACGAAAAACCCAAGAGTAACGCCAGACGTTCGCAAGGAGCAGGCGCACCCCGTGGCGCCCGTACCTCGCAGGCTCCCGCCAAGGCTGAGGCGACCGTGAAAGTGGACGCGGAAATGTCCGCTCCCGTCGGCAACCTCTACTCATCCGAAGCGGCTCCCAAAAACCGCAGCCGCTCCCGCAGGAGAGTCAGAGGCAACGGTAGCTCCAAACCTCAGGCCTCGGCAGGCAACTTCTCCACCATATCTTGCAACAGCAATGGGAACGGCGGCGGCACGAGCGGCCTGTTCGACGGGGTACCCAAAATAGTACGTTATATAATCATCACTATCATCACGGCGGTCGTACTGGCGCTGATGTGGTACTTCAACCACGTGGTGGCCTACATACTCATCGCCGCCGTGCTGGCCATAATAGGCAAGCCGCTGGTCGACCTACTCGAAAAGATGCGTATCAGGGGGCACCACATCCCCCGCGCCATAGCCTCGGCGCTCACCCTGATAGCCATATGGGGGTGTATAGTGGCCGTAATGGCGCTGTTCATTCCCGTGATCTTCGATAAAATGAACGAGATATCCGATCTGAATATCTCACAATTCATCTCCTCGATACAGGAACCCCTGTCCAGAGCGGAGCTGTACCTCAAGGACACGTTCCATATAGAAAGCTCCGACTTCTCGCTTACCTCGGCCCTGATGAAACAGCTTTCGCCGATCTTCAACGTCAACATGCTCAACAACATGCTCACGGGCGTGGTGTCGACCATCGTGGAGTTTTTCATCGGCGCGTTCTCCGTGTCATTCATAATGTTCTTCTTCTTAAAGGATGAGAACCTGTTCCGCAATATGATAGTGGTGGTGATGCCCCAGAAGTACGAGCAGAGCATCAACAGGGCTATGGATTCGATCACTACGCTCCTGATACGTTACTTCACCGGTATTGTGGCCGAGTCGTCTATAATGGTGGTGATAGTGTCGGTACTACTGCTGATACTTGGCCTCTCTGTCGAGAATGCCCTTATCATCGGCCTTATCGTGGGTATACTCAACGTGATACCTTACATCGGCCCTATCATCGGCATGGCCCTGGGTCTGCTGATAGGCCTGCTGAGCCCTATGGCAAGTATATCCCTAATGTCAATGGCCATACGCATAGCCGCTACGGTGCTCTTCGCACAGGGGGTCGACAATATGATAATCCAGCCCCTGCTCTACTCCAACCGCGCCAAGGCTCACCCGCTGGAGATATTCCTCGTGATACTTATCGCGGGCAGTATCGGGGGCGTGTGGGGAATGCTGTTGGCCATCCCGGCGTACAACGTTATGAGGGTCATTGCCAAGGAGTTTTTCAATAACCTCCGTGTCGTGCAGAAGCTCACCTCCAAGATATAGACTTACGCAACCACGCTCACATGATATACTTTATACTAAAAGCTGCCGCACACGATTGTACGGCAGCTTTTTTTGATGTATATTTGTATCTGTAGAATACCGCGCAAATCACTCTTCCCATGAAACGATCCCTTGCCCTAACGATATTATTGTCAGCCATTATCCTCGGTACGGGCTGCGGCCGCGTGAAAATGGCCTCTCCCGGCGAGACGCTCAAAGCCACGCTCCTGCGCGACGACACGAGCGCGATGATCAAGGTGGAATGGGGCGGAAGGCACCTCTCCACGATGCGCGTGGGGATCGCAGGCGACAGCGTCTCGGAACTTTTCCGCAGCGGGTTCAAGCTCGACAAAAGCCATAGTTCCGGTTCCCCGGCCTATAACGAGTACCTGATGAGGGCAGCGAGCGGGATGGACCTGCGCGTGAGGGTGTTCGACAACGCCCTGGCCTTCCGCTATGAGAGCGAGGGCGATTTCCCGGGCAAGGTACTGGGCGAGAGCTCCAGGTGGGAAGTACCCGCGGGGACTAATGTGTGGTACTTCGAGAGGGACAAGAACTATTCATATAAACTCAAGTCATACGCTGGCGAGTGGCGATCATCCGAAATATCGGCCCTGCCCTCCGCCACGCGCAACTATCCTCTGCAAGGCCTGCCGCTGATATTCGAGTGGAAGGGCGGAGGCTACGGCTTCCTCACCGAGGTGGGGCTGATAAATTACAGCGGAATGAGGCTCAGGGTATTGCACTCGGGCGCCCTGAAAGCCGACTTTACCGAAGGCGAAGAGGGATTCGAGGTAGACAGTGCGCTTGTATCGCCATGGAAGGTGATCTGCTTCGAGCCTGACCTTACGGCTCTTGTCAACCAGAATATCGTCAAGGCTCTCTCCCCCGCACCCGACCCCGAACTGTACGCCGACCTCTCCTATATCTCCCCGGGCAAGTCTGCCTGGAGCTGGTTCAGCAAGTTCACCGGCACCCCCGAGCAGGAGCGCGCCGAGATAGACCGAGCCGCGCGCCTGGGCTTCAAATACTCGACCATCGACGAGGGCTGGGCCCTGTGGCCCGACAGCTGGAACGCCGTGCGCTCCCTATGCGCATATGCCGCCGATTCCGGCATAGGGCTGATACTGTGGAAGCACTCGCGCGAGATCAACGATCCTGCAGGCGACTACTCCTCAATGCGCCTGTGGCTCGACAGCGTAAAAAGAAGCGGGGCGGCAGGGATCAAGACCGATTTCATGGATTCGGAGAGCAAGAAGACCATCGACTTCGATATAAAGCTGCTGCGTGAGGCGGCCAAGCGCAAGCTCCTTGTCAACCTACACGGATGCCAGAAGCCGTCCGGCGAACAATACACATTCCCCAACGAGATAACACGCGAGGGTATCCGCGGCATCGAGCTCAACAACCTCGGCGAGGGGACTATCACAGCGGGCCATAACGCCGCCCTGCCGTTCACGCGCTTCGTGGTGGGCCACGGCGACTACACCCCCCTGTCGTTCTCCAATCCCGGCACGACCACATGGGCCCACCAGCTGGCCACGCTCGTCTGCTTCACCTCCGGCGTGCAGACGATAGCCGAGGATACCGAGCAGATACTCTCCGACCCTAAGCTCTCGGCCGCAGCCGGCTTTATCGCCGAAGTGCCCACGACGTGGGACGAGACCATCGTGCTGCCCGGCAGCTCTATCGGGGACATGGCCATAATCGCCCGCAGGAACGATGTCAAGTGGTACGTGGGTGTACTCAACGGCACTGACAAACCCCGCGAGGTGAAGATCGACCTGGGCTTTTTGATGTACGGCCAGCACGTGGTGCAGATAATCGTCGACGATATGTCGACGGAAAAGGTGATGCTCACTCCTCCCGGACACAGGACCCCAGAGATACCGAAGGTTCCTGTAGTGCCCTTCAAACAGGTGCGCATGATAGTCGAAAGGACCCAGACCCTCACCCTCGAAGTGGCTCCCGAGGGCGGAGCGGTTATAGTCATAGAGTAGCCTCCGGAGGCAGTGCAGGGCCGCAGGCTGTTCAGCATGAAATTACGCTCGTTCGCCCGGTAATTTACCGGCAACCTCCCTGGTGAATTTTGTTTTCCGCCGCGGATAAGTATATTTGTAATCAGGAAATATATTTGTACATAAAACCTAACTAAAAAACTATAACTCCAATGAAAAGAATTTTACTTGTGGCCCTGGCGGTAACGGCGTCTATGAGCCTCTCGGCCAAGATCCAACTCCCCGGACTGGTTAACAGCGACATGGTGCTGCAACAGCAAAGCAACGTGAACGTGTGGGGAAAGACCGACAAAGACCCCAAGAAGGCCAAGATCACCGTGAAGACCTCGTGGGACAAAAAAACCTACCAGGCCTCGGCCGACAGTACCGGCAAGTGGAACGTCGTGGTAGCCACTCCCGTTGCGGGCGGCCCTTACACCGTGACCATATCGGACGGTGAAGCTGTGACCCTCGACAACGTGCTCGTAGGCGACGTTTGGGTATGCTCCGGCCAGTCCAATATGGCTATGCCCATGTCGGGCTACAAGTCGCAGCCTATAGAAGGCTCCCTCGATCATATAATAGCCGCCTCGCCTAAGAGGGATATCCGCCTGATAAACATAGGCCGCAAGATCTCCGACTCTCCGCTGGACGAGTTCAAAGGGGAATGGCAGACCCTCAACCCCAAGAGCCTGGCCTCTTTCAGCGCCGTGGGTTACTTCTTCGGCGACATCCTCAACAAGTCGCTCGACATTCCCATCGGCCTTATCAACACAAGCTGGGGCGGTACACGTATCGAAGCGTGGATGCCCCTCGACCGTGTTGCAAAGGCTGATCCCAAATATTCCGTAAAAGGCCGTACGCCCCAGAACGACCTCGCCGCGCTATACAACGGCATGATATGCCCCATAGTGAAATACGGCGTCAAGGGCTTCATCTGGTACCAGGGCGAGGGTAACACGGGCAACGCCAGGGTTTACGACAAGCTGATGAACGAAATGGTGGCCCAGTGGAGATCCGACTGGGGCGGCGGCGAAAAGATACCGTTCTACTACGTGATGATCGCCCCCTACCGCTACAACGGGGACAAGAACTCTTCGAGCGGAATGATGGTAGTAGAGGCGCAGTCGCGCGCAACCAAACTCATCCCAAACTCAGGGATGGCCGCCACAACGGACATAGGCGAAGAGTACTGCATCCACCCCGCCATCAAGGACAAGGTGGGCCAGAGGCTCGCCATGCAGGCGCTGGCCAAGACCTACGGCGTCAAGGGCATGCCCTGTAACGCCCCCACGTTCAAGTCGGCCAACTTCAAGAACGACACCGTATACCTCGCCATCAACGATGGGGGACTTGGACTCTCCCCCAGCCCCACCTCCGTTATCAGGGAGATGAAGGGCTTCGAAATGGCAGGCGAAGATAAGGTATTCTACCCCGCCAAGGCCGTTGTTACCGGTAAGAATAATGAAGGTATCAAAGTGTGGTGCGACAAGGTGGCCAAGCCCGCGTCAGTACGCTACGCTTTCCGCAACTTCATGGAATCGAACGTAAGCAACAACTACGGCCTGCCTCTGGTACCCTTCCGTACCGACGACTGGGAAAAGTAATTCAGTAAAATATCTGAGCCCGCATTATTTTTACAAAGGGGCGCTAAAGAGACCCGGATGGGGCTGGGAACAAAGCCTTATCCGGGTTTTCTACGTCCAAAAATCTATTAAAACTAAGTAGGGCATCGTATTTTTATGGAAATTTGATACGTACGAGGCAATATAATGCATACTTTTGTGTTTTACGTGAGGCCTCGGCCGCTAATACCAAACCGCAAAAAATATGAAATCACTTAAAATAGGCGACCTCTGCATCCCCGTACCCATTGTACAGGGGGGCATGGGCGTGGGCATCTCCCTCTCGGGGCTGGCTTCGGCCGTAGCCAACGAGGGCGGCGTGGGGGTCATCTCCTGCGCGGGACTGGGCCTGATATATCCCAAACTCTCCAAAGATTATTTCACCGGCTGCATCCTCGGCCTCAAGGAGGAAATACGCAAGGCGAGGGAGAAGACCAAGGGTGTAATCGGCGTTAACGTGATGGTGGCCATGAGTAACTTCTCGGACATGATCCGCACGGCCATATCCGAAAAGGTCGATATCATTTTCTCCGGCGCGGGCCTTCCGCTCGACCTGCCCTCTTACCTTCAGAAAGGCAGCAAGACCAAGCTCGTACCCATAGTATCTTCGGCCCGCGCGGCGAAGCTCATCTGCGAGAAGTGGAAAACGCTTTACAACTACCTTCCCGACGCCATCGTGGTCGAAGGCCCCAAGGCCGGCGGACATTTAGGCTATAAGAGCACGCAGATCGACGACGAGGAATTCTCGCTGGAGAGGGTCGTACCCCAGGTGGTCGAAGAGGCCCGCAATATGGAGAAAACCTACGGCAAACATATTCCCGTGATAGCGGGTGGCGGCCTCACCACGGGCGACGATATCTACCGCATTATGGAGCTGGGCGCCGACGGCGTGCAGTTGGGTACCAAGTTCGTGACCACGACCGAGTGCGACGCCTCGGACAAGTTCAAGCAGAGCTATATCGACTCTTCCGAGAAGGATATCGAGATCATAGCCAGCCCCGTGGGTATGCCCGGACGCGCCATCATCGGCGAGTTCATCCGCAGGGTAAAGGAGGGTAAGACCCGCCCCCGCAAGTGCGCGTTCCACTGCATCAAGACCTGCGACTACACCAAGAGCCCCTACTGCATCATGATAGCCCTCTACAACGCGGCCAAGGGCAACCTGTCGCGCGGCTACGCTTTCGCAGGAGCCAACGCTTTCCTCGCCAAGAAGATCACAAGCGTGAAGGAAACTATCGAATCGCTCAAGAACGAGTTCAACTCGGCAGAAAAGCTCCACGGCAAATTGCAGGCGAAGTTCAGGGGGGCGAAGTCGTAATAGAAGCTATTTACGTGGGCATGAGCGGCTCACTTATAATTATAAATTGGCCGGGGCTAAAGCTCCGGCCAATTTGTTTTTGGGGTAGACTGAGGCGCACATATTTCTTTATTAAAGCGCCAAAGGCGCTTATAACCCCGACTCTGAAAATTTACGCCCGGATGAGCGACGAGGGAGTCCGTTAAAAAACGACGCTGTGTCTGACGAACGTTAGCGGGAGCGAAAATCCCGCTAAAAGGAGGAGTTCGGCGTTTTAGGACGTACGAAGTCGTTCATCAGGAAATTTTCATCGGAGGGTGTATTTTGGGTGCCTTTTGTACAAGCAAAAGGTACAAAGAGAAATAAAAAAGGGAGGTTCAGCTTAGTTGAACCTCCCTTTTTACAGTATAATCTCCTTTTACAACTTCTTCCTTATCTCCTTGCTCTCTTTCTCGAAGCCGGGCTTGTCGAGTAGGGCGAACATATTCTTCTTGTAGGCTTCTACGCCGGGTTGGTCGAACGGATTCACACCGAGGGCGTAGCCGCTCATGCCGCATCCCTTCTCGAACATATAGAGCAGGGCGCCGATATGGTAGGCGTCGATGGTAGGCAGGTCGATACGCATATTGGGCACGCCGCCGTCTACGTGGGCGAGCTGTGTGCCGAGCTCGGCCATCTTATTTACCTCGCTGATACGCTTACCGGCCAAGAAGTTAAGGCCATCGAGATCTTCTTCGGCCTTCTCGATCACCACCTTATACTTCGGTTCGCCGACGCTGATAACAGTTTCCATCAGGGTGCGCTCACCATCCTGGATATATTGACCCATGGAGTGGAGGTCGGCTGTGAGGGTCACGCTGGCCGGGAAGATACCCTTGCCGTCCTTGCCCTCGCTCTCGCCGTAGAGTTGTTTCCACCATTCGCTCACGTACTGGAGCTTGGGCTCGTAGCTGGCGAGTATCTCTATCTTGAATCCCTTGCGGTAGAGGGCCGTACGTGCCGCGGCATAGATGGCGGCAGGATTCTGCTCGAAGGGAACATCCGGGGCAGTGGCCTTGGCCATATCCTGTGCGCCGCGCACAAGAGCAGCAATATCGACACCGGCGGCGGCCAGGGGAAGAAGTCCCACGGGAGTGAGCACCGAGAAACGGCCCCCCACATCGTCGGGAATAACGAATGTCTGGTAGCCCTCCTGGGTAGCGAGGGTGCGCAGGGCTCCGCGAGCCTTGTCGGTAACGGCCACGATACGCTTCGAGGCCTCGGCCTTACCGTAGCGGCTTTCTATCTCTTTCTTTATGATGCGGAATGCCACGGCAGGCTCGGTGGTAGTACCCGACTTCGATATCACTATGGCGGCGATGGAGTAATCCTTCACCGCGCGCAGAAGTTCGAAGTAGTAATCCTCACTCATATTCTGTCCGGCGAAAACGATGACGGGATCATCCTGCTTCTTTTTCAGCAGGGCGAAGTTGTCGCCCAAAGCCTCAAGAACTGCCTTGGCTCCGAGGTACGAACCTCCGATGCCTATCACTATGATGACGTCGGCGCTCTTGCCGAGCCCGGCGGCGCAATCCATGATGGAGGCTATTTCGCCTGCGGTTATAGATTCGGGCAGGCCCACCCAGCCCAGGAAGTCGTTACCCTTGCCGGTGCCATCGTGCAACATGCGATTGCCGGCCTCGATCTCACCCTTCACAGCCGCAATATCCTTCTCTGATATGAACGACAGCGTCTTTTTAATGTCTACGTTGATTATACTCATGGTCTATATTTGGTTTTTGAATTTTTCTAAATTAATTTCTTTGTCAGCTCGGCTATGGTCTTGCGAGCGGGTTTGTTCCTGTAAAGTATATCGTACACCGCCCCGGCGATGGGCATATCGACGCCGAAACGCTCGTTGAGCGAGTGGATGCACTCCGAGGCGTAATAACCCTCGGCCACCATATTCATCTCCATCTGGGCCGTGCGTACAGGGTAGCCCTTGCCTATCATCATCCCGAAGGTACGGTTGCGGCTGAACTGCGAGTAGGCCGTGACTATAAGGTCGCCCAGGTATGCCGAGGCGAAAGTGTTGCGGGGTGAGGGGTAGGTTTCGTCCATAAAACGCGACATCTCCATAGCTCCGTTGGAAGTGATAACGGCCATGAAATTGTCGCCGTAACCCAACCCGTGGCATATTCCCACGGCGATGGCGTAGATGTTCTTGAGCACCGAGGCGTATTCCGTGCCGTAGATGTCCGACGAGCAGGTGGTCATTATATAAGAGGTGCGGAGTTTGGCCTCAAGCAGGTGGGAGTTGCATTCGTCCTTGCACACGACCGTAAGGTAGGAGAGGCGTTCGAGGGCCACCTCCTCGGCGTGGCAGGGACCGGTGATGATGCCTATCTGGGCGAACGGCACGCCGTAGTCGGAATTGAGGTATTCGGCGATGGTGACAAGCCGTCCCGGGACTATCCCCTTGATGGCCGACACCACGAATTTTTCGTTCAGGGGTACGGTAAGCTTCGAGAGCGTATCCTGCATATATACCGAAGGCATGGCGAGGATCACGATACCCGCATCGCGCACAACTTCGTCGATATCGTCCGACATTTTCAGACGTTCGGGGTTGAAGTGCACGTCGCGCAGGTAGCGGGGATTGGTATGTTCGCGCCGGATATGCTCGATGACCTCGCGGTCGCGGATATGCCAGCGCACCTCGGCCTCGTTCTCGAGGAGTATCTTGACCAGCGCCGTGGCCCAGCTACCGTAGCCTACCACCGCACACTTGGCCTCTTTATCTATCACGTAAGCCATTACTGCGTGTTTTTAACGCACAAATATAATAAGAGATAAGCACTTTTGTACCTTTTGCTTGTACAAAAGGTACCCAAAATACACCCCGCCGATGAAGATTTCCTGAATATACGCTTGTAAATCCTAAATCCCAGAACTCCTCCTTTTAGTCTCACCCCTTCAGGGCTTCGCCTAACGTCGTCAGACATGCTGGGAGTTCTTAACGGATTTACTGCGCTTCTATTCCGGGCGTAAATCTTCAGATGCGGGGATCATAAGCGCGTTGCGCCTTCTAAATAAATAATATTTTCTTAAAGCATCTCTGACACCCAAAACCACTGAATATGAAAATATTTTGAGGGCCCCTATGGGAATTCAGATTAATTTTTTATAATTTTAGAGTCATTGTTCTTTACATCCTCAAAAAGTCACTGGATCATTAACATAATACCCTCAAATTATGAAGACATATCCGACAAATGAGATCAAAAACGTGGTTTTGCTGGGAGCTTCGGGCTCGGGCAAGACGACCCTGGCCGAAGCCATGGCGTTCGAAGGCAAGGTTATAGAACGCAGGGGTAACGTCGAGTCCGAAAACACGCTGTCAGACTTTACCGACATCGAACACATCTACAAACGTTCGATATTTTCCACAATTCTTTTCACCGAATACAACGGCTTTAAACTCAACATCATCGACACCCCGGGTAGCGATGACTTCTGCGGGGGCCTCTTCTCGGCCTTCAAGGTGGCCGACGTGGGGGTGATGATATTCAACGCCCAGAACGGCTTCGAAGTGGGTACCGAGATACAGGCCCGCTACGCCCGCAAGTACGAGAAACCCATCATCGCCCTGGTCAACCAGCTCGACAGCGAGAAGGCGTCATGGGACGCGACCATGGAGTCGATAAACGCCTCGTCGAAAGTCAAGGCCGTGATAGTGCAATACCCCGTGAACCCGGGCCCCGGGTTCGACGCCTTCATCGACGTGCTGCTGATGAAGATGTACAAGTTCAAGGGCGACACCGGCATCCGCGAGGAGCTGCCCATCCCCGAGAGCGAAATGGAACGCGCAAGTGAACTGCACAACATACTCGTGGAGGCCGCGGCCGAGAACGACGAGGCCCTTATGGAGCTCTACTTCGAGAAGGGTAACCTCACTCAGGACGAAATGCGCTCGGGCCTCAAGCTGGGCCTGGCGAAAAGGGACCTGATGCCCGTATTCTGCGCCTCAGGCAAGAAGGACATCGGCACAAAGCGCCTGATGGAGTTCATCATCAACGTGGCCCCCGGCCCGCTCAAGGCCCCCAACTTCACCACTGTCGACGGCAAGGAGATCTCTCCCGACGCTAAGGGTGCGACCACGCTTTTCGTCTTCAAGAGTGCCATCGAGCCGCATCTGGGAGAGGTGAGCTATTTCAGGGTGATCTCGGGCAAGGTGGCGGAAGGCATGGAGCTGACCAACACCAAGACCGGCAACAAGGAAAAAATATCGCAGCTCTTCGCCGTAGCAGGCCGTGGCAGGGTCAAGGTGACGGAAATGATGGCCGGCGACATAGGCTGCACCGTGAAGCTCAAGGGCACCAAGACCAACCACACCCTCTCGACCGACCCCTCCATAGTCATCGACCCCATACACTTCCCCGAGCCCCGCTACCGCGCTGCGATCAAGACAGCGAAGAGCGGCGAAGAAGAGAAGCTGGGCGAACTGCTCACCAAGGCTTCGTTCGAGGACCCCACCATCGTCGTGGAATACTCCAAGGAGCTCAAGCAGATCATCGTGCAGGGCCAGGGCGAACACCACCTCAACATACTCAAGTGGCAGCTGGCCAACAACGGTAGTAAGCTCGAGGTGGAATTCTTCGCACCCAAGATCCCCTACCGGGAGACCATCACCAAGATGGCCGCAGCCAACTACCGCCACAAGAAGCAGTCGGGCGGCGCGGGACAGTTCGGCGAGGTGTACCTGATGATCGAGCCTTACCACGACGGCATGCCCGACCCCGTGAAGCTCAAGATCGACGGCAAGGACATGAACATCAATATCAAGAACAAGGAAGAGGTAGACCTCGACTGGGGCGGTAAACTGGTGTTCTGCAGCGCCATCGTGGGCGGGGCCATCGACGCCCGTTTCCTACCCGCTATTCTCAAGGGTATAATGGAAAAGATGGAGCAGGGGCCGCTCACAGGCTCCTACGCCCGCGATATACGTGTGATCGTCTATGACGGCAAGATGCACCCGGTGGATTCAAACGAACTCTCGTTCAAGCTGGCCGGACGCAACGCCTTCAAGGAGGCCTTTAAGAATGCCGGGCCGAAGATCATGGAGCCGATCTACAGTGTCGAGGTGCTCGTACCCTCGGACAGAATGGGCGACGTGATGAGCGACCTGCAGAACCGCAGGGCCATGATCGAGGGTATGAGCAGCGACCACGGCTTCGAGAAGATACAGGCCCGTGTGCCGCTGGCCGAGATGTACCGTTACTCGACCACGCTCAGCTCGCTGACCAACGGCCGCGCCACCTACACCATGAAGCTGGCCTCCTACGAGCAGGTGCCCGCCGATGTGCAGGACAAACTGCTCAAGGCCTACGCCGACACCGACGAAGATTAGGCCGTTATGTAATCTCCATGCCGCCCCATCGGGCGGCGGGGCGGATGTTTCCCCTTTTTTTGATGCGCCGCGGACAAAATGTCCGCGGCGCTTTTTCATGCACCCACCGCCCTCCCGGAGCGGAATAAACGGAGAAATACGCCTAAAACCATTATTTTAATCTATCTTTGCCGGACACTAACGACATTTTATGCAAAAATTAGAAGAATTCCGCGCACTGGGGCTCTCCGAAGAGACCCTCCAAGCGTTGGAAGCCAAGGGTTTCGAGACTCCCTCACCCATCCAGAGGCTGACGATACCCGCCCTCCTCAACACCTCCAACGACATCATAGGACAGGCCCAAACCGGCACGGGTAAGACCGCCGCCTTCGGCCTCCCCATACTCGAACGGATCAAACCCATCAAGAAGACCACCCAGGCCCTGATCCTCGTCCCCACGAGGGAGCTGGCCCTGCAGGTGACCGAAGAGCTCCTATCGTTCAACCGCAAAAAGATCGCGATAGCCCCCATCTACGGCGGCGCCTCGATCGTCGAGCAGCTCCGCCGCCTCGACAAAGGCATCGACATAGTGGTAGGTACGCCCGGGCGTATACTGGACCACCTGCGCCGCAAGACCCTCGACCTGTCGCAGCTCAAGTGGCTGGTGCTCGACGAAGCCGACGAGATGCTCAACATGGGCTTTATCGAAGACGTGGAAGAGATCCTCGCCCAGAGTAACGAACAACGCCAGGTGCTCCTCTTTTCGGCCACCATGCCGCAGAAGATAGCCAACCTGTCGAAGAAATACATGCGCGACGTGGAGACCCTCAAAGTCGAGTCGCAGCAGATGACCGCCGATCTCACGGACCAGATATATTTCGAGGTGAGGGAGAGCGACAAGTTCGACGCCCTGACACGTATTATAGACGTTGAGAACGAGTTCTATGGTATCGTCTTCTGTCGTACCAAGGTGGGAGTTGACGACATCGTATCGCGCCTCAACGATCGCGGCTACGCAGCCGACGGCCTCCATGGCGACATTTCGCAGGCCCAGAGGGAGAAAATTCTGCGCTCGTTCAAGAAGAAGAAAGTCAACATACTCGTGGCCACCGACGTGGCCGCGCGTGGAATCGACGTCAACAATCTCACCCATGTCATCAATTATTCTCTGCCGCAGGACTCCGAGTCGTACGTTCACCGTATAGGTCGTACGGGTCGCGCGGGCAACCAGGGCACGGCCATCACCTTCATATCGAGCTCCGAGTACAGGCAGTTCGGCTACATGAAAAAGGAGATCAAGGCCGACATCAAGAAGGTGCCGCTCCCCACAGTGGCCGACATCATCGAGGCCAAGCGCAAGAAGATCAAGGAAGATCTCACGGAGATCGTGGCGAACGAAACATACTCGGAATATACCGAAATGGCGGGCGACATACTTGCCTCCTACTCTCCCGAAGTGGCGCTGGGATCGCTCCTGCGCCTGGCCTTCAACAATGAACTCGAGGAGAGTCACTACCCCGAGATACGTTCCATAAACGTAGACCGCAGGGGTACGGCACGCCTGTTTCTCTCCATAGGACTGTTAGACGGCCTCAACGGCCGAAAGCTTTCCGACATGCTCAAGAAGGAGTGTAAACTATCGGACAGCAGCATCAACGACATCAAGATAATGGAGAGCTTCTCCTTTGTCACCGTACCCTTCTCTGAGGCCGAAGCGGTGATCCGTGCGTTGAACAACATCGATAAGGGTGGACGCCCCATCGCCGAGATAGCTCAAGATGGAGCCGGCGGCGGTAAGTTCAGCGGCGACGGCAGGAAAGGTGGTCCCCGCAAAAACAAAAATTACCACGACAACGGCTTCGGCGACAACGACCGCAAGGGCGGACAGGATTTCGAGGCCAGTAAACCCAAAGGCGGCAAAAAATCATACGGTGACGACTTCTCCGCTCCGCGCAAGGGCGGCGATGCCCCTGCCTTCCGCAAAGGCTCCGCAAGCGACGCCAAGGGCAAACCCTCGGGCGGCAAAGGTTGGAACAAGGACGAGTGGGACAGCGTAGGCTGGGACGCCGGTTCATGGGACGGCGCCAAGGATTTCAGCGGCGGTGGTTCCAAAGCTCATGGCGGTGATGGAGAGCGCGGCGGCAACAGCTGGGGCGCTGACCGCGGCGGATTCCGCAAGGGGGCCAAAAGCTCTTCCGGCGGCTTCGGTGCTACACGCAAGGGCGCTTCGACAGGAGGCTTCGGCGCACGCAAAGGCTCAGCCCCGGCAGGCAAAGGAGCCAAGGTCGGCAGGAAGACCGGAGGCAGGGGGCGTTAAACCCGTTCGGGTTTCGGTGCGGGGAGGGACGTTCAGGCAAAATATATGGCCACGACAGCGCCTCCGACTGACATAGTGACACCATTCTGACAGCATACCGGTCAATTTTGGCACACCCCGATGGAGAAAATCTGCCAATAAAGCTTTGGCACGTATTGTGAACAGACCTAAATCCGGTTTCCGGGAAAAAGTCAACGCGCACCGCGGCGATAGCTGGAATGCCCCCGAAACCACTAAGCGCACCGCGGGCGGCAGCGCAAATAGTATTGACAAATAGATGAGTTCTCCTCCCAAGAGGGGAATTCCGCATTATATATTTAATTTTAAATCAAACCTCTAACACTTTTTACTATGAACATCAAACCATTATCAGACAGGGTGCTCATCGAACCCAATCCCGCTGAAGAGAAGACCGCGGGCGGACTGTTCATCCCCGACACCGCAAAGGAGAAACCCCTCGCAGGCAAGGTGCTGGCCGTAGGCCCCGGCACAAGCGAAGTGAAGATGGAAGTCAAGGTCGGCGACCAGGTGCTTTACGGCAAGTACGCCGGTACCGAAGTTAACTTCGACAGCAAGGACCTCATCATAATGAAGCAGAGCGATATCCTCGCTATCATCTAATTGCAAGCAGTAATCGTTAAACGTTTTAAAGCATCATAAACAAAATGGCAAAAGAGATAAAATATAATATGGAGGCCCGCGAGCTACTCAAGGAAGGTGTAGACGCCCTGGCCAACGCGGTGAAAGTAACCCTCGGCCCCAAAGGCCGCAACGTGGTTATTGATAAGAAATTCGGCGCACCGCAGATCACCAAGGACGGCGTGACCGTAGCTAAAGAGATCGAACTCGACAACGGCTTCGCCAACATGGGTGCGCAGATGGTCAAAGAGGTAGCCTCCAAGACCGCCGACGACGCCGGCGACGGTACCACTACCGCCACCGTACTTGCCCAGGCAATCATCAGCGTGGGTATCAAGAACGTGACCGCAGGCGCCAACCCGATGGACCTGAAGAGGGGTATCGATAAGGCCGTGGCCGCTGTTGTGGAGAACCTCCGCAAGCAGAGCCAGGAAGTGGGCGACGATATCAAGAAGGTAGAGCAGGTAGCCACCATTTCGGCCAACAACGACAACACCATAGGCAAGCTCATCGCCGAGGCTATGGGCAAGGTAAAGAAGGAAGGCGTTATCACCGTAGAAGAAGCCAAGGGTACCGAAACTCACGTCGACGTGGTGGAAGGTATGCAGTTCGACCGCGGATATATATCTCCCTACTTCATCACCGATTCCGAGAAGATGGAGGCCGTGATGGACAAACCTTACATCCTTATCACCGATAAGAAGATCTCTACCATGAAGGAGCTTATGGGCGTTCTCGAGCCCGTAGCCCAGAGCGGTCGTGCACTGGTGGTTATCGCCGAAGACGTAGATGGCGAGGCTCTGGCGGCCCTGGTGGTGAACAAACTGAGGGGTACCATTAAGATCGCCGCCGTGAAGGCTCCCGGTTTTGGCGACCGCCGCAAGGAGATGCTCGAAGATATCGCCATCCTCACCGGAGGTACCGTGATCTCTGAAGAAAAGGGCCTGCGCCTCGACCAGGCGACCCTCGAGATGCTGGGTACTGCCGACAAACTCTCTATCAATAAGGAAAACACCACTATCGTGAACGGCAGCGGCTCTAAGGACGCTATCGACGCCCGCGTGGCCCAGATCCGTAAGCAGATGGAAGTATCTACTTCCGACTACGACAAGGAAAAGCTGGCCGAACGCCTCGCCAAGCTGGCTGGTGGTGTGGCCGTGCTCTACGTGGGTGCCGCCACCGAAGTTGAGATGAAGGAGAAGAAAGACCGCGTGGACGACGCCCTGGCCGCTACCCGCGCCGCCGTCGAAGAGGGTATCATCCCCGGAGGCGGTGTGGCCTACATCCGCGCCGTGAGTGCCCTCGAAAATATGAAGGGCTACAACGACGACGAGACCACAGGTATCCTCATCGTTAAGCGCGCCGTGGAAGAACCCCTGCGCCAGATCGTGGCCAACGCCGGCGGCGAAGGCTCGGTAGTGGTAGCCAAGGTTAAGGAAGGCAAGGGCGCCATGGGTTACAACGCCCGCGACGACAAGTACGAAGACCTCCTGAAGGCCGGTATCATCGACCCGACTAAGGTGGCCCGCGTGGCTCTGGAGAACGCCGCTTCAATCGCGTCGATGTTCCTCACCACAGAGTGCGTCCTGGTAGACAAGAAGGAAGAAGCTCCCGCCCCGATGCCCGCAGGCATGGGAGGTATGGGCGGCATGATGTAAGCTGTTAAGGCTGAATAGAAAATGGCGGTTGCTTTTGCAACCGCCATTTTTAGTACAAATAACTTTTCTCGTACCTTTTGTACACGCAAAAGGGTGCCTCCCGGCACACGGGTAGTGTCCATCTGGAATGAGAATTGGATGTGATTCCGTTTTCAACTCTTAACGCGTCTGTGACGCCCCGCCCGATGAAGATTTCCTGACGTACGACTTCGTACGTCTTAGCTCGCAGCCAGCGGAAGGGATGAAATAAGCCTTGTGCATTTCAGCCCTCCGCCCGGGATGGCTGCGGGCTGACGGCCTTGCCGATAGCAAGGCCGAACATCAAGAATAGTTTGCAGAAACAAACTCTATCCGTGGTCGGCAGGCACCTTTTGATTTCTCGCAATAAAAAGTTATTTTTGCATGTTTGGCGGAGAGTCCGCCGTAACACAAAAAGCCACACCATGTTTGAAAATTTATCCGAAAGGCTCGAACGGTCGTTCAAGCTGCTCAAGGGCGAGGGAAAGATCACCGAGATCAACGTCGCCGAAACCCTCAAGGACATACGCCGGGCGCTTATCGACGCCGACGTCAACTATAAGGTAGCCAAGACATTCACCGACGACGTGAAGCAAAAGGCCCTCGGGGCCAACGTGCTAACCTCGCTCAAGCCTGGACAGCTGCTCACCAAGGTGGTGCGCGACGAGTTGGCGCTGCTCATGGGCGGCACCTCGACCGATATCAACCTCTCGGGCAATCCCGCCGTGATACTTATAGCCGGGCTCCAAGGCTCTGGTAAGACCACCTTCTCTGGCAAACTGGCCTCGTTCATCAAGAGCAAAAAGGGGCGCGGCGTGCTACTGGTTGCCTGCGACGTCTACCGTCCTGCGGCGATCGAGCAGCTCAAGATATTGGGTGAACAGATAGGCGTGGAGGTATACACCGAGGAGGGCAGCAAGAATCCTGTCGAGATAGCTCGCAACGCCGTCAAATATGCCAAGGGCAAAGGCCTTAACACCGTCATCGTCGATACCGCCGGCCGCCTGGCCGTAGACCAGGAGATGATGAAGGAAATTTCGGACATCAAGCAGGCATTGTCACCCTCCGAAACCCTCTTCGTGGTCGACTCCATGACGGGACAGGACGCCGTGAACACGGCCCGCGAGTTCAATGCCGTGATCGATTTCGACGGCGTGGTGTTGACCAAGCTCGACGGCGACACCCGTGGCGGTGCCGCGATCTCGATCCGTTCGGTGGTCGACAAGCCTCTGAAATTCATCAGCTCGGGCGAGAAGATGGACGCTCTGCAGGTGTTCCACCCTGAGCGTATGGCCGACCGTATCCTGGGCATGGGCGACATAGTGTCGCTGGTGGAGAAGGCGCAGGAGCAGTACGACGAAGAGGAGGCCCGCAGGCTTAAAAAGAAGCTGGTGAAGGACCAGTTCAACTTCGACGACTTCCTCTCACAGATAGCCCAGATCAAGAAGATGGGGAACCTCAAGGACCTCGCTTCGATGATCCCCGGCGTGGGCAAGGCGCTCAAGGACGTGGAGTTCGACGACAACGTCTTCAAGCAAACCGAGGCCATAATCCACTCCATGACCCCTGCCGAGAGGAACAATCCCGCCCTTATAAACCCCAGCCGCAAGGCCCGTATAGCTTCAGGTAGTGGGACGACACTCCAGGACGTGAACAAGCTCATCAAGCAGTTTGACCAGACCCGCAAGATGATGAAGAGCGTGGCCGGGAGTGGCGGCAAAATGGCCCGCGGGATGATGGGACACAGGTAAAACCAAATTTAAAATCATATAACAGATGAATCTGATCGACGGTAAAGAGGTTGCTAACAGCCTCAAAGGGGAGATAGCTTCCGAGGTGCAGGCCATCATGGCTGCGGGAGGCAAGGCGCCGCACCTGGTAGCCATACTCGTGGGCGACGACGGCGCGAGCCAGACCTATGTAGGCCATAAGGAAAAGTGTTGCGGCGAGGTGGGCTTCCGCTCCACCATCGTGCGCCTCGACAAGGCCATATCCGAAGCCGAGCTTCTCGGAGAGATCGAAAAACTCAACAATGACCCCGACGTCGACGGCTTTATCGTGCAACTGCCCCTTCCCAAGCATATCGATGAGCAGAAGGTGATCATGGCCATCGACCCCAGCAAGGACGTCGACGGTTTCCACCCCGAGAACACGGGGCGCATGGTGAGCGGCCTGCCCGCCTACATCCCTGCCACACCCGACGGCATACTCGAACTGCTGCGCTACTATAAAATAGAAACCTCCGGCAAGCATTGCGTAGTCATCGGCCGAAGCAATATCGTGGGCCGTCCCATAGCCAACCTGCTGTCGCAGAAGGGCTGGGACTGCACAGTTACCATCTGCCACAGCCGCACCAAGGATCTGCCCTCAGTCGTAGCCCAGGGCGATATCGTGATCGCCGCCATCGGCATCGCCGAATTCGTTAAGGGGGACATGGTAAAACCCGGCGCGGTAGTTATCGACGTGGGTATCACACGCGTGCCGAGCGATAAGACCAAGAGCGGCTGGAAGCTACTGGGCGACGTGAAGTTCGACGAGGTGGCCCCCAAATGCAGCTATATCACCCCCGTCCCCGGAGGCGTAGGCCCCATGACTATCATCTCGCTGATGAAAAACACCCTCAAAGCAGCCACGTGGGAGGTTAAATAGGGATTTTTCGGGATTTTACCCGTATATACTGCGTAGGCCGGCACTAACGTGCCGGCCTACTGTTTCTCTGGAGTAGCGGAATATTATTGAGATACTCAACGAGTATCTGCCCTCCGCCAATTGCGCGATATTCACGCCCGGACAGGGGGCGAGGGAATCCGTTAAAAAACGACGCTGTGTCTAACGACTGTTAGACAGGCCGTGAGGCCTGACTAAAAAGGAGGAGTTCGACGTTTTAGGATGTACGAAGACCACTGTCAGTGAATATCCGCAGGCGGCGTGTTTTGGTTACACCTTTTGCACGCGTAAAAGGTGTAAAAGAAAGAATGTCTATAGATAAAGACTTTCGTACCTTTTGATCACGCAAAAGGTACTACCAAAACGTGCCCCGCCGATGAAGATTTCCTGAATATCCGCTTGTAAATGCTAAATCCCAGAACTCCTCCTTTTAGTCTCCTCCCTACGGGCGTTCGCCTAACGTCGTCATACATGCTGGGAATTTTTAACGGATTTACTGCGCTGCTATTCCGGGCGTAAATCTTCAGATGCGGGGAAGGCAAGCGTCCGGCGGACGCTTCAAGATTACTGATTTCTTTCCACAAACTCCGCCACTATCTCCGCGGCCCTATCCGGTTCTTCCAGCATGCCGTTGTGCCCGGAATTTTCGAGCCAGGCCACTTCGGCCTGCGGGTGTTCAGCGATTATCTTCTGGGCTACCTCGGGAGTGATATATTCGTCGCCACGGCCGAAGATGAACAGCTCGGGAGCCTTCAATCCTTTCAACACCTCATTGCGGTCGGGACGCACCATCATTCCGCGCAGGAGGGCTATGATCCCCTCGTCCTCGGTTATCATTATCTGGTCGGTGAGGTCGCTTATCTTATCTTTCAGCCGCCCTCTATTGGCTGCGGCGAAGCCGTTGGCGGGCGTCAGACGGGCAAGCAGGTCTTTTTTGTCCTCCTGGATGAGGGCTATCTCGCGTTCGCGCTGGATCTTCTTCTCTTCGCTGTCAGCATTGGCGTTGGAACTGAACATCACAAGCCCCTGCACCACTTCCGGATGGCGTTCGGCCAGGGCCAGGGCCACATATCCGCCCATCGAATGGCCTACTACAAAAGCTTTGGATACTCCGCACGAAGCCAGTACCCCGGCCGCCACATCGCCCAGCATATCCATATCGTGCACTTCGCCGCGCACCTCGGAAATCCCGTGTCCGGGAATGTCCATCGAGATCACCCTGTATTTCTTCGCAAGGGGGACCGTCATCTCCTCCCACACCTCGAGCGATTCGAGGTAGCCGTGCAGCAACAGTATGGCGGTATCGCCCTTGCCTGTATCGGATATGCGCAGGGCCATTCCCGCGGCGGTTATGAATTTTTCCATTGTGTTCGTATTATTAAAACGGCGGCCACCTGAAGCAGGTCGGCCGCCGCATGAAATATGCTTGGAAGGGTTATTCTTCCTCTCCGTCGTCGAAATAATCGAGTATGGACTCTCTCTTTTTCAGGACTGTCAGATCTTCGTCAACCTCTTCCTCTTCATCGTAAAATGATCGTTTTTCCTTGCCGTTTTTCTTTATCGGGTCGAGCTTCTTGGCTTTCTTAAGCAAGTCTTCCGCATCGTATACTCCTGGTTTTGAGCGGAAATCATGTGTGGATTTCATAAATCAGTAAAGAGTGATAGTGTTTTAAAGGTCAAATGATAAGTGTTTTCTATATTGCAATGATAATAAAAAAATCAATATCTCCTGACACTCGTTAATTTTTTGTTTAGGTGGCCCGCCAACAACCCGGCGTGAATATTGGCGATCGTGGTAAAACTCGTGTTAAATTATTAATTTTGCGGGAGTACGGCGCGGAATCTTCACGCCATTCAAACGCAAAAAATATTACAGCCATGATAGAACAGATATTTTCCCATCGTTCCATACGTAAATTCAAACCCGATGCCATACCCGACGATGTAATGCGCCGCGTGTTAGAAGCCGCCGTACGTGCGTCCAACACCGGCAACATGCAGGTTTACAGCATCGTCGTGACCACCGATCCGGCCCTTTTAGAGAAACTCGGACCCTGCCATTTCAACCAACCGGCATCGAAGGCCCCGGCCCTGCTCACCTTCTGCGCCGACATCAATCGCTTCAACCTGTGGTCGGAGCAGCGCGGCGCGAAGCCGGAGTATGACAACTTCCTCTGGTTCGTGAACGCCGCTATCGACGCCACCCTCGCCTCTCAGAACGCCGTTTTGGCCGCCGAGGAAGAGGGTCTCGGCATCTGCTACCTCGGTACCACCACCTATACTGCCGACCGTATAATCGAGGTGCTGGAACTGCCCCGCGGCGTTGTCCCCGTGACCACCGTAGCCCTCGGCTATCCCGACGAAAACCCGCCTCTCACCGACCGCCTGCCGCTCGAGGGGGTGGTACATTCGCAAAAATATGAGGATTATACTCCTGTTCGTATAGACGAAATATGGGCCGAAAAGGAGGCGTCGGAACTTACCGCCTCACTACTGAAAATCAACGACCTGCCCACCCTCGCCCACATCTTCGCCGAACGCCGTTACAAGGGCGACGACAGCCGTCTCTTCTCCGGTAAATTCATCGAGGTATTGAAAAAGCAGGGGTTTATGTAGGGGACAAAAACGATATGCGCGAGAGATCGGGCGCATGAATAATTAGGGCGGCTGGCGTTTTCACGCCAGCCGCTTTGTTTAATTTCGTTTATACCTTTTGCTTGTACAAAAGGTATCCAAAATACACCCTCCGATGAAAATTTCCTGATGAGCGACCTCGTACGTCCTAAAACGCCGAACTCCTCCTTTTAGGCTTGGGCGATAGGCCCAAGCCTAACGTTCGTCGAACACCCCGCGTTTCTTAACGGACTCCCTCGTCACTCCTCCGGGCGGAAATCTTCAGAGTCGGGATTATAAGCATCCTACGGACGCTTTACAAATAATAAAGATAGGCCCCTTAATCCTCAAACAAAAAAACCAACCTCATCGGCTGGCCTTTCGCTGTGATTCCGACAGGGCTCGAACCTGTGACCGTCAGATTAGAAATCTGATGCTCTATCCAACTGAGCTACGGAACCGACACCTCGCGGTGCGGCAAAAATAAAACATTTTATCGGCATATTCAACGTGAGACCGAATTATTTGGCCGCGGCATGGCCGTTTATTCGGAAAAAAATCGTACTTTTGTCTCAATTGGAAAATAATAAAACTTAAAATGCCCTACTCATACAATAGGGTAACGAGAAGTGAAAAACCGGATTGGCTAAAAATAAAGATAAATCACAACAAGCATTACGCTGATATAGCGCAAATAGTTAAGCATAACCGTCTTAACACCATTTGTAGCAGCGGGATGTGTCCCAACAGGAGCGAGTGTTGGAGCAGACGTACCGCCACGTTCATGATCATGGGCGAGGTCTGTACCAGAAAATGCAGCTTCTGCGCGACAGCCACCGGAAAAGCGTTACCACTCGAAGAGACTGAACCCTCACGGGTTGCCGAGGCCGTGCATCTTATGGGCCTGAGGCACTGCGTGCTGACGTCCGTCACGCGCGACGACCTGCCCGACGGCGGGGCGGCCCATTGGGCCCACGTCGTGAGCGAGGTCCGCAAATCCAATCCCGATACAACCATCGAACTCCTTATTCCCGACATGAACGGGGACCAGGGGCAGCTCGACGTGATCCTTTCGGCCGGGGCCGACATCGTGGGCCACAATATCGAAACCGTAGAACGCATCACCCCCATTGTCAGAAACCGCGCCCGTTACGCTCTGAGCCTCGGGGTGTTGTCGTATATATCGGGTAAGGGAGCCACGGCCAAAAGCGGCCTGATGCTGGGCCTCGGCGAAACCGAAGAGGAAGTGATCGCCACCCTCGAAGAGCTCGCCGGAGCGGGGTGCTCGATAGTGACCCTTGGGCAATATCTCCAGCCCACGAGGGATAATCTTCCCGTGGCCGAATACATTCATCCCGACAAATTCGCATGGTACAAGGAGCGCGCGCTCAGCATGGGTTTCCGCCATGTGGAGAGCGGCCCCCTGGTGCGCTCGTCGTACATGGCCGAGCGGGCGGCGGGAACGGTCACGCAAGATATCGGATAAACGGCAGGGTTATGGAAACCGTCTATCTGGATGACATAGGAGTGAAAGAATACGCTCAGGCACTCGAGCTGCAAAGGACGGCGTTCGAGGCTCTGCTGAAAGATAAGGAGAGACGGAAAGGCGCAAACGCCGGCGAGGTTGGCGGCGACGCAATAAACTCCGGGGGCTATGCCCCGGCGAAGCAGGTTCTAATACTGTGCGAACACCCCCACGTATACACTCTGGGGCGTTCGGGCAGGGAGAACAACTTGCTGGTAAACAAGACGTTCTTAGAGGGTATCGGGGCGACATACTTCCACGCAGACCGCGGGGGCGACATCACCTACCACGGCTACGGACAGATAGTGGCCTACCCCATACTCGACCTCGAGAGGCTGGGACTGGGACTGAAGGAATACATCCACGCGATGGAGGAGGCGGTGATCGACTGCGTGGCCCGTTACGGTATCTCCGCGGGCAGGCTGGAGGGTGCGACAGGAGTGTGGATAGATGCGGGAACCGCCCGCGCGCGCAAGATATGCGCCATAGGCGTTAGGGCATCGAGGCATGTGACGATGCACGGCCTGGCCCTGAACGTCAACACGAAGCTGGAGTATTTCTCTTTCATCAACCCCTGCGGGTTTGAGGACAAGGGAGTGACCTCCATAGAAAAAGAGATCGGTCGCGAAGCGGACATGGAAGATGTGAAGAGGGTTTTGGCTGGTTGTTTAGCGGAAAGATTAAAATTTAAAATCAGATAAATTATGGCACTGGAAAAACGATGGGTTCTAAAACCTCAGGGCGACCCCATGAAGGTTGAGAACCTCTCCGTTTCGCTCGGGATCCCATACGTGTTGGCCAACCTGTTGGTCCAGCGTGGGATAGAAACTTCCGAGGAGGCGTGGAAGTTCTTCAATCCCAAGATCGAGAATCTCCACGACCCCTTCCTCATGAAGGATATGGACCTGGCGGTGAAACGGCTTGACAAGGCTCTCAAAGAGGGCGAACGGATAATGGTCTACGGCGACTACGACGTCGACGGCACGACGGCGGTAGCGTTGGTTTATTCATTCCTCCGCAAACTCGGGCACAAGGAGCTATCGTTCTACATCCCCGACCGCTACACCGAAGGTTACGGCGTATCTGTCAAGGCGTTGGAAGTGGCGCAGGAAAAGGGCGTGGGGCTTATAATCGCACTGGACTGCGGCATCAAGGCGACCGAAAAGGTAGAGATCGCCAAGGAGAAGGGCATCGACTTCATAATCTGCGACCACCACCTTCCGGGCGACACCATTCCCGCAGCCGCGGCAGTGCTCGACCCCAAGAGGGCCGACTGCAACTACCCCTTCAGCGAACTCTCGGGATGCGGCGTGGGCTTCAAACTGTTGCAGGGCTACTGTATACACAAGGGGATGCCTCTTTCGGAGATAGAGGGCCTGTTGGACCTCGTGGCCGTGAGCATCGCCTCAGACATCGTGCCTCTGACTGACGAAAACCGTATTCTCGCTCATTTCGGCCTCAAGCGCCTCAACGATAAACCAGGCAAGGGTCTCCTTTCCATTATCAAAATTTGCGGCCTGGAGAATCATAAGATCACAATCGACGACATCGTGTTCAAGATCGGCCCCCGCATCAACGCCGCGGGCCGCATGAGGGTCGACGAGGAAGATATCAACGCCGCTCCCTCCGGAGGTCATTCGGCGGTGAACCTGCTGGTCGCCCCCGACGAGGGCAAGGCCACCGAGTATGGCGCCTTTATCGACACCTGCAACCAGGACCGCAAGAATATCGACCGCTCCATAACACAGGAGGCGCACGATTTCATAGAACAGAACCCCGCCATGAAAGCCCTCAAGAGTACGGTCATCTACAATCCCAAGTGGATGAAGGGCATCGTAGGCATAGTGGCCTCGCGCCTTATCGAGACGTACTATCGCCCCACGGTGGTGCTGACCATGAGCAATGGCTTCGCCACGGGGAGTGCGCGAAGCGTTCCCGGCTTCGACCTCTACCAGGCGGTGGAGTCGTGCGCCGACCTGCTCGAGAACTTCGGCGGCCATACCTATGCCGCAGGCCTCACGATGAAGCCCGAAAATGTGGAACTTTTCACCGCGCGCTTCAATGCCTATGTGGATAAAAATATCGACCCTGAGATGCTTATCCCGCAGGTGGAGATCGATTCCGAACTGCTGTTCAGCGATATAACCGCCGCTTTCCGCTCCACTCTCTCGCGTTTCGAGCCGTTCGGGCCGGGCAACAACTCGCCCGTGTTCATGACCAAGGGGGTAAGCCGCGGCGCCGACGTGAAGCTTGTGGGCGCCGAACTGGAGCACCTCAAGATGGACCTGATGCAGAAGGAGAAGCCCAATACCTCCATCGCGGCCATAGCGTTCCAGCAGCCCCGCCTATACGAACATATCCGCAGCGGCAGGAGCGTGGACGTGTGCTATTCGGTGGTGGAGAACCACTACCGCGGCACGGTCACTCCCCAACTCAGGATCAGGGATATAAAGGCGAAGTAGGATAGAGGGGAACGGGGGATGAGAGGAGGCCGGGGATTTTAATGCCCCGGAGTGGCGCCTCGACGAGTCTGTGGAAAATCACGGGCGGCAGGATTTAACTTCCGCTGCCAGGACTAATCATAGAACAAACCGTACGGGATCGACGCCCGTACAGGAACCCTCTTAACCCAATGCTATGAAGCCTCTCGTCAGACTGCTGTCCCTTGTAATTTCATTTGTTTGTGTAATTTTTGTTGCCCGGGCGCAAGCGCCGGCACAGGAATTCGAGCTGCTGAAAGTGGAGCGCGTAGATGGCGTGGCCCGGGCCAACAGTATCGCGGCCAAAGGGCAATATCTTTATGTAGCCGGCGGCGGCAAGCTGTACGTTCTCGATGCCTCCGACCCACTCTCGCCCAAAGTTACGGGAGAAGTCTCGGGGCTGGGCAACACTCGCCAGATAGCCATCGAAGGTAACTACGCCTACGTCTCGGCCCGCGAGTGCGGGGTGTGGATAGTGGACATTAGCAACCCGCGGGCCCCGCGTATAGTACGCCGCATCGACACCATAGAACTCGCCACGGGGATCGACGTCGCCGGGGGCGTGTGCTTCGTGGGCCTGCGCCAGTACGGGGTCGAATTCATCGACGTGCGCGATCCCCTCAATCCCCAGCATATAGGTATAATCAAGACGGCCGAGTCGCAGTCGGTGAAGTACGCCGACGGCCTGCTCTATAGCGGTGACTGGGCTAAGGGCGAGATCACGGTTATCGACGTGCGCGACCTCTCGAAGCCTGAAATAATCTCGATCACGGCCCTCGACGGCTATGGCGACGGCATAGACGTGACGGGCGGATACTGTTATGCTGCCACAGGCCACCACGCCAAGTACAGTGGCGACAAGGCCTCACGCGAGGGGCGCGGGCACGGCGTGGAGATCTTCGATGTGAGCGATCCTCGCGCCCCGAAGCTGGTATCCGTGACCAAGTTCCCGCCCGTGTACCACAACGCCAACGACTTCTGGGCCCCGAGGGTGAGCGGCAATATCCTCGTGGTGGCCGACACTATGAACGGCGCCTTCGTGGTCGACATCTCCGACAAGGCCAATCCCAAGATACTTTACCGTATGATTATTCCCGACACTTCGGGTAGGTTCCCCAGCGCCGTTATCGGAGGCATTCTTCCCGGCGACGGAGTGATATATCTCACGGGTACTACCACGGGGCTATATTCGGCTCGTTTCGACGGAGTGAAACGCGCGCCGGAACAGGTCGACAAGGTGTTGCCCCGTATACCTACCGGTCTTGCGGAATATCCCACCGACCCCTCAAAATTCACCGTCTACCGTGACCAGCGCCCGGCCCAAGCCCGCGGCGTGACCGTGAGAGGCAACACCGCCTACCTCGCCTACTCCGACAACGGACTCCATATCCTCAAGTTATCCGAGAAATCCATCACCCTCGAAGACAAGCTCCCCATCAGGTGCGCCTATGACGTCAAAGTGCTTGGCGACAGGCTCTACGTGGCCGAGGGCGAAGACGGGCTGGGTATCTACCGTATAGAAAAGTCGGGTAAGCTGACCGAGGTGGGGCGCCTGCCGATATCGGTCAAGGGCGTCGGCTCGCTGGTGGAGAATGTCTGGGTATATCCCGACACCAAATTCGCCGTGATATCCTGCAAGCGCCCTAACCTTATATTCGTGGATATTTCTGACGAGGCCAATCCCAAAGTGGTATTCAGCCACACCCAGCGGGGTATCATGTATGATAATTACCTGCCCGAGGGATTGCTTCAGGGCCGCCTCGGAGCCCTGCGCCACAGCGGCGGCTTCACATGGTTCGACCTCTGGAGCGATCCTCCGTTCGTATCGGCCAAAACCACCTGGCGCGTTGCCTCCCTATACGACGGTACCACCATATTCCACGATAAGTTGCTACTCTCGGCATTAGGACGCTACATACTGCTGGACGCCAACCAGGAGTGTCCCGCCGACCAGAAGGCCTACACACCCCTGCCCGAAGGCATACGGGGAACGCCGCGTACCGACGGTAATACCCTCGTACTCTCCTGCCGCATAGACCGCCGCGCGAGGTGCTATGACCTCACCGACCCCGCAGCGCCCAAATTCATTGAAAGCCGCAGCTATGAATTCCTCGGCCACCCCTCCACACCCACATTCTGGAAACACCGCCTGCTTATCCCCGCCGGGTATCAGGGACTGTTGTTGGAGAAAATTAAGTAGCGGAGGGACACAAGATATTATATACTCAACCCGTAGCCAGCGATGGGATGAAATAATCCGTCAGGCATTATTATTCAGCCCTTCGCCCGGGGTGGCTACGGGCTGACGGGCTTACAACGCAAGCCCGAGAGAATCGCCGACATAAGATATATATATTCCGTAAACTCCTCCTGTCAAAAAACATTAGGCCCGCCAAGCATCTGCTTAGCGGGCCCAACAATTTTATATCACCTTACAGGGATTACTCTTCCCTGCCGTGGCACTGCTTGAATTTCTTGCCGCTGCCGCAGGGGCAGGGGTCGTTGCGGCCCACCTTCTTCTCCACATGTACGGGAGAGGGCTTACCCTGGGGGCCGCCGGCGCGGGCCGCAGCCTCCATCCTCGAGGTCTGGAGTTTCGACATGTCGGTCTTGGGCTTGGTGGGCTCCTGCTGACGCGTCACGCCAGCGGGATCGCGCATCGGGATATAGGCCTTGAACAGCACAGACAGCACCTCGCGGTTAACCTTCTCGAGCATCTTGCGGAACAACTCGAACGATTCGAACTTATAGATCAACAGCGGGTCTTTCTGCTCGTAAGAGGCGTTCTGCACGCTCTGGCGCAGGTCGTCCATTTCGCGCAGGTGCTCCTTCCAGTTGTCATCTATGATGGCGAGCATCGCGATAGTACTGAAGCTCTTGAATATCTCCTTGCCCTCGGTTTCGTAGGTGCGCTTGAGGTTCACCGGCACATTATAGCCGTGGAGACCGTCGGTCAACGGGATATAGATATTCTCGTAGGTAGAGCCCTGGTTGGTATATACGTCCTTTATCACGGGAAAAGCCGTGGATGCCACGGTCGACACCTTGCGGGCGTAAGCCTCGCGCAGGTCGGCGATTATCATATCGACCAGTTCGGCGGCACCCGCACCCTTGAACTGTTCCTCGGTGAACGAGGGCTGTGTACCCACCTGGCGGATAAGCTCGAACTTGAAATCTTCGAAGTCGACGTCGCTGTAGTTGGCAGCGAAATCTTCGGCGAAGTCTATCATTATATTGTTGATATCCACCTCTATGCGCTCGCCGTAAAGGGCGTGGCGGCGGCGGGTGTATATCACCTCCCTCTGGGAGTTCATCACGTCGTCGTATTCGAGCAGCCTCTTACGGATGCCGAAGTTGTTCTCCTCGACCTTACGCTGGGCTCTTTCTATGGCCCTCGACATCATGCCTGCCTGGATCACTTCGCCGTCCTTCAGACCCATGCGGTCCATCAGGCCTGCGATACGTTCGGAGCCGAACAGACGCATCAGGTCGTCCTCCAACGACACGTAGAACTGCGAAGAACCCGGGTCACCCTGGCGTCCGGCGCGGCCTCGGAGCTGACGGTCGACGCGGCGCGATTCGTGCCTTTCGGTACCTATGATGGCAAGACCGCCTGCGGCCTTCACCTCGTCGGAGAGCTTAATGTCGGTACCGCGGCCCGCCATGTTGGTGGCGATGGTAACCTGCGCCTTGTAACCGGCCTCGGCCACCACCTGCGCCTCCTGCTGGTGATGTTTGGCGTTGAGCACGTTATGCTTGATGCCGCGAAGCTTGAGCATTCGGCTCAAAAGTTCGGAGATTTCCACCGAGGTGGTACCCACCAGCACAGGGCGCCCCTGCTTCACCAGCTCGCTTATCTCCTCGATCACGGCGGCGTATTTTTCCCTCTTTGTCTTGTATATAAGGTCGTCGCGGTCGTCGCGGATGATGGCCCTGTTGGTCGGGATCACCACCACGTCGAGCTTGTAGATGCTCCAGAATTCGCTCGCCTCGGTCTCAGCCGTACCGGTCATACCCGAGAGCTTGTGGTACATACGGAAATAGTTCTGGAGGGTCACGGTGGCGAAGGTCTGCGTTGCCGCCTCGATCTTCACCCTCTCCTTGGCCTCGATGGCCTGGTGGAGGCCGTCGGAATAGCGGCGCCCGTCGAGGATACGCCCGGTCTGCTCGTCGACGATCTTGACCTTATTGTCCATCACCACGTACTCCACGTCCTTCTCGAACATACAGTAGGCCTTGAGCAACTGGTTGACGGTGTGCACCCTTTCGGACTTTATGGCGTAGTCGTTGAGTATCTCATCTTTCTTTTCGGCCTTTTGCTCCGCCGAAAGCGAAGTCTCTGAATCTATTTCGGCAACCGACAACCCTATATCGGGCAGCACGAAGAATCGTTCCTCGCCCACCGAGCGCGAGAGCAGATCGTGGCCCTTGTCGGTCAGGTCGACCGAGTTTAGTTTCTCGTCGATAACGAAATAGAGCTCGTCGACTATCTCCGGCATACGGCGGTTGTTGTCCTGCATGTAGACGTTCTCGGTCTTGTGCATCAGCGCCTTGACGCCCTGCTCGCTCAGGAATTTAATGAGCGGCTTATACTTGGGCAGACCCTTGTGGGCGCGGTAGAGAAGCACGCCGCCCTCTTCGGCCTTACCCTCGGTTATCAACTTGCGGGCATCGGAGAGAAGTTGTGTGACAAGGCTCCTCTGCACGTTCACGAGCTGCTCCACGGGTTGGCGGTACTGCTCGAACATCTGGTCGTCGCCTTTGGGCACGGGACCGGAAATGATAAGGGGCGTACGGGCGTCGTCGATAAGCACCGAGTCGACCTCATCGACGATGGCGTAGTGGTGCTGCCTCTGCACGAGGTCCTCGGGCGAGATGGACATATTGTCCCTCAGGTAGTCGAAGCCATATTCGTTATTGGTACCGAAGGTGATATCAGCGAGGTAGGCCTTCCTGCGGGGTTCGGAGTTAGGTTGGTGCTTGTCGATACAGTCGACCGACAGGCCGTGGAACTGATAGATGGGCCCCATCCATTCGGAGTCGCGTCGTGCCAGGTAGTCGTTGACCGTCACCACATGTACGCCCTTACCCGCCAGGGCATTGAGGAACACCGGCAGGGTCGCCACCAGCGTCTTACCTTCACCCGTGGCCATTTCGGCTATACGGCCCTTGTGCAGGACGACGCCGCCGAAAAGCTGGCAGTCGTAGTGCACCATATCCCACTTTATAGTGTTGCCCCCGGCAGTCCACGAATTGCTGAACACGGCCCTGTCGCCCTCGATACGCACGAAGTCGCGCTGCGAGGCTAGTTCGCGGTCGAAGTCGGTGGCGGTGACTGTTATCTCCGCGTTCTCTGTGAGGCGGCGGGCAGTGGATTTCACAATTGAGAAGGCCTCGGGAAGTATCTCTTCTAACTTGGCCTCGATCTTTTTATTGATCTCAAGACGCAGGGCGTCGATGCGACCGGAGATTTTTTCTTTGTCCTCGATGGATGTCTCGGGAAGCTCCAGCTCGGCCTTGAAGTCGATAATAGCCTGCTCGTCGGGGGCTATTGTCTTGGCTATCTCAGTACGAAGATCGGCGCTGCGGGCGCGCA
Source organism: Rikenellaceae bacterium (assembly GCA_031553875.1). Lineage (GTDB taxonomy): Bacteria > Bacteroidota > Bacteroidia > Bacteroidales > Rikenellaceae > JAVBKU01. The sequence goes on along the minus strand of JAVBKU010000036.1, from coordinate 12,977 downwards.
GCTCGTCATGTGTAAGGGCATCGATAGACGGGTAAACCGCCTTGATCTTATCGACATAGGGCTGGATCTCTTTGGCATCCTTATCGCTCTTGGTGCCGAAAAAAAGCTTCAGCGCACCTGTTAATAGGCTCATAATCAGTAGGTGTATATATTTCTAATCTCGTTCTCTCTCTCCTGCTCCCTTAATTACGGGCGCAAAAACAGCGTAAATCTACGATTTTTTATCCAGACACTATTCATGAAAGGGGCTAAAAATATGCACCTCCCCTAATTTTCATCGGGGGAGTAGGTGTGGCAGACGGACGGCTCGCGGTGCGGGCCTACATAAAGGCGTCGGGAACGTCGTGAGGCTCCATCAACGGCTTGAGCCTGCGATGGCCTACGGGGCAATGGCAACACCGCCCGCGGCGGCAATATTCGTTGGTGAGCTGCAGCAGGGCTTGCGAAGCGTAGGCGCTGTCGGCCTCCACGCCGCGCTCGGCCCAGGCTTTGATGTACATGTTCTTCTCAGGGCGGATACTGCCCAGAATGTCGATAGCCCTGTCCTTTAATTCCGGCTCGCGATTGAGATTGCCATAGGCGAACATCACCGGGGCCACGAGGTTGATAGCCAGCAGGTCGACCATCGTGTCGCCTATCTTGCGGGCCTCGACGTTACCCGTCAGGCGGCCGGGAACGATGTGGGTATCCCAATATTCCGAGGCCGTGACGCTGAAAATAGTCCTTATGTCGTCGATATTGCGGCACTTGCGCACGCTGTCGAAGATAAAATCGTTGGATGCCAAGAGCGATGCTATCTGCGCTATGCGTATCACGGGACTATTCAGAGGGTTGACCCCGGTCATCTTCCACAGGCCGGGACGCATGGCGGTAATGGAATATTTGCGGCTCAGGAAATCGTATTCTTTCTGTAACCCACGCACATAGTCGTCGGGGTAGGCATGCTCGAGAAGCCCCGCCGCGCCTAACAGGAGGGCCTCGACGCTTTGGAGCGATCCCTTCTCACGGCATATGGTGACGTGAGGCGCACGGCGCGAAAGGCGGTCGAACGGCTCCTTGTTATAGTTGGTACCCATAGCACGGAAGAGCATGATGTGGAACGTTTCGTTCCAGTTGTTCTGCGTCTGGTCGTGTATCTGGAGGATGTCGTTGTACTTGCGTTCGAGGCGCTCGAGCAGCAGGCGGTCGTAGAGGTTGGTGAGGTACACGCCCTCCATGCCGCAGATATGGTCGCCGCACTCGTTGTATGGCGCGCCCTTGAGCAACTCCTTGACCCCGTTGATAAGCCTCTGCGGAGGCACTATGCACACCACCGGCAGGGGCTCGCCGTCGTAGTCGCAGACCACGTCGGCCTCGGAGCACGACACCACCAATACCACGCCCTGCTTGAGCTCGTAGGGCAGCCCTATCCATGCCTGCGAATCGCTAAGGATGACCGCCTTACCCCTCGACCTCGCCCCGTCGACCAATATCTCCGCGCCGGTAAAATAACGGTACAGTTCGTCGCCCGAATCTCTGCCCGGACTCACCACCTCCACAGTAATTCCGCCTCCGGCGGACATGACCGTCCCGGCGCCCTGGCCCCACATCATCGCCCCTATGTCCTCTTTCCTGCAAAGGCTCTCTTTCATCGGCCCTGAATTTGCCACTTTCGCGGCTGTTTGTGCTACAAAAATAGAAAATATTCGGTGATTGCTACACACAAAATCCCCTCATTTTGACCTCAGGGTGTATAATCGTCTTCTGCGTGAAAGACTAAAGGCGGGAAATCATGCTTCCGGCTCACAAAATCTTATTCTCCCTGCAAATAATTCCGTTCTATTTAGTTACTTTTGTAACTAATATGCCGGGGGCTCGGGCTTCCCGCCTGAAACGCCCCGTGCCAAACCATCAGACCCCCACCGGATGCTACGCCAATTAGCCGGACAGACGGCAATTTACGGTATCAGCAGCATAGTCGCCAGGCTTATCAACTACCTGCTGACCCCCTACCTCACCCGCATCATGACCACGGGCGAGTATGGTGTCATCACCGATATGTACGCCGTGATCCCGTTCGCGATGGTGGTGCTGACCATGGGACTGGAGACGGGCTACTTCCGTTTTGCGGGCCTCGCCCCCGATGCCACGGGCAAGAGGGCCGTATTCTCCACCGCATTCGGTACGACAAGCCTCGCGGCGCTCATTTTCTTCGGGGCGACGCTCCTGTTCCTGCCGCAGCTCTCTGAGAGCATGGGCTACCCCGACCATCCCTCGTTTATCTGGATGGTGGGGGCGATCATAGCCTTAGACGTGATGACCACCATCCCCTTCGCCCGCCTCAGGGAGGAGGGCAAGGCCCTGCGGTTCGTGTGGATCAGGGTGCTGTCGGTAGTAATCAACGTGGCGCTGTGCCTGTTCTTCTACTCCGCCCTGCCGCTCCTCTCCGAGGGAGGATGGGACCTGGCGGCCGCGGCGTGGGTTCCGTCGTTCGGGGCGGGCTATGTCTTCGCGGCCAACCTTATAGCGAGCTTCGTCACACTGCTGTTGCTGATTCCCACGTTCAGGGACGCCATGCCCCGGATCAGCAAGGTGATACTCATACCCATACTTATCTACTCTTTCCCCTTGTTGATCAGTGGCATAGCTGGCACGGCCAACCAATTCATCGACCGCCAGATGATAAAATACCTCATGCCCGAGGGCGAGTGGATGGAGGCGCTGGGAGTGTACGGGGCGGTGGTCAAGATCGGGGTCGTATTGGTGCTGTTCACGCAGATGTACCGCTTCGCCGCCGAGCCGTTCTTCCTCTCCAATTTCAAGAAAGAGGATTTTCTCAGGGCCAACGCCGAGGCGCTTAAATATTTCACGATCGTGTCGGTGGGGATATTCCTGATGATAACCCTCTTCTCCGACCTCTTCGCCCTTATCGTGGGCGAGGCGTTCAGGGAGGGCATGCGGATACTGCCACTGATACTCCTTGCCAATATATTCTCGGGCATGACCTTGAACCTCTCGTTCTGGTACAAGCAGACGGGGCAGACCCGCTATGCCATATACGTCACGGGGGTAGGCCTGGTGATAACTTTAGCCATGAGTTTCGCGCTGGTGCCCGTTATGGGATATATGGGTGCGGCATGGGCAAGACTGGGTTGCGAGGCAGTGATGCTCGTGCTCAGCTACTACTACAACCACCGCCACTATCCCACGCCCTACAACCTGCGCCGCATCGGCGGTTACTTCCTGCTGGGAGGCGCGCTCTACGCCGTGGGGCTGGTCGGCATCGACAATGAAGTATTGAAATATTTCGTACATTTACTGCTCTTGGCCATTTTCGCCCTCTATGCCGTGCGCAGGGAGAATATCGACGTGGCCGGAATGATTAGTTCAATTGTAAAACGTAAGATATAATGACCGTAAAAGTTATCAACCGCTCGGCCTTCGACCTGCCGCAGTATGAAACCTCCCATGCGGCGGGCCTCGACGTCCGCGCCAATATTACCGAACCCATCACCCTCGGCCCTCTGGAAAGGGCGCTCGTACCCACGGGCCTCTACGTAGAGCTGCCCGAGGGGCATGAACTGCAGGTACGCCCCCGCAGCGGCCTGGCGGCCAAGCACGGCCTCTCAGTACTCAACTCGCCCGGCACGGTCGATCCCGACTACCGCGGTGAGATCAAGGTGATACTTGTGAATATCTCCAACGACCCCTTCGTACTCAACCCCGGCGAGAGGGTGGCTCAGATGGTGGTGGCCCGCTTCGAGAGGATAACATTCGAGCAGGTGGAGGTACTCAGCGAAACAGCCCGCGGCGCGGGGGGCTTCGGTTCAACCGGTAGGAAATAGGAGCTTACCGGCACCGGGTATCTGCCGATACACGGATAGAGTTATCTGCTGTGAGTATTTGGGGAACAAACAGGTAACACATAACGACCAAAGAAAGACAACTATAACGCAATGCTTTTCAGGGATATCATAGGACAGGAGGAGGCCAAGCGCCGCCTTGTGAGCGCCGCCGACAGCGGCCGCATCAGCCATGCCATGCTCTTCACGGGCCGCAGCGGCTACGGCGTCCTGCCTCTGATGATAGCCTACGCTCAATATATCAATTGTACAGCCCGGGGGGGAGGCGACAGCTGCGGGGAATGCCCCTCCTGCAAACAGATGGCCTCGCTGGCCCACCCCGACGTGCATTACGTATTCCCCGTCAACAACCCCACAGGCAAAAGCTCTTCGGAGAAGCCCGTGAGCGACCTTTTCATCCGCCCCTGGCGCGAACTGGTACTCTCTACCGGGGGGTATTTCGACGAGGCCGAGTGGTACGCGGCCATCGGCATCGACAACAAACAAGGCAATATCAGCCGACACGAGGCAGAGGAGATAACCCGCAAGCTCTCGTTCAAGGCCTTCGAGTCGGAATACAAGATCGTCATAATGTGGCTCCCCGAGCGCATGAATATCCAGGCGGCCAACGCCCTGCTCAAGATACTCGAGGAGCCGTGGGAAAAGACCCTGTTCCTGATGGGTTGCGAGGCGCCGGGTATGCTCTTACCCACGATCCTCTCGCGCACCCAGAGTTTCGAGGTGGGGGGCATCGATGAGAGGAGTCTCTCCTGTGTCCTCGAAGCGCAGGGGCCTGCCGACCCCGACACCGCCGCACGCATGGCCCGCCTCAGCGGCGGCGACTTGCTCACGGCACGCGCCAAGCTCTCCAGCGACGACGAGGGCGACGAGGCCTTCGATCTGTTCGTGGAGCTGATGAGGCTCTCCTACGAAGACAAGCATCTCGAACTTATGACCTGGGCCGAGAACATGTCGGCCATGGGCCGCGAGGAACAAAAACGCACCGTGCAGCGCTTCGTGGAACTGCTGCGCGAAAGCTACATGCTCTGCGCGGGGATGGACAGCATCTCCACCCTCGCGGGCAAGCAGTACGCATGGTGCAGGAAATTCGCCCCTTACGTCAACAACACCAATATAGAATCCCTGGTGGCCGAGACCGAGCTCGTCCTGCGCCACCTGCTCCAGAACGGCAACCAGCGCATCATCTTCACGCACTACGCCCTCACTGTGAGTAAAATGATAAGGAGGATCTGATATGGCACGAGTGGCACTACTTACGGGCGGCAACCTGGGCGACAGAGAACGCACACTCAAAGAGGCGCGCAAACTTATCGGACGGCAGATCGGGCCGGTGATACTCTCTTCGGAGCTGTACGAGAGTGAGCCGTGGGGCTTCGAGTCGGGGGATATGTTCCTCAACCAGGCCCTCGTGGCCGAGACCACGCTCTCGCCGCTCGAAGTGCTCGATAGGGTGCAATCCATCGAACTCTCCCTGGGCCGCGACAAGGCCGGGGAAATGGTGTGCGGATGCAAGGCGAACAAGCCCTCCGAAACCGAAAACCCCGAGATAGCCCCGGAGCCTGAAGCAGCAACGGAAGCGGTAACAGACACCGGAGAGGAAGAACGCGTATACTTCTCCCGCCTCATCGACATCGACATACTTTTTTACGACAGCATACGCCTCTCCTCACCCAGGCTCACCATCCCCCATCCGCTTATCGCCGAAAGGGAATTCGTGCTGAGGCCCCTGTTGGAGATCATGCCCGAATATATCCACCCCGTCCACGGCCGCAGCATACGCCGCCTGTGGCAACAATTTTGCAAACAGACCGAGCAACAATGAAATATCTCATCCCTTTTATGATAGCCGTGGCGATCGCGACCACAGGGTGCAAGAAGACCTCCCTATCCTGCACCTACGTCATAACTCCCTACCTGCAAGAAGTGAGCGGAGGGCCGGAAGTCATCGACATCGACGCTATCGGCTACCTCTTCTATCTCGATACGGCCAAATATAAGATAGCCTCCTACGACGATGCCCGAAACGGTATCGCCCGCGACAAGGCCAGTGACTCTCCCGTGGGTTACGATATAAAATGGAGTACTGACGACTCGGGAAAGCTCTACTTCGGCACCATAGGCCGCATGCCGGTGCTTATCACTGTGGCGGATACCGTACAGAAGATATACGCCTGGCGCCAGGTGCCCATGGCGGACGACATCGACTACATATACGTCCCTCTGCACATCCGCTCGTGGAAGACCACATACCCCTATACCGACCAAAAGTGGGAGTGGTATAAATAATGCCCCGCCCTATTCTGTAAATGGGATGGAGATAGGGGATGAGGGTACGAAAATAACATTACCTTTGTGGCGCAAAAGATGAAAGCCATCGAGAGAAAGATATTATCCGGCATCGGCCGCACGATGCTCCTGGCGCTGTTCGGCACGGCGCTGCTGAGTCGTTGCGCCAATACCATGGCGCCGCAGGGAGGGCCTATGGATACCCTGCCGCCCAAGGTGGTGCGCATGACCCCTGAGTTCGCCACGCTCAATTTCAACGAAAAGTCCGTAACCATAGAATTCGACGAATACGTCCGCCTTAAGGACCTGCAAAAAGAGTTCTACACCTCGCCGTTCATGGAGAAGAAGCCCTCGGTAACTATCCGCGGACGCGGCGTGAGGGTCGACTTTCAGAGCCCGCTCGACTCCAACACCACCTACTCGCTCAACTTCGGGGGCAGCGTGGTCGACAATAACGAGGGCAACCCCTACACCGGTCTGCGTTACGTATTCTCGACCGGAAACAACATCGATTCTATGGTGATGTCGGGCTACACGGTCAACGCCCTGACCGGGGACAGTATCGCCAATACCTTCGTCTTCTTTTACGATGCCGCGGCCGACTCCATTCCCGCCTACGACTCGGTGCTGTTCAAGGGTAAGCCCGAGGCGATAGGACGCGCCTTCCCCAACGGTATTTTTATCGCCGAGAACCTCAAGGATAAGGATTACAAGGTCTACGCCGTGGACGACGCCAACAACAACCAGACCTATGAGCCGGGAGCCGACCGCGTGGCCTTCCTCGCAGGAACATTCAACCCCGCGAAGATGCCCGGATTCGGGGTGTGGTACGACACATCCAGGCGCTATATGCAGGCCGAGCCGCAGCTATACATGCAGCTGTTCATGGACAAACCCTTCCGCCGCCAGAGGATGAGCTCGTCGGAGCGCCCCTCGCAGCAGCAGTTGATACTCAACTTCACCGCCCCGCACCCCGAGATACTCTCGTTGCGACTGGACAGCATCGCCGATAAAGACATAATCCGCGAATACAAGACCAAGGGCAGGGACACAATCGCCCTGTGGCTCGCGGCCGACCCCGCCGCCATTCCCGATACGCTCAAGGGCGAGGTCATATACATGAAATTCGACGACAGCCTCGCGAAGCTTCGTCCCGATACCTCCCTGCTTAAACTGATCTGGAACCGCCCGTTCGTCAAGGAAAAGAAGCAGAGGGACAAGGACAAGGAGATAGCGGACAGCACCGAGGTAAAAGAGATCGAGAAAGAGAGGGCGCGAGATAAAAAGGAAAAGGAGCCCAATCCTTTTATCATAAAGGTCGATGCCTCCGCGGAGCTAAATCCCGAGAAGAACATTCCAATGACCTTCGATCTGCCCCTGCGCTCGCTGGACAGCGCCCGTGTTAACCTCACAGTGTTGGAGATCGGGCGCGATAAAAGCGAGAAGTGGACTCCCGCGCGCTTCTCATTCAAGCAGGACACGGCCAACCTGCGCCGCTGGGTCTTCACCTCCAAATGGAAACGGGGAGAGAAATACCGTCTGGAAATACCCGCCGGGGTATTCACCGACATAGCCGGGCACAGTAACGACACCCTGCGGTCGGAGTTTACGATCTACTCGCCCGATAAGTTCGCCACCCTGGTCCCCAACCTTATAAACCCGCAGCCGGGATGTAAGTATATACTCCAGGTCTTCGCAGGAAACACCATGGAGAAGGAGATACGAGGGGTGACAGGAGGCAAGAACACCATAGAATTCATCACTCCCGGAGACATAAGGATAAGGGTGATCGAGGATAAGAACGGCAACGGCGAATGGGACTCAGGCTCGCTCACCGAGCGCCGCCAGCCCGAACGCATAGCCTACTTCCTCACCGAGGAGGGTGAAGACATAGTAGTCGCCAAGCAGAACTGGGAGATAGAATTCAACATCGACGCCCGCAAGCTGTTCGCCCCCATCACCATGGAGAGCGTCTCGGCCGAGATACGCCGCAAGGAGGAGATACGCCTGCGCGAAGCGATCAAGTCACGTCTCGACAGGAGGCTGAAACCGCAAAACCACAATCATTGATGACTCCCAGGCGCATAATATTACTTGTCTGTGCGGCGCTATTTCTCGCCGTGGGCACAGTCCCGGCCCAGCACTATTTAGGGGTGAGGGGCGGCTACGGGGGCGGTACGTGCGGCTTCAAGCCCGACAAGGAGACGGGATATATCTGGAACATGTACATGGGAGGGGTCTCGTACAAATACTATGGCCGCCAGCTTTTCGTGGGAGGCGTGGAGATCGACCTCAACTACACACAGAAGGGCTACAAATATGACAAATTCAAGGGGTCGGACACCTCGTTCCAGCAGAGGTTCAACTGCATAGAGCTTCCCGTGATGTGGCAACCCTATTTCTACATGTTCAACCGCCATGCGAAATTTTTCCTCAACCTGGGAGCCAATATATCGTACAATATCGAATCCAGTACGCAGATAGTGTCTAAAAAAGATGGCGTGCTCAACGACAATCCCTACGAGTTCGAACTGGTACGCGACAACCGCTGGGGTTACGGGCTTTCGGGCGGAGCGGGCTTGAGCGTTATAGCCGGCAGGATAGAGGTATCCATCGAAGGGCGGTACAATTTCGGCTTTTCCGACTTTCTCAAGAATGCGACCAAATACGACGGCAACCCGTTGCGCTCCCCTCTGCATACCGTGTACGGTATGGCCTCGGTATACGTGCGGCTGGGCAAGGGCGGCATACTCGCTCCCCTGAGCAAGAAGGCGGCGGCCAAGGCGGCGAGCCCCGAGGGCCAAATACGCAAGGCCGAGCAGGAACGCAAGGAGATCGACCGCAAGATGAAACGCCTGTTGGGCGATTAATTCCCGTAGATATCGCTGAGGGCATGGCGGCTATGAACCCGCCTTTACCCGGGACGACGGGTCAAACACTATAAAAATCCAGAAGCTATGATGATAGAGAACAGCTCCACGCGACAGCAGAAGGTGGCGCGGCAGATACAAAAAGATATGAGCGACATTATTCGCACCGAGGGGGCGTCGTTTACCCAAGGTACTATGGTGTCGGTCACGGCCGTACTGGTAAGCCCCGATATGGCGCTGGCCAAGGTGTTCCTGAGCGTTTTCCCGTTCGACAAGGCGGAAGAGGTGGTGGCCGCTTTCTCGGCTAACGCCTGGGTTATGCGCAAGGCCCTGGGCGCCAAATTGCGCAACCAGATCAAGAGCATTCCCGAGATCACCTTCCACCTTGACGACTCGATGGAGTACGCCGATAATATCGAGCGCCTGCTGAAGTAACCGGGTGTCGGGGCCTTGCGCCCAAGTCACATAAATATATAAGCACCTCTTAAAAAATATCTCCTTCCCAACGGATGAAACGCCTGCCACTGTTATTCGCCCGCCGGTATCTCTTCGCCCGGAAATCCCACTCGATAATCAATATCATTTCGGGTGTGAGCGCTTTCGCCGTGGCGGTGCCGATCATGGCCATGGTGGTGCTGCTATCGGTATTCAACGGACTGGAGGAGCTGGTGAGGAACATGTACTCGATGTTCGACCCCGAGGTGACGATATCGGCCCAGCGCGGACAGGTCTTCGGTATCGACTCCGTGCGCAGGATGAACCTCGAGGAGGTGGGCGGCGTGGAAGCCATGTCGTTCGTACTGGAAGAGAACGTGCTGTTCGAGTATCGCGGGAGGCAATATATCGGGGTGATGAAGGGCGTCGATTCCTCATTTCGGGAGATAGTACCCATAGAATCGCTCGTAAAGGAGGGGGTCTACGAGCCCTACTTCGGCGACTTTCCGCAGGCCCTCGTGGGTCAGGGGATAGCCTACTCGCTCGGCATACGTCAGGGGCTCACCTCCCCCATAAACATCTATTCGCCGCGCCGCGGGTCGTTCGGCTCGCTGGTGCCACTTGATGCCTACAACAGCATGCGGATATTCCCCTCGGGAGTGTTCGCCCTCGACGCCGAGACCGACATGAAGTACGCCTTCGTGCCCATCACCTTTGCCCAGGAGCTGCTCGACAGGCCCGGACAGGCCTCGTCGGTATCGGTGAAACTTTCCCCCGGAGCCTCGCCGCAGGCGGTCAAGGCGGCCATCGCAGGGAGGATGGGCGACGGATTCAAGATACTCACACGCGAGGAACAAAAGGCTGAATTCTACCGCATCATGGGCTACGAGAAATGGGGTATATATCTCATTATCATGCTCGTTCTGGTGGTGGCTTCGTTCTCGATGATAGGGTCGCTCATTATGCTGATCATCGAAAAACGCGCAGATATAGAGACCATCCGCACCCTGGGCGGCGATAACAAACTCATCCGCGGGATATTCATGCGCGAGGGGCTTATGATATATAGCATCGGGGCCGTGGCGGGCATGGCGGCGGGAATAGCCATATGCGCTGCACAGCAACAATTCGGTTTTATCGGTATCTCGGCCGAGACGTTCCTGATCGACTCCTACCCCGTGAGAATGAAGCTCTCGGACATGGCCGGCATAATCGTGAGCTTCACCGTGGTCAACTACCTTATAACATACGCCACCGTGGGAAGGATGCTGCCTCGCAATCCCATGGCGGAACAATCTCCGGCGAAAGAGGACTAATGAAACCTAACGGCATGAAAAATATACTTCTAATACTCCTGTGCCTCCCGATGCTGTGGTCGTGCCACAGGGACGAAGCCCGCGTGATCCCGAGCGACGTGCTGGGCCATATCACCCACGACATATACCTGGCCAACGCCTACGTGTCGTTAAAGGATATGAATGTCGACAGCCTCGAGATATACCAGCCCATATTCGCAAAGTACGGCTACAACAGCGGCGACATGCTCCACACGATACGCTACCTCTCCAGGCACAAGAGCGCCCGCTTTTCCGACATCCTCAACCAGGTGCAGAACGAGCTGGAAAAGGAGTACGCCGTCTACTCGCGCAAGGTCGACCTGCTGGACACCATCGACCGCCGCATCGACCGCAAATTCCAGGAGGTAGTCTACTCCGACTCGACGCTGAGCATAACCTCCACGGCCCAGGTAAAGAAACTGCGCATAGATATCCCCGCCCGAACCGGCATCTACGAGGCCCGATACAGCTACCTTATCGACTCCCTCGACAGCAATTTCGGCGTAGAGGCGCAGTTCACCCCTATATTCAAAAAGGATTCGATGGGCGCCCCCCAGCGGCAGTTCATGGCGCGCAGAACGCGCCGCGAAATGCTCCTGCGCCTGGAGATCACGGATACCACCATACGTAAAGTGCGCCTTGACCTGGCCTCGTACCGTACCACGCCCAATTCTAATCCCAGCATCCATTTCGACTCCATACGCATAATGCGCTACCTCCCCACTGAGGAGGGCAGGGATTCGATAATGCGCATACTGCTCCCGTTCCACCCCGTAATTCCCGCCAACGATGAAAGGACAACGACGGATCTCGGCCCACTATCTGCTCTCCCCCGAGGGACTGCAGAGAGGGGCGGTGCTGACCCTCGACGCTGACGACACGGTCAGGGGCATCGAGACCCCCGGACATGTGGATAGAGTGGAGGGCGTGGAATTCTTCAATGGCATCATAGTCCCCGGCTTCGTCAACGCCCACTGCCACCTGGAACTATCCCACATGAAGGGGTTGATCCCTCCGGGAGGGGGCTTCAGGGCCTTCGCCGCAGGTATGGCCAACTCACGGGGATTGTGCAGCGAGGAGGAACGCACAGCCGCCATGGAGTACCACGACCGAAGGATGTGGGCTGAAGGGGTGCAGGCCGTGGGCGATATCTCCAACGGCACGGCATCGTTTCCCATAAAAAAGAGCAGCAATATACATTATCACACTTTCGTGGAGCTCTTCGGCCTGGGGGTGCATGACCTCTCGCCTCTCGAGGGCGTTACCCGCGAGGCCCGCAGGCTCGGGTTGCCTTTCTCCATTACCCCGCACGCCACATATTCTTTAAATAAGGACGCCTTCGCCGCCGCTGTGGGCGGGCCGGGAGCGCATACTTATGATAAGGACACGCCCCTGTCCATACATTTTATGGAAAGCCCGGCCGAGGAAGCTCTTTTCCGCAAGGAGGGGCAGTTCTGGGAATGGTATCAGGGATCGGGCTTCGAACCGGATTTCCTCGGCTACGGCTCCCCCGCTCTCAGGCTCGCGGCCCAGGTGCCGCACGGTAGGCGACTGATGCTTATCCACGATACCTTTATCACCCCGGAAGCCATTGGAATTCTGTCGGATAATTTCGGAGTGGAGAATATAACGTACGCTCTTTGCCCTCGCTCGAATAATTATATCGAAGGCGCGACTCCTCCCGTAGAGTTACTGCGCCGGAGTGGGTCAAATATCGCAATAGGCACCGACTCTCTGGCCTCCAACCATTCCCTTAGCATGGTCGAAGAGCTTCGGGCGCTACCCTCTGCAAGCCTGGAGGAATCCCTGCGTTGGGCTACTATCGGCGGGGCGAAGGCCCTGGGTATAGAGTCGTGGGCCGGGTCGTTCTCTGTGGGCAAACGCCCGGGAGCAGTCCTTATCGAGGGGGTGGACTGGGAGACTATGGCCCTCACTCCCGGGAGTAGGTCTAAGAGGATAGTGTAGGTCCTTTATTAGGCAAACGGCCTGGCTTGATTCTAAAGCATCAGTTGGATACTTACAGTCCCCCGTACCCAAAAATTTCCGCCCGGATTGCAAAATAATCCGCCGCTTCGGGCTTCTGCCGGAAATAGGTCTCGTGAGGGAGATCACCCTCAGTTATCGTGTAACGAGGGAAGCTCCCGGAAGAGACCCCGGCAGAAGACGCGGCTAGACCTTTTGCCTACTTTTAGGGCGATGATAACATT
>JAVBKU010000029.1:0-20282 GCA_031553875.1 Rikenellaceae bacterium | reverse complement strand
CCGATGAAGATTTCCTGAATATACGCTTGTAAATCCTAAATCCCAGAACTCCTCCTTTTAGTCTCGCCCTTTCAGGGCTTCGCCTAACGTCGTCAGACATGCTGGGAGTTCTTAACGGATTTATTGCGCTACTATTCCGGGCGGAAATCTTCAGATGCGGGGAGTAAGCAAGTGCCTCCGGCACTTTTAAGAATTAAGAATAATAAACCTGCTTGGAGCCGAAAACTCCGCCCAAAGCCCCTTTAAATAACTAATGCCGCTCTCACAGGCGGCATTAATTATTCTCTCGGAGCTGTAAACCCGTGCAGACTTAGCGCTTATGCCTGCCTATGCGTCCCTCGTAGTGGCAGGGCGTACCGTCGGCAGCGACACCCTCGAGCACCACGTTATAGAAGCTATCCTTATCCGCAGTGTAGAACTGTACCTTGGCGACACCTGTGGAGTCGATCTTCACAGCGGGGTCCCAATGTATCGTCGTACGCAGGTCGGGGGTCTTGTCGTTTTTCTTCTCCGGCGTGTCATATTTCGGAGAGTAGAATTCCACAGGTCTCGAATAGCCCAGTGGCCTCAGGTTGGCAAAGCTGGGAGGAGAATGCACCTTGAAGTGTTCTGCGCCTTGCTTGAGGTTGATCAGGATGACCCCTCCCGAGGCCCCCAGCCCGAACAACGCTGCGTCAGGACCGGAAATAAGGTCCACACGGGCCACCTCCTGCATATTGATAGACGAAAGATCGGTGATCTCCGCCTGCTGCTCGTCAATATATAACAATGGATCGTCATGGCTGTTTCGTATGGAGATATGCCTTTCTCCGGGACTTTCGCCGCCCGCCGTTATACGTACTCCCGGGAAGGTCGCGAGCAAGGTATATATGTCGGAGTGTTCGAACATGGCGAGCTTATCGCCCGAGATCCTGTGGCTCGGCTCGGCGTTGTACATCACCGGCACGTCCTCGATCCTCTTGGCGGTCACCACGATTTCGTCGAAGTTATATATCTTCTCGCCTCCCTCGTAGAAATACTTCTCTCTGGCTTGGGCCAGGTACTCGGGGGGCACGGGAGTGGCGTCATATCCCCTGGGGAACTTGACGTCGGAAACAGGGAATACCTCCGGATCGACGTTGAGGCTGAGGGCCTTACCTCCGCCCCTGCCCACGGTCTGCAAAATGATATTCGTACTGTCGGGCACGTCCATACCGCCTATATTGAACTTATGGCTGCCGTCTAAGACGAACATGTTCAGATACCTCGACCTCGGGATGAAGACTATCAGCGTGGGCTGCTTGGCCGCGCCTCCGAAGAATCCCGTGACATGGCCGGAGATAGTCTGCGACTCCTCGTGGACATACTTATAGGGAGTGATATTCTTCTTCACCACATCCGTGAGGTTGTAGCGTTTCCAGCCCTGAGTCATCATCAGGATGTCGAGGTTGTTGCTCACCTCGGCACTGTTAGAGGAGAAGTAATAGGCGGGCGACTCTATATTGCCCTTAATATCGGACGAGAGCAACAGATAGGAGACTATATTATCGGAAACGGTGTCAACTGGTACGACCTTACTGTCGGTCACCGACAGGCCGAAGTCGCCGCTCACAGCCTTACCGTAGGCGTCGGCGAGCTTCACCTCCATCTCCACCAGTTCCCTCTGGAGGTAATCCGGTTTGTCGGTAGACATGCTCACCGAGGGCAGGCTGTCGCCCTTGACGAACACGAGCCTTTCGGAGAGGATATTACCCTCCTTATCCATCACCGAGATATTCATCAGACCCTGAGGCAGGGAACTGTAACGCAACAGACGCGCGGGCTTGGCGGGATTCACCTGTTCGACCTTCAGCAGACGCCCCTTTGACTGTATCGCCACGTACATATGGGCGGGATTCAGATCCGGCGAATAACGTACACTGTAGACTATCCTGTTCGATGTGTTCGCAACGCTCAGGACGCAACCCGACTTCTTAACCGCAGGCAGGAGTACACGTTTTTTCGCACCCGATTTGGAGGTCACCTCGGCGTAGTATTCCTTTCCTTCCTCGGGCAGGATGTCGAAACGGCCCATACCCCTGTGGGAGGATTCGAACTCGGCCACTTCCTGGTTCTGGGAGTCATAGACCTTACCCGACACCTCAATGCTGAGACCCGTGGCAGCTATCGCCTTGAAGGCCACCTTCTGCTTATCCCCGGCGAGAAGGACCCCTCCCTCGGGGAAGAATTGTATATCGAATTTATCGGAGAACTCCGGAATAACGAACCGTTTCTTATAACCGTCCGAACTCGAATCGTCGTTCTCGCGTATCTCTATAAAGCTGTCATCTGTACTTCCCTTGGGACTGAACCTGACCGCGGCCTCGCCATTGGCGTTTGTACGGGAGCGGAGGGAGCGGGGGGTATCCTTGTCCAATACCTTCAGAGTGTAGTAAAAATCCTTGTTGGGCACGGGAGCGAGCGAAGATGTCATAAGCTTGATATTGGCCGTGACCATCGAGTCGGTCCCCACGTTGTAGGTCACGCTGACATTCATCCTGTCGTCGATAACATTACCTATGAGCAGTTTCTTGGTGAAGAAGTAGGCGGGATCCTCGTTGTTCATCCACGTGGTGTAAGCCCTGATCACATACTCCCCGTACGATATCTGTGGGGAGAGACGGAAACGGCCGTTAAAGCCCTTTTCGTCCAATTTTATCTTCTGGCGCTGGAGCACGCTGTTGTTACGGGTTATAAGCTCCACATAGATGAACTTACTCTGATCGGACAGTTCGCCGGTAACCCCGTTGACAAGGAATCCCTTGAACCAGATATCCTCACCGGCGCCGTAGAAAGGCTTGTCGGTCTGTATATAGAGCTTCTCCGGCACCCCGCGCTTGTAATAGTCCATAAAGCCCGAGTAGAGCTTCTGCTGGAAGGTAGCCTCGGCGTCGGCGCCGAATGCCAGGCGGAATCCAAGGCAAAAAACCGCACAAAAAAGTAATGTTTTTTTCATACGCTTAAAATTTATAGGGTAAATGATAATTCGCATGCCTATAACAAATATGAATAAAATTTTTTGAATTACAACACTTATTATCCAACAATTACAATAATAAAATCCTTAGGGTCGAAATATTTCATAGCCACCTCTTTAAGCCGTTCGGGGGTGACCTTCCTTACCTCGGAGATAAAGCGGCTTATATAACCGTTATCGGTATTGTTCTGGAGGTTCTCGATCATCACGTCGGCGATGCCGAATGGGCCGTCGAGTATCCTCATCATTTCGCCGGTCATTATGTTCTTGACCGTCGAGAGTTCATCCCCTGAGATAAATTTCGTACGCAGGAGTTCCATCTCACGGAATATCTCTTTTAGGGCCTTGTCCTTCACCTCGGCGCCTACCTCGGTGGCTATGGCCAGGTAGCCCGAGGAGTCGAGGTTGACCATCGCCGAGAACACCCCATAGGTGTAGCCGTGCTTTTCCCGAAGGTTCTTTACAAGATGCGAGCCGAAATATCCTCCCAGCACCGTAGAAAGCACCTGCATAGGGATAAAATCGGGGTGCATCCTCGGGAACAGCACCCTGCCGACCCTTATCGAAACCTGCAATCCCTCGCCCATGCGTTTTTCGGCCCTCGGGGTGGAGAGTATCGCTCCCATATCGGGCGGGGAGAGAACCTCTCCCGCGGGCAATCGCTCCAGGAGGCCGAGCATCAACGCCCTGTTCTCTTCCGATATCAGGCCGCTGCTCACCGCGAAGCAGTTGCCGGCGGTGTAGTGGCGGGAGTAAAATTTCTTCAATACCTCCGGAGCGAGGTCGTCGTAACGCTCCTTGTCGTGGCTCACGCCGTAGGGGTGCGAGGGGCCGAAAAGCGACTGCGCGAACAGCTCCCTCGACACGAACGATATCTTACTGCGCTCTATGGCCAGCCTCTCCTTGCGCTTAGAGGCGTAGGTCCTGAGTTCCTTATCAGGGAAGAGGGGATTCAGTACCATATCGGCGAATACCTCGAGCGTCTGCGGGAAAAATTTCGATAGGCAGCATACAGTCACCACAGCGTAATCCCTGTCGATGGAGGCGTCGTAGTAGGCTCCGTAGAAGTCGAGTTTTTCCGCTATCTCTTCGGCCGAATATCCCTTGCTGCCCTCGGAGAGCATGTTGAGGGCGGCCGAAGCCACGAAGGGGGTGGAGTCCATCGAGGTCCCGGCGCGGAACACCAGCGAAAGCCGCACCATCTCCTCTTTCGTGGAGTCAATGCAGTGGAGTAGCACGCCGTTAGAGGCGTCGTAGCGTATGCCGTCGAGCACCGCGACGCCATCGGGCGACTCGAACGGAGGCTGTATGTTTCTATCTATATCTTTCAATTTCATTAGTCGTTTGCGTAGGCCGTTTCATGGCAGGCCGCACCAAGTTTCGTTACTTCCCGCCCCTGTAAATAAGGGTCGAACTGCGCCCGGGGACGAACAGTTTGCGGGCCGTGGACATCATCTCATCGGTGGAAACGGAGAAATATGAAGCCACCTCGCCGTTCATTATTTTCGCGTCTCCCAGCATCTCGTAGAACCCCATGTTCATGGCCCTGTTCATCACGTTGAGCTCACCGAAGATAACCCCGGACTCGAATTTATTGCGCACCTTTTCGACTTCATAAGCGCTTGGGGCCTCGTTTTTCATCAGTTCCAGCTCCCTCCATAGGGCGGCCTCGGCCCGGGCCTCCTTCACCCCCGGATTCACGTTGCCCGTAACCACGAAAAGCCCCTCATCCACATCGCCCGTCACATAGGCGTTGACACTCGAGAAGAGCTGTTCGTCCTGCACCAGACGACGGTAAAGCCTCGAGGAGTTGCCCCCGGAAAGTATGTCGGAGATGACGTCGCAAACGTTGAACTCCCTGTCGGTCCTGCGCCCCATCCTGAAGGCGATGACTATGGCCGTGGAGGGCACGTCGCGCTCAACTTCCAATCTGCGGGCGGAGGTCTGCTCCGGCTCCACAGGTATATCGTCGACCGCAGGAGCAGGCGACGGCAGGCCGCCGAACCACTTTTCGGCCAGGTCGAACACCTTTTCCAGCTCCATATCCCCGCTCACCGAAAGTATAGCTCTCGAGGGGTTGTAGTATCTCTTGTAGAATGCCTCCACCTCCCCGAGCGACGCTCCGAGGATATGCTCCGGGGTCATCCCGATAGTGGGCCAGCGGTAAGGGTGAACTTTGTAGATCAGCGGGCGCAGCAACAACCAGATATCGCCGTAGGGCTGGTTGAGGTAGCGTTGATTGAACTCCTCGACCACCACCTTTCGCTCATTTTCGAGCCTCGCGGCGTCGAGCGTAAGAAAGCCCATGCGGTCGGACTCGAGCCAAAAGGCGGTCTCGATATTCTCGTTGGGGAGGGTTATGTAGTAGTCGGTGTAGTCGTTATTGGTGAAGGCGTTGTTCTCGCCGCAGGCCTTCTGGATGGGGAGGTCGAAATCAGGCACATGAAGGCTTCCCCCGAACATCAGGTGCTCGAAGAGGTGGGCAAAACCGGTCCGCCCGGGGCTCTCGTTGCGCGCACCCACCTTGTAGATTATGTTGACGGCGGCAAGACGCGACTGCGAGTGCCTGTTGGCAAGCACCGTGAGCCCGTTACCCAAAACCCGCCTTTTGTATTCTATCATAACCTTAGTTCATAAACCATTTAGGCCGTTTGACTACCTCGTCTGCGGGCTTGTTATTGGCCGGGTTGTCGAAGTCCGGCACGGGCACATTGTTCATCAGCCTCCGGATACGCTCCGAACGCCGCACCACATAGCTCGACGGGCGGAAAAGATTCATCCTCGTCGGCCAGGGAAGCACCGTGGCTATCATCGAGGCCTCGTGTCGGTTGAGGTCGGAGGCGTGCTTTTTCCATACCCTGCGCGCCGGGGCCTCGACTCCATACATACCCCGTCCCGTCTCGATTATGTTGAGGTAGACCTCCATGATCCTGCGTTTGCTCCAAAGCGCTTCTATAAGCACCGTATAGTACGTTTCGACCCCCTTGCGGAACCATGTGCGGGCCGGGGTGCAGAACACGTTCTTGGCCGTCTGCTGGGATATGGTACTGGCGCCCCTCACCTTGCGGCCGCGGCGGTTGTGCTCTATGGCGATGTCTATCTGCTCCCAGTCGAATCCACTGTGGGTCATGAAGTGATTATCCTCGGAGGCGATCACGGCCCTGACCATCGACATATTGATCTCATTAAGCGGCACCCAATTGGACCGCACCGCTACCCTGCCCGAGGGGATCCCCTCGAAAAACCGTTTTACCTTCAGGGGAGTGAGCGTCACCGGTACCACCCTCAGCATCAGCGTATAGCCGACGGAGAAGACGGCGAAAAATATCGCCGCGTAGATAATCACTCTGTACAGGTAACGAAATAGCAACATAAGATGGTAAAATATCCGCTCCGGGCACCCTGTCAACTCCCTGCCTCACAACATCATCCCGCCTCTGCAAATCTCTATGCAACAGGACAAAAAGCCTTCAAAGTTATCAATAAATTCCAAATTGTATTCCCGAGTGGGGAATATTAAAAAAAATAAAGTATCTTTGCGTCTGCTTTATTTGGCATGAAAATTAACAGAATCAAGATAGTAACCCAATTTATCACTCTTATTTAGATGGCACAGAAAAAATTTATCACTTGTGATGGCAACTACGCCGCGGCGCATATCTCGTATATGTTCAGTGAAGTAGCGGCCATTTATCCCATCACTCCTTCGTCTACAATGGCGGAGTATGTAGATGAATGGGCGGCCGCCGGTCGTAAAAACATTTTCGGTGAAACCGTTAAAGTCGTTGAAATGCAGTCTGAGGCCGGTGCTGCCGGCGCCCTGCACGGCTCGCTCCAGTCGGGCGCGCTTTCGACCACCTTCACCGCATCACAGGGATTGCTTCTGATGATCCCCAACATGTACAAGATCGCGGGCGAACTGCTCCCGGGCGTACTTCACGTATCAGCCCGCGCGCTTGCCTCACAGGCCCTGTCGATCTTCGGCGACCACCAGGACGTTATGGCCACACGCCAGACCGGGTTCGCCATGTTGGCCACAGGATCCGTACAGGAAGTTATGGACCTCGCGGGTATCGCTCACCTGGTTTCCATCAAGTCGCGTATCCCCTTCCTGCACTTCTTCGACGGCTTCCGCACATCACACGAAATACAGAAGATCGAGATGATGGAACAGGGCACCCTGCTCTCCATGCTCGACAAGAAGGCCCTGGCCGAATTCCGCCAGAGGGGTCTGAGCCCCGAAAGCCCCGTGACACGCGGTACCGCCCAGAACTCAGACATCTACTTCCAGACACGCGAAGCCTGCAACAAGTTCTATGACGTCGTGCCCGACATGGTAGCAGAGACTATGGAGAGAATCAGCAAGGCCACAGGCCGCGAGTACAAGCCGTTCACTTTCTACGGCGACGCCAAGGCTGAGAACATCATCGTGGCTATGGGCTCTATCACAGAGACCATCAAGGAAACCGTAGATTACCTCAACGCCAAGGGCGAAAAGACCGGTCTTATCACCGTACACCTCTACCGTCCCTTCTCGGAAAAATATTTCTTCAACGTTCTTCCCGCTTCCGTTAAGAAGATCTGCGTCCTCGACAGGACCAAGGAGCCCGGAGCCAACGGAGAACCCCTCTACCTCGACGTAAGGGATATGTTCTACGGCAAAAAGAACCAGCCCGAGATCATCGGCGGCCGCTACGGTCTGTCGTCTAAGGACACCACCCCCGTGCAGATCATCGCCGTATTCGAGAACCTCGCTTCCAAGAGCCCCCGCAACGGTTTCACCGTGGGTATCAACGACGACGTGACTTTCCTCTCTCTGCCCGTGGGCGAAGAGATCAGCCTCGCCAAGCCGGGTACCTTCGAAGGTATCTTCTTCGGCCTGGGTGCCGACGGTACCGTGGGTGCCAACAAGAACTCCATTAAGATCATCGGCGAAACGACCGAAAAATATTGCCAGGCTTACTTCTCGTACGACTCCAAGAAGTCGGGCGGTTACACAGCCTCGCACCTGCGCTTCGGCGACAAGCCCATCACATCGCCCTACCTGGTTACCACTCCCGACTTCGTGGCCTGCCACGTTCCCTCGTATGTGGACAAGTACGACGTGCTGAAGGGCATCAAGAAGGGCGGCTCGTTCCTTCTTAACAGCGTGCACGACGCAGAGACCACAAAGGCCTCTCTGCCCGACCACATGAAGGTTATGCTCGCCAAGAACAATATCAACTTCTACATCATCAACGCCACGAAGATCGCCGAAGGTATCGGTCTGGGCAACCGCACCAATACCATCATGCAGTCTGCGTTCTTCAAGATCACAGGCGTGATCCCCTTTGACCTGGCTGTCGAACACATGAAGAAGGCTATCTTCAAGTCTTACGGCAACAAGGGCGAGGATATCATCAACATGAACTACGCCGCCGTGGATAAGGGCGCATCGGAAGTTATCAAGGTCGACGTTCCCGCCGAATGGGCCAACATCACTGTGAAGGCCGCCAAGGCTACCGAAGACGGCGCTCCCGAATTCGTGAAGAAGATCGTTTACCCCGTTAACGCCCTGAAGGGTGACGACCTCCCCGTGAGCGCCTTCAACGGCCGCGAGGACGGTACATGGGAAAACGCCACTTCTAAGTGGGAAAAGCGCGGTATCGCCACCAACGTTCCCGAATGGTTGGCCGACAACTGTATCCAGTGTAACCAGTGCGCCTATGTGTGCCCCCACGCCGTGATCCGTCCGTTCCTGCTCACAGAAGCGGAACTGGCCGCGGCTCCCGCAGGCACAGTCGCCAAGCAGGGTCTGGGCGCCACCAAGGAGTACAAGTTCCGCATACAGATCAGCCCGCTCGACTGTACAGGTTGCAGCAACTGCGTCGACGTCTGCCCCGCGCCTACCAAGGCTCTGGCCATGAAGCCGCTCGAATCGCAGATGGCCGAAGACGCCCGCTGGCACTATATGGACGAGAAGGTCGGCTACAAGGACTCTGTCGTTGACAAGACCAAGACTGTCAAGAACAGCCAGTTCGCTCAGCCCCTGTTCGAGTTCTCCGGAGCTTGCGCGGGTTGCGGTGAAACTCCCTATATCAAGACTATCACACAGCTGTTCGGCGACCGCATGATGGTAGCCAACGCTACAGGTTGTACCTCTATTTACAGCGGCTCGGCTCCCTCCACTCCCTACTGTACCAACAGCAAGGGCGAAGGTCCCGCATGGGCTAACTCACTGTTCGAGGACAACGCCGAATTCGGCCTCGGTATGCACGTGGGCGTTGAAAAACTCCGCGAAAGGCTCAAAGACCTGATGGAAGGCGCTATCGCCAACTGCCAGAAGTGCTCTGCCGACCTGAAAGCCGCTATGGGCGAATGGATCGAAGGCATGAACGACAGTGCCAAGAGCGCTGCCGCCGCCGCCAAGATGGTCCCCATGATGGAAGCCTGCGGTTGCGATACCTGCAAGAGCATCCTCGAACTGAAGAAGTACCTCGTTAAGAAGTCGCAGTGGATCATCGGCGGCGACGGTTGGGGCTATGACATCGGCTTCGGCGGTCTCGACCACGTGATCGCTTCGGGTCTTGACGTGAACATCCTCGTTGTCGACACAGAGGTTTACTCCAACACCGGCGGCCAGTCGTCGAAGAGTACTCCCGTGGGCGCTGTGGCCAAGTTCGCTTCGGCCGGCAAGCGCATCCGCAAGAAGGACCTCGGCGCCATCGCCATGACCTACGGTTATGTGTACGTGGCCCAGGTGTCTATCGGCGCCAACCAGAACCAGCTGTTCCAGGTGTTGAAGGAAGCCGAGGCTTACCCCGGCCCGTCACTGGTTATTGCCTACGCTCCCTGTATCAACCACGGTCTCAAGGGCGGCATGACAAGGACCCAGACCATAGGCAAGGAAGCCGTAGAATGCGGTTACTGGCACCTGTGGCGCTACAACCCCTCTATGGAGGCTGAAGGCAAGAACCCCTTCCAGTACGATTCCAAGGAGCCGGATTGGAGCAAGTTCCAGGCCTTCCTCAACAAGGAGGTGCGTTACACTTCACTGCTGAAGTCGTTCCCGGCCGAAGCCAAGGAACTGTTCGCCGCCGCCGAGGAGAATGCCAAGTGGCGTTACGAAAACTACCAGAGGTTCGCTAAGATGTCTTTCGAGAAATAATCTTAAAGCGTAACTTTAAATAACGGAACCGCCCCTGCCTGATCAGGCAGGGGCGGTTTTTTGTGCCTCCCGGCACACAGAGTGTCTGCCGACACACGGATAGAATTGTTTTTGCAGAAGATTATCCAACCCTTAAAGCGTCGAAGACGCTTGCAATCCCCGCATCTGAAAACACTAACAAGGTGTAAGCCTTGTGCAAATGCCGCTTCGGGCTTCTGCCGGAAATAGGTCTCGTGAGGGAGATCACCCTCTGTTATCGTGTAACGAGGGAAGCTCCCGGAAGAGACCCCGGCAGAAGACGCGGCTAGACCTTTTGCCTACTTTTGCGGCAATGGCAAAAGTAGGTCCCGCTGAAGGCGAAAGGAATCTCCCTGTATTAATATTTTCCCTCTTGTACCTTTTGTGCACACAAAAGGTACCCAAAAAGTGCCGCCTGCGGATATTCACTGACAGGAGTTTTCGTACATCCTAAAACGTCGAACTCCTCCTTTTTAGCGGGACCTTCGTCCCCGCTAACAGTCGTTAGACACAGCGTCGTTTTTTAACGGATTCCCTCGACCCTCGTCCGGGCGTGAATATCCCCAATTGGCGGAGGGCAAGCGCCTGCGGCGCTTTAAGAATGAAGATATTTTCGACACATCCGCGACATAGACATACCTATATATAAAAAAAAGGGGCGGTTGCTTTTGCAACCGCCCCTCCTCTAATTCCTCAACCGTTATCCTATAACGGTCGTCCACCCGTGCGTGTCGGGTTTCTCGCCGTACTGGATGCCGATAAGCTGTTCGTAGAGTTTTGTGCTCCAGGGACCGGCCTTCTTGCCATCGCCGAACACTACGGTCTTATCCGTAAGGGGATCATATATGCTGCCGATGGGCGATATCACCGCGGCGGTACCGCACGACCCGGCCTCCTCGAAGGTGGGCAGTTCGTTGAATTCCACCTTGCGCCTTTCGACCTTGAGGCCCATATCTTCGGCCAGAGTCTGGAGGCTCATATTGGTGATCGACGGAAGTACCGACGACGACTTGGGAGTTATATACTTGCCGTCGCGGATAGCGAAGAAGTTGGCCGCGCCGCACTCGTCGATATATTTCTTCTCGCTCGAATCGAGGTACAGAACGCTGGGGTAACCCTTCGCATGGCCCTCTTCTGCCGAGGTGAGCGACGCGCCGTAGTTGCCGCCGGCTTTGATATGGCCGGTACCCAGAGGCGCAGCACGGTCGTGGTCGCGGTCAACGATAACTTTGATGGGGCTGAAACCCTCCTTATAGTACGGGCCCACAGGCGTTACGAAAATCATGAACAGGTACTCCTTGGCCGGAGCAACACCCACCTGCGCACCTGTTCCAATAAGGAACGGACGGATATAGAGCGATGCTCCCGTGCCGTAGGGAGGCACGAAACGTTCGTTGGCCAGCACGACTTTCTTCACGCATTCGGTGAAAAGTTCGATGCTCGGCGACATCATCTTGAGGTAATCGCCCGAGTTCTTCATACGCTTGGCGTTCTCATCCACGCGGAACAGGCGGATCTTACCGTCCTTGCCCCGGTAGGCTTTAAGTCCTTCGAACGCCTCCTGTCCGTAGTGGAGGCAGGTGGCAGCCATGGGCATTGTAATGTTCTCATCGGAGGAGAGTTCGGGGGTAGTCCACGCTCCGTCCCTGAAATAGGTCCTGATATTAAAATCCGTCTTCCTATATTGAAAACCCAGATTCTTCCAATCCATAAAATTATCCATACAACTCTGTTCTTATCTTTTTCTCCGTACGGCCGCACGACCGTATTAAATTATTCACTTCAAAAAGTTCCGGAAATTTCCGGCAGGCCCGCCGCCCTTTACCCTATCACTGCGCCGTTGGGCATCTTCTCGGTGGGCGACACGACGACCATCTTGCCCGAGGGGTCGGTGGCCATGAGTATCATGCCCTGCGACATCACGCCCTTGAGCTCTCTCGGCTCGAGGTTCACGAGCACGAGTATCTGCTTGCCCACGAGGTCGGCCGGTTCGTAGTGCTCAGCTATGCCCGAAACGATGGTACGCTTGTCGATACCAGTGTCGATGGTGAGCTTCAGGAGTTTCTTGGTCTTGGCTATCTTCTCGGCCTCCAGCACCGTAGCGACCCTGATATCCATCCCCCCGAAGTCGTCGAACGACACGCTGCCCTTCTGCTCTTCGATCTTCTTGCCATTCTCCTTTGCGGCGTTGGCCTTGCGGGAGGCGGCCAATTTTTCGAGCTGGGCCTCGATCACCGAATCCTCGATCTTCTCGAACAACAGCTGCGGCTCGGCGATAACGTGGCCCGCGGCGAGCAGATCCGTCCTACCCAGGGCATCCCAACCGAAAGGCTCCTTACCGATCATCTTCAGTATCTTGGCCGAAGTGAAAGGCATGAACGGCTCCACTACGATAGCCAGGTTGGCCGTGATCTGGAGGGCGATGTTCATTATGGTCTTCACCCGCTCCGGGTCGGTCTTGATAAGCTTCCAAGGCTCTGTGTCGGCGAGGTACTTGTTACCCAGGCGGGCTATGTTCATCGCCTCCTTGAGCGCCTCGCGGAAACGGTAGTTCTCGATATTTTCCTCCACCGCACTCTTTATTTCGGGTAGTTCGGATAGAATATCCTTATCGTACTGGGTCAGTTCGCCCATGGCGGGAACGGCGCCCTCGTAGTATTTCTGCGTCAGCACCAGCGCGCGGTTGACGAAGTTGCCGAGCACGGCCACTAACTCGTTATTGTTGCGGGCCTGGAAATCCTTCCAGGTGAAGTCGTTGTCCTTGGTCTCGGGAGCGTTGGCGCAGAGCACGTACCTCAACACGTCCTCCTTACCGGGAAAATCTTCGAGATATTCGTGAAGCCACACCGCCCAGTTACGCGAGGTGGATATCTTGTCGCCCTCGAGGTTGAGGAACTCGTTGCCCGGCACATTCTCAGGCAGGATGTACTCGCCATGGGCGTGGAGCATCGCGGGGAACACGATACAGTGAAACACGATATTGTCCTTGCCGATGAAGTGCACCATCTTGGTGTCCTCGCTCTTCCAGTACTTCTCCCAGTCGGGGGTAAGGTCCTTTGTGGCGGAGATATAACCGATGGGGGCGTCAAACCAAACATACAGCACCTTACCCTCGGCACCCTCCACAGGCACGGGAATACCCCAGTCGAGGTCGCGGCTCACGGCGCGTGGCTGCAGTCCCAGGTCGAGCCAGCTCTTACATTGGCCGTAGACGTTGGCCTTCCATTCCTTGTGTCCGTCGAGGATCCACTTGCGCAGCATGGGCTCGTGCTTATCTAAGGGGAGGTACCAGTGCTTGGTCTCCCTCATCACGGGCACGGAGCCGGAGATGGCGCTGCGGGGATTTATAAGGTCGATGGAGTTGAGCGTCGTGCCGCAGCTCTCGCACTGGTCGCCGTATGCCTTGTCGTTCTGGCAGTGGGGGCAGGTGCCCATCACGTACCTGTCGGCGAGGAACTGCTTGGCCTCCTCGTCGTAGAACTGCATGGTGGTCTTCTCGGTAAACTCGCCCTTGTCGTAGAGTGTGCGGAAGAAATCCGACGCCGTCTTATGGTGTGTGGCCGACGTCGTGCGCGAATATATGTCGAAGGATATGCCCAGACCCTCGAATGAAGATTTGATCATGTAATGGTACTTGTCCACTATATCTTGCGGCGTCACGCCCTCCTGGCGGGCCTTGATGGTGATGGGCACGCCGTGCTCGTCGGAGCCGCACACCCACACCACGTCCTCGCCCCTCAAGCGGAGATAGCGCACATATATATCCGACGGCACGTATACCCCTGCGAGGTGTCCGATGTGTACCGGCCCGTTGGCGTAGGGCAATGCCGAAGTTACCAGATGACGTTTGAATTTCTTCATATTGTTGACGGAATATAGGGCCGTGAAATATTTCCCATATTATACGACCGCAAAGTTATATTTTTTTTTAACTGATTCCTACTGTTTACCGCCTGAAATAACCATGTCGAGCGATATATCATGCTCTTCGCACGGCACATCTGGCAACAACTGGCACGAAAATGCCACTCCGACAACCGCAGGGAGGCCTTTCGCGGCTGCTTGTTCTTGCCTTGTAACGGCCCCCCTGGCCTTATCGCCGCACTTCATTTCGGCTCCACAGGTATGTTTAGAGGGGTTTGACACCTCGGCGGCAGTGGATAAATTTTCGGGAAATTGTACGATGTCCACCGACCCCATATCCGCCGCCCGCACCTTGGATAGCAGGCGGTCGTAGAAACCTTTCCCGCGCCCGAGCCTTCGTCCGTCGGCGCAGAACGCCACACCGGGGACTATTATAAGGTCTATATCCTGCGGCCGCATCCGGCGCTCTCCTCTCGGCTCGGCGATACCGAAACGTCCCGGAGACATGCTCTGCGGCCCTTCGTAGCGCCTGAAAACTATATCATCCCCTTCCATGCTCGGCAGGAGCACGGTCTTCGTGCCGCTCCACCGCTCCACCACCGCATGGGTGAAAGGCTCGTCGGGCAGCGACCAGTAGAGGGCCACGACCTCGGCCTGCGCGAACACCTCCAGCGCCTCGACCCGGGCCCATATCGCCTCGCTCTCCCGGAGCTTAGCCGCTTCGGAGAGTGAACAAAGGGCCTCGCGTACGCGGCCCCTCACGGCTTTTTTATCGTCTGTCTGCCTCATATGGGGCGCGGGGTTACTTTATTTTAAAAATATGGCGGGAAAGGTTGTTATTTTACAAACAATCGGGTAACTTTGCCGGCGATTACGCCGAAGCACAAATATCCTTAATTTGTACGTAATAATCAATAAATAACATTCAAAAACATTACTATGAGCAATTTGTTCACCTCGTCGATCGGGAAAAAGCTGGTTATGAGCGTAACCGGAGCCTTCCTTGTCCTGTTCCTGCTCTTCCACATGAGCATGAACATCGTGGCCGTGATCTCTCCGGAGGGCTACAACACGGTATGCGCCTTCCTGGGCGCCAACTGGTACGCCCTCGCGGGTACGCTGGTGTTGGCCGCAGGTGTGGTCATCCACTTCATCTACGCCCTTATCATCACCCTGCACAACCGTTGCTCGCGCGGCGGTGTACGCTACGCCGCTTCGGCCTCGGAGCCGGGCGTGAGCTGGGCCTCGAAGAACATGTTCGTGCTGGGGCTGATCGTGATCCTGGGCCTGTGCCTGCATATGTTCAACTTCTGGAGCAAGATGCAGCTTGTGGAGATCCTCGGCGGACACGAGAACTCTCTCGGCCTCTCGCCTGTTGACGGAGCGAGCCTCATAGCCTATACATTCGCCCAGTGGTACTATGTACTGATCTATTTAGTGTGGTTGGGCGCCCTGTGGTTCCACTTGACACACGGCTTCTGGAGCATGCTTCAGACAGTGGGTTGGAACAACCAGATATGGTTGCCCCGCCTCAAGTGCATAGCCAACATTTTCGCCACCGTCATCTGCCTCGGCTTCGCCCTGGTGGTGGTATGGTACTATTTCTTCGGCGCGTCTATGGTCTCCTGCGCCTGCACATGCCCCCTCGGCTGTTAATCTATCCGACAAAAACACTTATCTGATATGGCAAAGTTAGAATCAAAATCTCCGCTGGGCCCATTGGCCGAGAAATGGAGCAAGCACAAGGCTGAGATCAAGGTCGTAAGCCCCGCCAACAAGCGCAAGCTCGACGTTATCGTTATAGGTACCGGCCTCGGCGGCGCTTCTGCAGCCGCTTCGCTCGGCGAACTGGGCTACAACGTGAAGATATTCTGTATCTCCGACTCCCCCCGCCGCGCGCACAGTATCGCCGCGCAGGGAGGTATCAACGCCGCCAAGAACTACCAGAACGACAACGACTCCGTATATCGCCTCTTCTACGACACCATCAAGGGCGGCGACTACCGTGCCCGTGAATCCAACGTATACCGCCTGGCCGAGGTTTCGAATCTCATTATAGACCAGTGCGTGGCACAGGGAGTACCCTTCGCCCGCGATTACGGCGGCCTGCTCGACAACCGCTCATTCGGCGGCGCGCAGGTATCGCGTACGTTCTACGCCCGCGGACAGACCGGCCAGCAGCTTCTGCTGGGCGCCTACGCGGCCCTAAACCGTCAGATATCCAAGGGGGCGGTCAAGAGTTACAACCGCCACGAGATGCTCGACCTGGTCATCGTCGACGGCAAGGCCCGTGGTATTATCGCCCGTGACCTCGTCACAGGCGAGATCGAACGCTTCGGCGCGCACGCCGTGGTGATCGCCACCGGCGGCTACGGCAACGTGTTCTTCCTCTCGACCAACGCCATGAATTCCAACGGCTCGGCGGCATTTCAGTGCTACAGGAAGGGCGCGATGTTCGCCAACCCCTGCTTCACGCAGATCCACCCCACATGTATCCCCGTGCACGGTACGCACCAGAGCAAACTGACCCTCATGTCGGAATCGCTGCGTAACGACGGCCGCATCTGGGTACCCAAGAAAAAAGAGGACGTGGAGAAGATCCGCGCCAAACAGATAAAGGCTTCGCAGATCCCCGAAGAAGACCGCGACTACTACCTCGAACGCCGCTACCCGGCCTTCGGTAACCTCGTGCCGCGCGACGTGGCCTCGCGTGCCGCCAAGGAGCGTTGCGACGCCGGCTTCGGTGTGAACGACACAGGCCTGGCCGTATTCCTCGACTTCTCAACCGCCATCAAGCGCCTGGGCGAGAAGGTGATAGCTGAACGCTACGGCAATCTCTTCCAGATGTATGAGAAGATCGTAGACGTGAATCCCTATGAGGAGCCTATGATGATCTACCCCGCGGTGCACTACACCATGGGCGGCATCTGGGTTGACTACAACCTTATGACCACCATCCCCGGCCTGTATGCCATCGGCGAGGCCAACTTCTCCGATCACGGCGCGAACCGCCTCGGCGCCTCGGCGCTGATGCAGGGTCTGGCCGACGGCTACTTCGTGCTTCCCTACACCATCGGCGACTACCTCTCCAAAGAGATACAGTCACCCAAGGTGGACACTTCATCGAAGGAATTCGAGGAAGCGGAGAAGAGCGTGCGCGGCAAGATCGCCAACCTCCTGTCCGTTCAGGGCAAGAAGTCGGTCGACGACCTGCACAGGGATCTGGGCCACATCATGTGGGAATACGTAGGTATGGCGCGTAACGCCGAAGGCCTGAAGAAAGCCATCGACTCTATCGCCGCCCTTCGCAAAGAGTTCTGGAAAGAAGTCCGCGTGACCGGCTCCGACGTAGAGTTCAACCAGGAACTTGAGAAGGCCCTGCGCCTGTCCGACTTCCTCGAACTCGGCGAACTTATGGCCCGCGACGCCCTGAACCGCAACGAATCGTGCGGCGGACACTTCCGCGAGGAGTTCCAGACCCCCGAGGGCGAGGCTCTGCGCGACGACGACCACTACACTTACGCCGCCGTGTGGGAGTACAAGGGCGCGGACGCCGCTCCCGAACTCCACAAGGAGGATCTGAAGTTCGAAACCGTCAAACTCGCACAGCGCAACTATAAGGATTAATCCCGAAGCCGGAGCATAACTGTTCCGGCGGGATAAAACCTCAGCGAGAAGTTTAAATTTACAGGCATTAAAGAAAAAGATATGAACCTGAAGTTAAAAGTATGGCGCCAGAAGGACTCCAAGAGTAAGGGCGCTTTCGAAATATACAACGTCGAGGACATCTCTCCCGACACCTCGTTCCTGGAGATGCTCGACATCCTCAACAACAATCTTATCCACGGTGGCAAGGAACCCATCGTGTTCGACCACGACTGCCGCGAGGGTATCTGCGGCATGTGCTCGCTCTACATCAACGGCCATGCCCACGGTCCCGACGAGGAGATCACCACCTGTCAGCTACACATGCGCAAGTTCAAGGACGGCGAGACCATAACCATCGAGCCCTGGCGTTCGCGCGCCTTCCCCGTTATCAAGGACCTGGCGGTAGACCGCAGCGCCTTCGACAAGATCCTCCAGTCCGGCGGCTTCGTGTCGGTGAATACTGGCGGCGTGCCCGACGCCAACGCCATTGCCATCTCCAAGGAAGATTCAGACGAGAGCATGGACGCGGCGGCCTGTATCGGTTGCGGAGCCTGCGTGGCCACTTGTAAGAACGGCTCTGCAATGCTGTTCGTGTCGGCCCGCGTGTCGTCGCTGGCCAAACTCCCCCAGGGTAAAGTAGAGGGAGCCCGCAGGGCCAAGGCCATGGTAGCCAAGATGGACGAGCTGGGATTCGGCGGCTGCACCAACACCGGCGCCTGCGAAGCGGAATGCCCCAAAGGTATCTCCATCGCCCACATCGCCCGCCTCAACAGGGAATTCCTCTCAGCCAAACTGAAGGACTAAGACCACTTGAAATACACCTCCTGCCGGTAAGGTTTACGCATCCTATTCCGGCCGTAACAGACAACACAATAGCCGTTTGGGCGGGACTCTTGCGGGTTCCGCCCAAACTTTTTAGGAGGCGGCCCTTTCGAATCCCCTTTCATATAACTACCTTTGAAGACCGATTCCTCAGAGTATATCCATGACCTACGAACAGACCATAGACTACCTCTACAACTCCCTTCCCGTGTTCCATCATATCGGAGCGGGGGCATATAAAGCGGGCCTAGAGAACACGCTGAACCTCGACGAACATCTGGGGCATCCGCACCGGAAGTTCCTCACGGTACACGTGGCGGGGACCAACGGCAAGGGATCGGTGTCGCATATGTTGGCCTCGGTACTGCGTAAGGCGGGGTACAAAGTAGGGCTTTACACCTCTCCCCACCTGGTCGACTTCAGGGAGCGCATCCGTATCGACGGTGAGATGGTCCCCGGGAGCGAAGTGGTCGATTTCGTCGAACGCAACAAAGATTTCATAGAGAAGCTCCAGCCCTCGTTTTTCGAGCTGTGCGTGGGGATGGCTTTCGACATATTCGCCCGCGAGGGAGTGGAGGTGGCCGTGGTGGAGGTAGGCATGGGCGGGAGGCTCGATTCGACCAATATTATCCGCCCGCTCCTGAGCATCATAACCAACATCAGCCCCGACCATATGCAATTTTTGGGCGACACGCTGTCTACGATAGCTGGCGAAAAGGCGGGGATAATCAAGGAGGGCGTGCCGGTGGTGGTTGGCGAGAGCGATCCCGAGACCGCCCCCGTATTTATCACCCGTGCGCATGAAACGGGCAGCCACATAGTGTTCGCCGACAGGATGTACCGTACCGAAGGGGTGGAAACATTCCCGGGTGGAGGACATTACACCTTGCGTAGCCTCCTCGATGAAGGGGAGGTGCTTCTCGATCTCGATCTTACGGGCGATTACCAGAGGCGCAATATCGTAACCGTCCTGGCCTCGCTCGATATGCTCAATGGGACCAGGGAGCTTTCCATATCCCCCGACAATGTACGGGAGGGCCTGGCCTCGGCTGCGGCCTCCACAGGCCTTCAAGGGCGTTGGCAGGTGTTGGGGCATGATCCGCTGATGGTGGCCGATACGGGGCATAATGAGGCGGGCATAGGTTTCGTCGCCCGGCAGATCGCAAAAACAAAGTTTAATAAACTATATTTTATAATAGGGATGGTATCCGACAAGGATGTGAGCCATATCCTCCCTCTATTACCCCGTGAGGCACATTATATTTTCACGCAGGCCTCTATCCGCCGTGCGCTCGACCCCTACACCCTACGCTCGATGGCCGCCGAAGCGGGGCTTAAAGGCGAAACCGCCCCGACCGTCGCCGAAGCCGTGGCCCGTGCCCGCGAACTGGCCGCGTCTGACGATATGATATTTATCGGGGGCAGTACCTTCGTAGTAGCCGAGGCTTTGGAGTGTCTACCGACACACGGATAGAATTGTTATTGTGTTTTTAAAGCGTCGAAGACGCTTGCAATCCCCCGCATCTGAAAACTTTAACGAGGCGTAAGCCTCGTGCGAACGCCGCTTCTGGCTTCTGCCGGGAATAGGTCTCGTGAGGGAGATCACCCTCAGTTATCGTGTAACGAGGGAAGCTCCCGGAAGAGACCCCGGCAGAAGACGCGGCTAGACCTTTTGCCTACTTTTGGGGCAATGCTAAAAGTAGGTCGCCAAAGGCGAAATAAACTATCGCAAATAGTTCTCTTCGTACCTTTTGTGCACACAAAAGGTACCCAAAAAGTGCCGCCTGC